>CAZXUC010000062.1:0-1734 GCA_964643795.1 uncultured Halobacteriales archaeon | reverse complement strand
CCCCCCCCCCCCGCTTGGCGACGCCACTTGTCGTGCTGATGCTTGCCTCCCTGGCTTGATGCGCAAGCCCGCCAGCGGACACCCAGGATAATTCCGCTGAGACTCCTGACGTCGAGGCTCCGGTGCCGCAGGCCATCACGAAATCCTTGATGCTCCAACTTGGCACGGACTCGGCGAGCGAGACAATATACGTCCCCGCGAACTCGACCATTGTCATCGAGGCGATGCTCAACACGACCGATCGGTTCCAGGCCCGGCACCGCGACCACTGCAATGCCTGAGTACTTTCTCTTCAACTACGCCGTCGACCAGGCCAGCGGCCCCATGACGATTGAAAAGCTTGCAAACCGCACCGTCTCGTCCGGCGCCGAAACTCAAGCGACGCTTTCGCTGCAGGGTCACGGGACCAACACGCAGGCCGACTTCCGGTTCACAATCCAGCCGAAGGTCACGGCATAGGTTCAAGTCGCGGTCACAGTAGCGTAAGCAGGTCCTTGACCGCGAGCCGCACATCCTTCCCTTCGTACAAGATGCGGTAGATTTCCGTCGTCAAGGGGAGAGGAATCTTCTCCTTCTCTGCCTGTTCGTGCACGAACTTCGCAGCGTGGACCCCCTCCGCCACTTGTCCGCCCATCGTGGCAAGAGCGGCTTGCATCGTCAGTCCCCGCCCCAGGAGCTCTCCGACGCGTCGGTTGCGGCTGTGGCTCGACGTCGCGGTGGCGATGAGGTCGCCAAACCCGGACAGACCGGTGAACGTCTCCTTCTTTGCACCATGCGACACGCCGAAGCGCACCATCTCGTCGAGGCCGAGCGTGATGACGGCGGCGCTCGAGTTGTCGCCGAACCCGATCCCGCGTGTGACTCCGGCCGCGATTGCCGTGATGTTCTTCAGCACCCCCCCGAGTTCGACGCCGACGAGGTCGCGCCGCGGGTAGGCCTTGAACCAATCCGTCGTGAAGAGGTCGCATAGGAGGTTCAGGGCGCTGGGGGACTTTGACGCGATGACGGTCGCGGAGGGCATGCCGCGGGCAATCTCCTCGGCATGGTTTGGCCCGGAAAGCGATGCGACTGGATAGGAGGGGCCGAGGACTTCGTTGAGGACTTCGGACATGCGCAGGTACGTGCCGTGCTCAATCCCCTTAGCCACGTTCAGGACCTTGGCACCCTTGGACAGAAACGGCTTGTACGCCATGGCGGATTCGCGCATCGCCTGGCTGGGCACAGCGGCGACGACGACTTCCGCCCCCGACACGGCGTCCTGTAAGCTCGGCGTAATCCACACGTTGAGCGGGAGTTTGATGCCTGGGAGGTACTTCGGGTTCTCGCGCGTGTTCGAAAGCGTCTGCGCGTACTCGGGACTGCGACACCATTGCCGTACCTCGAGGCCGTTGCGGGCCAACAGGTAGGAGAGGCAGGTGCCGAAGCCCCCGGAACCCACCACGGCGACCGGGACGTCGTTTTGCCCTTCAATCAAGGAACAATCCGACGAGGCCATCCCATAAAAAGGCGACGAGCGGGACAACGACGATTGACGGATTCTGATGGGCAGAGTGCCCCATCGCGTGCGCTCGGGTGGCAGAAGTGGCAGAACTGGAGGCCTGGGATTGCACGGATTTTCACAGAACCGATTCCTCGACGCGGCAGGCTGCGAACCCTTTTTGTGGACGGATGGCCTTGGAACAAAATTCAGGCCGGGCCCCTTCGGCCGGGCAGGTTCGTGGGCGAGCTTCGGAC
>CAZXUC010000061.1:0-2830 GCA_964643795.1 uncultured Halobacteriales archaeon | reverse complement strand
ACTTCTACCACGCCATCATGCCGTCGCGCAACGAGCAGAGCGCCATCATCTTCTGTGGCACAATGGGCATGCTGCGCCGCCGCGCCCTCGAAGGCGTCGGGGGCTTCGCGGAGGACCAGATCTGTGAGGACGCGGAAGTCAGCGTGAGGTTGGCGGCAGCGGGTTGGGATTCTCTCTACGTGGACCGCAGCTTCGGCAAGGGCCTCATGCCCGCGGTCTTCGACGCGTACAAGAAGCAGTTCCACCGCTGGGCTTTCGGCAACGTCCGCATCTTCTTCTCGCGCTTCGGGCTCATCCTGCGCTCCAAAATGAGCGCCCGCCAGAAAATCGATTTCCTGGCTTCTAACCTGCATTGGTTCGACGGCTTCTTCGTCCTCACCATCGCCGGCGTCCTTCTGTACTTGGGCCTCGGCCCCGTCATCGGCTACGATGCCACGACGCACCACCAACGCGAACTCGCCCTCCTCGCCTTCGTTCCTCTGTTTCTCATGGTCGATGGCGTCGTGCGCCTCCATATGGTGCTGCGCCGCGCTGGCCAGACCACACTTGGGCAAGCGCTGCTCGTGCAGGGCATGTGGTTTGCCATCAAGTGGACCAACCTCACCGCCGCCACCAAATGCATGTTGGGCGTCCGTTCGCCGTTCGTGCGGACTTCGAAGGACTCCGGTCGGAGGCTGGGTCCGTTTCGGGCGTTTTTCCGGGCCTTGCGCATAACGAAGATGGAGAGTCTCATTGGCGTAGTACTTGCCACGGTGGGCGTGAACTGCGCCATGCTAGCGATTATCAACGGACCAACCCTCGGCACAGTTCTTCTGCCCATCTGGCTGGGCATGTACGCGTTGTTCTTCCTATGCGCGCCAATTTACGCGTACCTCTCCTACCGCACGTTGCGCCCGATGCGGTACAACCCCACGCCGGGCGTGGATTCTGTAGGACTCCTGCCCTTCGATGAAATCGGCCAAAGCGTTCCCGCCAAGCGTCGCGGCGTGCGTGGCGCGGTCTTCTCGGTGCTTGCGCTGCTTGCCCTGGTAGGCGGCGTCTTCGCCGTGGCCGCGTTGGGAGACGACGAGGCGCCCAGCACGCCGAGCAGAGCGACTGAGCTGGAGCAGGACGACGATGAAGGTGACGACGGCCGCTTGGCCGAGGAAACCGACGAATCCCCGGGCAAGGGCGGGAAAAAGGGGCGTGAACGCGACGATTAGGACACGCCGAACATGTCCGCGCCTGCAACGGTCCTTCCGTCGCCAGTCCTAGTCCTGCCGCGATGGCGAAGGATGCCCCAGATGCCAACCGCAGTCGGGCGGGGCCACCCTCCACCACCCCCGGGCCGTCCGTTCTGTGGGCAGACGATTCGGAGGCGGACCAATTCCTCATCCGCAGCGCGCTTGGGCCTCAGGCTAGCCGCGTTGAATTCGTCGGCGACGGGACGCAACTCTTGCATGCGCTTCGCACGCGCACGCCGGCCAAGATCATCCTCGACATCCACATGCCCAACATGGACGGGATCGAGGCCCTGCGTAGATTGCGCGGCATGGCCGCGACCCAATCCATCCCAGTCATCATCTTCAGCACGGTCACGAATCCCGGCGTCCAGGCGGCTTGCCGGGCTCTTGGCATCCTTGATTTCGTTGAAAAGCCAGTCCCCTACGAGGATTTTGCGAGCGTCGTTCGGGTCATTGCAGCGCGTTGAGCCCTCAGCGCCTCGTACGTTTCGCTGGCCAAACTCGTGTTTAAGAACCTGATAAGGCCCTCTCCGGGCGTGCCAGACATATGCTACTTTGGACGCGTATGTATAGGAGCGACGCCTATGCCGGTTTGCCTTGATTCACAAAGCCACGCGAGTGGAGAGTCAATGCACCAGGCCTCATGACGCAAACATACCTGAAGGGGACCAACGCCACAGTCCATCGCATCGACATCCCGTGTGAGCAAACCGGGTTTTCCACCCCTCCCTTCGACGTCCACATCAAGTTCCTCCCATCCCCCGCCCTTGGAGAGGGGTGGACTCTCCTCGCGCACGCTGCTGCAGGAAAGCCCGACATCCTCGCGAAGTGGCTCAAAACCCACGTCGGCATCGAGAACATCCGGGTCGCCCCCGGCATCGCCCCGAAACTCTTCCGCGCCAGCACCGCCGCCCTTCCGCTCGCGTGGGCCAAAGTCGCGACTTTCGCGAAGGTCCATCACCTTGACCTCGGCGCCGACGGCCACGCCTCATGGTTCATCGAAGGCGTTCGCGACCAAGTGTGGGCCCTCGTCCAAGATCTGGAATCGACCGGCCGGGCCCCGTTGGGTGCGACGGAAGTGCGCTGCCGCCCCGTCTACGGCGGCCGCAGCGACGCTCCCATCTCACGCCGCCAATTCGAGGCCCTCTCCATGGCCGTCGCATTGGGGTACTATGAGATTCCGCACCGCCTCGATTTGCGTCAACTCGCAAGCCGAGCGGGCCTAAGCCTGGGTTCCATCTCTGAACTCCTGCGTCGCGCCGAGGGCGCAATCCTCACGCACTACGTCGATTCCCACCTCATGGGTTGGCCGCTGCCGGATGAGGAGCGCGTCGACCCCTACAAGCCGATGGCGAACCTGCTGCGCCCCGCAGGCACATTTGCGCAACCCTTGCAGCCGCCTGCCGTGCACGACAGCTGAGGCAACGCTAGCAATGCGGTGTTCTGAAGCCTCTGCCACATGGCTTACCGCAGTCCGCCGGCGTCGTCGTCCACGGGTTTCAGGTTGACACTGCGGCCGTGGTGTGGGAGGCCTGGGATTGCACGGATTGCAACAGAATCTTGACCTCGACCCTGGCACGAGGACCATTTCGTGACCCTGGTTTGTG
>CAZXUC010000060.1:0-3516 GCA_964643795.1 uncultured Halobacteriales archaeon | reverse complement strand
CACCCGCTACCGGAGACGTAGCCGGGGCGGGCCGCGAATACTGTCCCAAAGCCGGAGGAAGCCCGACTCCGAGGAATCGCCAATCCTACGCGGGAGCCACGTAGTCCGGATGCGTGGCGGTGAACTTGTAGGTCCCGCCTGCTGACCTCGCGGGATCGACGTTGCAAATGTCAACCTCCGCCGAGTCTGCCGGCACAACACCAGAGTCGCCGCCATGACCAGTGTAGGTCTCCGCGTCGTCTTTCAGGAAGTGCGCCTCGAAGCCCGCTTGGTCGATTACGTAGTTCCAGTTGTCGAGCTCTTCGCTAAACGTGTGCCAATGCCCTCCGATGTCAAAGAGGCCGAGGAGGCAATCGTTTCCTTCGGCGTCTGCACCGACCCATTCGCCTGCGATTACAAACGGTGGTGGCCCGTCGTACGCGGGGGTCCCGACGACGGCTTGAAGCGACAGCTTTGCATGGATGGTTTCCCGCCCATCGCTCACGGCTAGCGTGGCATTGAAGATTCCCGCAGCGTCGTAGGTATGGTTGAAATTGGTGGGCAACTCGGTGCCGGTCACGTTTGCGGTGGAGTCATCGAAGGAAAGTTCCCAGGTCAGGGCGTCGCCGTCGGAGTCCGTGCCGTTGAGACTAAACGCGACCTTGAATGGAACTTGGCCCGCCGAAACGTTGGCCGTGAATTGCACGACTGGGGCATGGTTTTCCGCGGGCGCTCCCGTGCCGGTGCCGGTCGTCGTCCCCGTGGACGTGCCTGTACCCGTGGCCGTCGCGCTCCGCGTGCCGGCGCCGGTTCCCGTCCCAGTGCCCGTCCCAGTCGAGGAAGCGGTCGGGTCATCATTGCCGCCCTGCTTCGTGGAGCAACCGGACAGGGCGACGGTCACGATGGCTAGGACGGCCAGCATGGGCAGGATGCGCATGCCGTTGGGTGGACGAGTGCGCTCTTTAACCGTTGTGGATGTCGCTCTGCACGTTGTTCAAATGCCTTGCCGCCGCCGGGCCTATGGTGCGGTAAGGGTAACCGTGTAGGCGTTCGGGGCCGTCGGCGAGGTCTTGCAGACTTCAATCTCGTCGGCATCATCTGGCACCTCGCCGGTCGCGCCGCCGCCGGGCCCGATGTAGTCGCCAGCGCCCCAGAAGTAGACGCTGTATCCCGTGGCGGGTTCTACGCTGAAGGTCCATCCTGGTTCAGCGGGGGCCAGATTGTGCATGTCGCCGTCCATGCCGTCCTGCAGGCATCTGGTATCCGCTGCCGGGTTGGCTACCTGTGCCGTGCCCGTGATGACAACGGGTGCGGGCGACGTCACGTTGATTGTCACTGACTCGGTCGCGATGTCGTCTCCGGCCGTGATCGTGAACGTCACGTTGAACAGGCCCCCGCTCGCGAAGACCTCCGTTACGTTGGCTGGCAGCTCCGTGCCGTCGTGGTCACTTGTGCCGTCGCCGTTGGTGTCAAGCGTCCAGGAAAGCGGAGCACTGCCAGCCTTTGTGCGTTCCAAAGTAAAGGTGACGGACAAGGGCGCCTGACCTTCCTGCACATCGGCCAAGAGACTAGGCTTGCCTGTCGGGTACGTGTCCCCCGCACAGCCAGCAAGCAAGAATCCAGACGCAACCAAGGCGAACGCAATGACCGACCGCATGCTTCGCACAGTGGAAGCTTTGTTCTTATGGTTTGCCACGACGCAAGCGCCGCACGCAAAGGCTTAAACCAGCCATCGCCACCCTCAGCATATGCGTGGATTCGTAGTGCTTGCGCTTGTGACCCTGCTTGTCGCCGGCCTTGCCGGCTGCAGCGCCAAGAAGAATGGTGACGGCGACGCCACCGATACCGAAACGCAGTCGGGTTCGTCGACCGGCCCCAGCAGCACCGGCTCCTCGACGCAGAGTGGAACGGGCGCACCCGTGACCAACACGGCCCCCGTCGCGACCCTCAACGCCAACGTGACGACCGGCGGCATCCCGCTCGCGGTCAACTTCACCATCAGTGGGACCGACGCGGACGGCGACGCCCTCACGTTCGTCCTCAGTTTCGGAGATAACAGCGCGAACCAGACCGGCACGCTGCCGGCGGGGAACGTCGCCTACACCTTCACTGCCGCGGGCGACTTCACCGTCGAGCTGACGGTCTCGGATGGAACGCTCGCCAACAACGCGACCGTGACGATTGGCGCCGTCGAATCGGGGGGAGGGATTCCGCCCCCGGTGACCTTCACTGGCACGGCAACGGGAGCTTGCGACCCGTCCGGCGAAACCGGCGAATGCACCGATCCCGACATTGTGCACACGTTTACGGTGACTGCGGCCGTGACCAGCATGCACCTCAAACTCACTTGGGATGAGGTTCCATTTAGCGATCTCGACTTCTACGTCTTCGATGCCGCCCCTGCCGAGCGGGGACGAGGCGCGTGCTCCAATTTGCAGCCTGTTCCGGAACCCGGAATCTTGACTTCGTGTAATCGCGCCCAGAGCGAAGAAACGACCATTACCGAAATCGTTCCTGGGGATGCCGGCCAATGGACGGTCAAGATTCGGCCGTTCCAGGCTCCGATGGTGGCCTACACGCTCACCATCACATTCACCTGACGAAGACGGCGCACTCGATCGTACCCTTCAGATAGCGCCAGCCGCCGCACTCCTCTGTGCGGCATCGACCAATCGCGTCACCGTATTGATGGCGGCGCGCAGCGTCGAAACATCTGGAGCCGACAGCTTGGCGACCACCGCGCTCCCGTCAACCTTCACGTCGCACGTCGCGCCTTCGGGCCCATCCTCGAGCTCGGGGCTCACGGCCGCTAGGATCCAGATGGCAGCTTGGGACGATGGGCATTCCAGTCGGAGCTCCGCATCGTGCTGCACGCCGGGGCGAAGCCTACGCTAGGGATGAGAGATTCGGCGGCACACGCGTTGCGCCGCTGCCACCTAGACGTCGGAGAGGTAGGCGCTTACTCGGCCTTCATGCCCTTCGCGACCGTGGGCCTTTCCTTGTAGAAGATCTTCGAGCCGCAGAAGGGGCAGCGGATGCCGATGTTCTGCGCGTTGAATTCGACGCGTTTCTTGCAGACGCCGCATTTGTAGGCCATGCTTACACCTTGGGTGCGTCAGGGGCGGGGCCTGAGAGCTTGTCTTGGACGAGGCGGAGAGCCTTGTCGGCGCCGAGGCCGGCGCCCGTGGCTGGCGTGTAGGCGCCGCCGGCGAATTTGTCGCCGCACTTCTGGCATTCCCAGATGGCGGTGTGGATGCGGTAAACGGCGATGGCGCCGCAGCGGCCGCACGGGTGGGCGGCCTTCTGCACTTTCTCGATGGTGGCGACTTGCTTGCGCATGACGCCGCCGTAGCGGGGGCCAAAGCGGCCCGAGGATCCGACCTTCTTCGTGGCCATGAGGAGTCTCCAGGGTTCCAGCAGGGCGCGGCCTGCTCGGGGTAGGTCGGGCCACGGTGGGATTCATTTAAGGGTTTGGGGGGTGGGTAAGACGTCAGCCGTCTGAAGCGGGATGCGGTTGGAGTCGTGGTCCCTCCAGGA
>CAZXUC010000059.1:0-3918 GCA_964643795.1 uncultured Halobacteriales archaeon | reverse complement strand
AGGTCAAGATTCTGTGGAAATCCGTGCAATCCCCGGCCTCCCACACCACGGCCGCAGTGTCAACCTGGAACCCGTGGACGACGACGCCGGCGCACTGCGGTAAGCCATGTGGCCACGGGCTTCGAATACGCATGACTTCGCCACTGCAACGACCAACCGACCGGGGATTACGGAGATTTCGGGGACACTCATTACAACCCGTTCCCCGTAATTCCCATAATCCTCGGTAGGCCGTCGGGCGTCGGTCTGCGGCATCTGTGCCATCTGCGGAAACGCGGCGATCGGAGCGAGGCAACACCCTCATAGGGGCAGAGGAGGAGGAGGAGGAAAAGGGATTCAATCAACTCGACGCCGACAGTTCACGCCGTGGCGAGTTCTCGTTCCCATTCCTGCAGATTTCGCCCAACAAGGATGAACGCCTCTCGCACAGCCTGCTCGCGCACGGCAAGGCGATCCCCCGTGGCCTGGATGCGATGCACCGACAGAATCTTGCCGGGCCCCACGGCGGCGAGCCAGACCGTTCCAATCGGCTTCTCCTTCGAGCCGCCGTATGGACCGGCGATCCCGGACACCGCGACCGCAATGTCGGAGTGCAGCCGCTGCCGAACGCCGCGGGCCATGGCTTCCGCAACAGCCGCCGATACCGCGCCGTGGCCATCGCGCAGCAATTCAGCGGGCACTTCGAGTTGTTCAATCTTGACGGCGTCATGATAGGCGATTACGCCGCCGCGGAAGACGGCGCTCGCGCCGGGGATGTCAGTGAAGCGCGCCCCGAGGAGGCCGCCGGTGCAGGACTCGGCCACTGCGATGGTGAGGTTGCCGGCGGCCATGCGGGGAATCAGGCCGGCGGCGTCGATGACAAGGCTGGCAACGCCGGGCGGTCGGCCGGTGGAGACTGTGCCGGGTGATGCCTCGCCCGTCGCGCTCATGCGTACGCCTCGAGGGCACGCAGGCGTTTGGCGGCGTCGAACTTGTCGAGCAAATCTGCTACGGCGGGGGGAACAGCCTTCCGCCACGAGGGATCGCCTTCGGCGATCTGCATGCGGATGGTGCGCGCCCCGTACTTCTCGCGCTCGACGAGGCCCGTGCGCACGACAGTCATGCCGGCATCCTCGAACAGCCCGAGGTTCTCGTCGTCATTGCCGTACACCTTGCCGACGGGGCCAGTAATCGAGACCGTATGGTCGGCCCAACGGGGCGGGTCATGAATGTCCGGCAACGCAAAGACTTCCAAGGCACCCGAGGCGGACTCCCTTGGGAACGCGGCCGCAATCATCAGTTTGCGTTCTTCGAACGTGAAGGGGTTGCGCAGGCTGGTCTTGGCGGTGGCGGACCCGATGCCGACGGCGACGCGGACGCAATCCTCGATGGCTCTTTTGATGAGTCCTACGTGACCCTTGTGAAACGGCTGGAATCGTCCCACTACGAGGGCTCGCACGCCCGTGGAATGAGTTGGGTCCATCTTGGTGTTTTCCGTCACAGCAAGGCCTTGCGTGGGGTCGCAATCGGGGCGGGAGGAGCCAACGGCCTGGGGGCGTTGCGTTCGCCGAAGGCCGCAGGCACGAGCTGCATTTTCTTGAGGAGCTCCTTCTTCTCCTCGCAATCGACGAGTGCCTCCTGGAGGACGTCGATGATGGTGCGGCAGGGCACGACGGTAATCTTGTCCTTGTATTCGTCCTCGATCAAGACGTCGATGAGGTTCGATTCCGGGATGAGCACCTTCTTGATGCCGAGCTTCGCGGCCGCCTCGATCTTCGCCGTGACGCCGCCGACCGGCAGGACCCGCCCATGCACGGAGAGCGACCCGGTCATCGCGATGTCCTGCTTGATTTTAACTCGCGTAAGGGCCGACAGCACGGCAGTCGCGATGGATACTGAGGCCGAGTCGCCTTCCACGCCTTCGTGGGCAAGGACGAACTGGATGTGCACGTCGTGGTTCGACACGTCTTCGCCGAGGAACTTCTTGAAGATGGCCGAAATGTTCTGCACCGCTTCCTTCGCGATGTCGCCGAGCTTGCCCGTGGCGATGATCTTGCCTTCGCCGCGGCTCGATGCGGGCGTGACCTCGGAGACGATTGGCATGACGATGCCCGAGTGCTCCGACATGGATGCGTCCGCCGAGAAGACGGCAAGGCCATTGACCATGCCGACCGCGGCGCCTTCGACGTTGATGAGTTGGTAGCGCTGCTTATGCTCGATGTGGCGGTCGTAAATCTGCTGTTCCAGGCTGCGTGCGACGGATTTGCCGCGCAGTACGTGGTCCGCCGTGGCCACGGGGGCGGATTCCTCATGCGCGAGGTCGCCTGCGACGCGCACGAGGCCTCCGAGTTCACGCAGGCGCAGTGTCAGTTTGCCCTTCTGGCCGCTGCGGCGTTGCGCTTCGTGGAGGATCTCGGCCACGCCGGCCTTGTCGAAGTGGGGAATCTTCCCGTCGCGTACGACTTCTTGAGCGACGAAGCGCACGAGTTTCTTGCGGTTGTCCTCGGAATCGTCCATTTGGTCGCGGACGTAGACTTCGTACCCGTAGCCCCGGATGCGTGACCGGAGGGCGGGGTGCATTCCCTGTAGTGCATCGAGGTTGCCGGCGGCGACCAGGATGAAGCTGCACGGGACCGGTTCGGTCTTGACCATGGCGCCGGAGCTGCGTTCCGATTGGCCGGTAATCTGGAACTTGCGTTCCTGGATGGCCGTCAACATGTGCTGCTGCGATTGCAAGTGGAGCGTGTTGATCTCGTCGATGTAGAGGACGCCGCGGTGGGCCTTGTGGATGGCGCCCGCCTCGACGCGTTCGTGGGCAGGAGTCTCTAGGCCGCCGGCTTGGAAGGGGTCGTGGCGGACGTCGCCGAGGAGAGCGCCCGAGTGGGCGGCTGTCGCGTCGATGAACGGTGCCACTTCGTCGGGGTCGTGGCCGACGAGGAGCTTCGGCACCATTTGCGTGGAGCGGTTCATGCCGGCGCTGCGGAAGATGAAGAAAATCAGGAGGGCGCCGAGCAGGCCGTAGAAAATCATCTGGTACTGCCCCGTGTCGAAGGCAATGAACAGGGCGAGGCCGACGACGGCCAGCATCAGGACCATCATGAGGAAGCCGCGCTGCTCCTGGCGCTTGCGTGCCTCGAACTTCTGTGCGTCCACGATCTCCTTGCCCTTGCCGGCGGGGACGACGCGGATGCGTGGCGTGTTGGAGTCCTCCGGATTCGGGTACGCGATGATGTCCTCGAGCTCTTCGCGCGGCAGGAACTCCGTCATGGCGCGAGCAAGCATCGACTTGCCGGTTCCGGGGTCGCCGACGAGCATGACGTGGCGCTTCTGTTCGGCGGCCTTACGCACGACGGTGACGGCGTGATCTTGACCGATGACTTGGTCCATGAGCTTCTCGGGGACCGTGACGTCGGCCGTGGTCGCGAATTCCTGGCCTTTGATCCACTCCGCAGGCGGCGGAAGCATCAGTGGCGTCACAGCCTCGGCTGGAGACGGCGTTTTGGTTGGGATGACTTCCGCCATGTCGGGGTTCAAGCCATGGGTGGCGGACATTTAAGGCACCGGTCCGGGCCGTGGGGATTTCCGCTCCAGCCAAGGACCACGGTTTTGCCCTAGTTGCGCCGCCTCGCCGTTTGTGCAGATGATTCACGCCGCCTTTTTCCGCAGATGACGCAGATTCCGCAGAAGTTGAATCGAAGCGAGTGCTCAGGATCTGTGGCATCTGCGAAATCTGTGGAAACGGCGCGGTGCCCTTCCACGCGCACCAGCAATGCGGTAAGCCAAACGCGCGCCCCGTTCGAAGCAATCTGCATCGGGACCCGACTTCCGCCGGCGACGTCGGAGGCCGCGGAGGTTCACGGAACAATCGGGCGCAGAACCGGCTCAACCGGTCGCAGAAATCGCAGAACGCACAGAACCGGGGTTCTGCGGTTTCTGCGC
>CAZXUC010000058.1:0-4573 GCA_964643795.1 uncultured Halobacteriales archaeon | reverse complement strand
CCCCCCCCCCTTTCTTCGTTACCTTCGGTGCTCCCGCGTGACCTTCGTGCCTATCCTAAGCGCCAATTACCCGGACCCGTCCTGCCCACCCCGTGGCGAAGACCCGTTGGTTCCAGGACCGGCAGAAGGAGGGCTACTACCGGATGGCCAAGAAGGAAGGCTACCGCGCCCGCTCCGCCTACAAGATCCAGCAGGTGCAGGAGAAGTTCCCCATCATCCGCAAGGGCGACGCCGTCGCCGACCTCGGCTGCGCGCCGGGCGGCTGGAGCCAAGTTCTCGTCGAACTCGTCGGATCCGATGGCATCGTCGTCGGCGTCGACCTGCAACGCATCAAACCCATCCCCGGCGCCCGGTTCGTGCAGGGTGACTTCATGAAGCGAGAGACGCATCAGCGTCTCTCGCAATTGCTGGCCGACGCCAAGCGCAGTGCCCTCGACACAGTCGTCTCCGACATGGCGCCCGACATGTCCGGCAACTACGAGATCGACCAAGTGCGCAGCGTGCAACTCGCCGAGATGGCGCTCGACTTCGCGCAGAAGCACCTCAAGGTTGGCGGGAACTTCCTGTGCAAGGTCTTCGAGGGCGCCGACTTCCAAGGCTACCGCACGGAAGTCCGCAAGCACTTCCGCCGCGTCTACCAATTCCATCCGCCAGCGAGCCGCCCGTCGTCCAGCGAAATCTACCTCGTCGCGAAGGGCTTCAAGGGGCGGGAAGGCGAGAAGGACGAACGTCCAGACGACGCAACGGCGGACCCACCCGAATGGGATGGCGACGACGAGTAACGCGCCAGCCAACCCTGCGGCTTCGGTGGCTCCGTCCACAACCCGGATAACCTACGCCGAGCATGAGGGCGCATGCACCGCCGCCCGGGCCACATTTCCTGGCTGCCGGCGCAACTCTTGGGTTGGCCGGTCACCCTGATTGGTGCGTGGCTGCTTGTGGGCGGTCGCCTGGTGATGCGGCGCGTCGCGGAGCACCAGTCGAGCGCCTCGTTGACGCTGCCTGGCCCCGGGACCTGGCTCGAGACGCCTGCCAGCATCACTGGCGCCGCGCTGCTTGCCGTTGGCGTGGCGCTCGTCATCATCGCGCACTTTGACATCAAGTGGTCGCGCTTGGGAGCGGCGGCCCACTACCCGATGTTCTCCTTAGCAGGCTGGTTCTTCGGAATCGCGGCACTCGCCTCCATCTGGAACTTGTCCGGGTACGTTCCGGACACGGCAGGTGGGGGGTTCGCCTTGCGGTTCATCGCAACCGAACGCGTCTCGATGCCAAACCGGGCGACATCCATTGCGCTGGGCGTCCTGTGCATCGTCAGCTACATCCTGGCCTACGGTCGCGCTTCGCGCCTGGCGCCGCGCGAACGGAAGGATGTGCCGGCAAGCGCTGCCACCGTCGCAACACCTAGCATCACCCACGCAATCGGAAGACCCAACCACAGTGGCTCCGCTCGTCCGGCGAGCGTCAGCGGAGAACCGACGAATGGGCTGTCGAAGCCGACGCTCACGGCGTCACGACGATAATCGTCGTCGCCTGAGGCCGGCCCCGCGTACTTGACCTGGGTGCCTGCAAGGAACGCGGCGCGGTTCCCCGTCGTGCCGACGGCGAGGTTGAAGGCCAGCCTAGCATTCAGGTAGCCAGCACCTGCCTTGGCGACTGTGTCCGCCATTGGGCTTGCCGTCTCCGTCAGGATGTCCATCGCCTGGTCCGGCGACAAACTGGGGTTCTCCGCTAGGATGAGGCCGACGACGCCGGCGATGTGCGGGGCCGCCATCGAGGTCCCACTCCGGTCGGTGTAGAGCGACTCAGCGGGCAACAGCGGGTTGGTGGGGAGACCCGGCCTTGCGATCGAGTTCGCCGCATGGATGAAAAGGCCGGGGGCCGTCAAGTCTGGATGGTCCCAGGGGGTCTCGATGGCAGCGGCTCCGCCGTACGAACTGAATCCGGAGCGGGCCCCGGACAGGTCGCCCGCCGCCGCGCAGAAGACCCACGGCGCGACGCAATACTTGTTGAGCGTGCCGGCGCCGTCCTCGCCCGAGTTGCCGGCAGAAAAGACGACGACCATGCCCGCAAGGTAGAGCTGGAGCGTCCCTTGGTTGACCGGGTGTTCCGGATCAAAAACGCCCTGCTCACCCCACGAGTTGGAGACCACGCGCATGTCAAAGCGCGCCCGGTTCTCGATGGCCCAATCGAACGCTTCGAGTGCCGCCAACGTATCCACGGCAGCGCCCTTGCCATCCTCGGCCGTGGCCGTCGCTTGGTAACTTGCGATGCGGCCGTTTGAGTAGACGCCAACAAACTTCCCCCGGTCAGCATCGAGCGGCCCTAGGGCGGCGCCCGATCCCGCCAAGATGCCTGCGACGTGCGTCCCGTGGCCAGCCGTATCGAGGACTGGCGTCTGGTCGATGGACCCTACGACCAGCCCGCCAAGGCGAACCGGTTGGACGTTGGCCACCAGGTTGCCTTGCTTGAAGTCGGGATGAGTCGAGTCGACCCCCGTGTCGACGGTCAGGATGGTCGGGCCATCGCGCGCCAGCCCGATGGCGTTGCGCACGACGTCCGCCTCGATGTAGGGCACCGATTTGTCCAGGTGCAGTCCGAGCCGTTCGGCCGCATCGACGCGGCCGCCGAGTCGGCGCTGCATGTCCGCAGCAACCTCGGGGGTTGCCATGAAAGAGGCCATCCCAAGGTGGCTGTACAGGTTGGATTGCAGGCCCTGTGAGGCAAATTCCGAAGCAACCCAACCCAGGTCGCCATGGGCCCCCCCATCACTGGTAGGGTCCGACCAGATCCATGCCGCCACAGGCGTTGCCGTGGGCGTCCCGTGCGCGGCAGGGGCCCACGCGCACAGCAGGAACATAAGGGCGGCTAAGTGTCGCACAGCGAACAAGAGTTGGGGTGCTATTCGTGCTTTGTCGTCCGGGCCCCGGCCCACTCGGCTCGCAACCCAGCCAAGTCGGCGTCCGTGCGCACGCCTTGCGGATCTAGGTGGGTGCGCGCCGCGCGGAACCCCGCCCCGCGCAGGCGCTCGATTAGCGCGTCACGCCGCGGCGACGGCGCGCCAAGGCGCTTTTGCAGGCGGTCGGGGACGACGAAGAACGGCGCCGCCGCGCATTCGTCACGCAGGATGGGAAGCAGACGTTCCATCGCACGGGCACGTGCAAGCGTGTGGGCGCCGGCCCGGTCCGCCATGGCAACCACGACGGCTTCATCGTGCAGCGGTCCGGCCCACATCGGCCCGCCCCAATGCAGTGGCCGTGGCGCCCTCGCGTCGAGCCATCGACCGTTTCCCGTCGCTTCGTCGATTTCTGCGTCGCGCAGGTGCCGCACGGCGGCATCTGCGTCTTTCCTGCCGTCCTCGATGCGGGCCACGATGCGCATCCAATGCCCGTGGCATACGCTGAGCACCGGGGTCGCGACACGGTCGAAACGTGCGGCCGAACGGACGATTGCGCCGGCCAAGATGCGCAAGCCGACCTCGGAGCGCCACGCGGCTGAATGGAGGAAATGCTCGGCCCCATAGCGGCGCAGGCAGACGCGGGGAAACGTTCCCGCCAAGGCACCGGTATCCGTGGCGGTGATGCAGAGCAGCCCATCGTGGCGGACCGCGCGTAGGCCCGCATCGAGGAAGGGCATGGGGGAACCGCAGGGATCGATGTCTACGACGTCGTACTTGCGGGCGGCGAGGAAGACGTGCGCATCTCCTTGCGTGGCCTGCAGCCGCGCCTTTGCGATGCGCTGCTGCGCGGCCGCCTTGCGCAGCGCTGTGATGGCGGCTGGATCCCGGTCGTTGGCATGCACGATGACGGGCGCAGCCACTTCATGAGCAAGCCGCACGGCGCGGGCACCGGTACCGGCCAAGGCGTCTGCGACGTCAATCTCGCGTCCGCGTTGCGCGGCGTAGGCTTCGACCAGGAGCACCGAGAGGTCGCGGTTCAACGCCATTCCGGGGTTGTAGAAGGCCGCCCCTTTCTCCTTGCGGCCGGGCCCCGCCCCCTTCAGGTTGACGGTGGGCGGGAACAATCGCGTTGCACCCTCCACGGTTCCCTCCTCGGCCATGAGTGGGTGACGGGAGGCGGGTTCATGCGGTTGCTGGCGGGCGATGTAGGGTGCTGCGAGGCGGTCTCGTGTCCTCAGCGCCCGGTTTCCGGGTCGTGGGGACCAGGTCGTGCCGCCTCGCCGCGGGTCCACGTTGCGGAGTCGCCCTCCCGGACACGTTCGAGTTCCACGTCAATCGCCTCTTTGGGTTCCATGCCGCGATTGGCAGCGAACTCGGTGTGGGCCTTGTCCACCGCCGCCTTCAGCTCGGCGAGGCGCCGCTGCATGTTCCGCTTGAGGAACCACAATCCCGTCGCAATCGCAGCGAGGAACAGCACGAAAAAGCCGATGATGACGCCCAAGGCGATGCTCACCCCCTTGAGCCCGAACCATGCGAATGCGAGGATGAGCGCGATCAGGAAGACGATGGTGCTGGGACGCATGGCCGTCGACTCCTTGCCCTAGTAGTAACTCGTCTGAAGATGGTCCTTCATCAGCTTCTCGATCTTGTAGGGGAGCAGGTTCTTGTTGACCGGCG
>CAZXUC010000057.1:0-5230 GCA_964643795.1 uncultured Halobacteriales archaeon | reverse complement strand
GGGGGCATCGGGCAACGTCACGCGGAAGGTGGCCCCTCGGCCGGGCGTGCTTTCCGCCCAGACGCGGCCACCGTGACGTGCGACGATGCGACTGACCGTTGCAAGCCCGATGCCGGTGCCTTCGAAGTCATCCGCGGCATGCAGGCGGTGGAAGGGCTGGAAGAGTTCGCGTGCATTTGCCATGTCGAATCCAGCGCCGTTGTCCTCGATACGGAACCCGCCGGCCTCACGGCCAACGAGGATGCGAGCTTCGTCGGTGCGGCCCGTGAACTTCCACGCATTGCCCAGCAGGTTCTCCAAAAGGAGGCGGATGAGGCCCGCATCCGCAAGGGCATGCAGGCCCGGCTCGACCGTCCATTTTACCGGCCGTGACGGGTCGTTCACCTGTAACGCCTCGAGGACGGAAGTCGCCGCTGCGCTCACGTCTACATTGACGGGAGTGAGGCTGACGGTCCCAAGTCGCGATAGGGACAGGATCGAGTCGATGAGTTTGCCGCCGCGGACGGCCTCGCTTGCGAGAAGTTCCAGCATTTCCTTCGCCTCCTTGGGCAGGGAATCGCCGTGCTTGCGTTGCAGGATCTTGCTGAGGCCATTGATGCTGCGCAACGGGGCGCGCAGGTCGTGGCTGATCGTGTAGCTGAAGGCCTCCAGTTCGCGGTTGGACGCGGCGAGCAGGACCGTGCGTTCCTCGACCAATCCTTCGAGGTCGTCGCGGTGGCGCCGCAATTCGCCTTCGACCGCGTGCCGCTCAATGGCGGTTCCCAACAGGTTCGCGACGGCCTGCAGGAAATTCGTGTCGTCCTGCGTGAAGGCGCGCTGCGTGCGGCTGTGGGCGGCAAGAATCCCGAACGGTCGGTTGCGGCCAGGCACACTGACGCACATGCCACTCACGATGCCGTGGTCGCGCTGGATCTCGGAGGGGTCGAAGCGGGTTTCCGTGCGCAAGTCCGCCACGACGACGGGGCCCAAGGCGTTTAGCACGAATCCGGCCTGCGAGTTCATGCGGGCCGACACGCGGGCGGACCCGACCAAATCGGGTTGCCAGCCGACGCCTGCACGCAGAAGCAGGTTACGGCCGTCTGCCTCACGCTGCAAGACTCCGCACAACTCGACTTCAACGGTGTCTGCCACATCGCCCACGGCCTGGGTGAAAAGTTCATCCAGGTGGCCACCGGTGAGAGTGAGTTTTCCCAGTTTCGCGACGGCGGCTTGCTGGCGGTTGCGCGCGCCGAGCGTCGTCTCGACGCGGTCACGTTCGATGGCGAGGGCCATCAGGTTGGCGACGGCTTGCAGGAAGTTGATGTCGTCCTCGCTGAAGGGGCGCAGGGTCTTTGCCAGGGCGCCGACGACGCCCCAAGCCTGGTTCTTGCCATGCACGACGACGCTCATTCCACTGCGAGCACCTTGCTGCAGGATGAGGGATGGAACGGTGAACCGCTGCTCTGTGCGCAAGTCGGGACTGACGACGGGCCCCGAGGCGTGCAGCGTGAACTGGGCTTGCGAATCGCCGAGGGCGCACAGCGTCCCGGGTCCCGGGACGCCGGCTGGCCCTCCGACGTTGGCGCGCAGTCGGAACGTCTCGCGGTCGGGGCAGAGCTCCAGGACGGAACAGAAATCAACACCCAGGGTCGTCGCCGCCTCGCGCACGAGCAGGTCGAGCGTGTCGTTGAGGTCGCGGCTTGCGACCGCTTCCATTCCAAGCCTTACGATCGTCGTCTGCTGATGGGTGCGCCCTTCGAGGGTCTCCTGCGTGACGCGTTGCAGTTCAAGGGCGCGGTGCAGTTCGGCGGCCAGCGTGTCCCGGCCGGCGGGCACGCCGGCGTGCTCTTTTTCGCGGTCGGCGATGACGAGGTTGGGAATGTCGGAGGGCGACGTGGGCTCGGGCGGTTGCTGGGGAGGCTGCGACGCGCGGATCTTGGGTTGGTCGAGCTTTGGTTCCATCGTTTCGTCCCTGAGGTACATGGTTCCAGGCAGCATTAGTACCCCTGCTCGCCGGACATCTATGGGCACTTGCCGGATGGCGGTCCAATTGCTGGAATCTGGCTCAACGCGCCGCCTAGGCCGCCACGGTCGTCATGGCCTTCCTGACGGCTGCCACGAGCGCTTGCGGCCCGAGTCCCTTCGAAACGAACGCCGCCACGTCGGCCTCGCGGCGGGCCCGATTTTCCAGTTCAGGGACCGGTCCCGGGAAGGCCGTCACCAGGATGCGCATGGCCGTCGGCCGCAAGCGTCGGCATTGCGTCAGCAAGCCGATGCCGTCCATGCCGGGCATGCGGTAATCGGCCACGATCAAGTCGACGCGGTCCAACAGGGTCAGGGCCTCCGCTCCCGACCGCGCAATGAGCACCTCGCTTCCCGGCAGGGAGTGTTCGAGCAGCGCCCGCAGGCTTTCCAGGACATCCGCCTCATCGTCTACGACGAGGATCACCCACGCTTGCTCCGGCGCAGGGGCAGGCAGAGCAGGTGGCGCGGGGATCATTGGGTTGGGCGTCATTGGATGACCTAGGACGTGTCAGTTTGGGTCGTGCGGATGCCTGGGCTAACGCGTTGCTGGCGTAAACGCCGCGTTTCCCAGCCGCTTCTCTAGGATGGACGCGGGTCCTTCCGGCTCTTCGTCGCTCGGCGATTCCGGGCTGTACCGGAGGAGCGCTTCGACCTTGTTCACGGTCTGGGCCGGCGTCAGGTTCTTGGCTAGGAAATCGCTCACGACCGCTTCTGCAACGGCGCGCTGCGCCAGCGTCTTGTCGGCGAAGGCCGTGAACATCATGCGAGGCAAGTGGGGCCGCATGCGGCGGACCTGGACGAGGAACTCGATGCCGTCCATGCCAGGCATCTTGTGGTCCGACATGACGAGATCGATACGTTCCCTCTCAAGAATCTCGAGGCCCGAGCGACCGGACGAGGCCGCGAGGACCTTCGTGCCGGGAAGGGATTGCTCCAGCAGTTGCGTCAAGCTGTTGCGGACGTCCAGTTCGTCGTCGACGACCAGGATGACCCAAGGGCGTGACGGCGGGTTCGATGCAAGCTTGTGGCTGTCTTCGGGGATTGAAGGGGTGGGCAGGTTCGCGGTCATGTCGGGCTCTCCGGAGCACTCGGCTCCTGGTTTGACGGGGAGGAGGATGGAGTATCAGTCCAGGGCTTGGATGCCGTGTTGGTAGAGGCGCTTCGGGCCGGCGTCACAGCGACCTTTGGCAGCGTGAACCAGAAGGTGGCGCCTTCGCTCCTCCCTGGGCTGTCCGCTCCGATTGCGCCGCCGTGCAGTTCGATGAACTCCTTGCAGATGTAGAGGCCGAGTCCCGAACCCGGTGCCGTCACTTGCGCCGTGTCATGGACTTGCACGAACGGACTGAACAACCGGAGCAGGTCCGCCGGACCGATGCCCAATCCACTGTCTTGGACGCTGACCCGGACGCTGGTCGCATCGTCCCGAAGCGCGACGGCGATGCGGCCGCCGTTGGGCGTGAACTTGAAGGCATTGCTCAGCAGGTTCGCCATGACCTGGGAGATGCGCTTGGGGTCGGCTGCAATCGACAGGGCAACACCGCGCGGGACCACAAAGTCGATGGAACGCGCCGCGGCCATCTCCTCGTACGCCTCGGCGGACTCGACGAGCGTCTTGCCCAAGTCCATCGCTTGCGGTTCGATACCCTGTCGTCCAGCCTGGGACCGGGCTGCCGTGAGCAGGTCCTCGACGAGGAGGCCAAGGCGCTCAAGGTTGCGCTCCATGACGACGAGGGCTTTGTGCTGCGCCGGAGCCGGTGGATTCGTCTTGTTGTTGATGAGCAGGTGGACCTGTGTCCGCAGAGGCATGAGTGGGGTCCACAGTTCGTGGGCAGCCGTGTTGATGAATTGCGTCTTGAAGCGGTTGACTTCCTGGAGGCGTGTCATCTCCTGGATGCGTTCGTGGGCTTGCAAGCGCTCTTTTTCGGCGGCGCGCAGCACGGTGACATCCCGTTCCGTTGTGGCGATGGCGACGATTTTGCCGGATTCGTCGAGGAGTTTCGTGGTCGTGAGCCAGACGTCGAGGATGCGGCCGTCCTTCGTTAGACGCTGCGTCTCGAGGGATGCGACGATTTCGCCGGTTTCGGCTTGGCGCAGGAGATCGAGGGCTTGTTCGCGGCGGTCGTCGGGGACCGTGTCGCGGATGTTCATCTCAAGGGCTTCCTGTTCAGTGTACCCGTACATGGCGTGCGCGCCCTTGTTCCACGCCGTGATTTGGCCGTCCAGGTTCTGGATGGTGATTGCGTCGTTGGAGTCCGCGACGACGGACGCCAAGCGGCCACGACTGGCTTCCTGGAGTTTGCGTTGCGTGATGTCGCGTTCCGTGGTGGCGATGGCGACGATTTTGCCGGATTCGTCGAGGAGCTTCGTCGTCGTGAGCCAAACGTCGAGGATGCGGCCATCCTTCGTGACGCGTTGTGTTTCGAGGGATTCCACGACTTGGCCGGTTTCGGCTTGGCGCAGCAAATCGAGGGCTTGTTCGCGGCGGTCTTCGGGAACCGTATCGCGGATGTTCATGGCGAGGGCCTCGGCCTCCGCGTACCCGTACATGGAGTGTGCGCCTTTGTTCCAGGCCGTGATCTTACCGTCCAAGTCTTGGATCGTGATGGCGTCGTTGCTGTCTGCGACGACGGAGGCTAGGCGGCCGCGGCTGGCTTCGTCTTGCTTGCGTTGGGTGATGTCGCGTTCCGTGGTGGCGATGGCGGTAATCTTGCCTTGCTCGTCGAGGAGTTTCGTGGTCGTGAGCCACACGTCGAGGATGCGGCCGTCCTTCGTTAGACGCTGCGTCTCGAGGGATTCCACGACTTGGCCGGTTTCGGCTTGGCGCAGGAGATCGAGGGCTTGTTCGCGGCGGTCGTCGGGGACCGTGTCGCGGATGTTCATCTCGAGGGCCTCGGCTTCCGCGTACCCATACATGGTTTGGGCGCCTTTGTTCCAGGCCGTAATCTTGCCGTCCAGGTTCTGGATGGTGATGGCGTCGTTGGAGTCCGCGACGACGGAGGCCAGGCGGCCGCGGCTGGCTTCGTCTTGCTTGCGTTGCGTGATGTCGCGTTCCGTTGTGGCGATGGCGACGATTTTGCCGGATTCGTCGAGGAGTTTCGTGGTCGTGAGCCAGACGTCGAGGATGCGGCCGTCCTTCGTTAGACGCTGCGTCTCGAGGGATGCGACGATTTCGCCGGTTTCGGCTTGGCGCAGGAGATCGAGGGCTTGTTCGCGGCGGTCGTCGGGG
>CAZXUC010000056.1:0-6348 GCA_964643795.1 uncultured Halobacteriales archaeon | reverse complement strand
CGGCCTCGTTCTTGACTGGAACCGCTACGGCCCGGGTGGTTACGGCGGCGACCTCATCGCGACGGACGCACCGGTGCGGTAAACCAAGAACCAAGCAATCATCGGCGAATGTGCGATGGTCCCGCACGTCCAAGACATGTCGTTCGCTTCGCAGGGTTCGCCCATCCAGGACCAGGGACAAACGTGGCGCCGCCCGTCCAATCCTGTTTGTTCGCTCCGCGTGACGATAGTCATTGTGTTCGGGACAGTGCTGCCGCGCGTTGCCGCTCGGGGTTGCATTAACTAGCAAGAACCACCAGCAACGGAGGATGTCGTCCGTTCCAGCGTCGCCAACGTCCAACTCCCGAACTTGGCGCGTGGCGCTTGGGGCGGGCGTCGTCGCCCTCCTCGTTGGCATGTCGGTGCCTGTCACGGCCAACCACGCGCAGGCCGATTCCGGCCGCGTCATCGTCTTCGACCACGTCGCCGGCAACGAGTGGTGGGTCGAGGTCGCCCTATCGGGCCAGGACGCCGGTTCCGTCGCCGCCGTCGAGGCCCAGGACACCAACGGGCCGTGGACGACGCTTGCCAAGAAATCCTGGGGCCCGTACGCGGCCTCCTTCCAAATCGAGCCAGGCAACCAGGTGCGTTTCCGCACCAGCTGGGCCGGCGGCGCCCAACAAGTCAGCTGCTGGTTCAGTCATCCCGCTGGCGCGGAACAGTGTGCGATGCCCCCGCCGCCGCAAGGCTGGACGATTCACAGCGTGGGCGACGGCGGTGCCGTGTCGGGAACCGACCTGGCCGTGGGCGACGTGGACCATGACGGCCGCCCGGAAGTTTACCTTGCCAACCCGCAGGGCCTCTGGCAATTCACCTGGACCAGCAATGGCTGGGCCAAGACCCCCGTGAACACGGTCTGGGGCTTCACCCACGTGGCCGTGGGGGACCTCACGGGCGACGGCAAGGCTGAGCTTTTCGGCGTGCATTCCACTTTTGAGAACCGGGACATGGTCGAGATGTTCACTTGGAACGGCCAGACCTGGCACGTCATGAGCATCGGCAACACCGCATTCCAGGACGCCAAGATGGGCGACCTACTCATTGCCGACGTCGAGCCCGGCGGCAACGCCGAAATCTACTGGGGCGAGACCCGCCAAGGCGGCCTGGTCACCCAAGTCGAGTCCACGCCCGGCACCGGCTGGACGACGCGGCACGTGGGCTCGACGTTCTGGGGCGCTGGCCCGCTGACGTCCGGCGACACGCAGGGCGATGGGACCAACGAACTCTACGTCGGCACGGGCCACGCGGAACATGGCGACATCATCCGATTCGACATCACGGCAACCACAGAACAATCGTCCACCATTCACACGCGCGGACTCCGATTGGTCGGTCTGGACTCGGGGGACGTCGATGGCGACGGTAGGACGGACTTGGTCGCCGCGCACGCGGGCCCCGGCAGCGGTGGAACCAGCAGCGGCGACGTCACCTGGCTGCGCCATGGCTCGCCCAACTGGAATGCCTGGACCCTCGCATTACCCAACTCGGCCAGGCCCACCGACGTCTCCGTGGGGGACGCCGACAACGCGGGCGGCAAGGAAATCTACGTTGCGGCCAACGACGGTCACCTGTACCGTTTGCGTTGGACCGGCACCACCATTGCGCAAGATGACCTTGTGTCGGGCCTCGTGCCGGGAGCAGGTCTCGTCTTGGGCGACGGCGACGGTGACGGCTTGCGCGAAATCTACGCAGCCGGCCGCCACACGGGTGCCAATCCAGTTCAGCAGGCCACCAACCACGCGGTTCCTCCCAAGCCGGCGCCCGCTTGGCACGAGTCCCTTATCGGGGACGCCGGCGGCCGCACTGCAGAAGCGGACATCACCGTCGGCGACGGCGACCGCGACGGCAAGAGCGAGGTCTATGTGGCGGCGCGCCACGGCCTCTACCAGTTCAAGTGGACCGGCGCCGCATGGCAGCGCACCATCATCTCAGACCATGATTTCAACCGTGTCGTCGTAGGCGACGGCGACCGCGACGGGTTGCCGGAAGTGTACGCAACCGGGCCTGGCCTCAACTACGGCTACGAGGTGTCTCGCTTTGTCTCCGACGGCGCCGGCGCCTGGTCGTCCAGCAACGTCTTCTCCCCAGGGACCCCCGTCGGCACGATCAGCATCGGCG
Source organism: uncultured Halobacteriales archaeon (assembly GCA_964643795.1). Taxonomy (GTDB): domain Archaea; phylum Thermoplasmatota; class E2; order JACPAO01; family JAHFTW01; genus JAHFTW01. The sequence continues at coordinate 4,191 of CAZXUC010000056.1, read as the reverse complement.
ACATCGACGACGATGGCACGAAAGAGATCTACGTCGTCATGATGCCTGAGTTTGGCGGCGACACCGGTTCCATGCCGGCGTACCAGCTCGAGTTCGAAGGCCCCAACTGGCAGATCCACTACATGGGCAGCATCGAAGGCGGAGCGCGCTCGAGCTGGATTGGCGACGCTGACCGCAGCGGTGACCGTGACCTCTACATCGTGGGCGCGGCCGTGTACCGCATGGACATGACCACGGCCGGCGTGGGCTCGCAGATGCTCATCGGCGACGACCTCGCTGGTGAGGACAACTGGTTCAACGGCATCGTCGCAGGCGACGGTGACCGGGATGGACAGCAAGAAGTCTACGTCGGCGCCACACGGTTCCACGACACCACGGACGCCATCTATCGCTACGCGGTCCGCACCGATGGCTGGGAACGCACCGCCATCCAGATGCCCCAAGGCGCTGGCCCACGCGATTTGGCCTTGGGCGACGCCGACAACGACGGCACGACGGAACTCTACGTCTCCGCCTTTGACGGCGGCCTGTGGCAAGTGCGCTCAACGGGATCCGGCTGGGCCGTGAAGAGCATGGCCGACGTCGGCGCCGAGATGGGCATCGACCTGGCCCTCGGCGACGCCGACGGCGACGGCAAGGTCGAGGCCTACATGACGGCCTACGATTCCAGTCGCTCGCCGCCGCACAACGTCTATCGCCTGGGGACTGTGCCGCCGCCGACTCAATTCGACGCGACCTTCACCGGTGTCCGCGGCAACGAATGGTGGGAGCAAGTCACGGTCACCGCGGCAGGTGGCACCCTGTCCAAGGTCGATGTGCGCGTCAACGCCGGCGCATGGCAACCCCTTGCCAAGCAGTCCTGGGGCGGCTATGCCGGATCCTACCGCGCGGTGCAAGGCTCAACGGTCCAGTTCCGCGCCACGGCCGCCGACGGGGCGACCGACCTCAGCAGTTGCTACCGCTGGATCCCGTCCTCCAACATGGACGCAGCCGTCGTCACCTGCGGCGACCCTCCGCCTCCGCCCCCGGGGTTCGATGCTCAGTTCAGCAACGTCAAGGGCAACGAATGGTGGGTCGAGGCCAAGGTCACGGCCAACCAGCCCATCGCGGGCGTCGCGGCGCGCATCAACTGCGGCAGCGACTGGCACCAGTTGCAGCTCAAGTCCTGGGGCGCTTGGGCCGGCAGCTTCAACGTCCCGGCGGGGGCGAAAGTCGACTTCCGGGCCCGCAGCAACGTTGGGCACGACTACAGCGGGGGCTACATCTGGCCGAACGCCACGCCAACAAGCGCATGCTAGGCGGCGGCGGCATACGCCGACGAAACCGCGGATTTCGCGCACCTAGCGAGGGTTGTTCCGTCGGCGGCGTTGCGCGCCCAACGGAACCGCGGATTTCGCGGATTTCGCGGAGCGCGGTGGAAATCCGTTCCGCGCAATTCGCGTAATCCGCGGTTGGGCCAGCTCGTTACCGGCCAGCGGCTCGACCAAGCGCATTCCGCGGAACGCGGTGATCCTCGGTCCGCGCAATCCGCGCAATCCGCGGTTGGGTGCGGGTGTGCGTTCGCCCACCCCACCGCAACCCACAAATCTCCGCCGTGCCCGTCGCCGGAGGGGATGCAGATGGTCCGCCGTAGTTTCAGCCGGGAGCCGTACCAGGAATACCGTTCCCGCCTGCAAGCGCGGTGGCGCCCCCACATCCTCGCCCGTGACCGCAACCGTTGCCGCCTGTGTGGATCGAAGGAGGACCTCGAGATGGCGCACATCACCGACTGCGTCGCCTTCTCGCGGGCACTTGGACGCAAGGAAGGGGTCACGTTCTCGTTCCGCTGGGATAACCTCGTCACGTTGTGCGCCATCTGCCACCACGTCAGCCACGCCCACCGCCTCGACGCTGGGGAGATCGCGCAGAGGCTCCAAGTGCAACGCTTCATGGAGGGCCTGCGCAAACTGCGCGGTTGGCACTCTCCCTACGCCGTCTTGCCGCCGGAACTTGTGCCCGTGAAATTGCGGCCGTACCGCTCCTTCCACGACCTCATGCGGCTCACCCCCCTCGTCCCGTTCCCCACCTTCGCCCGGTATGCTTCCGACGGCGGGATGGTGTTCAATGACCTTGAGGCGGCGCCGGGGCAAACACGCCTCGCCCACGAACCCGAAGGGGCCATGCCATCAGAGGCGAAGTCACACAAGCTTCCCGCAGACGCCGTAGCGAAAGCGGTGACCTAGTAGGGCTGAAGCACCATGGCCGGCGAATCACGCCCCTTTTAGGCGGCCTCGGCCATGCCGCGCGCAATGCGGGTGACGCGGAGGTTCCTGGCCCTCAATGGCGCAGCCATCCTCCTAGGCGCCGCCGTCGGCCTCGCCGCGGTCGGATTCCGCCTGCTCATCGACTTGATCCAGAACGTCTCATTCAGCGGAGACTTCACCGCCACTCCCGGGGAAGAGAACCGCTTCATCGTGAGTCAGTGGGGCTGGCTCGTCATCCTCGTCCCGGCCCTGGGCGGCCTAGCCGTCGGCATCATTCGCAAGACGTGGCCCGAGACGCGTCAGCAAGGTGTGGCGGAAGTCATGGCCGCAGTGCAAGCGCGAGGAGGAATCCTGAGGGGCCGAAGCTCGTGGGGCCATGCCCTCATCAGCGCCATCACGGTCGGCACGGGCGGCTCGACCGGCCGCGAAGGCCCCATTGGCTACATCGGTGCGTCCGTGGGGTCAAGTCTCGCGCGCCGCCTCGGATTCCGTCCTCGTGACATCAAGGTCCTACTCGGGGCGGGTTTTGCGACGGGCATCGGAGCCACGTTCAACGCTCCGCTCGGCGGCGTGTTGCTCGCGTTGGAACTCGTGTTACCTGAATTCTCGGCGCATGCCTTCATCCCAGTCGTCCTGGCCAGCGTCGTCGGCGTCGCCGTGTCGCAGATAATCCTTGGCGACGAAGCGACCTTCACGACCCCCGAGTTTGTGCTCGAGTCACTATGGGAATTGCCCGTGTACCTCCTGTTGGGTGTCTTGTGCGGCCTCGGCGGCGTGGCCTTCATCCGCACGATGGGTTGGAGCCAGAAGATGTGGGCGGGCCTGCCCCTAACCGATTGGCTCAAACCGACGCTTGGCGGCCTAGCCGTCGGCATCATGGGCCTCGCGGTCTTCGAATGGAACGGCCAATACCACCTGTTCGGCACCGGCTACGCTACCGTCTCGGCACTCCTCGTCGGCGACGGCTTCGTGCTTGCAATCCCGGTCCTTCTGGTCCTCATCATCTTGAAGCCGCTCGCGACGGCTACCACGATTGGGTCCGGCGGTGGCGGCGGTGTGTTCTCTGCGAGCCTGTTCGTCGGCGCCCTATACGGCGGTTTCGTCGGTCTCCTCGCGGAGCAGTTCGCGCCAGGCTTCACCGCGCCCGCCGTTTCCTACGCCCTCGTCGGAATGGGCGCATTCTATGCAGCCACGGCCCGGGCAACCCTCACGGCCATCGTCATCATGACGGAACTCGTCAATGACTACACGATGCTCCTCCCCCTCATGTTGTGCGCTATCACGGCGGATGCCGTCAGCATCGCGCTCAGCCGCGAATCGATCTACACCGTCCGCCTGACCCAGAAGGGTATCCTCTACGACCACGACCGCGTCGCAAGCCCGCTTGACTTCGTGCAAGTGAAGGACGTCATGACGAAAGACGTGCACGTGCTCGATGGCGGGCTCACGGTAGGCGAGGCCTTCGCTCGGATGCTCGACATCGGACACACTGGCTACCCGGTCCTAGACGGCGAAGGCAAGTTGGCCGGCATCGTGACGCGCCGCGACTTGTCCAAGCAACTGCACGCCGGACGCGGCGACGAGAAACTCAAGGACATCGTCTCCGGCCTCTGCATCACGTGCACTCCCGACGAAGTCCTGCACCGTGCTCGAGACCGCATCTTCCAGCAAGACATTGGGCGCCTCATCGTCGTCGACCCCGAGGACCGCCGCCGCATGGTTGGCATCCTGACCCGCAGCGACCTGCTGCGCGCCGAAGCGGAGAAGGACGTCGAGCACGGCGACTTCTTCTCGGGCAATTAGACCTGATTCGCTGGAACTGTGCTAGGTGTGGGCTGGTAGGTGTTCGCGGCCGAGTGTGGGAGGTAGGTCGTCGAGGCTGAGTGTGGGAGGCTTGGGATTTCACAGAACTTCACAGAGTCTCGACCTCGACGCGCCGGGCACCATG
>CAZXUC010000055.1:0-6767 GCA_964643795.1 uncultured Halobacteriales archaeon | reverse complement strand
CGGTGGACCGCGCGGCGGCCAAGGTGGCCGCGGCGGCGCCGGCGGACGCGGTCCGCCGCGTTCCGGCGGCCGACGCCGAGATGACGACGCCCCCCGCTTGCCGTGGGAACCGAAGACCCGCCTTGGCAAGATGGTCAAGACCGGTTCGGTCCGTACGATGAGCGAGGCGCTTGCGACCAAGTTGCCCCTGCGGGAGCCCGAAATCGTGGACGCCCTGCTTCCTGAGCTCGGCGACGAAGTCCTCAACATCAACATGGTGCAACGCATGACTGACTCCGGTCGCCGCGTGCGCTTCAGCATCACGGCCGTCACGGGCAACCGCGACGGATTCGTCGGTCTCGGCATGGCGAAGGGCAAGGAAGTCGGCCCCACCATCAAGCGCGCCATCGACCGCGCCAAGATCAACATGATTGAGATCCACCGCGGCTCCGGTTCGTGGTCGTCCGGTGCCGGCGCGCCCGCCGCCTCGGTGCCCTACAAGATCTTCGGCAAGTGCGCCTCCACGGAAGTCACCATCAAACCCGCCCCGCAAGGGACCGGCCTGGTGTGCGGCAAGACCGCGAAGGCCGTCCTCGGTCTCGCTGGCATCCACGACGCCTGGGTGTACACGCGTGGCCAGACGCGCACGACGACGAACTACGCGAAGGCGCTGTTCGCCGCATTGCAGTCCATCCCGACGGTCAAGATGACGACGGGTCAACGCGGCCGCATCCAGATTGTCTCTGGCCCGCAACGCACCGTCGCAGCCAAGCCGGCTGACTCGCCCATCGTCGAAGCTCCCGCCGTCGAAGCTCCCGCGGTCGCTACCCCGGAGGTCAAGGCATGACGACCGTCCACAAGACGCTGACACACGCTGAGACGAAGGCGAATGCCGCGACGAAGGCTACCGCGACGAACAAGGCGAACGCCGCCGCGAACGCTGCGACGCTTGCCCACACGAACGCCGTCGTCATCATCCGTTTGCGCGGTGTCCAGAACATCAACCCGAAGACCAAGGACACGCTGAAGTACATGCGCGTCAACCGCGTCAACCACGCCGTCGTGCTCCCCGGGAACGCGACGACGAAGGGCATGCTGCAGGTCGCCAAGGACTTCATCACGTGGGGCGAAGTCGAGGCAGCCACGTTGGCAACCGTCATCAAGTCGCGCGGCCGCCTGGTCGGCGACCAACCAATCACGGACACCCACATTGCAAAAGGTACGCCCTACAAGACGATTGACGCCCTCGCGGCAGCCATCGTGAAGGGCGAATTCAGTTACAAAGACGTCCCTGAAGTGAAGCCGATCTTCCGCCTGCACCCGGCGAAGAAGGGCATCGAGGGCGTCAAGCGCAGCTTCCAAGCCGGCGGCGCCCTCGGGTACCGCGGCAAAGACATCAATGAACTGCTGGGGAGGATGGTCTGATGCAGAGCCTGAGCGCAGCGAAGGATCTGCATCAGGGTCAAGCTACGGCCGCGAGCGACCAGCCGGAGGTGCTGCATGGCTAGCGGAGGCCGCGCCAAGCGCTTCCGCGGCAACCACACGCACGGCCGCGGCAAGAAGGCCGGACGTGGCGCAGGTCTCAAAGGCGGCCGCGGCCGCGCCGGCGCAAACAAGCACCGCTTCCTGCAACTGCAGATCCTCGGCGGCAAGCACGCGCACCTCGCAGCGAAGCGCTGGGGCCGCATCGGCTTCAAGTACCGCAGCCGCAACGGCAACCCTACCCCCGAGACCGTGAACGTCGGCGAACTGTCAGTCCGCTTCCCAGGCCAACACGAGATTGACCTCGTAGCCGCAGGATTCGGCAAGCTCCTCGGCTCCGGCGCCATCGCGACCAAGGTGACCGTCAAGGTTGACCAAGCAAGCCCCGGCGCCATCGAGAAGGTCAAGGCCGCAGGCGGTCAAGTCATTGTCCTGCGCGTGCCCGAGCCCCCCAAGGCCGCTCCCGCCAAGGGCGCGGCCCCCGCCAAACCGACCCCGGGCACAAAGCCGTCGGAGAAATCCGCGAAGCCGGCCGGCGAGGCGAAGCCGCACGGTGGCAAGCCTGAATCAAAGCCGGCCGACAAAGCAGGCGAAAACAAGGGCGACAAACCCGGAAAACCTGGCGCCTAGGTACAGCGGGGCCGCCGTCGCGCGACTCCGGGCTTCCGCGCTTTCTCCTCTTTTCCAGCCCGTCCTTCTCCAAATCCTCTTTCTCCAACCCTCCTCCGCCCCCGGACCTCTGACGAGCTCCGGGGGAGGGCGCTTAAGAACCGTCCAGGTTTGGGCGCCTCAATTCCGGTGAACCACTATGGTCGAGACCCGCTCCAGCCTCTACGCCCTCAAGCCCCTCATCGACCGGTGGCCAGCCGTCCGCAAGCCCGAGGGGCACGTCTCGTTCAAGACGAAGCTCCTGTGGACCACCGGTTGCCTGCTCCTTTACCTCGCGCTGTCGAACATCGCGTTATTCGGTGTGGCGCAGACGCAACTGGACATCTTCGCGAGTTTCCGCGCCATCCTGGCAGGCAGCTCCGGCACGTTGATGCATTTGGGCATCGGCCCCATCGTCACCGGCTCCATCGTGATGCAGTTATTCACGGGCGCCAAGATCATCAAGCTCGACCTCACGAAGGACGAGGACAAGGCCATCTACCAAGGCGCCCAAAAAATCGTGGTCGTCCTCTTCATCTTCGTCGAATCCGTACCGCAGGTCTTCGGCTTCCTCAACCCCGACGCCGACTTCATGGCTTCCGTCGGGCCCGGAATCGCACGCACGGCAATCATCATGCAATTAGCCGCCGGCGCCCTGGTGGTGTTCCTCATGGATGAACTCATCTCCAAGTGGGGCATCGGCTCTGGCATCTCGCTGTTCATCGCAGCCGGCGTGAGCCAAGCCCTGTTCCAGGGTACATTGAACTGGCAACCCGTCCAAGCCGGCGTCCCATTCAGCACCGGCGAATTCGCGGATGCCCCGGCCAACCCGCCCATCGGCACCCTCCCGATGGTCGTCTACATCTTCGGCAACCGCGGCATCGGATCCTTGGTCCACCAGGGCGGCTTCGAGCAGATTTTCATCGGCAACCAAGCCTTCCCGAACCCGCTCATCACGTTTTTCGGCACGGTCGCGATTTTCCTGTTCGTCGTGTTCGCAGAATCGAGTCGCATCGAGCTGCCCTTGGCGCACGGCAAGGTCCGTGGCGCCCGCGGCCGCTACCCGTTGCGCCTCATCTACGCCTCGAACATCCCCGTCATCCTGATGGCAGCCTTGCTTGCGAACGTCAACATCTTCAGTCTGCTGCTCTGGCAGCACCCGTTCTTCAGCAGAATCCCGGTCATCGGCAATGCATGGTGGATCGGCACTTACGATTCGAGTTCGGGCAACCTGCAACCGATTGCGGGCGGCGCTTGGTACCTCACGACGTTCCGCGGCTTGTCTGATTGGTTCTTGCCGCTTTTCGACTCGGCGGCATACGGCTTTTACGCGAGCGGCCACGTCTGGTGGCAGATTCTAATCAAGATTGTCCTCTACCTGACAATCTTCATCGGCGGCTCCATTATGTTCGCCAAGTTCTGGGTCGAGACCACGAACATGGGCCCGAAATCGGTCGCCAAGCAAATCGAGAAGTCCGGCATGCAAATTCCCGGCTTCCGCCGCGACCCCCGCGTCCTCGAGAAGGTCCTCGAGCGCTACATCCCGACGCTCACGGTAATCGGTGGCGCCCTCGTCGGCGGCCTCGCGGCCGTTGCCGACATGATTGGTACCGTCGGGCAAGCGACCGGCACGGGCCTATTGTTGTGCGTGGGCATCTTCATGCGCATGTACGAGCAGATCGCGAAAGAGCAAGCGATGGAAATGCATCCAGTGCTCCGCGGCTTCTTCGGCGCCGAATAGCGCAGCGAGCGCAACCGCGGATTCGTGAACCGAGCGATGGTTTGTTCTGTCGGCGGCTTCGCGCGCCCGACGTAACCGCGGATTACGCGGATTTCGCGGAGTGCGGTAGCACTGCGTTCCGCGTAATCCGCGAAATCCGCGGTTGGGTCGGACCCAAGCCGGCCGACTGCTCCACCAAACGCATCTTGCGGAACGCGGTGACCATCGGTCCGCGTAATCCGCGGTTTGGGAGTCGCTGGGCCGCAAGAGCCAGGGACAAACGTGGAGCGGTCCGTCAAATCATGGTTTTTGGCCGCGCGCGACGATAGTCATTGCGTTCGGGACAGTGCTGCCGCGCATTGCCGTTCCGGATTGCATTAACTAGCAGAAACCGCCAGCAACGGAGGATGCCGTCCGCTCCAGCGTCGCCAACGTCCAAATCCCGAACTTGGCGGAGGGCACTTGGGGCGGTCGTGGTCGCCATCCTCGTTGGCATGGCGGTGCCTGTCACGGCCAACCACCAACAGAACGAAGCCGGACAGACCGTGACGTTCGACCACCGCAGCGGCAACGAATGGTGGGTCGAGGTCCAGATTACGGGCACAATCTCGACCGTGGGTTGGGGCGTCTACGTACGCGACGACGGTGGAGCGTGGATCCTGATGGAGAACCCATCGTGGGCCCAAAACCAAGGTCAATACGTCAAGAGTTTCCACATCGAGCCAGGCCACCGTGTCCAGTTCAAACTCACCAAATCCAGCGACGTCATCGAGAGTTGCTGGTTCACCCACCCCGCCGGGGTCGAGCAGTGCGCAATGGCGCCCCCGCCGCCCCCGCCCGGCACCTTCGATACCACCTTCACGGCCGTGCGCGGCAACGAGTGGTGGGTCCAGGCCAACGTCGCCAGCAACGGCCCGTCGATCAGCAAGGTGGACGCGACCCTCGACAATGGCGTCACGTGGAAGCCGCTGGCCAAGCAGTCCTGGGGCGCCACGGCCTGGGCCGCTTCGTTCCGCGTCGTGCAGGGGACCGTCGTGCAACTGCGCGCCACCGCCACGGGCGGAGCGACAGATGCGAGCGACTGCTACGGCTGGATCCCGGCCTCGAACTCGGACGCCGGCAAGGTCGCATGCGGCGGCGACCCTCCGCGCCCCAGCATCTGGTCCCAGGCCATGACGGGCTCCGTCTTCACCGACGCGCCCCGCCTTTCCGTCGGCGACGCCGACCGCGACGGGCGGTCGGAGCTCTACGCCGCCTCCAACGACGGCCTGTTCCGCGTCGGGCCCAGCCAAACCACATTTGTGTCCACGCTCACCGAATGGGGCGACCTCGCCGTCGGCGACGGCGACAACGACGGCAAGGCCGAGGTGTACGTCATGCGGCGCACCACGCAAGGCACGAGCGAACTGCACCGGCTCTCTTGGACCGGCAGCGCCTGGACTGACGCGCTCCTGCCCACGGCCGGCCACGCCTATGCCGGGGGCCCGGTGACACTGGGAGACGTCGACAACGACGGCCGCGTCGAGCTCTACGTGGCTGCCGCACTCGACGATGGCTGCTGCAGCGCCGGCATCGTGCGCGTCTTCCATGACGGCACCGCCTGGCGCTCCGAGACCATCATCGACCTCGGCGACGACGGCTCCTTCCTTGACGTCTGGGACCTCTGGGTCGGCGACGCCGACCGCGACGGCCGCCTCGAGCTCGCCGTCCTGACCGGAGGCCGCGGCTACGCCACGGCCTGGGTCGTCGAGAAGGAGGCTCCTGCCGCCGGCCAGGCGCCCGTGTGGCGCGCCACGCGCATGACGTCGCACAGCTCCATTCCGGGAGCCATTGTGGCCGGCGACGCTGACGGCGACGGCTTGGGCGAACTCGTGGCTAGCAACGACATGGGGGATTTGTCCATCTTCCGTCGCGTCAACGACGTCTGGACCGAGCAAGTCGTCTCGGTCACGCCGGACGGTTGGTTCCTCGACATGGCCCTGGGCGACGGCGACAACGATGGCCGGCAGGAAATCTACCTGACGGAGTACTACACGTCGAAGGTCTACCAAGTCCGCTTCACCAATGGCGCCTGGCAGGTCACCGAGCTCGGCCACCTGTTCGTCGACGACCCCAGCGCCGAAAGCCTCGTCGTCGGCGACTTCGACGAGGACGGCGACCGCGAAGTGTCCGTGTCGTTCTACGACGATTTCGGCAACCGCGGATACGTCCACATCATCTCCTACGGTCCGGCACCACCGCCCTTCGATGCCACGTTCAGCAACGTTCGCGGCAACGACTACTGGATCGAGGCCATGGTCAAGGCCAACGAAGAGATTCACATGGTCACCGTGGACGTCGACTGCGCCGGCGAGACCCACGACATGGCCTACAACCGCGACTGGAACAAGTACATGCTCGGTGGCATGTACATCCCGCCCGGGTCCAAGATCACCATCACCGCGTGGGGTGGCTCCGGTATCGAGGAAAGCACCGGCTACATCTGGCCGAACGCGACGCCGACGACGGGGTGCTGACCATGGGGCGCCGGTCGGCACTCTCGGCGCGGACGTTCGCAGCGTTCTCCGTTGCCCTGTTGGCGGCCATGGCCGTCCCGGCCCTGGCCAACCACGTGCACACGGACGGCGGCCGCATCATTGCCTTTGACCACGTCACGGGCAACGAATGGTGGGTCGAGGTCGCCCTGTCCGGCCAGGATTCGGGTTCGGTCGCCAGCGTCGAGGCCCAGGACACCAACGGGCCGTGGACGACCCTCGCTAAGAAATCCTGGGGCCCGTACGCGGCCTCCTTCCACATCGAGCCAGGCAACCAGGTGCGTTTCCGCACCAGCTGGGCCGGCGGCGCGCAGCAGGTCAGTTGCTGGTTCACGCATCCCGCGGGCGCCGAGCAATGCGCCCTGCCGCCCTCGGGTTGGGTGGCCAACGCCGTCGGTGACGGC
>CAZXUC010000054.1:0-6983 GCA_964643795.1 uncultured Halobacteriales archaeon | reverse complement strand
GTCAAGCTCGAAGACGGCTCCGTCATGTTCGGCTCCGCCTACCACAAGTGGGGCATTTCGGTTCCTTACATGAAGAAGTCCGGCGTGACGTTCAAGGACGTCTACAACCACTGCCAGAACGACACGCAGAAGGAACTCGCCAAGAAGGCACCCGTCGCGGCCGTCGTCTTGGACACCGTAGCCGACCGCATCCCCAGCCCCAAGGTCGCTCAAGAATACCGCATCCGCCACATCTGGCACGGCGACCAAGACTCCGTCGGCGGCAAGTCGATGCGCGAAGCCGACCCGAAGGGCGTCGTCGCCTTCATGGTGACGAAGATCATGATTGACCCCCACGCCGGCGAGATTGCCATCGGCCGCCTGTTCTCCGGCACCGTGGAGCGCGGCGTCGAACTCTTCGTCGGCGGCACCAAGACCAAGAACCGCGTCCAGCAAGTCGGCCTCATGGTCGGCGCCGACCGCATCCCCGTCGACAAGGCCACCGGCGGCAACATCGTCGCCCTCACGGGCTTGCGCGACGCGATGGCCGGTTACACGATGACGTCCGACGGCGAAATGGAGCCGTTCGAGCGCATCGTCCACGTTTCAGACCCCGTCGTCACCGTCGCGGTCGAATGCAAACACATGAAGGACCTCCCAAAACTGGTCGACGTGCTGCGCCAGATCTCCAAGGGCGACCCGTCCGTGCAGGTCAAGATCAACCAAGAGACCGGCGAGAACCTCATGTCAGGCATGGGCGAACTGCACTTGGAAGTCATCACGCACCGCATCGAGCGCGACTTCAACCTGCAAATCGTCACGTCGAACCCGATCGTCGTGTACCGCGAGTCGGTCAAGAACCGCAGCCCGCAGAGTTTCGAGGGCAAGTCGCCGAACCGGCACAACCGCTTCTTCATCGAGGCGCACCCGTTGCCGGAGAACATCGTCACGGCTCTGCGCGACAACGAGATTCCGTCGGACCCGAAGAAGCATGCGAAGGAAGTCCACGAGAAACTCACCGCGCTCGGCACCTTCCCGAAGGACTTGACGAAGAAGATCAAGGCCATCAACGGCACCAACATGCTCGTCGACGGGACGAAGGCCATCCAAGGCCTGCATGAGACGTTCGAGCTCATCATCGACTCCTTCAACGAGTCCGTGAACACTGGCCCCCTCGCGGGCGAACCCGTGCAAGGCGTCATGTTCCTCATCACGGACGCCAAGTTGCACGAAGACGCGGTCCACCGCGGCCCCGCGCAGACCATCCCCGCCGTGCGCAACGCGATGTACGGTGCCATGACGATCGCCCAGACGGTCCTCATCGAGCCGATGCAGAAAGCCGTCGTCACCGTCCCCGATGACGTAATGGGCGCCGCGACGGGCGAGTTCCAACGCCGCCGCGGCCTCATCCTCGACATGAGCCAAGAAGGCGACTCGACGACGATCACCGCCAAAGTCCCAGTCGCCGAGATGCTGGGCTTCGCCGGCGCCATCCGCTCCGCCACGGGCGGCCGCTGCCTGTGGTCCACGGAGAACATCGGCTACGAAGTCCTCGCCGCCGAACTGCAGACCAAGGTCACGAAGCAGATCCGGGAACGCAAGGGCATGAAGCCCGAGCCTTACCCGGCCAGCTACTACGCCGATTAGGCGGATCGCCTGCGCCCACTCTAGACCAAACCACGAATTGCACGAAGGCCCACGAAACGGACCTTGGTCCTTCGTGCAAATTCGTGCAATTCGTGGTTAGGCTAGTGGGCCAGCCGGCTTTTCCTCGGCCTTTTCTCCCCACGCTGCATCGGCCGGCTCGTGGACCACGACGTCGCCCTGCGTTTCCTGCTCGGCCTCGTCATGCTGGTCGGCGCCTCCGTCTCCGACCTGCGCACGCGACGAGTCCCGAACCTCTACTGGATTCCATTTGTCGCCTTCGCCGCCATCCTGGCTCTCGGCGACGTGCTGCTGATGCCGGCATCGCGACTTGTGGTCGCCTACGGTGTCGCCGCTGCCCTCTGCGCCTTGTTCTACGGCTTGTGGAAGATGCGCCTGTTCGGCGGCGCCGACGCGAAGGCGCTGATGGTCCTCGCGTGCCTGCAACCCTGGCCCAGGGGCGGCCCGGTTCCGTTGCCTGCTGCGCTTGATGCGCTTGCCAACGGCAGCCTACTGATGTTGGCGCTTCCCCTCTTGTACGCGGCGAGCAACGCGCTGCGCGGGAGGTTCGCGTTCCCGGCCATGTTCCTCGGGACCTCCATGCCCGTCGCCCGGGCGGAGGCGAGCCATGTCTGGCCGCTGCAGCGAGTCGGCCGCGACGGTCGGGTCACATGGCGATTCCTGCACTCAGCCGGCGAAGACGTCGCAGCGACTTACCAGGGCCTGCGCACGGCAGGGGTCGCGACCGTCTGGGTGACGCCGAAGGTGCCCTTCATGGTCCCGCTGACCGCCGGACTCGCCGTGTCGTGGCAATGGGGAAACCTTATCGTCCTCGGCTTGAGCCACTGACGAGAACGGTTAGAAGGGGGTGGCGCCGTGGACCTCTCGTGGCACCTCGGTATTCCACGGGCCTGGCCGGCCTCGATGCCCAATTGGGCGGCGGCGTGCCCGCGGGGTCCGTGCACGTCCTGTTGGCGGAGCCCATGAACGCCTTGGAGCTTATGGCGTTCCACTTCGCGGCCGCTGGCACGCAGTCCGGCACGGGATCTACGTTTATCTGCACGGACATGGAGGAAGAGCAGGTCAAGGCCGGCATCGAGGCGGTCGCGGGCCGGCTCGCCCAACTCCAGGTCGTTGCACTTGCCAAGGGCGGCAAGAAGGCGACGGGCCTACCGGACCCCGTCAAGGGGCGTCGCCTCATCCTCGACTCCTTCAGTACGTTGGCCTTGGAGGTCGGGTGGGACGAAGCAATGGTGCAATTGGCACGGCTGCGCAAGAAGATCCGCGCCAACGGCGACACCATGCTTATCACGGCCATCGTCGGATTGCATACGGAACTGGAACGAGCGCTCCTCAAGCAATGGGCCGACGGCGTGCTCGAACTCGGCTTCGACCGGCAGGGCTTCGGATTGTACCCCTACCTCAAGGTCACCAAGATGCGGGGCGTCGCCGACTCCGCCCGGTTCCTCTTATTCAAGGAGACTGAGAAGGGCCTGTTCATGGAAAGCACGAAGCGGGTGTTTTGATGGCCCCGCCGCCACCGCGCCGGTGGCTCGGCGAGGAGCACAGCGTCTCCCCCGTCGTCGGGACGATTCTCATCCTGGGCATCACGGTGGCCGGCATCGGCGCGATCCTCGTATGGGGCGCCCCGGCCATCGCCCGAATCCAAGCCCAGAGCGCGCAACTTGCCATGCAGGGAGAGTTTGAGGACCTGCGCGCCAGTGCCCAGGAGTTGTCCGTCCCCGACCATTCCCGTTTCCCGAGCGTCGTCCTGAATGACGGCACGTTGTCCATTGAACCGGGAAGCCGCATCATGGTCACCGTGAACCATGACGACGCCGCGCACAAATCGTGCGATTTCCGCATCACCGCCTGGGCTGACACCGCCGCGAAGACCCAATTCCAGGCCGCCGCCGAACCTGCCGGGTCTTGCTCGGTCCCTGTATCTGATACGACCCTCAAGGCGTCCACCGTCACCGGCAGCAACGTCGTGGCCAAGACCTTGACTTGGGACGGGGCCACGGCGACGGCGACACTCGACGACGCCACGGCGGACCTATCAGTCGGCAATTGGCTCTTCGAACTCATCGACCCGCTGGATTCCACCATCACCTACGCCGAGGCGTGGCTCATCTCCACTGATCGCGTCACTTGGGCCATCCACTCCGCACAGGACCGCAGCGTCCACCTCGATGCCGGCTCCGTCTTTACGACATCCGACGGAACAATCTTCCTGGACAAGGAGACCGCGCTGGGCGATTCCGCGTTCGGGCCCGGATACGTCGGCCTGTGGCTGCGTACGCTTGACGCCGCTTCGTACAATGCAGTCTCCGGGCGCGGCACGTATGAAGTCTACCTGGCACTCATGGGGAATTATCTACGCATCGATGAACAGCAGGTGTACAAGGCACGCTACGACATCGAGGGCGACCTTTCTGAGGCCTGGTGCAATTCGTTGCTCCTGCGCAATCGCGACCTCGCAGGTTCACCGTACACCGAAGATGCCGGCACTCTCGACGACTGCCAGACCCCGGACGTCGATGCAGTGCGCTCGGTCGCCTTCTGCAAACCCACGTGCGCTGCGCCTGTTGCCGATATCACCGCGTTCGAATATCGCATGCTTGAGGCCCAAATCTATGCCAGCCTCGTCACCTAGCACCAACGTTTCTCGGCCTGATCCGCCGCCTGCCGCGCGCGAGCTTGGGGCCAAGTCATCCACCACGGCCCACTTCGTTACCGACCAGGACGGCGTCAGCGAAGTCATCGGATTCATGCTGACGTTCGGAATCATCTCCATGATTTTGATTATCTCCATGGTGGCCTTCGCGGATGTCCAGGAAGAAGCCGAGGCCCGCGTGGTCGAACTGCATGCGGAGGCCGTCGCGGATCGCGTCGCCGGCATCATCGTCGAAGCCGCCTTGTTCGCCGAGGTGCAGGGGCCATCCTCCAGGTTCCAATACCGGCTTGACCTGCCGCTGGATTTCGAGGGGGCGGACTACACGGTGGCGCTCGTCGACTCCGACGCGGACACGCAGCCCGATGCAGTCGAAGTCTTCATCACGCGGGCGGGCGTGCGCGTACAAGCCGAGTTGCTGCAAGCGGGCGGTGGCTTCGCGGCAGGCGGCGTGGCCTTGTGCGAGCCGCCGGCCACCATCGTCGCGGGCCCTCTCCTCGTCAGGTATGATTATGGGCCGGGCGGCGTCGGACCCTGCATCTTCATCGAGGCCGCATCATGACCCCTGACGAAAACAAGAAGGACGCAAAACCCGCCGGCCGGCCCGTGCAAAGGGCCGGCAAGCCGATGCGGCCGGGCAAGCCAGCGGGGGCCCGCCCGCCGCCTGCTGGTGCACCCAACCGGAACGCCGCGGAACCCACGAAGGCCTCGGGACAAGCGGGCGGCTTCAAGGTTGACAAGGCGGAGGGACAGGCCGGCCTGAAGCGCATCGTGCCGACGCGCGCGCAACAGGTTATCCAAGAGCAGGTCGCCCGCCGCACGGTTCGCGGCCTCACCATCAAGCTGCCTGAATTCCCGGCGCCCGTATCGGACCGGCCGCAGGCCCTGAAGGATGAAGAGCGGCGCCGCGAAGCCATCCGCGAGAAGGAAGAGGCACGGCGCGCGGAACTGCTCGAGGGCCTGGGCGAGGCAGAGGTCAAGCGGTTGGAACAGGAGTGGCAAGTGGAGGACGCCCTCAGTTACCGCGCCGACCCGGACGACAAGGAAATCGAAATCTACGCCATCCAGGAACCCTACGTTTACGTGCAGATAATCAAGAACGAGCGCACGCACCAGACGCTCTACCACGTCATCGAACCGCGCTTGTCGCGTGACGAGAAGCTCCTGCTGAACTTCATCGAGCAGACCCTGGTGGACGTGCTAGACCTTCAGCCTTCCGACCTCGACAAGGGCGACCTGCCTGACTACATCAAAGGCAAGTTCGAGCAGGTGCTCTTCGAGTATTCCATCAGTCTCGGCGACGAGGAGTCCACGGAGGAGGAATCGCGGCAACGCCTGCTCTATTACGTGCTGCGCGACTTCATCGGCGAAGGTCCCATTGATCCCGTGATGAAGGACCCGATGAACGAGGACATCTCCGTCGATGGGCCGCATCAACCCGTCTTCATCTACCACCGCAAGTACGAATCCATCACTACGACCATCCGGTTCCGCGACCACGATACTCTCGACTCGTTCGTCATCCGGCTGGCGCAGCGCGCCTCCAAGCATGTCTCCATCGCGGAGCCTATCCTTGACGCCACCATGCGGGACGGGTCGCGTCTGCAGGCGACGCTGTCCAAGGAAGTCTCGTCGTTCGGCAGCACCTTCACCATCCGTAAGTTCCGCGAAGTCCCGTTCTCACCCGTCGATCTCGTCCGCTTCGGTACGATGAGCAGCTCCATGTTGGCCTACCTGTGGATGGTCATCCAATACCACCAATCGGCCATCTATGCCGGAGGGACGGCGTCAGGAAAGACGACGGCCATCAACGCGATCATGCTGTTCATCCCGCCGCAGCTCAAGGTAGTGACAATCGAAGACACGCGCGAGATCAACATCCCGCAGCCGAACTGGATCGCGGGCATCACGCGTGGAGGGTTCGGCCCCCGCGACTCGCATGGCCGCCAGGCCGGTGAGATCGACATGTTCCAGTTGCTGAAGAACGCGCTGCGGCAACGGCCGGACTACATCATCGTCGGTGAAGTGCGCGGCGCCGAGGCGTACAACCTGTTCCAAGCCATGGCGACGGGTCACGCCGCCTACGGCACGATGCACGCGGACTCCGTAGATGCCGTCATCCATCGACTGGAATCCGATCCCATCAACATCCCACGCGCCCTGCTCGAGGCGCTTGACGTGGTGTGCGTCCAGATTCAGACGCGCGTCGGCGGCAAGCGCGTCCGGCGCACGAAGCAGATTACGGAGATCGTCGGCCTGGACCCGAACACCCGGGAGATCCTCACGAACGAGGTGTTCACGTGGGACCCCGCGTCCGATAAATTCCTCTTCTCAGGCGTTTCGTATTCCTTGGAGCGCGTCGCAGCCGAGCTTGGCATCACGTCGGACCAGGTGGCGCAGGAGATGGAGGACCGCGTCCGCGTCATCAACTGGATGGTCGACCAGGACGTCCGCGTCTATGCAACGGTGGCGTCCATCATCACGAACTACTACCATGACAAGCGGCATGTGCTCGACCTCGTCGACAAAGGCCTGAAGTGGGAAGAAACCGGCGGCCCGGCACCCGCACGACCTGCGACCCTTTCGCCGCCGCCAGGCGACGCGCTCCCAGGGGCCCCAGGCACGTCGAATGGAGCGCCGCCCGGCGTCCCGCCGGCCGGCGCGCCTCCGCCCCGCGCTGCTCCGC
>CAZXUC010000053.1:0-7103 GCA_964643795.1 uncultured Halobacteriales archaeon | reverse complement strand
CTTAACTCATTTCAAGCGGCGTCGGCCCGTGCCCTGAATACTGTCCCAAAGCCGCCGCCAAGGCACTTTCGTTCTCGGCGTGGGGCGGATTCCAAGAAACCATCCACCGGTATCTGACGCCGGCGACGGGGCCGCCGTCGCTTTCCACGTTGCCAAAATCAGGCTCAAGGCTCGCGACCTCCCACGTGACGAGCAACGCGTCCGGGCGTTCCTGGACATATGAGGCCACTATGTCCTGCGCGCCGCCGACGGCAACCTTTGCGGCTTCCGGATACGCGTCCCACACCGGCTGCGTCTGCGGCCACACGTACTGATCGCATGTATCGCGTGGCGGGCGCAGCCTCCAACAACTGTTGACCACGCTTTCGCGTGCGTAGCGACCGTCCACCCAATAGGCGTCACCGATTGGGTCCTCTGAGACGAGCGAGCTATGTGGGGGAGGGGAGGGGTGCAGTCACGTTCGTCTCGTCGTAGAGTTCGGTGCCTATGACATCCACGCTGACGTTTCTGAGGGGGCGGCCGGTTGGGTCCTGGGCGCGCACACGCAATTCCGTCGGCCCATCGGGGTCCGTGGCGCCAGGTCCGCTTGTCCCCGGGCGTTGTTCGACCTGGACTTGGACGTTCGGGTCCGTCTCGTCAGCGAAGGCGAAGTCTCCTGGGTCATCAGTTCCAGTTGGTGCGCCATCGCCCCCGCTATTGTTCGCACAACCGGGCAAGCCCGTGGCAAGCAACCAAACGGCCAGTAACGTCATCCACGCATCAGATCCGTCACAAAACTGCCTCTTCATGAAGTTTAATGTCGCCGTGATGAACAATCGGCCGCTAATGGGGCGGCGGGGCGGTCCCCGGTGCGCGCCTTGCAATCGCGGTCTTCCTTGCGGCTTCGACGAGTTTCGGAGCAATTTCGGCTTCCTTGCCTTCCGCGATCCATTGTTGGACGAGGGCAAGCACCACGTCGTCGTTGTTGGTGACATCGAACTGGTCGCGAATCTTCAGGCCCTTGGCGATGAAGAGTTTGTCCTGAGCGGCCGTGAGGTAGCGGCGCAGGGTGTGCGCTCCGGCGCGTCGGCGCTCGACGTTCTCGCGCGTGTACATCTCGCGCAAGTCATGCTTCGAATGGTACGCCGTGGTCGCCTCGTCGTCGGAGAGTTCCGTCTTCTTGAACGGGAGGCGGTCGCCGGGCATCGCGATTGCGAGCGGCAGGCTGCTCTTGAGGGCTACGGACATTGCTGGCGCATCCCGCGGAACGCCTTTTTCCGCAGATTTCACGGATACCGCATACCCAACGTCACATCTGCCGAATCTGCGCCATCTGCGGAAAAGACATCAGGCGCCCGCCGGCCCAAGCTAGCTGGCCTCGATGACCGACGCCTTGTTGCGCTTCACCAACAGGTTCGCGATGCTCGGCGGCACCGTCGCGATGTCGCCGGTCTTGAGGAGGTAAGTCTGCATGTCCGGCCCGACGAAGGGCGGGATGTCTCCGAGTGCTCTAATCGTGACCATCGCGACGGGGGCCGTCGTGTCGGAGGGGACGTTGATGGGCGAGGCCAGCGTCGAGGCTGGTCGGGGCGGGGGGACCGTGACGACTGGCGAGACGGGCTTCTCCGCGATGGGGAGTTGCAGCGCAGGCTGGGCAGTTGGCGGCGCCGGCGACGGGACGAGGACGGGGGCGGGCTCCATGCTTGGGGCGGCAATCGTGCCTTCGAAGATGCGCTCCCGCACGTCGCCCAGCAACGCAAGCAGGTCATGGTAGAGTGCGCCTTCGTCCGGCGTGATGCCTTCCGGCGTCTTGCGTTCCTTCGTGGCGGCGAGGGCGAGCATCGAGAGCTTGCGTTCCCGCAACGCCCATAGTGATTCGGCGGCGTGCTTGGCGTTCTTCACCTCGTCGGAGAGCATCATGACGCGCCGGCTGAACGGGTCCTTCGCCTGCTCGACGCGGAAATTCTGCGTCACGGTCTCGAGGAACGTGCGGACTTCCGGCCAGAACCGCGTCGTGACGGGCATGAGTTTGTTGCTGCGACGCTCGGAGCGCAGGAGGTCCTGCAACATCTCGT
Source organism: uncultured Halobacteriales archaeon (assembly GCA_964643795.1). Taxonomy (GTDB): domain Archaea; phylum Thermoplasmatota; class E2; order JACPAO01; family JAHFTW01; genus JAHFTW01. Next base: position 5,049 of record CAZXUC010000053.1, on the reverse strand, counting down.
AGTTCACGCCCTGCACCTCCTCGGCCACGCTTGTCACAGCGCCTTCCCGGGTTTAACGGCAACGGGGCTTGCCACGGTACGCAACGACCGGGGATTACGGGAATTCCGGGGAACTCTGGCTCACACCCTAGCAAGCGCATCCCGGGAATCCCCGTCATCCTAGGTCGGTCGGGTCAGGTCGGTCGCGCCCCCCGTCGGACGTCCTTCAGGTGACTACGCCAGGCGCCGTCGGACGAACGCCACGACGCCGAGAGTGGCGACGACGATTCCGAACGAGGCGGGCGGCGTGTCGTTGTCATCGTCGCCTTCCGCTTGGCCGCCCGCGGTCACGCCGCCGTCCTCGTCGCCCGCCCTGAAGCCGCCGCTGCAACCCGCCAGCAGCAAGGCCACGAGGGCCAGGGCGGCTAGGGCAAGCCAGAAAGCGCGTGGTTTTGCCATAAGCGTCGCTGGCTGCTGGCGGCCATAATTGTTGGCTTCGAGGCAATGTTTTCGCCTAGGACCGGGCCGGCGGGGCAATGGTCCCAGCTTGCCGTGAACACCAGAAAACCGCGTGCATCTCGGGGACTTCCGTGACCTCGCCTTTCTTGACGGCGATGCGGTCGCCGCCCAGCGTCATCTCTTGGTCGTTGCGGGGGATGATGCGAACGGGGTCATTGCCGAAGGCCACGGCATCGCGTAGAGGGTCGAAGTCGTCCAATTCGTCGCGGCGCAACGTGATGACCTTGAGGCCCGACTTGCCGTGCAGGGAACCCGGGAGGCGGATGAGGCGCTTCACGTCAGCCGTCACGGGTTCGTCGGTCTCGCCTTTGGCCAGCGGGAGGGTCTCCTGTTGCAGGATATGGTGAACGACGCGCTTCACGACGCGGCCTTGCTCGAGGAATCCTTGCGATATCCTGTCGAGTTTCGCGGGGGTGAAGGCCTCCAGGAACTTTACGGCCCCGTCTTTGCTTACACCGTCGAGCGACGCGAGCCACTTGCGGGCCTCGGCCGGCTCAGCTTCGATGACGTTACTCTGCAGCGTCGCGACAAGAGTGCGTGTCATGCGTCCAGGCCACCCAGGCGCGTCGGCGCGCGCGATGCGTTCGACGGTGACAGGCTTCACGATGGACCCAAACTTCTCCACGCCGACCGCGACTTCCTTCACAAAGATCGAGAGGTCAGGCTTGTCGCTGCCCTTCTCCGCGGGAATCTTCCCCGTGATGTAATCGACGATTTCGCGCCGTTCGCGGCTGCCGAGCTGGAGCAGGGACTCCTCGACGACGTGGGCGTGGTATCCTCGTCCTCCTGAGAATGTGATCCAGACGTCGTCGGGGCCGAGGCCGAAGTCGCCGAAGAGGAATTCGTCGAGCAGGCGCTTGAACTGACCCTTCACCAAATGGAGTTGCTCCGCGAGCGGCATCTCGTGCCCTGCGGCCTTGGCCTTCTCCGCTTCGGCGAGGTGGTCAGCATCCAAGTCGAAGATGAGTTCAGCGCCCAGCCACTGCTTGTCCAGCATCTTCATCTCGCCGGGCCGGCGGTAGTATGCGGTAGAGTAGTAGACGGAGTGCGGGCCCTGTTTTTGCAAGTACCATAGGAAGCGGTCAGCGGTCTCGTAGGACTTGTGCCGGATGAACGGCGGGGGACCCGGGCGGTCGGGGAACAGGATGTAACCGAATTCGCGGCGCGTGAAGCGGTCCGGCATGGGCGGCGGATTGTACCGGTAGTGGTTAGCGAAACGGGATTGCAGCCAGTCGATGGTGGCACGGACGGCGGGAGGGAATTCCGTGGGTTGTGGTGGTTTGGTTTGGGCCGCGGTTGCGGACGACGACATCGGAATCGAGGTCATGCGCGCCTCTCTGGAACCACGAGTTGCACCGTCTCCGGAACCACGAATTTCACGAATTGCACGAACCGGACGGAGTCCGTTTCGTGGGCTTCGTGTAATTCGTGGTTACCGTGGAGTGCGGCGCTCACGCCTTCCCCTCCAGCAAGGTCGGCGCCGTCACGATTGCGGGGGCCGGCATGTTCGGCACGGGAGCCCCGACGGGCTGCCTCTGCATGGCGGCGCGTTCCTCGTCGCGCTTGGCCATCCACAATCTCTTACGGTAGTAGCTGAGCGGGTTCTTGACGCGGAAACAAATCTGGTCACGTTGGGCTAGTGGGCAGATTCCGTTCGTCTGCATCGTCGAGCAGTTCGGGACCATGTACGCCTCGACGCCCTTCTGGCCCGTGATGTGCTCAATCTGGTAGCGCGACTTGTCGCGGTCGAAGTTGGGCGTGGAGGAGAGGTAGTCCATGATCTGCTCCGGCCCCCACCCGATGATGTTGAGGAACGTCGTCATGGCGAACCTGGCGTGGTGCGGGAGGTTCTTGCCTTGCTTCAGTTGCTCGAAGATCTCCTTCACGCACGGGGGGAACAGGCCGGGTTGCACGGGGCCGAAGTCGCCTTCGCTCCACTTGTCGCGAGCTTCCTCGAGTTTCGGTTCAAGTAGGGCGAGTGCCGGTGCCAGCGCCGCACGAAGTCCTTCAGGCATCTTGCGCAAGGCTTCCGCCTCCAATTCCTCCGCGATGCGGCGAGCAAGCGCCTCCTGCACTAGACGGGCGGCCTCGCCCTTCGTCACGGGTACTTGGCCGCGCGCCACCGGGCGCAGGATGAGTTTCCACTCGACGCCGTTCGGGGCGGCCTTGAGGTAGTCGGCCAGTTTCATGCGCCACGCGATCTTCAGTTCGCGCGCGCCGGACTCGGGCGAGGCAAAGCCGCTTGGTCCCGCGTCGGGCACGAGGCGAAGGCTTAGCGCGGCGGCGGCCGCGGGAATCGCTTCCGGGTCGGGGTCGGCGGTGAGGGTGTCATGCACGCGCCGCGCCTCCGCCTGGGCATAGCGCATGCGCAGGACTTTTTCGCCGAGGGCGACGCAGAGCATGCGAGCCACGGGGACAGAGAGGAGTTCGCGCAGCGCGTCGCGCTCGTCTAGCACCTGCACGGGGCTGAATCCGTCGCCGAGCGATCCCTCGATGCGGGCGACGGCGCGGTCGCGCACGGATTGGTATTGCGGCGACGACAGCAGCGTCCCCAAATCGGGTCCGGCTTGGCGCACGGCGTCCCGCACCTCCGGCAGGAAGGGATAATACGCCAGTCGGACGAGGTCCGCCACGCGTGGCCCACCCCCACGAGGGCCTTCAAGGTTCGCAGGGACCTGAGTGAAACCATGGCGCGCCAAGACTTGACGAGACTTGATGGCCCTCCGACTTACGGGAGGCTTGGGATTTCACAGAAATGCACGGATTACATTTCCCTCGTGGAGTGCGAGGCACGCGAAGACCAAGTTCTATGTGAATCCGTGCAATCCCCGGCCTCCCTTCCCTCTGCAACAGTCCACCCAAATGGGAGGCTTGCATCCTCGGCCGTAGTGTGGGAGGCTTGGGATTTCACAGAAATTCACAGATTTGTCATGTCTAGCCGGACGAGGAAACGGTTCTGTGTGAATCCGTGCAATCCCAGGCCTCCAGTTCATGGGTCGGAGTGAAACCGTCAGTCGCTCGCGAACAGGCTCGCGTCCTGTCACTCGCTCTCGATGCGCGGCGCAAGAAGGTACACGATGTGTCCCATGCCGTCCGCGATGTCGAACTCGATCTTGACTGGGTAGTCGGTGCCGAGGTGCAGCGTGAGGGCGTCCGCCGGCTTCGCGACTTTGCTCATGTTCGCGAAGTAGTCCAGGCTGAACAGGCTGCGGCTCTTTTCGGGCGCTTGGATCTTGATGAGTTCCCCGTCTTCGAGCTTGAGGTGCACTTGGTCCGTGTCGCCGTCCGCGATGAGTTCGAAGGTCTTGCCCTCCGCGACTAGTGCGACGTGGTCGGACACCGCTTCGGATGCCTTGATGCCCTGCTGCAACTCGCTTGCGAGGACCGTGACTTGATTGGGGAGGTTGAGGTTGGGCACTTTCGGGTCGCCCATGTTCGCCGTGTCCACGAGGGCCATGCGGCGCGTGATGTGGCCAATCTTGAAGACGAGGCGGTGGGCGTCCTCCTTGTACTCCATCTCGATGGTGTCGCCGGATCCGGCGAGCTTCAGGATGTCCTTCAGTTTGTCCAGGTCGACGCCCATGTCCATGTCCGTCGCCTTGTATTCGACGAAGGCCTTCTTGCCGATGGAAAGGTCCACCATGGCGACGTGGGCGGGGTCAACGGCCTTGAGGCTCATGCCTTCGGGCGTCACTTGGATCTTGGCTTCGTCGACGAGGGTGGATACGGCATCCAGGATGGTCTTGAGGACCTCCGCTTTCACTTTCGCCTTGAACATCTCGGGCGTCCCAAACCGGAATCTCTCTTAAGCATGAGGGAACGGCGGGGAAAGCCAACAGGAGGGTCGGCGAATGGGTCCGCCGACGCGCGCCTGGCGGTTGCCGCCACAGCGAGGTTGATATGACCCGGGCCTCCAAGTGAAGCATCATGGCAATGAATCCTGCTCGCATGCTAATGTACCTGATTGGAATCATCCTGGTCGTCGGCGCCCTGATGGTCTTCTTCTTCGAGTTCGGGCTTGACCGTTGGGTCTCAGTCACCCTGCTGGGTGCTGGAATCCTTCTGATTGTCGGCCTGTCGGTCATGAGTTTCGCGGACACTGCGCCGTCTGAGCACGGCCACAGGTCAAGCGGACACCACGACGATTCGCACCACGGCACCGATGGTGACGTGACAATCGTCAAGAAGTAAGACGAACCCTCCACCCCTTCCCCCAGTCCTCTTTCCATTTCAGCCCCGGCCCTTTGGCCAATTCCTAGTTCCGACTCCACCAGGGACCTTTTCCGCACATTGCGCACCCGACCTTTTCCGCAGACTTCGCGCTCCGCCTTTTCCGCAGATTACACAGATTCCGCAGAAATTGAATCGAAGCGAGGGCTCAGGATCTGCGGCATCTGCGAAATCTGTGGAAACGGCGCGGTGCCCTTTCACGCGCATCAGCAATGCGGCAAGCCAATCGCGCGCCCCGTTCGAAGCAATCTGCATCGGGACTCGATTTCCGCCGGCGACGTCGGAGGCCGCGGAGGTTCACGGAACAATCGGGCGCAGAAC
>CAZXUC010000052.1:0-7370 GCA_964643795.1 uncultured Halobacteriales archaeon | reverse complement strand
TCGCTGGCGCCGTCATCGACCAGGCGCTCGCGGTCGCTGGCGACACGATTGCGCCTGATACGCTGACCGACACGGACGTCCAACTCGGGACCCTCGCCGTCGGCCGCACGGCCACGGCCTCCGTCACGTTCACCAACGTCAACGCCATCCCGGCCGATGGCACGATTGTCGTCATCTTCCCAGCCGGCTTTACGGTCACGAACGATCCCAACGTGGCATGCACGGGTCTCGTCTTTGCCTCCACCACTGGCTCCGTGACGTTCAGCACGACGTCCGGCCCGCACAAGGTCACCATGACCCTTAACGGCGACAGCGGCGCCGCAGGCCTCGTAGCTGGCAGCTCGAAATCATGCACCATCGCGTCGGTGACGAACCCCGGGTTTAGCGGTTTGATCGGAACGTACACGATTCAGACTACCCGGGCAGACAACCTCGTAGTCGACCAGGACGTGGCGGTCGCCGCCGATACGATTCTCGCCGGCTCCCTCGCGGCCACCGCCGTGCAACTTGCTTCGTTCGTTGCCGGAACCATCGGCACGGCGACCTTCTCGCTGACGCTGGCCAATGCGTTGCCCACGGACGGCAAGATCAAGGTCGGATTCCCGTCCGGCTTCGACCTCACTGGCGTGGGCTCGGGCGACGGTGTCTGCTCCTTCACCGGCGGTACGGTCTCGACGACCGTCAGCCTCGGCATCGTCACCTTGGCGCGCACTGGCGGGACGGGCCCGGTCGGCGCGGGCGCCATCACGTGCACCTTGGCGGACGTCAAGAATCCGGGCGTGAGCGGGTCCACGGGAACGTACACGTTCCAGACCACGACCCTTGTGGGCGACGTCATCGACCAGGACCTCCTCGTGGCGGCCGACACCATCACGGCCGCGACTCTCGTGACGAGCGACGTCGTCCTGGCCAGCCAGACTGCGGGCGCCTTGGGACAAGCCACCGTCTCCGCGACCCTGGTCAATGACCTCCCAGCGAATGGCAAGGTCCAGGTCACGTTCCCATCGGCCTTCAGCTTGACCAGCATCGGATCTGGTGACAGCGAATGTGCCGCCAGCGGTTTGGATGGCACGATTACGACCACTGTCTCTGGGTCCACGGTCACGCTGGCACGGACGGCCGGAACGACGGTCGTGGCGGCCGCAGAGGTTCTGACTTGCACAATCCTGGACGTTCGCAACCCCGGCGTCAGCGGCGAAACCGGTACCTACACGATTCAGACGACGACCTTCGACGGCGTAGTCATCGACCAAGACCCGTCCGTCCCTGGCGACGCGCTCGACCCCGGCGCCTTCACCGGCACGACGGATGTTACCTTGGCGTCCTTCGCCGCCGGCGCGACAACCACGGCCACGCTGGACTTCACGTCGGTGAACCCCATCCCGGCCGACGGCAAGATCAACGTCGTCTTCCCGGCCGGGTTCGTCGTGCCTGCGTCGCCCACCGTGGCCTGCAGCAGCATGGACGGCGCCTTCAGCGGCGTAGGGTCGGCCGGCAGCGTCACCATCACGCGCACCGGTACCGGCAACATCGAACCGGTCGGCGCCCAGACCTGCACCATCGCAAACGTCGTGAACCCCTCCACCCCAGGCGCTACGGCCTCCGGCTATACCATTTCGACGACAAACCTGGCCGGCGCGGTCATCGACACGGGAATCGCAGAGGCGGATATCATCGGGGCCATCGCCCTCACCGGGACGGGCGTTCTGCTGGGCAGCCACTTCGCCGGCGCGACGAGCACCATCTCGGTCTCGTTCTCTGTGACGAGCATCCCGGCCGCAGGCAAGGTCCGCTTCGAGTTCCCGTCCGGCTTCACGTTGCCGGCCTCACCTGACGTCACCTGCTCCATGGACGGCACCGAGACGGCCGTCGGCGGCAGCGGCAGCATCACGGTCACACGCGGCAGCAGCAGCACCGTCGCGGCCACTGGCGCCCAGTCCTGCGTGATCCCCGGCGTCAAGAACCCCGGCGTGAGCGGCGCGACGGGCACCTACATCTTCCGCACGCTGGACGCTTCAGAGTCCGTCTTGCAGGAGGACCTCGCGGTCCAGGCCGACACGTTGCTGGCCGGCGCCTTGACGGGCACCCGCGACGTCACGCTGTTGAGCCTTGGTGCCGGTGAGACCACCACGGCCACGGTCGTGTTCAGCACTTCCGTGGACAACTCCATCCCGCTCGACGGCAAGGTCATTGTGCAGTTCCCGACGGGCTTCAGTTTGGCCGGCGTCGGCAGCACCGATGGGTCATGCGCGAGCACGGGCACGGGCTCCGGCTTCGATGGCTCCGTCACGACGACGGTCAACGGCTTCATCGTGACCCTCGCCCGCACTCTGGGCACCACCGTGGCATCCGGTGCCGTTTCGTGCACAATCCAGGATGTCCAGAATCCCACCAGCATCGGCTCCACCGGAATATACCAGCTTCAGACGGCCAACGTCGTCGGCACCGTCATCGACGAAGACCTTGCCGTGGCTGCCGACACCATCGCGGCCGGCGCGGCCTCCAAGTACTTGGTCTCGGCCACGCCAACGAACCCGCAGCAGGGCACGGCTGTCACCATCGCGGCGCAACTTGCCGATGCCCACGGCAACTTCGTCAAGACGCCTACCTCGACGGTCACGTGGTTCTTGGTTAGCGGGACCGGAGGGTCCTTCGCGTCACCCACCAGCGTGACGGACGCCAACGGTGTTGCGGCCGTGAGCTTCACGACCGACACCACGGCGAGCGACGCGTACACGGTCCAAGCCTGCACCAGCACGTGCAGCATCACCGGCACGAGCAACGCCTTCACGACTGTGCCGACCACTCCGCAGCCCGACACCGACAGCGACGGCAAGAGCGACGCCTTCGACACCTGCCCCAGCACTACTGGAGCGATGGGAGCCGTCGACGCGAACGGTTGCGCCGCCGCCCAGCGCGACACCGACGCCGACACGGTCTTCGACGACACAGACAACTGCGTCAACGTGGCCAACACCAACCAGGCCAACACCGACGGCACGGCCGACGGCGGCGACGCTTGCGACACCGATGACGACAACGACGGTGTCCCGGACACGACGGACGCATTCCCGCTCAACGCCGCGGAATCGGCTGACAACGACGGCGACGGCATCGGCAACAACGCCGACCTCGACGACGACGGCGACGGCGTGGCTGACACCGCGGACAACTGCGCGGTCCTCGCTAACGCGGGCCAGGCCAACCAGGATGGCGACGCTTTCGGTGATGCCTGTGACACGGACGACGATGGCGACGGTGTGCCCGACACCACGGACAACTGCCCCACGACGTCCAACGCCAACCAACTCAACACCGACGGCGACGCCTTCGGCGACGCGTGCGACCCGGACGACGACAACGATGGCCTCACTGACAGCGAAGAAGCGGCTCTCGGCACCGACCCCAAGAAGAGCGACTCCGACGGCGACCTCATTGACGATGCGGACGAAGTCGCGGCCGGCACTGACCCGCTCAACGAGTTCAGCCCCGACTACCGCCCAGGCACCCCCACCGTCACGCCCAACGGAGACGGCACGGCGGACATTCGCTTCACGGTCCCGGACGATGACCGCGTCGTGCGCTACGACATCTACATGGCCTCCGTCGTGACCTACGTCGGCTCGGTCCTGCAAGTCGACGGCCAGACGCAATACACGTTCGTGGCACCCTTCAGCGGCGGCAGCCACCACTTCTACGTCCAGGCGGTCCTCTTGGGCAGCCCGCCGGCCAGTACGGCGCTCTTCGACGCAGTAGCGGCGACGCCGTCCGAAGTGACGGATATCGCACCCTGCGCGGCGGATGTCAAGGACACCGATGGCGACGGAGTGTGCGACCTCCAGGAGATTGAGGGCGGCACGGACCCCAATGTTTCGGATATCTACTCCACCGACCCGCCGGGCCCCGGCACCAAACCCCTCGGTCCCTGGATCGTCGGCATCGCCATCCTCCTGGTGCTGGTCATCGCCGCCTTCGCAGCGGTCACCTTCATGCGCCGCAACCGCGACGAGGAGTAGGACCTCTTCTGGGTGTAGCGATGGAGGTCAGACGAGGCAAATGCGGGCGGTGTGGGCAAGCAGTGAGTGGGCGGCCGGGTAGTCTTGCCACATGCGCCGCTTGCGGCTTGTCCATCCGCGTGCCAACCCTGGTTAGCGCCCCACAACGCGCGGCCCCCGCCGCGCGTGCCACGCTACCGCAGAGTGACGCGTCACCGGCACGAAGACAACGCAGCGGTCGACGACGCGGCCTCGTCGTGGTCCTCGCGGTCGTAGGCCTCTTGCTTCTTGGTGGCGCGGGCGCGGGCGCCTGGCTGTACTTCGGCGGTTCAACCCCGTCTGCATCGCAGATAGAAAATCGCCTGAATACGGGCGACGCGCGCGGAGACGGGGGGCCGTACAAAGTTAAAGCCACGGTTGACACGGGCTTCATCGGAGAGATTACCATCACGTTACTGGTACACCCCGAGAAGGGGGAATCAGTCATGTCGCTAGTAGGCACATCAACGCATTCCAGGGGCGATCTTCTAACCATCACCGAAGCAGAAGAGACGCAACTCTTTCGCGACTACGGCCCCGACAACAGCGTTCCGGAAGAGGAATTCACCGTGGCAAGCCGCGACGGTCGCACGTATCGTGGCTTGGCTGACGAAGAACCATTTACCCTGGACGTCGACCGCCGCGGCCGGTTCGAAACGCTCACGCTTTTCAGCGCTGACGGCACAGAAATCGTGGCATCCTACTCCTACGACGACATCCATTTTCCCGCGTTTAAGGCGAATGCGGCACGCGGACCGACCGACATCGCCGTGCCCGACCGCTTCGCCCAGCATCCGGACGAACTGCAGGTTGTTCAGTTAGATGACATGAGCGAGATGGTGAAACCAAGCGAGCTGGAAATTCATTTCATGGACGATAATGGGGCGACGTTGGTCAAGGCCTCGTTCTCTGACGTTGTGGATGATGCCGGCTACTCGTTTACCTGGGTCGACGTAGACGGGAACGGTCTTGTCAACTCCGAGGACACGTATAACGTGCGGTTCACGGCGCCCGCCACGCAATTTCGCGTCCTAGACTTGTGGGCTGGCGTCTACGTCGGAGACGTAGAACGGCTTTCAGCCCCGGGTGCCGGCCTCGCGTTTGTTCTTTTCCCAATTGTGGCGTTGGCGGCGTTGTTCCGGAGACTGGCTCCCCAGTACTCCGATCCCGCGCGTCCCTAGAGCGTGCCGGGCAAAGGAAAGGATTTCGGGCATCTCGCAAAAGGCACATGGCCTCGGCCGTTAGCGGAACCTGTTGGCATCAGGCTTTTCCCTGCCAACAATTTCTGCCGCGGGGGTCACCAATGCAATCACAACCCAAACCGCGCCGAACCAGCATGGATTCGCTTGCTACGCTGGCCATCGCGCCATACGACGATGCCAGTACCCGTTGGGCGCGGCGTTTCGTGCCTGGTGCTAATGAACCAGGCCTTAGCGCGAGCCAATTGGCCAATCTCTGCATCGCCGAATGTCGACGCCTTCTTGACCGGTAGTAGGCGATGGGGCTGGTGCGGCTTGTTATCAACGGTGTTGCGGGTTTGGGTAATAGAACGCCCGCGTTCCTGTGGGCTAATCGCGGTGGCACTTGCCACATGTACCATAACGCTGCCGAGGCGGCGTGGGTGGGTCGGGGAATCCCGGGCCTTGCCCGCATCCCAGGGCCAATGAGGTCGTCCCGGGTCGCCAGGACAGCCTGTCAAGACCCCCTAGGCCGTTTTGGGCACCGCTTGACAACGTCTTGACAAGCTCCCAACAGGAGGAGTCCAGTCGAAGCCGGGGGCCGTGTCAAGCGGTCCTCGGACGACTGACCTCTAGACCTAACCTATATGTACCACCTCAACCTAAACACATTCAGCCTGTGGGCCATACAAGCTCACACAACCAAACCAGGAGACACTACCATGGACCTCAAGCACATCAAGGGCATCGGCCCCAGCAAGCAGGAGAAACTCAAGGCCGCCGGCATCCACTCCGTCGACGAGATGGCGCGCAGCGACGTCGTCGAACTGTCGCAGAAGACCGGCATCACCGAGTCCAGCCTACGCGAGTACAAACAGAAGGCCACCGGCCTCTCCCTCATCGAGGACCTCAAGTCCGTCGGCCCCGCCACCGTCACGGTGCTCGCGGAAGCCGGCGTCGAGTCCCTCAAGGACCTCTACGAAGCCTCCACGGATTGGCTCGCCAAGGAACTGAAGGTCGCCCAAGCCAAGGCCAAGCAAATCCAACGCGAAGCCGCCGACGCCGCCAAGCACGTCGCAGAAGGCGCGAAGACCTCTGAAGGCCGCAAGCAGCTCCTCATCGAGGGCCGCGACCTGGCCCAGAAGACCGCGAAGAACGCCGAGAAGATCACCCGCGAAGCCATCGCCCGCGCCCAGAAGGACGGCGAAATGGTCATGGCGAAGGCGCAAGAATTCCGCGCCAAGGCCCCCGAAGTCGTCGCGAAGGCGAAGGCCACGGCGAAGGACGTCGAAGTCAAGGTCAAGGCCGTAGCCCACAAGGCGCAAGAGACCGTCAAGGCCGAGGCGTTGAAGGTCAAGGCCGCCAACGAGCAACTCGTGACGCGCACGAGGGCCAAGTTCCACAAGTCGCAAGTGTGAATTCGCGGCCTCGAGCGGATTGAGTCCCTCTTCCTTCCTCCTCTTTTCTTTGAGCGTGATTCCTCGCCCCATTCACGGTGTTTCCGCAGATGGCGCAGATTCCGCGGACCAACGCCCTACGGCCTACCGAGGATTACGGGAATTACGGGGAACGGACTGTGACCCAGTGTCCCCGAAATCTCCGTAATCCCCGGTCGGTTGGTCGCTAGACTCGCTAGGTCTCGCGTATTCGAATCCCCCGGCCACCTGGCTTACCGCAGTCCGCCGACGGCGTCGTCCACGGGTTTCAGGTTGACGCCGCGGCCGTGGTGTGGGAGGCCTGGGATTGCACGGATTTCCACAGAATCTTGACCTCGACCCTGCCACGAGGATCATTTCGTATCCCTTGTGTCTGTGAAATCACCCGCCTGCCTTTCTTCACGCGGAGCGCGCGGAAAACGCGGAAACGTGGTGCCACGTCAATCCGCGACCTCCGCGTGAAGCGATGCACGGCGCCGCCATCTTCGCCGACACGATTGAGCCTCTCGCGGCCGCCTACGCCCTGTCGCAGAACGCGCAGAAACCGCAGAACCCCGGTTCTATGCGTTCTGCGATTTCTGCGACCGGTTAGGCCGGTTCTGCGACCGGTCGGTGCGCGAATCCTCCGCGGCCTCTGACGTCGCAAGCGGAAGTCGGCTCCCGTCGCAGACTGATTCGAACGGGGCGCGCGTTTGGCTTGCCGCATTGCTGATGCGCGTGAA
>CAZXUC010000051.1:0-7647 GCA_964643795.1 uncultured Halobacteriales archaeon | reverse complement strand
AGCTGGCCGACGACTCGATTCTGTGTGAATCCGTGCAATCCCAGGCCTCCAGTTCACCGGCCGGCTGGCGACCAAAACCACGGGGCGCGTGCTCCTTCTGGACTTTTATAGCGCACACCGGTGGAACACGCATGCATCCCGTGGAGAACATCCGCGGCACCCTTTCACACCACTTGGAAGGCAAGCGCATCGTCCTCGCCGTTGCTGGTTCCATCGCTGCGGTCAAGACGGTCGAGTTGGCGCGGGAGCTCATCCGTCACGGCGCAGACGTAATCCCGGTCATGTCCGATGCAGCGACCCGCATCCTCCATCCCGACGCCCTCGAATTCGCAACTGGCCACAAACCTGTTACGAGGCTGACCGGCGCCGTCGAGCACGTGGCCCTCCTCGGCGACGTGCCTGAAAAAGCGGACTTGCTTCTCATCGCCCCTGCCACCGCGAATTCAATCGCGAAGATGGCACTCGGCATCGACGACACGCCCGTGACGACCTGCGCGACGGTCGCGTTCGGGACGCGCATGCCCGTCGTCATCGCGCCCGCCATGCATGAGGCAATGCTCGACCACCCCGTTACAGCGCAACACCAGCGGACACTCGTTGAGACACTTGGCGCCACGTGGGTTGAACCTGAGCGTACCGAGAAGAAGGCCAAACTCGCCGACACTGAGGCGATCGTCGAAGCCGTCATTCACCGACTTGCGCAGCAAGGTGGCCCACTCGCGGGCAAGCGAGCCCTCGTCATCTCGGGTTCGACGGCAGAGCCGATTGACCCGGTCCGCATCCTCACGAACCGGTCCTCGGGGCGGACCGGCCACCTCATCGCAACAGAACTGCGCCGGCTCGGTGCCGACGTCGCGTTGTGGCAGGGCGGGGCGACCGAGCCGGTCCCCGCTCACCTCGAGCCGTGCGTCTTCGCCTTTACGACGCACAAGGAGCTGTCGGCTCTCGTCGCCGCGACGGACATTTCTGGATTCCACCAGGTCTGGATGCCAGCGGCCATTGGCGACTACGGCGCCGATGTCGCAGACGCAAAGATCTCATCGGAACAAAGCGACCTGGCCATCCGCCTCAAGCCGCTCTCCAAGATCGTCGAAGCCGTGCGCAAGAAGGCTCCGAAGGCAACACTCATCTCGTTCAAGGCGGAATCCGATTCCAAGAGCCTCCTCGCCAAGGCGAAGGCGCGGCTGCAACGCTACGGCGCACAATTCATCGTCGCCAACTCGACCGACACATTCGGCGCGCCCTCCACGACCCTCCACCTCGTGCACGCGAGGGGACACACGACGCTCAAGGGCCAGAAGGAGCAAGTCATTCCGACGCTCGTGGCGCTCGTTGCGCTTGCAAGGCACGCGACCAAGCCGGCGCGCAGCGGCGCGGCAAGGACGGCGCGCGATTCGCCGCGCATCACCGGGACGCCGCGACGCCGCAGCCGAGTCGCGAAGGGCGGCACGAGGAAGACCAAGTGAAGGCCTCCGCCTTCGCGCCAGCCCACGTCTCTGGGCTCTTCGCCGTGCACGACGAAGCGCAGGACCCATTGCGCAAGGGCAGTCGCGGGGCCGGGTGGAGCCTGGAGTTGGGCGCGCACGCGACGGCGACGAGGGCCGAGGCGCTCCACGTTGAGGTCGTGGGCCTGGGGCAGGCGCCCGCCGTCACGCGGATGGCCTTGCAGCGTCTTGCGCCGGAGGCTCGGCTCAGCATCAAGGTCACGCTCGACCTACCAGTTGGACAAGGATTTGGCATGAGCGCCGCGGGGACGCTCGCGTCCTGCCTTGCAGCGGCTTCCGTGTTGGGCCTGGAGCCGGAACGCGCGCTCGAAGCCACGCACGTCGCGGAGGTGAGCTCAGGGACCGGACTCGGCGACGCCGTGGGGTCATGGTTCGGCGCGGGTGAAGTGCGGATGAAGCCGGGTTGTCCGCCGCACGGTTGGGCGACGCGCATCGAGGCACCAGCCGGGACCGAATTCCTGTTTTGCACCATCGGTCCAGCCATTTCGACGCCATTGATTATCCGAGATGCGGTGTGGGCCGCAAAGACGCGCGCCTTGGGCGACGCAGCCGTCGACCGCATCCTGGCCATCGGTCGTCCGATGGCATGGAGTGCCCTTCTCGCTGAATCGGCGCGGTTCAGCCGGGACCTAGGGTTAATGCCTGAGGCGATGCGGCGCCTCGGCGAAGCGCTGCCGAGAAACGTGGCTTGGGGCCAGGCCATGCTGGGGGCGACGCTTTGGGCCATCGGGAGCAAGGGCGCGCTCGACGCTGCGGAACCCCTTCTTCGCGGGGCGGGCCAGGTCCACCGCTGCGGCGTGGACGAGAATGGCGCCCGGCTTGTGCGCTAGCTCCCCAGCCTGCGCCGCGCCGCCATCATAGAATTGGTGTTGTTGCCTCACGTGCTCGGCGTCGTCGCCGGCGGAAGGCGGGCCCTTTCACAGATTGATGCGAACACGGCGCGCCCTTGGATTACCGCATTGCTGGTGCGCGTGGAAGGCACCGCACCGTTTCCGCAGATTTCGCAGATACCACAGATGGTGGGGCCTCGCTTCGATTCAATTTCTGCGAGATCTGTGGCATCTGCGGAAAAGGCGGCGCAGGCTGCCGCGGGGGCCATCGGCCCTCTAGCGCATGAGGCTCGCCCGGCCTTGTTCATCGGTCGACGGGCAAACTCTGTGCATGGTGAGCTTGCGCCGTAGTGTGGGCGGCTTGGGATTGCACGGATTCACACAGAATCGAGTCGTCGGCCAGCTTCGGCCTGCACGCGGAGGGCGCGGAACAACGCGGAACTAGACTCCGCGGGTTTCCGCGTTCTCCGCGTGACCGGCATGGTGCCCGGCGCGTCGAGGTCGAGACTCTGTGAAGTTCTGTGAAATCCAGGCCACCCACACTAGAAGCAGGAATCCTACGACTCCCAAACGCGTATGGTGGGCCTGCCGCCGTGGGGTGGGCGGCTTGGGATTGCACGGATTATCACAGAGCTTTCAATCACCTCAGCGCGCCCGAGATTCAGAATCTGTGGGTATCTGTGAAATCCCAGGTCTCCAAGCGCCCGGCCGCGAGGTGACAGAACCGCATCGGCGTCATCTGCGAAATCTGCGGAAAAGTCGGCGCACACTCCTCAAACGAGGAACAGCGCGAACACGATGTACGAGATGGCGACCATGATGAAGCTGTGGCGCAACCCCAACACGGCCTTCCCGGTCCCCATCAATCCGGCCACGATGCCGTCGCCTAGTCCTTGCACGACGGCGGCGAGGAAATAGAACAATTGGTAGTCGGCGAGGGTCAACTGGGTGCCGCCGGCGCCTGCGAAGCCACCGGCGAGTGGGCTGTCCGCGTTGGCAGCTTCGCTTGAAGCCACAAGTTGCGGGACGAACTGTGCGTACAGGACGGCAGCGACGGCGAGGAAGACGAAGAACGTGATGTAGATGACGACCGTGTACAGGGTCATGGTGAGGCGCCGGTCGTTTTCGAGGTTCTTCAGTTCACGCGCGTCGCGGGATGCCGCAAGCAGGATGTCGGTGGTGCTGCCACCCGAGCGGTCAGCTTCGAGGATGAGGTTCACGGCGCGTTCGACGAGTGGAGTATCGACGCGGTCGGCGAACTGCACGAGCGACTCCGAGAATGACACGTTCCACGACAACTGGTCGGCCATCTTGCGCACTTCGGGTGTAAGCGGGCCGTACTCGCCGCGCGCCGCAATGGTGACCGCCTGGTGTAGGGTGAGGCCGCCCTTGTGGCTGGACGCAATGTCGCGCAAGAAGTCGGGGAAGCGGTCCTCGAGCCGGCGGATCCTGTTGTGTTCGCGCGACATGTAGAATCCGTATGGTCCGACCGCGCTAAGGATGGCAAGGCACAGGAAGTGCATCGCCGCGGCCTTTGGGACGCCGAAGGCTCCAACGAAGGCCAACGTGGCGGGGATGAGGAAGATGATGCTGGCCGTCGCCGATGCAGCGATGATGAGGACGCGTCGGCGCCGTGCCTTCGTGACGAGGACCGTGTAGAGGGCATTCGGCGCGTCTGAGCTGCGCGTCAGCGAGAAGGACAAGACCAGCGTGACCAGGATCGCGGCTACGAGGAAGAGCAAGAGGCCCAGCAGGAACGGGCTGCGGCCGACCTCGTCAAGAATGGTGGCGACACCGATGCCGAAGAGAAGGAAGAGGAGGAAGACGATGAGCAGGAGGGCAAAGGCAAGGATGGCTGGAAGGAGGACGCTGCGGTTGCGCGAACCGCCGCCGCGCCCATCGTAGGCGGCCTTGTTTTCGGACAGTAGGATGGAGAGGTTGGGCAGGCTGCGCGTGCGGAACAACGCGTAGGCGGTCGCGACCAAGGCCGCCAGGGCCAAGAGCGCGACGTCGTCGCGGCCGAGGTGTGCCGAAAGCGCGCCGCCCTGGCCCGCCTGCGCTACGACAGCGAGGACCGTGCACGCCGCGGCCCCCGTGACGGCCGTGGCCGCGATGGCGGCGTTCGGTCCGGTCCTGTCGAGCTCGCGCGGCGTTCGCAGCGAGTGGTGCAAGGCGTAGGCGCCGGCGCCCGCCAAGGCAGCGGCCATGATCACGACGACGCGGTCCAGCATCCCGGGCTGGAGTTCCGCCGCAACGATGTCGCCCCGCACCAGGATGGCCAGGACCAGCAGGATGGCCGCAGCGACCCCGAGCAGGTTCAACAGCAGACCAGCGACCTTGAGACGCTGCCAGCCGCGTAGGACATCGTAGCTGCGTCCGCCGGATTCTTTGGCCATGCGGCCGCGCAGCGTCGTCAAGAGGTAGCTCGTTGCAGGGGATGCGACGACGAGGACGAGGCCGGCGACCAGCACGGAGCGACCAATCGCCGCGAAGTCCGGTGCCGCGAGGATGGCGATCGCCCCGAGGGCGACGAGGATTGAGCCGCCAAGGGACGTAATCGTCGAGATGAGCTCAAGAGTCGGGTGGGCCCGTTCACTTCCCGGAGACGCGTCGCGGCCGTCCACCACGCTAGGCCTCCGGCGTCATGGTCTTGATGGTAAATCCAAAGCCGAGCTGCGAGAGTGGAATGAGCACGAATACCAGCATGTAGCCGAGAAGCAGGGTCTGCTTGCCGTCGGAACCCATGCTTGTCATGACGGAGAGGATGACGATGAGAAACAGCGGGGCGGCCACGACGACGGTGACGAAGGATTCGGCCAATACGCCCAAGCTTTCGAGGAAGCGTTTCTGGTCTTGGCGGTTCTCGTAGATGAATTGGTCCGCCTTGGTGAGGAAGTAGTTCTTCAGGTCGCCGCCCGACGTGAGGGTCGTGATGGCGCCCTGCAGAAGGTCCTGGAAGCGCGCCGATGGTGTCCGGTCGATGGCGCGACTCAGGGCGGTCACGATGTCCGTCCCCAAGATGCGCATGTCCCGCGTGATCCACGCGGCTTCGTGGGCGACGGCGCCGTAGATGTTCTGCTGCGCGAGGCTTGCGAAGATTGCTTCAGGCGTCGCGCCGGCCGAGGCCATGGTCGTCACGTAGTTCAGCGCGTAGGGGAGTTTGGCATTGATGTCGCGGGCGCGACTGAGGGCGCGGATGTCCGGGAGGACGAGCGCCAGCAGATACATCATGATGCCCGCAAGGATTGGCACCGGAGCGATGAACGCCAGCAGTCGCGTGGGGACGTGGATGATGCCGCTCGCTGCGAGCCCGAAGATGAGGAAGACGGGGATCGCGGTCCCCACCACGAGGATGAGGGTGGTCAGGTAGACCGAGGCGAGGTAAACCTCCGGCCGCAAGTAGATGTGCGCTTTTTGCAGGGACTGGTTGATGCGCGGATTGCGCGCGACGGCCGCCGTGGCGCGGATGCCCAGGAGCCGGTAGGCCAGGCGTTCGAACTTACGCATGTGGCGTCTCCGGGTCGACGTGTTCGGACTCCGTGCGGATGCGTTGCATGGTTCCTTCGGGGTCGCGGTAGTAGGAGTTCACGATGCGGGCGACCTCGGCGTAGTGGCGGACGTTGTTCTGCAAGAGCCACTTGAGCAGTTCGATGCGGCGATGCCATTCGGCATCAACTTGTTGTTCCGTCAGGTTGCGGGCCTCCATGACCTGCTCCAGCACATACGACTTGCCGAGGTACTTGTGCTGGTCCGTCAAGGCGTCCCATTCAAAGACGGTGTTCGTAAGCAGTTCCTTCGTGTCGGGCTCGAAGCCCACCACTTCCGTGACGTCCCGGATGCGCCGGCCGAGGCGTTCGCCGATGCGGACCTGCGCCTGGATGGCGACGATGTCCAGGGTCTGCAACATCATCCGCGGCACGTTGATGGGCGGGTTCTCGAGGCGATACACGGCGCTTGCGACGGAGTCCGCATGCATGGTGGAGTACACCGCATGGCCGGTCGCCATGGCTTGGAACAACGTCAGGGCTTCCGGTCCGCGTACTTCACCGACCAACAGGTACTCAGGGCGCTGGCGCAGCGCGGCCTCGAGGAGCTTGTACATGTCGATGGCTCCCGCCTGCTTGCCGCCGATGATCTCGCCGCCGAAGCCGCTGCGCGTGACGCCGGCGATCCAGTTCTCGTGGATGAGGTTGATTTCCCGCGTGTCCTCGATGGAGACGATCTTCTTCTCGGGCGGGATGAATTGGCAGATGGCGTTGAGGGACGTCGTCTTGCCGGATGCCGTGCCTCCTGCGAGGAGGAGGCTGTGGCCCAGTTCCATGGCGAACCAGAAGTACGCGCACATCTCGGGGTTCATCGTCCCCACTCGCATCAAGTCCGGGGGACTCATGGGGTCAGCGCGGAACTTGCGCACCGTGAAGGTGGAGCCGCGCGTCGTGACTTCACGGCTCAGGGTCGCCTGCAGGCGGGAGCCGTCTGGAAGTGTTGCGTCGAGCAACGGGTCCGCGACGCTGATGTGTTTGCGGGAGCGTTGCGCCAGGCGGATGACGAACGAGTCCAGCTCCAATTCGTCCGTGAAGACCACCGTAGTGCGAATCGATTCGTACTTGCGGTGGAAGAGGTAGATGGGGATGTTGGGGCCGTCGCACGAGATGTCCTCAATCATCGGGTCGCGCATGAGTGCATCGATGGGGCCGAAGCCGAGGAAATCGCGTACCAGGTAGTAGTCCATGCGCTCGACCCCTACGGCGTCGAGCTTGATGTCGTGGTCCACGATGGCTTGGTGGGCTGCCCCAGTGAGGACTTGCACCCAATCGGTGCTTGCGCCCGCCGTGCGGCCATCCAACGTGCGGATCAAGGTGTCGCGCAGGAACGCTAGGATGGTGCGCTGGTCGGCCGTCAGCTCGGGTTCGATCACTTGGTACAGGTAGGTGTGGCTCGCCGCATCGTGCAGGACGCGGATCCATGCGCGGTCCTTGATGGCTTCCACCATCTCTACTTCCGTATGGCCCGCGGGGACAGGTGGGATGGGCGTGACGGAGGTTGGAGGCACGTGACCCGTTTGGGGCGCGGGACGGACATCGCTGCGCTCGGGACCACGTAGGGGCCGGCTGGCCGGGCCGGCGTTGCGTGGGCCGCGTACCGGCGCACTATGAACCGTTGGCATGACTTGGACTGGTGCTCCCCGGGGCCTTTCATCCGGAGGCGACGCGGGGAGCTTGCCGCCATGCATCGGCGCGGGGGCGCGCCCCACCTTGGCCGGGCCGTGCACTAGCGGCGCGGGCGGCGGCGCCGGCGCAACGGCTGCTGGC
>CAZXUC010000050.1:0-8590 GCA_964643795.1 uncultured Halobacteriales archaeon | reverse complement strand
GCTTAAGCGAAACCCAATAGCGGTGGCCGCTGGCAGGATCAACCAGAATTGATCCACCAACACGGTCATGTTGATGGATGATACACACTTGTTGCATCATCCGTTTCAGGAATCGGCGGACCGACCGAGTATCACCGGATACTCTTCGGTTCACCTATGGCCAGACCTTGCGGTCTGGCCGCGCCTTCGGCGCACTGCGCCGAAGGCTTGCATGTCTTGCTGTCTCGTGCATCAGGCTAGTGAGGTCACGTCAGAGGTCGCGGCCGAATGAACGGCGCGACGTGTCGGGTTTCACAGCCCTCATGGATTTGTATCCCGGATTGGATGGGCCACCTCATCGTCGGCAGGACGCCGTCTCGAGGCCCAACTTGACCCGGGATTTGTGCACAAATCGCTTTCGCGATTCGTGCGTAGGTTGCGGCGACGCCGCAGACCTATTTACCTATTGCCCAATCGAGGCGCCAGAAGGCGTCTCGAAGGGCTTCGTTCGACCTGAGCGCCAGACACCCTTGCGGGTCGACTCGGTCAAGCCCAACCGGCATATGGCCAGGGTGGGTAGGAGTCGCCGAAACACGACCCCTATTTGAGCACATCGGGCCGGCCCAACAGGGTTGGCCGATGGCTGGAGGCGATGGTTGTCCGCATCGGAGGCGGATTTGTTCCCTTGCCGCGTCGCCTAGTGGGCGCGCGGGTCACTGGGTCCCGTTGCCGGGATTTTCGCCCAAAGAGGACCATTATTTAGGCTTTGGGGGCGGGAAGGGCGGTTGTCGAGTCCAGAAATTAGGTCCGCGGGCTCTTTTGAAGGGCAGGCGCTGGCGCCAGCGCGACGGGGGCCTTCGAGGGAGTCTGGCTCATTGCCCCGTGGACAGGACCGGGGTTCATGGCGGTGCGTGACGCCTCAATTCCTTAGAGAATATGGCTGAACACAATTTGGCATTGCGTGGGGGTATGAGGTTGGTCGACCGACCCGTGCGCGCGGTGGCGGACGGTTTGCCGGCCCTAGACCAATCCTCGGTGTCGTCCGCCGCCAACGGCGCGGCGCAGCGCCTCCAATTCAGCGGGGACATCCTCGAGGGAACGGCAATGGCAGGCGGCCGCGATGCGTCGTCGGCACTCCGTGTCCGTGGCGACGCGAGCGCGCAAGTTGTCGACGAACTGCCGCATCAAACGCCCGCCGGTGCGGTCCCAATCCAACAAGAGAACGATGGGCGCCGGACTGCTTACGAGGTCCTCCATCAGATGCGCCAGCGACTTTCCTTGGTGCACGACGACGTGCATGCCGCCAATGCCCAACCAATCGAGTGCCGCAAGGTCGTGCGAGCCTTCGACGACGACCGTGCCGGCGTCGGCGCATTCGCGCAGCCGGTCGACAGCTACCTCGAGTGCGGTGAGGCGTTCCTCATCGAACGACGTTCCCCTCATGCCGGGCTGCCCGCCATCACGACTTCCAGCCGGGCGATGATTGCTGCTCGTTGCAGTCCCATCAGCCGCATGGCCTTGCGTGCATCCGTGAGTCCGCTTTCGATATGGACGCGGCCTGTGGGATGGGCGAAGAACGAGGCGACGGCCCTGACGACATCCTCGTTGGCCTTTCCGTCCTGCGCCGGCGCGGCCACCCGGATGCCGATACGCCCCTCCCGCCATGGGTTGAACCCGTCAGGAAAGAGGGGACGTTTGCTCCCGGCGGACACCTCCAGTAGTAGCCGCGCGCCGCCGGGCGCCTCCTGGACCGCGTCGCGCCAATCGGCCACGCTGACGGGACTCCTCCGCGAGGCATAAAGGATAAGGAGTGGCACGCCTCAGCGGGGTTTGCCCGGCCCGAAGGCCCCCCGAGACCGCACCGCGGACTGTGAGAGGGGGCGCAACGGTCGTGCAACAGGCCCGCTAGCCCCACAAGGCCGGCGGAGTCCATCCCGGCTTCGGCCGGAACCCTTGGCCGAGCCCGCAAGGCAGGTCCTTCCCCAAGATCCAGACGCGACGTCACTCGATGACGGGAAGACAAAATCAGCCAGGACATCGCCGCGACCACGCCATCGGCCGCCGACCAGACGCCTCTGCTGCCCACTTCGGTGGGACGGCTCTGGACCCGGTTGCCACAGGTGGGTCAAGGTTCCGACTGTCCCGTCATCGGGATTGGATGAAGGGACCCGTTACACCTGTGGGCAGCGGCTCCTCCTCGACTCCTCCCGCAGGAGGAGGCGAGGAGGAGAACTCGGTTCCCCGGGCTAGGCAACCGCCTGCGGGCAGCCAGCCGTAATCGAGGCCAGTTCCGCTTCCCTGGTGGCCGACCACCCCTTTTTCTCCCGCGGCGACCTGCGCGATTTGTGAAGATTTGGGTCGTCGACAACGGCAGCCAATGGACCCACCGCGAATGGCGCGTGCTGCGCTACCTCAAGCAGGACACGAAGATCGTCGACAACAAGACGCCGGTCGACGAGCTGAAAGCCGCACAATTGGACGGCCTCGTTCTCTCCGGCGGTGCCGCCGAGGTCGCCCTCGATGGTCGGCTTGGATCGGTCGGGGACTACCTCGACCAACTCGACATCCCCATCCTTGGCATCTGCGCTGGTGCCCAATTCATGGCGAGCCACTTTGGCGGCACGCTCTCGCCTGGCAAGAACCCGGAGTTCGGCATGGTGGAAATTGACGTCCTGCGCGAGGACGAACTGTTACGCGGCGTCCCCGACAAGTCCATCGTCTGGGGCAACCACAATGACGAAGTCTCAAAGGTCCCGAAGGATTTCGAGATCCTGGCGACCTCCCCCGCGTGTCCAGTACAAGCGATGCGGCACAAGTCGCGGCCCTTGTTCGGCGTGCAATTCCACCCCGAAGTCGAGCACACGCAACCCGGCGTAACCATTTTCCGAAACTTCATTCGAATTTGCGAGGAACGCAAAGTGACGGCGCAGGCCTGAGCGCGTGGTACGGCACCTAAAGGCGAGCGGCGAATCTTGAGGATAGGCTTTCAATCCGTTCCGGGATGATGTCCACGTGCCGGACGAGGTCGCCCCGCGGTCGCCCCCATCCGATGACGCATCGTCCCCCTCCGACCTTGGCCCCTTGCCTCCAGCCAAGACGAAGGAGCGGATTCGCATCAAGCTCCCCGTGCAGAGCCAAGTGTTCTTCTTCCTTCTCCTGGCACTGCTGTTGTTTCTGACTTGGCTCGTCTTCAAGGGCTTCATCATCTACATGGTGACGGGCGTCTTCGTCGCCGTCCTCGCGTTGCCCATCGATAAGTTGTGGGAACGCGTCTTCCCCAACCGCCTCGCCGCAATTGCGACCATCCTGACGCTCATCATGATTCTCACCATCCCGATGGCCGCCATCGGTTGGTCGCTCTACAAGGATTCGCAGGTCCTGACGGAGGCGCTCAACGAGGGAAGTCTGCGCGACTACGCCAACCGCAGCGTCGACCTCCTCTACCCGGGGCAGGTCGACGCCGAACGAAACCAGACCGTCAACAACATCGTGAACGAGACCCAGGACTATCTCCAGCAAGCCCTCAGCAACCTGGCCCAACAATTGCTCGACGGAGTCTGGAGATTCTTCCTCGCGTTCACGGTCATACTTTTCGTCGTGTACTACGTATTGGCCGACGGACATCGGCTCATGGGGTATTTGCGTCGGGCCACGCCGCTTCCCCCCAAGCAGGTCGACTACCTGGCGAAGGAAGCCCACCGCGGACTACGCGCCGTCTTCGTCGGGCAAATGCTCACCAGCATCATCCAAGGCGTCATTGGCGGCATCGGATTCCTCATCGTCGGTTTGCCCGGGGTCATCCTGTGGTCCGCCGTCATGGCCATCTTCAGCCTCCTGCCGGTGGTGGGCGCCTTCCTCGTCTGGCTCCCAGCCGGCGTCTTCCTGCTCATTAAGGGGGAGATCTGGAAGGGCATCTTCATGCTGGCCTGGGGCGCCATCGTCGTGAGCCAAGTCGACAACTTCGTGCGACCGAGACTAATCGGCAACCGCGCGGACATCCACCCGCTCTTCGTCCTAATCGGAGTCCTTGGTGGTGTCGCAGCGTTTGGCTTCATCGGGCTGTTCCTTGGGCCAGTACTCGTCGGCGTCACCATCTCCGTCCTGAAGGTGTGGGAGACCGATTACCGCGACCCGCGGACCTTGGAGCTCCGCATCGATACGGAGTCCGAACCCGAAGCCTCGCCTCCGGCGCCGCCGACGTGACGCATGCCCGCACGTACCGTTGACAAAATCCGCATCCGCGAACGCGAAGGGTTCTCGCCCATGCGTAACCTCAGCCTGCAGCGCGTCTTGCTGTGGACGGGGTTAGGCCTCTTTGCCGCAGTTATCGTCGAGCTTGCGTTGTGGACGGCGTGGCGCCCTGACGAAGGCCTAGCCGTGTGGCGAGGCCTCGGCATCGAGATGGTGGCGGGCCGCGAGGCGAGCATGCCGGTCGCGCTGGCCGGCGGCGCACCGCCGTGGTTCGTGGCGCAGGTTAGTTTCGCCCAGGACATCGGTGCCGTCTGCCTTGCCTATCCCGTGTTCCTGCTCGCCCTCGACCGCTACCATGACCGCAAGAACTGGGCGATGGGGCGCTTGCGGGAACTCGAGGCGAGGGCCCAGGCGCACCGCAAATTCGCACGGCGCTGGGGCCCGGCTGGAATCTTCCTCTTCATGCTCGCCCCCTTCCTCATCAATGGACCACTCATCGGCGCCCTCGTCGGACGCATCGCGGGCATCCGAACCAAGTTCCTTATCGTCCCCGTGGTCGCGGCGACCATAATCGGGGCCTTTGCCTGGGCCTACATGTACGACGGCCTGCTCTCCTTCGCGGCGGGCCTGCACCCCGCGATCCCCCCCATCCTGACCATCGCCATCGTCGCAATCGTCCTGTCATGGGGATTCAGCGACAGCATCGTACATCGCGTCAAGGCTAGGAAAAATTGAAACGCCGCGTGGCCGGTCGGCCCGGCATGGTCCGGACCTTTGCCGTGGCGGTCATCCTATGCTTGCTGCTCGCCGGTTGCAACCAAGCGAAGAAGGACGGGGAACCGACGCCGACGAACTCCGCTTCGTCGAGCACAACCCCGACCAACGGTGCAGGCCTTGGCAATGGCACGCTGTCACCGGCAAACGTCACGTATGATTCTGCCCCATTCAATCTTGTAGGCCATGGCTGCCATGAGTTCCTGGTGATGACGACAATCACGGTGGCAAGGGCGCGCCTGTTCGTGCCCACGAACTATTCCATTAGTGGGCAGCAGACCGGCAACGCCGTAGCGTTCGGCGGACTAAAGGTCTGCCTTGAGTTGCTCATCGACGGCGTGTCGATTGGGTCAGGCTCCACGAGCGACGTCGGCGTCAACATCGACTCCCCCGACGGTTCCGACGGCAACCACTACTACCAAACGTGGTGGTTGTCGAACCACAAGGACCTTGCCGGTCGGCTGGCCGCCCAAGGCTGGCGGGGCAACCTGACCAACGAGACAGTGCTCACGACGACGTTCTCGCAAGGCGCCGGCGAGGCGTCGTTCGCAGTAGATTGGATGGATGGCGCATACCAGGGACGTGGCACGGTCGCCAGTGGTCCGCTGCCGCCGGCCTTGACCTTCACCGGTTGGCATGACGGCGCCAATGGCACCGTCAAGATTCGCAAGACACTCACCTCCACTGCGGCGGGCAGCGGCACCGGCGCCCTGACCGCGCAAGGTCCGATGTCGGACCTGTTCGGCCCGACCGCGAGCGGCGTCGGCATTTGGAACGAATATGGGATGACGGGCAGCGTCGGTGCGCATTCGTAAAATCCGCCGCCGCGTCCGACCCGACTCACAGCGGGAACAAGGAGTGGAATTCCTTGCGGACCGCCCGCAGGATTGCGGGCTTGACGCGGCCTACCACCTTGATGATCATGGTCCGTTGGATTGTCGAGATCTTGCCGACCTTGATTCGGCTCGGCTTCGGGAGCTCTCCCGTCGACAAGTCGCCGGTCTCAACCAGGACGGAATAGACGGAGTCCTTCAGATTCGACGTAATGGCGCAAGCAACCACATCGGGACCTTCGTTGTAGGCCCGCGCCGACAGAATGAGGGCCGGTCGCTGCTTTCCCTTCGATAGGTCCGTGTACGAAAACGGCGTTAGGATAATGTCGCCCGGCTCAAAGGTCATTCCAAACCTCGTCCGCCTCGTTATCCCAGACCGCGCGCAACGCCGGAATGCTGAGCGATGAGAATCCCTTCAGGTCATCGACGAGGGGCTGTGCCACCTTCTCCGCGCGAGCAAGCACGATTCTGTCACCCTCCTGGACGGCGACAAGTTCCGTTGCTCCCTTGATTCCGAGAGCTCGCAGCATTGCAATGGGGAGAGTCAGCTGACCCTTGGGGCTGGTCCGTACGGTCTTCACAATCATACCTAGGTATGAGATACCGTACTTCAAATGCATTTGGGTACTTGAAACGCTACTTTGGCCAGTTTCCATTTTTGGGCCAGGCGGAGCGGACGATATGGCTCTGGCCTGGGGTCAAGTGAAATCGCGCACTCGTTGGTGTCGAAGTGCGATTCCCCATGTCCCCGAAATGGTTTCGCCGGGCAGCAAGACGCGCATTCCCAGCGCGGGATGGTTGAAGGCGTCAGTCGCACACGTCATCGGCTCGATGGCAAGGCTTTGCCTTGCCATCGAGGGTAGGGAATCACCAGAATAGACGACGACGTAGGCGAAACTTCGGTCCATCCAGACCTCGACGTCGCCGGCGCGCACACGCGTGAACCCGTCGGCACCTGGTGCCAGGCCGGTGAAACAATGGTTGAGTCGTACGCCCCCGACCTTGCGCGTCTTTCGGAAATCGAGTGGCTGTGGGATGTCGAGGACGCGCCCGGTCGGAAGGAGATGCTCGAACTCGACGAGCTTGTGGGCGGGAATCTGCAGTTCAGTCTCGCCGAGGGGGCCATTCGCGAGAACGTAGGGATGGAATCCTGCGCCGAAGGGCGCGGCTGTGGTGCCCGCATTGCGCGCGACGAAGGCGCACGACAACCCAGTCGACGACAATTCGTAACCGACGACAATCTCCAGGTCGAAGGGGTAGCCCGGGTGGTCGGTCGCGGCAATCCGCGTGCGGAACCGGGCCGTGGCCCCGTCATTGTCCCCGTCCCAAAGCCGGCTGCGCACGAAGCCGTGGATGGCGTTGGGTCCTTCCTTGTCGTTCTTCGCCAATTCGTGCCGCTTCCCCTGGAAGGAATAGGTGCCGCCAGCGATGCGTCCGGGGAACGGCATGAGGACGTCGCCTTGACCGCCCTTCTTGTTCGCAGTGCCCGAATATCCCCACAGCAGGTCGCGCGGTGGCCCCCCAGGCGGCTCGATCCACAACCGGCGCAGTGCGGCGCCAAAGGGTGAAACCGTGGCCCGGAGGTCGCCGGCGGAGAGGGTCCATTCGGGGTCGTTCGGTGGCAAGGCGCTCACGCCTGGATGCGCTGCCCTTCAAAGAAAGCACAGGGCCCATTCGGCGGTTTACTGCTGCGCGGCGAAATCCTCCTCGTTGATGCGCGCCAGCCTCAGGAGACTCCGCAGTGTTCCGATGGCCAACTCACCATGGTTCGGCACGACGGTGCCGACGGGGCCGACCGGCGTCTCCCTCCGGAGGACGACGTGGCTTCCGCGTTGGCGTACGATGCGGAATCCGAAACGGTTGCACAGGATCTTGACGACGCTGCGACCGGAGGTCGGCCTAAGCCGCGCTGCCACCCACGACCTCGAACGTCTTGACAATCCGTCGACGGTCGCCTGCGAGCGGGAATTCCTCCAGGTAGAGTTCGGTGGCCTCCTTGAGGTTGGCCACCGCCTCATCGACGGTCTTGCCTTGGCTTGCGGTGCCGACCTCCGGGCAGTGGGCGACGAACAGCCTGCCCTCCTTTACTAGAACGGCGGTCAGCTTGGCCATGGCATGCATGGATGGCATCAACGCCCACATGGATTTTGCCATTGGGTAGGGTGGAGTGAATTCGGACAGACGTTGGCCTGGCCGGGGTGACGGACTCGTAGCCTGCAACGGCTGCGAGGAGGAATTCCGCCGAGTGGTCGTTCACGTGGACCTAGGGAAAGCGCGTCCGTTCGAGATGCAGTGCGGCCCCGTGCATGGCATCATAGTACATGCGGAGGCCGAGAACCAAGACGATCCACGCACATGCGCACGATGCTGCCCACGGCGACCTGTTCAAGGAACCGTTGTTCAGCTCGCGAAGGATCCATGCCGCGCTAGTTGCGGGGAGGTACAAAAAGAAATGGAAGGGAAAGGGAAGAGAGAGGGAAGAGGGGTCGTTGTGAAGCGACTAACCGAACAGCGCGCCCAGTCCAGCAGCGGCCTCTTCTTCGGAGACGCCCTTCTCTTCGGGCTTCTCCTCGGCCTTCGCGGCGGCGGGGGCGCCGGCGGCGGGGCCGGCGGCCATCGCGACGGGGGCCACGCTGGCGTTCTTGATGGCGGCGCCGATGTCGGCACCGTCCAATGCAGCCACGAGGGCCTTGACGCGACCGGCGTCCGCTTGGACTCCGGCGGCCTTCAGGATGGCCTGGACGTTCGCTTCGTTGACTTCTTTCTTGGCGCTGTGTAGGAGCAGCGCGCTGTAGACGTATTCCATGGTGTTC
>CAZXUC010000049.1:6792-9318 GCA_964643795.1 uncultured Halobacteriales archaeon | reverse complement strand
CTGGGCCGCCTGGGCCAGTCGGGCGTTCGCGGGCTGGGCCCATGCCGCCCATGGAGATGCGCGGGCGGGACTCGCCGCCGGAGCGTGGGACGCCGGGGCCGGTTGCGGCTTTGCGCGGTGTTGGATTGGTGGATGCCATGTTATTCTTCCTCGTCGTGAGACTTAGCCGCGCTGGAGTGACCGGCCTTCGCAGCCGAGGTCGTATTCGACGTCGACTTGGAAGATTCAATCTTTCCCTTCACGGCGGTGAAGTTCGATTCGAGTTCCAAGAACGCCCCATTGAGGCGTTCTGCACTCGGGTAGATTTCCTCGGAGCCATGCGGCACGTCGATGCCCGCGTCCAACACGCCCTTGAGGGCCGCGAAGATGCGGGAACCTTTCGTGGGGACGTGGCGGCCGATGTCCAGGACCGCCGACTCAACGCCGGCCTGCTTCGCGCGGCGCCCGGCCAAGTAGCCGGTGAGGTACGCGGCGGGCGTGTTCTTCGCGGAGCCTTCCCAGCCGAGCTTCGCCAGTTCTTGGGCGACGGCCGTGGCTTGGATGGCATCGCCTGCGTCGGCCCAGTTGACGAACTGGACGATGACGTTGCCCGCCGTGCGGCGCACGACGAGGCGCGTCTCGCCCGACTTCAACAGGGCCAAGCGGCGGCGGTAATCGGTGCGGCCTTCGCGGCGGCGCCGGAAGGGGATACGGGTGCGGGGGCCGATGGCCATTAGGCACCGACCTCCTCTGGCAAGTCGCCTTCGGTCTTCATGTGGCTGCGCAGGTGCGCGCGGGAGCGGAACTGTCCGCCCTTGGCGCGCACGTAATATTCGCGGTAGGTGGACGCGTCGATGGCGCCCTTCTCGCGTAGTACGGCCAGCTCGTTCCGGAGGGCGCGGATGCGCATCATCCACGATTCCTTGCGCGGGCGGCGGGCGTTCTGCGCGCCCTTGCGCGAGCCGGGGCCCGTGCGGCGGCCCTTAGCCTTCTGGCTGGCGATCTTGCGGCCGCGGCCGCGTGAGACGCCGGCCTTCTGCATGGATGTGATGACGCCGCCTGAGATGAGCTTGCGCACATCGGCGCGGGTCACGGCCGTCGCGACTTCGTCGCCGCGGTCCGGGTCGATGCGGACGCGGGATTTCCCGACGCCCATGACGGAGGAAGCCAGGCGGACCTGGTTCTTCAGGTCGGCCATTACGATTGCCTCCGGTTCAGGATACGGATACCGAGTTTGTCGGCCTCCGCTTGGATGAGTTTCGCCTTGCGGCCGCCGACGGTGCCGCCGACGCGGGCGGCTTGCGTCGCCTTGTCGACGTTCGCGAGGTCGGCTGGGTTGTGGACGAGGACCTCTTCGAAGCCGGACGGGTGCAAGCCGCGCACGGCTTCAGGGCCGCGGTAGCCGATGGACACGAGCGGGGGGCGGTAGCCCCAGTGGCGGCGGGTCTTCGAGTGGATGCCGCGCGGGACGCGCCACACGGCATGCTTGCCGCCGAGTTTCTTGTAGCGCCACCATTCGTGGCGGCGGAAGCGGGGTTGGACCGCCTTCTTCGCGCGGCGGACGCCCAAGGCCGACTTCTGGTCGGCGGAGAGCTTGGGCTTGGCGAGTGCTTGGTAGGGTTGGTCGGTGTCCGGCGTATCTGCTTTGGACTCGCTCTTGGCGGGCGAGTCGCCTTGGGCCTTCGCTTCCTTGCCGTGACCCTTGCTGGCCTTGCCGGCGCGGGATTCCTTCTTCGCGGCCTTGGCGCGCGCCTTTGCGCCGGCCTTGCGGGCATCGGATACGGCGGCCTTCTTGCTGTCAGGGCTCATGGCTTACTCCCCCTTCTTCGTGATATAGACCCCGTCTTGGAAGACGCGGATGTCCTTGTTGCGGATCTTGGTGCAGCCTTCGATGTTCGCGGCGGACTGGCTCACGGCCGCGATATCGATGCCTTCGAGGGTGACGTCGGCGCCCTTCACGGTGACCTTGACGCCCTTCATGATGCGGGCCGTGCGCGGAGCGCGCTCGCCGAGGAAGTTCTCGACGTGGAACTCGTCGCCGTGCACGGTCATCTTGATCGGGAAGTGGTTGAACACGGCCTTCAGAGTGTAGGTCCAACCATTCGTGACGCCGCGAATCATGTTCTGCAAGTGCGAGGCGTAAGCCCCGACCAGCGCCTTCTCCTTGCGGCGGGGCAGGTCCTTCTCGACGACGACGGTCTGGCCATCGACCCGCACGCGCAGGTCGCGGGCACGGAACTCGCCTTCCAGCGAGCCTTTCGGGCCCTTCACGACGGTACGGTTCGAGCCCTTGGCGACCGTGACGGTGACGCCAGCGGGGATGTTGACTGTGTAAACGGTCTCAGCGACAGACGGCATTCAACACACCTCAGTAAACGTACGCAAGAAGACGGCCACCAGTGCCGGACTCCTTGGCCTTGTATTGGTCAATCACGCCACCCGTAGTGGTAAGGATGAGAGAACCGAAGTCGCGCGCCGGCAGGAAGCGGGCTTCCCAGGCGTCGAACTCGTCCTTCTTGATGGCGTAGCGGGGCTTGATGACGCCGC
>CAZXUC010000049.1:0-6692 GCA_964643795.1 uncultured Halobacteriales archaeon | reverse complement strand
TCCCAGGCGTCGAACTCGTCCTTCTTGATGGCGTAGCGGGGCTTGATGACGCCGCAGTTGTTGATGGCGCCGACAAGGGTAATCTTGTAGAGGCCACCGCGGCCATCGTCCTGGTATTCGAACGGGCCGATGTAGTTCTGGTCCTGCATGACCTTGAGGACACGGCCGACCAGTTTGCTGGCGGGCGTGATAGTAGCCTCGGTCTTGCCGGAGCGTTCGGCGTTGCGGATGACGGTGAGGGCATCGGCGAGGGGATCGTTTTGCATCTTGACACCTCAGGAGTACTTCTTGAAACCCAGGTCGCGGGCGACTTCACGGAAGCAGTGACGGCAGACGCGTAGGCCGTAGCGGCGCACCATTGAGCGCATCTGGCCGCAGCGGCGGCAGCCTTCGTAGATTCCCTTGTACACTTGTCGTTCCTTGATGATGAGACTCATCCGACCACCTCGATGTTGAACTTGCTTGCGAGGAACTGTTTGGCCTCGTCGCGGGTGACGCGGTGGCCCTTGGGGACCGTGCGCGTCATCAGGCGGCGGTGCTTGATGCGGTGGCCGGCCTTCTCGAGCGTGATGCAGACGTCCATGCCGAAGACGCCGACGTCGGGGTCGTAGCGCTCGCCTTCGAAGGTCGTGTAGTCCGTGACACCGAATTGCAGGTTGCCTTGGTTGTCGAAGGAGTACTCGTACACCTTGTTCTTGCGCGTGTAGAGAGCGCGGGAAACGAACTTCTCGGCGTCAGCGCCACGCAGGGTGACCTTGCAGCCGATGGGTTGGCCGAGGCGCACGTTGAGTTCGCGGTTCATTTCCTTGCCGAGGGTGCGCACGGGCTTGTGGCCGGTGAGCTTGGAGAGGACCTTCTCGGCCTTCTCCAGTTTCTCGCCGCCGTCGCCGACGCCGATGTTGACGGTGACCTTCGCGATGCGCGGCTTCGTCATCTTGTTGTCGGAGTGCTTGACGGGCGCGGATGCCGCGACGGCCTTGCGTGCCTTGGGGGGCGTGGAGGCGATGGCGCCGGTGGATGTCTTCGCGGCGGCGGTCGGCTTGACGGCCGGTGCTGC
This sequence comes from uncultured Halobacteriales archaeon, assembly GCA_964643795.1. Classification (GTDB taxonomy): domain Archaea; phylum Thermoplasmatota; class E2; order JACPAO01; family JAHFTW01; genus JAHFTW01. Next base: position 5,635 of record CAZXUC010000049.1, on the reverse strand, counting down.
AGGTGCTGCGGGAGCGGGTTTTCCGCTCGCAGCTGCGGGCTTTCCGCCCCCGGCGGCAGGCTTGCCGCCGGTGGCGGCCCCGGCGGGCTTGTCGGTCTTGGCGTCCTTAGACAATGGACTTCACCTCGGCTTGGGGCAGGTTGCCTTTGTCCCCAATGGGGAAGGCGTAGGGCTTGATCGTCGTGAACGACGCCTCGCCCGACGTGAGGTGAATCAAGTTCGGCTTGTGGCTCCGGGTGACCTCGATGGCCTTGACGGGGGCAACCTCGCCCGCGTGGCGGCCGTCCGTGATGAGGACCTGGGCGCCGGCGCCGAGCGGGAAGTGGCCGAGGATTTTCTGCGAAGGCAGCTCAAGGCGCAGCACGTCACCGGTCTTGTAGTCGTCCTTCTTGACGAGCAGGTTGCGGCCGTCGTGCAGGTTGAGTTGCGTGCGACCGCCCGAGATTGTCGTCTTCGAGTTGATCTGGCAGAGCTTGAAGGCAGCCTGCTTGTCGTCGATGGGGACGAGCCGCAATCTTGCCTTCTCGTCGATGAAGACGCGCCAGGCCTGCTTCGTCTTGGGGACCGCGACGACGTCCATGAAGCCGACGGCGAACTTGGGGTCCTTGACGATGCGGCCGTCGACGAGCACGTCGCCGGCAGAGACGACCCGGCGCGCTTCGCGGCCTGTCGCGGCGAGCTTCAGGTAGTCGCGAATGATTGTCGAGATGGGCAGCCCCCTCTCGACGGGGTGTGCGCCGGGGCGGGGCTTCGTCGTGTAGACGTTGGTCTTGCGCGGGATGACCCAGCTGCGGGGAACTGCGAGGCGCTTCAGGTGTTTGCTCATGGTCTCAGGCCTCCTTGGAGGCCTGAGCGGTCGGCACCGTGGCCGCCTTCTTGGCTTCCTTGCTCGTTTCGGACTTCGAGTGCGAAGCGGCCTGCTTCGCAGGCCGCTTCGCGGTGTGCTCCTTCGGCACGCCGGCTTCGCCCTTCTTCGCGGCCTCTTCCGACTCGCCGAGCTTGCTGCGGCGGCGTTGGTCCTCGAGGTTGAGCTTGACGATGATGACGTTAGACGGGTCGACCGGGAGCGGGACTTCCGTGCCGTCGGCCTTCTTGTTCGTAACACCTTCGACGGTGACCTTGCGGACGCCGACGTCGACGGCGATGACCTTGCCGGTCTTTCCCTTGTTGTCGCCGCGCACGAGTTTTACTTCGTCGCCACGGATGACCGTGAGGCTGCGGCGGTTGTACTTCAAGAGCAGTTCCTCGGAGAGGTGGCTCGCCATCTGCTTGCGGGCCTGGTGGTGGGGCGCGTTGTAGCGGGCGAGGCGTTGCTTGCGGGGTTGAGTCGAAGACATGTGTGGCACCTCAGACAATGGTACTTGCGGTCGCGGCGATGCGGGGCCAGCGCAGGGCGGCCTCACGGGCTACGGGGCCCTTGATCTGGGAGCCCTTGACTTCTCCGTCATCCTGGTTGATGATGACGCAGGCGTTGTCCTCGAATTGCACGGTCGTGCCGTCCGAGCGCTGGAAGGGTCGGCGCTGTCGGACGACGACGGCGTAGAGGATCTGGCGGCGCATCTCAGGCGTGCCGCGCTTGACGGAGACGATAATCATGTCGCCGACGCCGGCGGCCGGGTAGCGCTTCATGACGCCGCCCAGCTTGGGGACCATGATGATCTCGACTTCCTTGGCGCCCGTGTTGTCGATGACTTCCATGCGGGCACCGCGCGGCAGGCCACGCGTGACGTTGCCGGGGATTCCGCGCATCCGTTACGCCTCCTTGTCGGCCTTAATGGCCGCCTTCTTGGCGCCGGCCTTCGTCTTGGGGGCCGCGACCTTGGGCGCCGGGCGGGCAGCCTTCTTCGCGGCCTGCTGCGCCTGGACGGCTTCGGACTGGTGCGCCTTGAAGTCGGCGGGGTTGCCGCGGTTCTCGACGACGACGAAGTTGACGGTCTTGGAGAGGGGACGGCACTCGGCGATGACGACTTCGTCGCCGACGGTGACGTCGATGTTGGAGGGGACGTGGGCGGAGTAGCGGCGCGTGCGCTTCTCGATGCGCTCGAACTTGGCCACGATGCGTTCGTGCTGCTTCTCCACGACGGCCGTGTTCTGCATGCGAGCTGACACGATGGTGCCGACGATCACGGAGCCGCGCACGGGCAGGCTGCCGTTGAAGGGGTTGAGCTGGTCGCCGGGCGCGGGGTCGCGCTTGGGGGCAATGACGTCGATGCCGATGTCACGGATGGGCATTGGGTTGCAGGTCTCCTGTGTTGCGGCGGAGCAGGGTGTGCCCGGAGGCATTCCTGTTCCTTGGCACGAAAGGGGTAACGACTCCCTCGAGTGCGACCCGACCGCGAGCGGGCAAATTTGGAACGGTTACCAGGCGCCGGTTGGAGGACCGATGCCTGTTCGCAAGCAGCGGGGACTCCCCGATGCATATAAGCTCTTGGGGGAAGCAGCTAGGAATGGAAGCTGAACGACGGCGCCGGGTCGCCGCGGCGGCTACCTGGAAATAGGCCCCTTGGTTGGACTGAACGAGAGGACCTTGACGCCCATCTTGGCCGCGGCCTTCAGCTGCTTGTCGTCCGCTGATACCAGCGTGCTGTCGCGAAGGTCCGCCAGGTGGACGTACTCCGCGTCGTAGTAAGTGAGGGCCTTGGTGAAGTTCCAGGCGCGGGCGTCGTCGGCGGTTACTGCAACCGTGATGCCGATGAAGACTGAGAGATGCAGCTCCTTCGACTCTTCGGCGGGCAACCCAATGCATTCCTTCTGGATAATGCGGCCGACCTCGCTGAACGCCAGCCGGGGCGCCAACAGTAGGGTGCCGCTCGCACTTTTTTCGTCGAGCCACGCTCGGAATTCTTGGGATTGGGGCTCGTCAAGGAAGGACTTGGCGAGCGCACTGGCGTCGAGGACGTACACGGCGTTCCTCTCCCACCCGTCAGTGCTCGTCGCGCAAGTCGCGGACGATGTCGGCCACGGGCCGGCTGGCTGGGCGGCGGTACTTCGCTAACGTTTCGTTCTTGCGTGCAAGGCGGAGCCGCATCGCGCGTTCGGTCAAGTCGTCCCTCACCGTCTCTGAGATCTTGATGCCGGCTCGTTCGAGTTCATCCTGCAGGTCCTCCGGGATGCGGACACTGATGACGCCCATACGTATACATGTAGTGTTTACGAGAAAAGGTTTACGGCGCGGGCTAGCGCTCTGGGGAGGCCATCGGGCGGGCCGCGACGCGCCAGTGCAAGCATCGATTAAGCCAGCCGGATGCCCTTCTTCTTGGCCGCCGCCGCCTGTTTGCCGTCGAAGGTCAGGAGTCGATTCCCCAAGGCAAGCTCAACGTAGCGGGCGTCGGGGCCGTTGAGTCCAGTCTCATGCGCCAACTTGACCAGGGCATCCAGCCCGCCTTCGCCATCGTTATCCCGAACGACTAGGTGCGCGATTCCCAGGACGTGGCGGACCGCCTGGGCCACCTCCCTGAGCGAGCCCTCGCCTGCATCTACGGCCTTCCGGGCGCACGTCACGATCTCAAGGGCCGCGAACGAATCCGTCCAGACTTCGCCGCCCTGTTGCATATGGTCACGGACCTGGCTGGAAACGTCGTCTGCTTGAGGCTCGTCCCGCAAAAGTTTGCACAACGCGCTCGCGTCCAGCACCAAGACATCAGGCATCCCGTGCCTCTCGGATGAGCTGCTCGCTCGGCGTAGTCGCGGGCTTCATCCTCTTCCGGTGCGCGCTCAGCATGTCTAACGCATCCAGCGCCCGCAACCGGCGTGCCTCAACTTCGGCTGCGTTCTTCATGAACTCGCTTGGCTTGAGACCATGTTGGGTCAGGAGGTTTTCGGTCTCATCTGCAAGCCGGATGCTTACAACGCCCATGGCAATATGTAATCTCACTGTTTACATAAAGGTTTACCAAGGGGGCGGCGGGCCATGTCGCCGACCACCCAACGGTAGAACCACCCTCGCTTGTCATCGCACTTTCTTCGTTCTCTCTTCCGGCCGAAACTCGATGGCCGCGCCCACGACCTGCACGGGGCCGTTGGGCGTCGTGAACTCGAACGTGTTCCCAACCTTCGAGATGCGAGAATCGACCTGTGCCGCGCCCCCACCCCGGCGCACGGTCAGCGTGCGCAACGTCTCATCGACGACAGTCCCAGCGAAGCCGACGAGGCCCGAGTCAGTCGACGCGACGACCTTCACTGGAAGACCGATGAGTTCCCCCCGCGCAACGGACCGCGCTTGGCCTTGTAACTTGGGGACGGTCCTCTTCACATGCTCATGCAGGTCGACGGACCCGAAAAGGCCTAGGGTCGGCAGCGTGGTCGTAGCGGTATCAGGCCCGTGTTGAAGGAGCCGAAAGGCAGCAACGTTGCCGACGATGGGGAACGGCTGATCAAGTGCAACGTTCCGTCTTGACCCCCGGCCCACAGCATGGCTGCCGGGGATTACGGGAATTACGGGGACACGGGCTCCATCCTCATTGCCATCCGTGTCGTGGACAGGCGCCTGACTTGGAGCGATGGAGACGTGAAATTGAGCAAGAGGCCCACGGAATATCCCGTTGCGCGCAGGTAATTCACAACCTGTGCTTCTTCAGCCCTTCCAATCAGGATAGATGCCTTCAGTTCGACAATGTACTTGCCGTAGCAGAGGAAGTCGGCGCGGTTAAGGCGTCCCGAGACGCTTGCCCTTGTAATGGACTGGGACCGGAAGTTCATGCAAGAAAGGGATTCTACGGGCCATGAATTCCTCGATGAGGGCCTCGTGGTAGACCGCCTCAAGGAAACCGGCACCCATTTCGCGGTGGACCTCGAAGGCCGCTCCAATGATTTCGTAGGTTTCCGGTTCTTTTTCGCGCGTAATCTCGTCGTCCTCGTCCATGGAGACACCATCGACGGCCCGGTCATGAACAGCGTCGCACAGTGGTTGGCCTCAACGGACAACCGCAATCCTCGAAATTCCCGTAATCCCCGGTCGTTTGGGGCGCTCGATCGGTCCAGGGTCCTACTCGATTCTAGCCTTGAATCCCATTTCCTCGAGGACCTTCTGCACGCGCTTTGCGTGGTCGCCTTGCAGTTCGATGACACCCTCCTTGAGGGTGCCGCCGCAGGCGCACTTGGACTTGAGGGTCGACAAGAGGTTGTCGAGCGATATGGACGGATCTTGGATTCCGTCCACGATGGTCATCTTCTTGCCGTAGCGGCGGGAGTCCGTCGAGATGCGAATCTCCTGCTGCTCCCGGGCGATGTCCTCGCAGACGCAGATCTCCTTGGGGAGACCACACGTGTCGCAGATCACTAGGCGGACTCCCGCTGGATGCCGAGGGCGGACTCACGCTCGATCGTGAGGATGCGGGCGATTTCGCGGCGCAGTGTGCGGATCTTGCCGGGGCTCGGCGTCGAGCCACCCATGGCTTGCACGCCACGTGCCTGCATGAGTTCGCGGCGCAGTTCGGCCAGACGCGTCTTGCGGTCGTCGGGGCTGAGTTTGCGTACTTCGACGGCGGACAGCATTAGGCCTGGCCCCCGTCAACTGTGAAGGACTTGCGTTCGCGGCGCTGGCCCGAACCGGGCGCCGGCGCGGGGCCGGACGACGGAGCGGGCATGGGCGGCGAAGCCGGCTGTTGGGCGGGTGCCGGGGCTGCGGGTGCAGTGG
>CAZXUC010000048.1:0-9643 GCA_964643795.1 uncultured Halobacteriales archaeon | reverse complement strand
CCTTCTCCCAGTTCTTCCGGTACGTCGTGACGTAGCCCGCGATGCGGTTGCGGAAGACGGTGGTCTTGACGTTCGTCAATTGCGCGACGACCTTCTTGTTGTGGTCGAAGTCCTCAGTGAACTGGTCGTTGTACTTCTTGACCAGCTCGATGGCGACGCGCTTGATGTAGGTCTGACGGATGTTGCCCATGTGTGGCACCTCACCAACGAGAGTGAAGGGGAGTGAGCGGGCTGAGCTGGGCTTGGATATAAGCCTGACCGGGCGGCGCCAGGGATGGCGGCGACCGCTTCGCAACCCTCAAGCGTGCACGAGGACCCTCTCCCTCATGGATTGGCGTGGCATCGCACTCGTCGCCCTCGGGGGCGCCCTCGGTGCCATCGCGCGCTTCGGCGTCTCGACGCTGCTGCCGCGCATCGCCTTCCCCTGGCACACGCTCGCGGTCAACCTCGTGGGCTCCTTCGTCCTCGGCGCCTTGTTCCTCGACCACGGAATGGAGCACAACGCGCGCCTCCTCGTCGCCGTCGGGTTCCTCGGGGCATTCACCACGCTCAGCACTTACTCCGTCGAGTCCATCGAACTTTGGCGCGAAGGGACACCTCGCCTCGCAATCGCCAACGTCGTCGCGAACGGCTTGGGCGGCCCTCTCATGGCCCTGGCGGGATGGCGCGTCGCCGTCGCTTTGGCCTAACCTCGCTTTGGGGTGGACCTTGCGTTGGCCTAGAACCCGAACAGGTTCTTTTGGCCGGCCCCTGGTTTGGGACGGCTCGGCGCATCAGTCGCTGGTTCGCCCGGATGGTCCGCGTCGTCGTCGGAGCCAGAGGCCTCGGAACTCTTGGCCAACCGCCTCGCCTCCTTTGCTTCAGCGGCTGCTTCTCCCGATTGCTCGACGGCCTCGCGGATCTCCTTCACGGCCTTCGCCGTCGCCTCTGGCCCGAGTAGCAATGCGACTTGCTCGTCATCGAGTTCGAGTCGGCCCGTCGTCTCAATCGCGAATTCCTTGTCGTTCTGGAACAGGAACGCGACGGTCTCGACCTGCTCCGTGCGCGTCTTGCGTTTGCTGGCGTGCGTATCGCGCCCGAGCAGCGTCGCGAGCTCATCCTTCGCCTGCCTTGCCCCCTTGGTCCGCCCCATCTTGGAGAGCCACTGCGGGAAGCCGAACGGATTGTAGCCGCCGCCACCGTACTCGTGACGCCGCGCAGTCATCACGCCAAGCGTGGCAAGTTCGCCGGCGTAGGACCACAAGCCGTAGTTCTGCGTCGACTTGGTCCGGCCGAGGAAGATGTCGGCGCGGCTCAGCATCTCGTAGCCAGCGACCAAATCTTGTGGATCCTTGTATTCCTTGGGCAGGTTCTCGTCAACCCAGAGTACCAGGTCTTCGGGCGTGGCATCGACGTCCCAGACCTCGCGTCGGACTTCGTCGAGTTTGCGGCCTTTCAGGACGTGTCGCACCAAGTCGAAGAGGTTCCCAGTCGTGTCGCGCGTGCCGAGCGAGCCGAGTTCCTTGATGGTGACGTGGCCGCGGCCTAGGCAAATGGATTCAAGGTCGCGTACGGCGGCGCGCAGGTCGCCCTCCGACTTGACGGCGATGGATTCCAGGACTTCACGGTCCACTTGGACGCCTTCAGCCTGCGCGATGCGGGCGAGGGCGGGCGGGATGCTGCGTACGTTGACGCGCGTGAATTTCAGGACCTCAGTCAGCGTCTTCAAGGCGGAGCCAGACCCTTTCTCCAGGGCATAGAGGTCGTTGACGATGAGGATGATGGGCTGTTTCGTGCCGCGGATGGTTTCGATAATCTGCGCTTTGCCGCCTTTGTCCGACAGGTCAGATCCAGCCGCATCGCGCCCTTCCTCGCCGGCGCGCTCGTAGAGGTTGTCGGCTTCGTCGAGGATGATGAGCTTGCGCGAACCAGCCACGCCGGAGCCCGCTTGCTGGAACGAACCGTCGGCTCCAAGCGTTTGGTGCATCGCCCCGGCCGTCGCGATGCGTCGGATGGTCGTAGCATTGCGCGCGTCGGACGCATTCAACTCGATGGCTTGCCAACCCATGTCGCGGGCCAAGGCAAGGGCCGCTGACGTCTTGCCCGTCCCCGGCGAACCGGCGAGGACCACGGCGCGCCGTTCCGGCATGCCGTGCACCCACGCGTCGGCCCAAGCGCGCAGCTTGCCAATCGTTGGAGCGTTGCCCACCACCTCCTTGAGGCTCTTGGGGCGGTGCGCCTCGGTCCAGTCCACGATGGCTCCAGCCAGTCCGTCGTCAAGTAGGTTCGGGGGGGAGAGCGAGTTCTACCAATCCGCCCACCGAAAGCGCAAAATAGCCGTATATACAATCAGTATCTCCATGATGACCGAAGTCAAGTCGTGGGGCAACTCCTACGCTGTCCGCCTCACGCGCCGCGACCTGCGTCGGCTCGGAATCCAGCTCGGTGACCAGGTGGACGTCCAACTCCGCGCGATGCCCAAGAAAAAAGTCGACCTGTCGAAGATGCCGATCTTCTACGACACAGTGAGCGATGTCAGCGAGCGCCACGACGATTACCTCTACGGTGAGCCATGACGGTCAGGGTCGGCGACTCCTCGGCCCTCTACGCTGCCTTCGTTGCATCGGACGCTCACCATGCAAAGGCTGCGGCCGGACTTGCAGCCAAGGAGCCGATTGTCATTCCGGCCGAGATCCTCGCGGAGACCATGGGCTTGCTGCAGCGGCGCATTGGGTACGCGGCCGCCTTGGAGGCCAAGGGTTTCCTGCAATCCCTTCCCCACGTCGAGGTCCAGCCGACCTGGGACGACTTCTACGAGAACATCCTTGCCGAGGCTAATCGGGTCTTCGATACGTCGAAGGGGCAGTTGAGCTACCCGGACGCCATCGTTGTCGCTTGGTGCAAGATGCGCAAGTACAAGCCGTTCGCGTTCGACCATGCAATCCTTGATGCCGTCAAGGTCTGAGGGCTGCCCGCCTCATCGCCAACCTACTTGCGCACAAGCTTCGCGACTGCGCTCGCCGCGACAATCATCGGGTCGTACACTTGCGAAAACGTCGGCCCATACGCCGTCTCGACGTCGGCGAGCTTCTTCGCCGTCAAACCGGCCTGCAACGCGACGGCCGCTGCATTGATGCGGAGCGCCGCGTCCGCCGGTCCCGCGAATTGAACGCCCACGAGTTTCCCTGACCCTTGCTCGGCGACGACCTTGACCGCCATGTCTGAGGCACCGGGCATGTACGATGCGCGGTCCTTCGATTCGACGAGTGCAGCGACGACGTCGATGCCTTCCTTCTTCGCTTGCTCTTCACTGAGGCCCGTCTGCGCCATGGCGATGCCGAAGATCCTCGTGATGCCAGTCCCCACGACGCCGCTGAAGAATTGGCTTGCCCCTGGGATGCGTTCCACGGAGGCGGCCATGTTGTCGCCCGCGACGCGCCCCATGCGGTTTGCCGGCAAGGCAAATGGCATCGGCATCGGCTTGCCCGTGACGAGGTGACGCGGGGCCACGCAGTCGCCGGCCGCCCAGACGTCATGCAGGTTCGTGCGCATCTGGTCATCCACCAGCAGGTGACCCGACGATAGGGAGTGGACGCCGGCCTTGATGGCGAACTGCGTCATCGGTTGGATTCCCACTGCGACGAGTACGGCGTCGATGTTGACGTCCTTCTCCTTGGAGTGGACGACACCGACCTTACCCGAGCGCTTGCCTTCCCCGAAGGATTTGACTTCGGCTTGCAGGTGGACTTTGATGCCCTTCTTTCCGAGCCACTCGGGCAGGCCTTCGGTGATTTCAGGATCGAAGCTCGGTAGCAAGCGGTCGCCGCGCTGCATAAGGTGGACTTCAGTGCCGCGCTTGTGGAACGCCTCGGCCATCTCGACCCCTGTGAAGCCGCCCCCGATGACGGCGACCTTCTTGCAGGTCGCGGAATCGACGTGTTCCATGAGGCGTACGCCGTCTTCGAGGTGGCGCAACGCGAAGACGCCGCGCAGGCCGCCGCCCTTGAACGGGTTGAGCGGCTGCGCGCCCGTCGCGATGAGGAGCTTGTCATACGGGACGGAATCGCGTCCCTTCTTGGTCTCGAGTACGACTTGCTTCGTGAAGGGGTTGAAGGCAGCGACCTTCGTGCCGGTCACGGTCTTGACTCCACGCTCGGCGGCTTTTTCCACGGACAAGACGAGCAGGTTGTCGGGGTCCTTCACGACGCCGCCGACGAGGTGGGGGATTCCGCACGCGGAATAGGAGATGTGGGGCCCGGCTTCGTACACCGTGACTTCGAGGTCCGGGTTGCGGCGCCTGGCCTTGCTGGCCGCCGACATCCCTGCGCCGTTTCCGCCGATGACGACGACCTTGGTCACAGGGGCGGACCCCGCCCTTCGCGCTTAATCGCGCCGTTTAGGCACGCCAAGGAGCCGGTATTTGAACCTTGGGCGGAACGGGATAAAGGCCGAAAGCCCCGGAACAGGGTCGTGAAGCAGGAATGGGACGCAGGACGGAATCCGCAGTGAGTCAGTCCGCATTGTGGACCTTCTACGGGCGGCAGGGCTGCGACTGTTGCCAAGCCGCAGCGAGCCTCCTTTTGCGGGTGTTGGATAATCGCCCCATCACCTTGCGCATGGTGGACGTGGCTGCGTACGGTCCACGGGAGGGCCCCGACTCCATCCCGGCCCTCGTCGATCCGCGCGGCAAAGTGGTCTGGGAAGGGTCCTTCGACTCCGAAGCGACGAGGATGGCCCTAGAGGTCTGGGGAGTCGCCGACCGCCATGGCGATTGGCATGCCTCCGCGGTGACGGCGTAGCCGGCGCCTACGGACCAACCACGAACTGCACCGCGTCGCGCTCCTGACGAACCACGAATTCCACGAATTTCACGAACCTTACGAACGGACTCGGTCCGTTTCGTGGGAATTCGTGCAATTCGTGGTTCACGATTCGAACTAACGGACTCCGTCCGTTTCGTGGGAATTCGTGCAATTCGTGGTTCACGATTCGAACTAACGGACTCCGTCCGTTTCGTGGGAATTCGTGCAATTCGTGGTTCGGCTCGGCGCGAGCAATGCCTACGCCAACACGTCGCCGATGCGCTGCACGGCTTCCTGGACGTCCGCCTTGGTGATATGGCGATGCGTCACGAAGCGCATGACGGGCCCTGCATCCCGCTGCAGGCACAACACGCCGACGTCCTTCATGAGGGTACAGAAATCCTCGGATGTGAGGCCGGTCCCCGTTACGTCGGCGAGCACCATGTTCGTCTGCACCTGGCTCGGCTCGACCTTGAGTTTTTGGATGCCAGCGAGGCCTTGCGCGAGCTCTTTCGCGTTGGCGTGGTCGTCGGCGAGGCGATCCACCATCGTGTCGAGTGCCACGAGGCCTGCGGCCGCCAAGTGACCTGCTTGTCGCATGCCGCCGCCTAACACTTTGCGGGCGTGGCGGGCCTTGTGGATGAACGGTTCGTCGCCGCAAAGCAGCGACCCCACGGGCGCGCTGAGGCCCTTGGACAGGCAGAACATGACGGAGTCGGCGCCGGCGACGAGCTGTGCAGGCGTCGTTTGTTGGGCGATTGCCGCGTTGAAGATGCGGGCGCCGTCGATGTGGAGCTTGGCGTCCTGCTTGTGTGTGTACTCCACGATGGCTCGAGTCTGCGCACCCGTCCAGCACAGGCCGCCCGTGTAGTTGTGGGTGTTCTCGATGGCGACCAGGCGCGTCGTGGCGAAATGCGGATCATCTGGGGGGAAATGTCTCGCGATGTCGGTCGGCGTGAACGTGCCGTCGCGTGATGGCACGCCTCGCATCATGACGTTCGAGAGCAACGCGGCGCCGCCTCCTTCGTACAGCGCGATGTGGCAATTCTCCTCACACACCATCTGGCCACCGCGGTTGGAGTGGACCCAGACGGCGAGTTGGTTCCCCATCGTCCCCGTCGGGACAAACAAGGAGGCCTCCATACCCATGCGGCCAGCGGCGGCCTCCTCCAGCTTGTTGACCGTCGGGTCTTCGCCGAAGACATCGTCGCCGACTGCGGCGTCGGCCATCGCTTTGCGCATGGCGTCCGTCGGTTGGGTGAGCGTGTCGCTGCGGAAGTCAATGGTGGACAGGGCCACGAGGTGGCCAAGCCATGGCTCGTCTAAGCTTTGATTGGCCTAGGGCGGCCCCCGATTGGAGCCGCTTTTCACATATCCAACAGGACGGGTTCGATGTCGTCCTCGGGATTATCCTTCGACTTGAGGTGTTTGAGGTCCTGGTCTTTCTGGAGGACCTGCCAGGACGCCTTGTCGGCGCCATGTGTGTGGATTGTCATGCAGACCCTGATTCGTGCTCTGGCTTAATCCATGTTGGGATGGGCGGGGCGGAATCAAGGGGTTGTTGCCGTCGATTAGACTTCGTGGAGGTCGGCGCGCGGTTCGGCATCCGGCATCAGGAGGTCAACGGAATCAAGGCGGAGGAGAATTTCAAGGACGTCGTTTTGCGCGTTCTCGAATTCGGCTTGGGTGTCCGGGTCCATGAAACCTTGGCTGGCCTCATCCGGCCTTAGAGCCGTAGCGGCGAAGGTGTAAATAGCGGGGTTTGAGGCTGGCACAGGCCGGCCTGGAGCCCTCCACTGCTCACTGGCGGAAGAAGGGGCCCTCGACGGCGCCGTCCAATTCAGGGTCGTACGCCCACGGGTCACCTTTGAGTCTGCGCAGTTTAGTGGACCAGTAGAACGATGCCGTAACGCCGTAACCAATCATCAACACTCCACCGATGGCGAACCCAGCGTTGAAGCCCGCGGCGAAGAGCATCGCGAAACCGATTACCGCGTACCAGCGGCCGCTATCCCGGCGGGACGTGAGGCGATCCTCTTCGCTGCGCTGCTCTTGGGGCTCCTGCGGTTTCGTCGGGCCGCCTGCGTGCCATGCACCCGATGCGATCTTGTCCGCCATCAGCCCAGCCTCCCGCCGGATGCGGGGGGGCCGTCCGGCGCATCCCACTGGTACAACGTGTCGGCGGCCGGAGACAGGCCGTGGGCGCGGTACAGCCCGTCAGCCGCGGCATTTCCCGGGTCGACGCGTCCATACACCAGGACCGCGCCCATCGCATCGCGCGCGGCGACGACGCCGGCCATCATGGTCTTCCCCAGGCCTCGCCCGCGGGCGGCGTCGTCCACGATGAGGTCGTCAAGGAAAAGTTGGATGCCATTTTGCGCGGGCGCCGGGAAGGCGTGCACCACGGCGGCCGCGTCGAGGCGATTTGCGTCCCCCACTACGAGCACTCGCGTGGAGCCGGGGCGCGCCAGGAACGCCGCCACGCTTCGCGTCATGTCGGCTTCGTCGCCGTTCCAGCGCACGCAGCCCAGCTGGCGCAGCAGGCGCGCCACTTCGGATGCGTCCATCTCTGTTGCGATGCGCACGGGCGCTTGGATGGCGATGGCCGCGCTGCGCCATGGGCTCGGCGGAATTGCGGGTTCCGGCTTGGCGCCGCCGCCGTGCATCGTCCAGTCGCCGGAACTTGCCGCCGTCATGCAGCCTCCGCTTGCAGCAGGGGCAATTGAAGGTTTGCAGGTCCGCTACGCCCTAGGCCGGCAGGATGTAACGACCGCCGTACTGCATCACCGTCGGAGCCGCCTGGGCGCGGTATTCCTTGTAGGTCTCGGGTTCTTTGACGTCGACGATGACGTAGGCGGGCACGTTTGAGGGAAGGAGGGAACTCTGGCTTCAACGTTGGCCCCGAGCTCGTGCCTGTTGCTTGGCCGGCTTCGTGGATCCACGCGTACCTCGCCGCTTCTTCGCGGCCGCCCGTGCCCGGTTCTCTGCGACTTTGGCCTTCACGAGGCGCCGCACCAAACCGGCCGGCAGGGGGTGGTCCGGAGTGAACCTAATCGTGCCCTTGGAGCGTTCATAGCCGGCGAGTGCCTGCGAGAATCCAGCGGGGACGGTCCCGTAGATTGCACAGTGGGCTTTGGCCGCGCCCCAGTAGAAGACGGGGCCGTCCAGGTAGAATCCCGGCAGGCCGTAGCCAAACCCTTCCTCGGCCTTGGGCGCTGCGGCGCGGATTTGAGCGCGGAGCCTCTTGAGCGCGGCCCGGGATTGCGGTGGAACGCTTGCCAAATAGGCCGCCACCTTCTGCGGCGAACCCACGCCCATCAGAACACCGCAGGCTCGCGGTACTCGCCGTGAACTTGCACCATCGCTTCTCGGATTTCACCGAGTGTGCAGTAGGCGCGGCTGCAGTCCAGGAGGAAGGGCATCATGTTCGGACGCAGCCGCGCGAACGCGGCTGCGTCCGCGTAATCGTTGGGTTTGGGCTTGAGCCCCTTTCGCGCATCGCGTTCCTTCTCGCAGGCCTGCGTAAGTGCGCGCAATGCCGCGTCCGCTTTCATCGCGTCGCGCGACTTGCGCAGCGCCTTCAACTCCGCGACTTGGCGCTTTTCGCCCGCCTCGTCAATCTTCAGTAAGTCCGTGTAGCTTGGCTCCTCGCTGCGGTACTCGTTGACGCCGACGATGACTTTCTCGCCTGTCTCTGCCGCGCGCTGCTGCTTGAAGGCGGCGTCTGCGATCTCGCGTTGGAAGAAGCCGTTCTCGATACCGCGCACGATGCCGCCCATCTTGTCGATGCGGCGGAAGTACTCGTTTGCCTTTTCCTCCATTTCCGTCGTCAGCGTCTCGAGGAAGTACGAGCCCCCGAGCGGGTCGATGGTGTTGACGACGCCGGATTCGTGCGCGATGATCTGCTGGGTGCGCAGCGCAATGCGGACCGCTTTTTCAGTGGGCAGCGCCAAGGCTTCGTCGAAGGAGTTCGTGTGGAGACTCTGGGTGCCGCCCAAGACTGCGGACAGCGCCTGCAGCGCTGTCCGCACGATGTTGTTCTCCGGCTGCTCGCGCGTGCAACTGACGCCAGCGGTCTGGGTGTGGAACCTGAGAAGAAGGCTGCGCGGGTCCTTGGCACCTTGGGCCACCATGAACTTGGACCAGATGCGGCGGGCCGCCCGGTACTTGGCAATCTCCTCGAAGAAGTCGTTGTGGGCGTTGAAGAAGAACGATAACCGGGGGGCAAAATCGTCGACGAGGAGGCCGCGAGCCTTGCCGCGTTTGACGTACTCCATGCCATTCGCGAGCGTGAAGGCGAGTTCCTGGACGGCGGTGCTGCCGGCTTCGCGGATGTGGTAGCCCGAGATGGAGACCGTGTTGAACCTCGGCGCGTGCTTGCTGCCCCATTCGAACGTATCGAGCACCAGCTCAATGGACGGCTCGGGCGGGAAAATGAACATCTTCTGTGCTTGATACTCCTTCAGGATGTCATTCTGGATTGTGCCCGAGACTTGGTTGAAGGGAACGCCGCCCTTCTCGGCTGCCCCGAGGTAGAAGGCCCAAACGATGGGCGCAGGTCCGTTGATTGTCATCGAAACGGAAACGTCTTGCAGCGGAATGCCGGAAAACAAGGTCTCCATGTCCTGCTGCGAATCGATGGCTACGCCGACCTTGCCGACTTCGCCGTGCGCCCACTCGTGGTCGGAGTCGAAGCCTTGCAGCGTGGGGAAATCGAACGCAGTGGAGAGACCGGTTGTGCCGTGCGCGAGGAGGTACTTGAAGCGCTCATTCGTTTCGCGCGCCGTCCCGAAGCCGGCGAATTGCCGCATCGTCCACAGGCGGCCGCGGTACATCGTCGGCTGCACGCCGCGCGTGTAGGG
>CAZXUC010000047.1:0-9799 GCA_964643795.1 uncultured Halobacteriales archaeon | reverse complement strand
AGCTGGCCGACGACTCGATTCTGTGTGAATCCGTGCAATCCCAGGCCTCCAGTTCTTGGGCCGCGGCGAAAGCGTCAATCGCTGCTAAGCAAATTCCCGACCGTCGCGCTCTCACGCATGCGGCGCGCGACCATAGACCGCAGCGCGGCGGCATTGCGCAGGCCGACGAGGCGCAATGTTGGTCCGCGTTTGCCGTAGGCGACGATCTCTATCATCTCGATGCCCAGCATCCAGCCGACGATGGTGCGGCGGTGGCGCAGGGCGGTCACCTTGTTCCACGGCACCCGTTGCTCCGATTTCAGCAGCAGTGCCGAGCGCACGCGGATGCCTGTCTCGTCGAAGGTGTAGCGCGTGAAGGCGACACGCAGAACGGGGCCGAGTGTCAAGAGCAGGCCGAGAGAGAGGTCGGCGTTCTCGGCGAAGACGAGGAACCCTGGCCCGTCTGGACCTGAATCGGGTCGTCCGATGCGGCCGAAGAAGATCAGGGGGACGAGGATGCCGAGGAGGAAGGGCGCGAGTTGGACGAGCAATTGTGTGACGGCCTCAAGGCCCGCCCACAGGCTCGGTTTCACGATGATGGCGGTCGCGCCCACATCGCCCTCTGGACGAGCCAGAAATTCGCGTTCGAGATCGACGGGAACCAGTGGGCTACGTTTCGTCACGCGACGCCTCGCGCTTGGTCGATGAGGCGCTTCACGGCTTCGGGGTTCGCGATGCCGGAGAAGTGCACGGGGGCTTGGTTCGCGCCGGCGGTGTTGACGCGGATGTCGCCGTACCCCAGCAAGCGGCCCAGCAGGCTTTGCGTCGTGAGGACATCAGTGACCTTGTTGTAGGTGGTTTCGACGCGACGGCGCCCAAGCCAACCTGTGGTCACGACGACGCCGCCGTTGGTCACCTCGAAATGGCTGTACCGGTATTGGATGACGAGGCTAAGGACGGTGAACCCGGCGAAGGCCAGCATGGCAAGGCTGAACCAGAGGAACTGGGCGGACCCGAAGAGGCCGACGAAGAGGAAGGCCACGGCCGGCAGGAGGAACATCAACGTCCCCAGCAGCTTGCCTAGGAACGACGCCAACGTCGGTTGGCCCGACCATACGAGGGCATGGGCTGCGGCCCGTGCGGCGGCCTTCGCGGCGGGCGCCTCGCGTCCACTCTTGGTCTTCTTGGATTGGGCGAGTTGGTGGTCTTGCACGAGGCGGTGGAAAAACGCGGAGCGCGCCTCCTCCAGCCGGACCTTCACCGCGAACGGGTCCGCGATGCCGCTTAGTGACAGGTTGGCGCCGGCGGTGTAGAGGGTCACGGTGCCGTAGCCGAACATGCGACCGATTGGGCCCTGCCGCACATGCGTATCCGTGACTTTGTCGTACGTCGTCTGCAGGAGGTTGAACCGTAGTCGCCCGTACGACTTGTAGATGCGCTCCTCGGTGATGACGTACCGCGTCGTGCGGACCCGGAAGACACTTATCGGAATCGTCACCGCCCAGACCAGCAAGCCAACGGTCACGAACGTCCACTTGAATCCTGGTCCAACCTCGGTCGGCACGTCGTCCAAGAAAACGAGGCCAATCCCCACGAGAATCGTCCCGAGGATGAACCAACCGAGCACCGCGTCGATGATCGATCGCGCGTCGCGGCGTTCCCGCAGGATGACGGATTCACCGGGCTGGAGGAAGTCCACGAGGCGGCCCGCCACGCTGTGCGGAACCCGACGGTCCTCTTGAAGGGGTCGCCGCACGGGTTTTCAGCACCACGCCCCTCGACGGCGCCATGCCCCAGGCGACCGGTGCCATGACCTCCAAGGTCGGCGCGAAGGCCACTCACACCGAACTCCTGCAGGGCCTTGGAATCGATGCAAGGAAACCGGTGGCAGGCACGAGTGACGGCAAGTCGTGGACGGCTCGCGGGGCGCGGCGCTCGATTGCGAGCCCCATCGACGGCGCCGTGTTGGCAAGTGTTGCCGAGACGCATCCGGGCGACTACCAGAAGGTGGTCGCCTCGCTCGAGAAGGCCTTCGCACGATGGCGGTTGGTCCCGGCCCCGCAACGAGGCGAACTTGTGCGGCGCTGGGGCAACCTCCTGCGCGAGAACAAGGAGCCACTGGGGCGCCTGGTGAGCATCGAGACCGGCAAGTCGCTGCAGGAAGGCTACGGCGAAGTGCAGGAGATGATAGACATCTGCGACTTTGCCGTCGGCCTCAGCCGCACCTTGGGAGGAAGGACCATGCCATCAGAACGGCCGGACCATCGCCTCATGGAGCAATGGCATCCCATCGGCGTCGTCGCGGTCATCACGGCCTTCAACTTCCCCGTCGCCGTCTACGCCTGGAACGCCGCCCTTGCCCTTGTCTGTGGCGACACGGTGCTGTGGAAGCCCAGCGAGAAGACGCCGCTTACGGCCATCGCTGTGCAGACGATGCTCGAGGAACTCGCAGCGGAACTAGGCCACGAGGGCATCGTTGGCCTCGTGACGGGCGGCCGCGACCCAATCGGCGACCTCATCGTGAAGGACCGCCGCATTCCGCTCGTATCAGCGACGGGTTCATGCCGCATGGGAAGGCAGCTGGGACAAGCCGTCGCGGCGCGCCTCGGCAAGACCATCCTCGAACTCGGCGGCAACAACGCCATCATCGTGACTCCGAGCGCTGACCTCGACCTTGCGCTGCGTGCCGTGCTCTTCGGCGCCGTCGGTACGGCGGGTCAACGCTGCACATCGACGCGCCGACTCATCCTCCACAAGTCCATCGCCCAAGCGTTCACCGAGCGTCTCGCGAAGGCGTACCGACAGGTGAAGGTCGGCGACCCGCTCAATCCGAAAAACCAGATGGGCCCTCTCATCGATGAAGCGGCGGTGCAGGGATACGTGGACGCGGTCATCGAGGCCAAGAAGCAAGGGGCGACAGTGCTGTTCGGAGGCAAGACCGTGCCCGACTTGGGGCCGTGCTACGTACAACCGACGCTCGTCCAGGCCCCGAAAGGCAAATTCCCTCTGGCCGAAGAAGAAACGTTTGCGCCTATCTTGTACCTCTTCACGTACGACAAGCTCGACGACGCCTTCACGAAGCACAACGCCGTCCGACAGGGTCTCAGTTCAGCGATCTTCACGAATGACGTGCGCGAGATGGAGTCCTTCCTCGCGGCCGGAGGCTCAGATTGTGGCATCGCGAACGTCAACATGGGGACGTCGGGCGCAGAGATCGGTGGCGCGTTCGGCGGCGAGAAGGACACGGGCGGCGGCCGTGAATCCGGAAGCGACGCGTGGAAGCAGTACATGCGGCGGCAGACGACGGCCATCAACTACGGGCGCGACCTGCCCCTGGCGCAAGGAATCAAGTTCGAAGTGTGATTTGCCGGATGGAAACGGATTGCCCCGGATTTGGGATTGCCGCGGCAGTACGCCTGGCATGAATAGCGTTGTTCGATTGATGCCTTGGTAGTTCGTTTGGCGGGCCCCAGGAGCAAAGCTCACATGAGTTGCCCCGCATATGCTGTGCCGATGCCCTCAGGCTACCTCGCCTCGCTGCCGCCCGAGGACATCGAATATCTTCACGGTCATCGTCTGCTCGGTCGGCCGAACAACTTGGACCGCAGAATCATGGATGAGTTGGTCGGCCGACCGAAGCACTATGGCGAACTGAAAAGTCTCCTCGATGGCAATCGGGGCCGCAACCTTGCGATGGCCCTCAATCGCCTTCAGCGGGATGGTCTCGTTGAACAGCGCATCGATACTTCAACCCGGCCCCCCGGCAAGTCCTACGAGCTAAGCAACCTGGGCGTCCTTGTCGTCCTCCGGATGCATGAAATGATTCCCGCTTTCGTCGCAGCTGAAACTCTTCTGCGCGGTCAAGCCGCTTCTTCCGCATGACCGGCGAGCTGCTCTACTCCTTCGCATCGTGGCCGGGCACTTCGCAGAACTCCGCCTCTTTGTCCTCGACGTAGATATCGAGGTCGCCGAACTCCTTCGTGCGTGCCGAGATGTGGATGCGGTTCCCCCCTCGCAAGAGGTGTCCGGGGAAGGCCAGCGTGACTTGTTCGCCGCGCTTGAAGACGAAGGGCATGTGCTCCGTGATGGCTGCGACCTGGAAGCCCTTCGACTCCATGCTGTCCGGGGGGTAGTTGATGCCGTTCACGGTGATGCGCGGCGGCTGAATGATGGTGGCCGTGCCAAGTGGATTCTGCAACGTAAACGCGAACCGGTTCGGCGCGGTTTCGCGCAGGGAGCCGCGGCGGTACATTTTCCGCAGCAGGAAATCCGGCAGCTCCACGACAATCGATGGATGGACCGTGGCTTTAGGTCTTCGAATGGGTCCGGTCGCGTGGTTTGGCGGGCCACCTCAAGTGGCGTCGGCGTCTTCGCCTGCTTCATCCACGCCGCCAGCGTCGCCTCGTTCGCGGCGCTGCAAGTTCAAGCCGCGCAGAAGAAAGCCGCCGCCGAAGACCAATGCGACGATGCCTCCAAGTCCGGCCGCAGCCGTCTGCTGCTGGTCTTGCTTGTCGCAGATTTGGTCAATCGCCGCAGGCGAACAATCGGCTTGGTACAGCCACATCATCAGCAGGGCCGCCAACGTTAGCCCGACGCCGGCGAACATCATGGCCCGCGCCCGTTTCGTCAGAATCGTATCGTGCGTGGCTGAGTCCGCCATCAACCATTCATTGGCAAGACTGGGAAACAAAACCTTCACGGTAGCGGAAGCACCCCGCCTGAGTTGCCGTCATCGAAAGGGTTTCGAACGTGGGGCCGAGGGCGGAACGTAGGGCCAAATGACCGGACCTGTTCAGGGCGCTTCTTCCATTCCCGCGAGCGGATGCGGAATCCTGGATTGGCCGGTGAGGACGAGCAGGATGGTCGAACCCATCGCTCCGATGGCTAAGGCGGGCACGGCCAAGGCGAGCAAGTCGTTTGAACTCCAATCGGGAATGAGGACCGCAATACACAATGCTGGCCAAAGGAAGGTCAACCCGAGCATCCACCCGAGCCCGAGGCGCACGGCGCGGGACGAGCCGTCACGAAGCCGATCCGCCACAAAGAGACCGCACCAGATTGAACCATAGATTGCCCACGCGACGAGGACGCCGGACATTGTGCCAACCACGTTTTCCTCGCCGAATAGGGACCAACGCCTCGCCTCAAGGCCTACCAGTACGCTTGCGCCGACCAAGATTCCCACCCAATTGGCTGCGACTCGGCCGTTCCACCATGCGGGAGTCCGGTGGCTTGCGTAGCGCCAACATAGGTCGGCCAACGCGAAAGCCATGAGGCCAAGGGAAATCCACCATGCCACGGTCGACGGTTGCGACGCGTAGTTGCTTCGTGCGTTTTCCTCGGCCCAGAATTCCTCGGAGAAACCTCCGTCTGGCATCCGATATTCCTCACGCCACTCCTCATAGTCGCGCTCACGAGATTCGCTCCAGGCGCTCCCCACGAACATGACCACGAGCAGGACGGGAAACGCAAACAGGCCAGCGTCGCTCCAGCGCATAGGCCCACGTCTAGGTTCGGCTACTTGGCCCTTCCTCCGCACCGCGTTCATAGGTCGCCCTCTATGAAACTCCGGACCCACGCCACGATGCGTTCATGCGCCTCGCGGCCCGCCTGGGTCAGCTTGACCACAGTCTTTCCGTCCTTCCCCGCGCGCTCGACGACGAGGCCCTTCGCGAGCATCTTCTCGAGGTAAGAACGGAAAATGTCGTAGTTGAGTCGGGTCGCGGCCTGGAGCCTCGCCCGCGTCATCTCCGGCGGAAAGCCTTCTGGTGGCGTCCACAAGGCATCAAGAAAACGCGCCACGACGTAGAGATCTGGTCGGACGCGCGGGCCTGCCATCAGAGGAGCTCCGGTTGATGCTGCAAGTGCACAGACAAGGCCCGGTACCGGCGCCGAATATCGGCCGTCGCGGTGGCCCAGATTGCGGCCGCCACCACCGTGATGGATGCCAGCGTCAGGCGTAAAACGCCCTCGAAGTCGTTCGACCATTGATGCTCGCCAGGGCGCAACGTTGTGGGGTCGGCCATGATCCATGTCGCTACGGTGGCGCCAATTCCGACCGCCAAAAGCAACCCGCCACCGAGGACGATGCTATCCATCATGCGTGCCAGTGTTACGAGTTCGCCATGCAACACGTCGAGATGCGCCTCGGCACTGCCGCTTGCCATGATGTTCGGTTTTCGCATGGTCCGGTGCGCCCAAGCCGCCACATTGACGCCCCCGAGCACCGCCGATGCAACCAGGAGGAAGAGGAGGGCGGAGTGGGCCGGGTCGTGCCAGCGTGTTGTGAGACGGACCTGGTCGCTCGAGTGGAATTGAAAAACCGGATCCAATGGACGGCCAGTGTCAGTGTGGTTCTCGGCAGCTAGAAAGTGGGCACCCGACCGATTTTCCAAGACCCAGAAAATCTCCACGGTCTCGGCGCTAGGTTCACCGGGTCGCCAGCGGAAGTCGTACACGTTCCCGTCCATGACTTCGCCGTTTCCTGCAGGTCGGACGAGCTCGATTTCGCCGCGCAGGGCCTGCTGCAACGTTCCCCGGTAGAGGACATGACGCGGTTCAAGGCCATTCAGGATGCGCCAAGCATCGCCTCCCTCCGTGACGTAGAACGATGCGGTTGCGTCGGCTGGATGTGTTCCCACGCTGCGTCCGTAGATGCAGGAAACGACGGCCTCGTCGTTTGTCCCACAGCGGAATGTGCCCCTGGCCCCTGGGTCGAGGTGCATGACGGCGCCGGCAGGCACATCGATCTTCATCCCCACGACGTGACGTTCGGCGTTAACCCCCGCACCGCCACCGCTCGTGCGTGCTCCGATCTCGCCTTCGACGCCGACGAAAAACAGGCCGATGAGGGAGAGGATCACGAGGCCGATTGCGCCGGCCGCGAACCAGGGGTTTGAAAGTCGATCGAGGAGCGCCATGACCCGAGGACCCGCCGTCACCCTATTCAGCCGTTGCTCCGCGCGGCGTCGTGTCCGCCGAAAGGGCTTCGCGTTTTCGAAACCCGTGGCGGGTCCGCTGCGGCGGACATCATGCAACCGTCCCCGCGTTCTCCGGCGTCTGGAAATCCACTAGGGTCCCGCGCAGCGTCTGCAGGTCCACCAAGGGCATGCGGGCCGGGTCCGGCGTGAAGTTGAGCATCTTCTGGTAACTCGTCTGGCTCTGCCAAGTCCCAGAGTTCACCATCAACACGCCACGGTACGAGCGGATGCCGGGAACGTGGACGTGTCCCGTCACGAACAAATCCGGGACGTCCGAGATGACGAGGTAGTCGTGGTGCTCCGGCGCGACGGGGGTGCGCTCCCCATACAATGGAGCCAAGTGGCGGCTCTTCAGCATCTGTTCCATCGTCTCGAGCGGCTTCTCGTATTCCAGGTTCGCGACCGACGTGGCGAAGTCGATGAGGCTCGACCCGTGATACCCCAATGTGGACACGCCGTGCATCTTGAACGTGGATGGATTCGCGAGGAACCGGGCCTCATGGTGCTCGAAGCGCGTGCGGACTTCCTGCGTGAACGCGGGCTGGGGTTCCGCTGGCCTGCTCGCGTCATGGTTACCCGGTTGAATGATGACCTCGACGTGGTCGGGGACGGAGCGCATCCAGTCACCGAAGGCGCCGTATTGATCGTAAATGTCGGGAATCGTGAGTTCGTCTTGCTGCCCCGGGTAGATTCCGACGCCGTCCACGAGGTCGCCGGGGATGACGAGGTACTTGATGCGCCCCGCGGCGTCGCGTTCTCGTTTCGAGCCAGACTCGCCGTTGAGCCAACGCAACATGCGCTTCCAGTGCTCGTTGAGGAACGTCTTGCTGCCGACGTGGATGTCGCTGAGGAATGCAGCCATGAGGGGCACGTCTGCTCCCTTCTTCGCCGTCCCATCCGGGAGGGGAATGTCCGGGCGGACCAAGGATTCCACGAAGAGTAGGTCGCCCTTGCCGCTCATCTTCCCCACGAGGCCGATGACTTCGTCGGACACCAGCGTATCAGCAATCGCCATGAGTTGCCGTTCGTCCGCCCGCACAAGGCACGTGATGGCGCCCGTCGCGTCCTCAACCTGGATGCGGCGGTGACCGTTCTTCGTCGTGGCCGTCTCGATGACCATGCCAATGATCTGGACTTCCTGCGCGCCGACCTTGACGCGTTCGATAGGTGTTGCGTTGCGTAGTTCGCGCCGTTGCCGCAGCATCTTCGCAATCTGCGCGTACCGGTCCTGGAAGTACGTGACGAAGTCCTGCGTGGTGCCTTCGCACGTCGAGTTCCCCGTCATGTCCGCCACGACTTCAAGGCGTCCATCGTGCTCGGCTGCAAGGGGGCGCCATTCACCGCGAGGAGCGACGCGGAACGAGCGAGCTTCGGCTTGGGCCAGCGCACCCAGGGATTCAGCAACCTCCGGGCCGCGCGCCTCGTCGTCGTCGCCATCCGCTTCGCCCTCCTCGCGCGTGGCGTTGTCGTAGATGAGGGCGGCATTGCGTCGCATCGCCTCCTTGCGCGCGCGCTCCGTTTCGGGCGTATGCGCGGAAACAGGCGGCGGCGGGACGACGGCTTCCCGTGCCTTGTGCTCCAGGCGGTGCCACAGCGTCACATCGAAGTGAAAGGGCACCTCCGCAAGCGACGCCAGCACCGCTTGAGCACGGACCGCCCCGTCGGGGGAATCGGATAGTTCGGCAAGCAGAGCTGGTTCCGCGAGAGCGCCATGGCTCTCGAAGAGCGCAACTAGCTCCTGCGTGCGGCCGGACAGCACCGGCGCGGCGACCGCCTGCATCCCGAGCGAGCCAGGGTCGGCCGCCACTAAAAGGCTAGGGGGCGAGTGCGTGTAGAACGAGCGCGTAGGAGCGGCCTTTTCGCGAACGATTGAGGTTGTTACCCCGCCCCCAGAACCGGAGGCCTGGGATTGCACAGATTCACACAGAATCGAGTCGTCGTGCGGCCAGCCATGACAAATCTGTGGAGTTCTGTGAAATCCCGAGCCTCCCACACTAGGGCCGAGGATGCAATCCTCCGACCGGGGTGGACTGTTGCAGAGGTATGGGAGGCCTGGGATTGCACGGATTTTCACAGAACTTGGTCGTCGCGTGCCTCGCACTTCACGAGGGAAATGTAATCCGTGCAGTTCTGTGAAATCCCAAGCCTCCCATACTTCCCCGCTCATGGCCCCAGGGCGCGCCGGACCGCGTCGAGCACCGCGCCATTCTGGGTCGGCTCCAGGAAGTGGCCGGCGCCGGAAATCACCGTGACTTGCGCGGGCGTCGCGAACAGGGAAGCCAACTCGTTGCTCTCGGCCACCGAAGCGTGCTCGTCGCGGTCGCCGACGATAATCGCGCAAGCGCCCACTACGCGTGGCGCGTCGTCGGCGGGCACGAGGCGCGACATCGTGGCTCGCGGTGGGCACGCGACCAGCACCGTTCGAGGCACATCGCGCAACGTCGCAAGCCGGCAGGCGACGGCCGCGCCAAACGAGTAGCCGACCACGAACGGCGCGCGACCGGATTCGAGCTGGACGGCGTCGAACACGGCGAGTGCGTCATCGACCTCACCGATTCCCTCGCCGTAGCTGCCTTCGCTCCGGCCGACGCCGCGGAAATCGAAGCGCACCGCGCGGAAGCCCGCGGCAGCCAAGCCCTCGGCGAGGTCGTAGATTAAGCGCGAACCCATCGTGCCGCCGAAGCGCGGATGAGGATGCAGCAGCAGGACCGGCTGGCTGGATGGTGGGCCATGCAGGCGCGCATCGAGGCGGCCGACGGGGCCTTGGAAGAATTGTGATTCGACAGCCAATTCGCGACGACCTTTTCAGTTTCCAAGGGGGTCTGGGGGACCGGAGGTCC
>CAZXUC010000046.1:0-12022 GCA_964643795.1 uncultured Halobacteriales archaeon | reverse complement strand
TCTCCTTGGTTTCCTGTGGAAAATGGTCAAAAAGGCATTTCCCGGACAGGCTCCGGGAATTACGGGGAACGGACTGTGACCCAGTGTCCCCGAAATCTCCGTAATCCCCGGTCGGTTCGTCGCAAAGCTCGCGCCGTCACTCGTTTTCAAATCTCCCGGCCACTTGGCTTACCGCAGTCCGGCGACGGGGGCGTCGTGCATGGTTTGCGGTTGAACGAAGTTGTCGGGCCAGAACTGGGTCGTTGGCCATAGTGTGGGAGGCCCGGGATTACACAGAAATTCACAGATTTTTCTCGTCGGTGGCCAGGCGAGGAAGCGGTCCTGTGTGAATCCGTGGAATCCCCGGCCTCCAAACGCCCGGGCACGAGCAGGAACCCGCGCATCGGCGCAATCTGCGCAAGCGTGGTTTCGCGTCGTTCCGCGACCTCCGCGTGAAGCGGCGCGCGGTGCTCCGGCATCAAGTTGCGTTGGGTCGTTGACGTGCACGCCGACAACGGGACCCGTCGCAGCTAGAAAGCGCACGGGATACCGTGTTTCCCCGGAATCCCCTAAATCCCTGGCGGGTCGCGCTAGTCGGCCAGGGCGTTCGCCGACGGCCTCTCAATGTTCGCGATGAATGCGTCCGCCTTGTTGTTGCGCGTGTCCACCCAGACGGCGTACGCCATGCCGTGCGACGAATCGAGGTCGAGGTAATCGCCCATGAAGGCCATCCCGTTCTGGTGGTGGCGGTACTGTGCGTCCACGCTGACGTTGCTGACTCGTAGATTGGGTGTAAACGTCGTGCCGCCGTCGAGGGCATGAACGGGTCCCATTTCTTGCTCGGGGCGTCGTCGTGGACGCGGACCGGTGCGCTCCACGTGGTGCCGTTTGTGTTGGCGCGGGCCTTTCCACGCCAGGAGGCCGCTCCAGGGCACGGCCACAAGCCATTTGAAAGGGGAGCGGAGTGGGAGAAGCCATGCGTGTTGCGTCGGTCCTGGCTGCGTTCATCGCGGTCTCGACCCTCTTTGCCGGTTGTGCGGACAATGCGGGCCCTGAAACGGATGCAAATCCAGACGGCGTCGTCGACCATGCCGGCATGCCATTGCAGGTGATGCAGGACGCGGAGGGCAACTTCGAACTGAACCGCCCGCTGATCAAGAACGACACGCTCGACAAGCCGGTTCCGTGGTCAATCGGCGACCGTTACGGCGTCCACGTCTTCATCGGCCCGGACGACACGGAGGGCATCCACTTCAACTGCATCGTCGTCTCCGAGACGGCACAGGACTGGATGCTTGCGGCGGACACTCAGCAGGCGGCCAAGGAGGAGGCCGTCTGGGACTACCCCATCCTGGGCCCCGTCTCGAAGACGCAGCTCACGACCTCCGGCTTCGGCGGCGACTGGCCGCTCTATGAATTCCCCATGAGCGATGGCAAGACCTGGACCGGCAACATCGCCATGGGCTTCGACAAGACGATGAAAATCGAATTCGAAGCCAAGTTCAACCCCTCCATCACGACGGCCACCAGCAAGCAGCCCGGCTTCGACATCCGCGGCGTGGACAGCGCCGCCAACCTAGTGCTCGAATACAACTACGTCCCAGAACTCGGCTGGTTCACGCAATTCAACTGGTATAACCCCGAAGACGGCACCCTTGAGGCCAAAGCCATCAGCATGGGATTCGAGCGCGACTGGACCGGCACGTACTACCTCGACACGGCCGCCGTCGAAGTGGAGCACCACAACCTCGTGGGCGTCGACCCGGATGCTCCAGGGACCTACTACGACGACGCGACTCCGCCTTCGAAGTTCCAGGTCGACGCCGACGATGACTACTTGGTTGGCTTCGTCTTCTCGTTCGCCTTCGCCGGAAGCCATGTCACCGAGCTCGTCGCTCCCGACAACACGGAACGGCACTTCCCCGCCTATTCCGCAGTCGCGGTGCAGGAATATTCCGAAGTCGCAATTGACGAAGCAGCGAAACCCGGCGAATGGCAGGTGGCCACGGCCGGCGCTGGCGTCGTCGTCGGCGGGGGCGCCTTCTTGTGGACCGTGAAAGAGAACTCGTTCACGCTTAACGCCGCACCTTAACGTGGCCCAGACGAGCGGCGCTGCGGCTATCGATAAGAATTCACATCGTCGAATTACGAATTCCGCTTGGATTGTTCGCCCGTCTGGCCGCCGGGGGTATCGCAGGCGTGCGGCATGCCCTTCAGGTGAATACGCACCGGTGTGTACCCCACAGCCTTTTCGACAAGACGTCATAGCCGGCCTTGTATACCTCCAGGGCGACAGACCGCGTGGCCGGCGCCGGATTCAGGAAATTGGCCGCCGGCATGTAACGCAACCCGGTCGGGGCTCGCAGTTAAGCAACGATGGCTCGCGGCGGGGGCGGAAAAAAATCTCTGACGAAAGGCACATGCCGCAGGTCACGCAAGGGGAAGCTAGGAACCGGGGGAAAAAGGAGAAAGGGGCAGTCACGAGTTAGCAGCCGGATGACGCCGAGTCCGATACGGTCCATGTCGGATTAAGCGTCGAACGCGACATCGCAATCCCCTCGATGCAACCGCCCGCGGAGTTGGGCACATAGAAATAGCCCGCAGTCTGAGTTTCGCAGGAGCCGTACGGTTCTATTACCGAACCGTCGGTACATGAGTCTCCCCCCCAAGCGCTTCCACCAAACAGCATCTCGATGGTCCCCAAAACGCCGCCGTTCCCCGTGTGATCGCCGTCGATTCGAACCCGCCAGCAGTTCGCGCCAGTGATGGCGCCTCCGCAGTAGCTTTCGGCGACATCGGCGACGTTTAGGTCAAGGCCGACACAGACGACGTTAGTGGTGGCTACCTTGTAGCATTGTGATACGCCGGGCGCCACTGCGCCAGGAGTGACGGACAAAGCGGCGATTCCCAGCATCAGAAGGCTGGCGGCTGTCATTTTTTCATTTCAGTTTTCCTTGGGCCGTGGCCCTAAGAACCGTATGTCGGCAGGCAATAGAACTGTACTGCCAATGCATGAGTTCATGATAGACGACGCCCTTGTAGTCAAACTTGGACCCCGCTTTGACGCTGCGTAGCAACGGGCCAACCACGCCGAGCCTTATCTAGGAGTTCAGAATCGCCGCTTCAAGGTGCACCCGGTGTCCAAGTCCCTCGCCCTCGTTGGCTTCCTGTTCCTTACGGCGATTCTCGCCGCCCCTGCAGCGCTGGCCCAGGCCGAGCGCAGTATCACGCTCAGCTTCGTCGACCTGCCCACGACGGCAACGACCAACGACACGGTCCTCGCCCTTCCCTTCACCGTCCACGCCGTCATCACGGGTCCGGCCTGCCCGAGCCTGATGGGCGCTTCCTACGACGTTACGCTTTCCGCCACCGTTACCAATTCGAGCCAAAATGGCACGACCGTCGTCGTCAACCCCGCGAGCGTCACGTTCCGCGGCTCGACGCTGCCGGTCTCCTCCATGCCGACGAACCGCGACGCAGCCGCGACGCTGCTCGTGTACTCCAATTTCACTGGCATGCCCGTCAATGCGACCGTCCACGTGACGGCCTCCTTCGCCGGCGGCCCCGCCGGTTGCGCCCAAACGGACACGCCCGCCGCCGAGGCCAATCAAGACGTCAAGGGCACGTTCCTCGTGCCAGAGGGCTACTCGAGCAGCGCCCCCGCCGGGACGGACATGCCCGCCCTCCCGCTCGTCGCCCTGCTCGCCGTCCTCGCGGTCGTCGGCGCGTCGCGCCGGAGCAAGTAACGCACTCCCACCACACGCGGAACGCGCGGAAATCGCGGAACGTGACGGCGCCCGTTTTCCGCGGGTTCCGCGGTCTCCGCGTGTTGTGCGCGGAGGCGTTGTCTCCTTGTTTCGTGGTCGGCTGGGCTAGGCTCGCCGCGCCGCCGCCAGCCACCGCAAGATTCTGCTGCGCAGCGCAGCGTAGCGCAATTCCGATTGCACGTGCTCCTCATCGATGCCGAAGAAATGGTCGTACCCGTGGCCGATGGATTCGACCTGCTCTTGCGTGAGTCCGCGGCCGGGGACTCGCACGAACACCAGCACGGCGAAGCACGTCGGGACGCCGCGTAACTGCAGCGCGTCGAAGGCGAGCGCCTTCGCGTGCGACAACTCGGCCTTCGAATTCAGGATGTCGAGGACCAACGTCGCGCCGCCTTCGAGCTCGACGACGATGTCGGCGCGGTGGGCCGTCGCGTGGCCGCCCGGCAAGGGGACGGGCAACGGGTGACGGATGCGCACTTCGCCAGGCCCCTGTTCGTCGCGCACGGCGAAGCTGACTCCACTGGGTGCGTCAAGCGTCGAACCTTGCCGCGCCAGGTCGCGGTACAGGCCTTGCACGAGTGTGGCAAGCGCGCTCGTTTCGACCGTGCCGTCCGCCGCGATGCGGGGCGCCGGTGCCTGGCCCTCGCGCGCAGCAGGTGCGGGCATCTTCGGGCCTTGTGATTTCTTGCGCACGACGACCAGTTCATCGTCGCCCGCGTTGCGCGCCAAGACGTCGAGGCTCGCCTGCGCAGCCGCAGCCCGCCGCGCGGATTCGGCAGCCTTCGCCCGCCCGGCCTTCGAGAGGTCGGCGGGCTTCGGCTTGGTCTTACGACCCGATTGCGTCCAGCCCCCCATCGCGTTCTCATGCAGGGCGACGCCTGGGGGCAGGCCCTGCTGTTGGGCGGCCTTCTGCGCCGGCGTGCGGCGTGCGGCGGCGGACGCGCCATCCTCGCCCACGCTCACGCCCCCTGTTGACGCACGGCCGGGCATCCCATCACTCCCATCGAGAGCGCGCGCGGCTTTGGGCTTTTTGTTGCAGACACGTCAGGCCTCGTCACGGCCATGGCCACTTTTTTGTGCGAAACGGCGGCATTCCCCGCGCTGCGGCGGAGCAAGGAAGCAGGATTCTCCACTTGGGCATAACCGTAAATAGGGGGGTAGCTTCGAGGCGAACTAACCACGAAAACCTGGCTCCTATCTGGAACTCTTCTAGAGAGGAACGGGGATTTCGGGCCCACATTACTTTGGAGGCACCACCATGGCAAAGGGACTTGATGTCGGCACCATGAACATCATCGCCGCAGAACGACACGGCGACAAGACCACGCTCACCCAGCAACGCAACTCGTTCGTCGAGATCGAGTACTCTGACGTTGCCGAAAAGATGCTGGCACGCAGCGACGTGCTCTACATCAAGAAGGACAACCAGGTCTTCATCGTCGGTGAAGACGCGTTGAACTTCGCGAACATCTTCAACACCGCGACGCGCCGCCCGATGCAGAAGGGCATCCTGTCGCGCGACGAGAAGTCCGCCATCCCAATGATCCGCTTGATTATCGAGCGCTTGGTTGGCGCCCCGAAGGAGTCCGGCGAAATCATCTACTACACCTCGCCCGCACGCCCGGCCGACGCCCCCAACCAGGACGTCCTGTACCACCAGAAGACCATCGAGGCCATCCTGCGCAAGTTGGACTACACGCCCCGCGTCATCAACGAAGGTCTCGCGGTCGTCTATTCCGAGCTCGCCGACAACCAGTTCACTGGTCTCGGTGTCTCCTTCGGCGCCGGCATGACGAACATGTGCGTCGCCCACTACGGCCTACCCGTCATGACGACGGCAGTCGCCCGCGGCGGCGACTGGATTGACAACCAGGTCGCCGAAGCGACCGGCCACTCCAAGGACCGCGTAACCGCGATTAAGGAGCGCGAATTCGAGATCAACCCGGAGACCCCGCAAGGCGAGGTCCAGTCGGCCTTGACCATCTACTACGACAACCTCGTCGAGTACGCCATCCGCACCTTGAAGCGCGAGTTGGCCAAGGCGAAGGTCGAGGAAGGCATGACGATTCCGGTCGCCATCACTGGTGGCACGGCCTCGTGCAAGGGCTTCAAGGATCTCTTCGAGAAGCGCATCTTCGAAGCCAACCTGCCTTTCGAGATTTCGAAAGTCAAGATGGCCCGCAGCCCGCTCTACTCCGTCGCCATGGGCACGCTCGTTGCGGCCCGCGCCGAGGAAGCCGAGACGCTCGAAGAGCTCGTTGCAGTCGACTCGAAGAAGTAATGCGAGCCGCCCAACGGCAACCTCGGAGGATGCACTCGCATGACCAACCTTGAGTCTCGCTACAACAACCTGTTCGGCCCGAAGACATCGAAGGGACAGCTGTACGGCGGCTTTTTCCTGCTGATTGCGGGTGTCGTCCTCGGTATCGCCGCCCTCATCCTCTTCTTCATCGGCTACAACGCGGAAGCGGAAAGTACGCAGTACTACCGCTGGCGCGAAGGCGCCCTGACGATTGGAGCGTTGGCGTTGACCATGATTCCCCTGGGAATCAGCGTCAGTCTGCCCACGAAGACCGGAATGCGGATCCTGAGCTACATCGGTGTCGGGCTGTGCCTGCTCGCCACGGTGTTGTTCTTCATCCACTACCCCGAAAACTTCAACGTGAAAGGCTCCGGACAGAAGGATTACACCGGCCTGGACACGGCCATCTACGCGATTGGGTTCACGTTCCTGGTCGCGTCGCTGTTCACGTCCATCATCGGCTACTACCTCGGCAAGCTCCAGCCCGTCGCGGCTGAGGGCGGCGAGGACGTCGATGACGAGTCGTACGGTCCCGGCTACGAAGTCCCCGATTGGGTCGTGGAGCGCGACATCGAGTACGCGATGAAGAAGCACGGCGTCTCCTGGGGCGACGGCCGGTCGGGCTCGGGTTCGAGTCCGCTCGGCATGACGCTCGGCGAATCCAACTTCGTCGTTGGCGGCCTCGGCAAGGCGCGCACCGTGCAGCTTGACGCGGAGCAGGTTGACACCGGCGTCGCCCAACTCACGCAAATCAAGCCTACCAAGAAGCCGACAATCCCTGGCCAATGGGAGGACGAGTCCACGGCCGCGCTCAGGAAGCTGCGCGCCAACCAGCAGAGCGATCCGAAGCAGTTCACGCCGAAGTCGGTGCAACTGGGCTTCTGGCGCCGCTTATGGAACAGCCTGACGGGACGCGGCCACCTCAACCGTGGGGCCGCAGCCGTAGTCTCCGGTAGCGCCGGTGGCGCGAAGGCCAACCTGAACCCCGTCGCCCCGCCGGTCAACCTACCGAAGAAGGGCAAGACCATCGTCATCGAAGACGAGAAGTGATGGGCCCCTCCGGTCGGACCCCTTTCCCCGCTCCCTCTTCCCTTTCCTTAAGCAGTACTCCACCGAGGGAACCCTGTGACTGAGACCCCCTCCGACAAAGCGGCGGCCGAACGTGTCCGGCGCATGGCGGCATTCAGTTCCAAGGTCAGCGGCGAGGAGGAATCCGACGTCGCCGTCCGCTCCTTCAACGAAGCGCGCGAAGGCGTCAACGCCTCCAAGGTGTTCAATCCGAAGACCGGCGTCGTTGCTGCGGCCGACGATAATCTGCTCGCCCAGAGCGACGAAGCCGTCAAGGCAGAACCGATTGTGCGTCCGCCGCCCAGCATCGATGATGACGAACTCATGGCCGAGATCGAGGCCGCCGTGGAGGCCGTCGAAGAAGTGGAGGGCCGGCACGCGCCAAGTGAGGACGACGGCCTGCTCGAACCCGACGCGTTGGCCGAGGAGCAGCCGTCCGCGGACGACCGGCCCCCGATCCCTTCCGGCCCCACCAACCTTTCCGCTCGCCGGTTTGCCGCGATGGAGGCCGCCGCGCGCGGCGACGCGCCCGCGGAGCCCAGCGCTGCCACCGCAACGGCCCCTCGTTTCCCTCGCGGCTTGGCCGCCCCGGCCCAAGACGGCGTCGAAGTCTCCTCCGAACGCCGTCCCGCGCCGCCCCGGACGGTCGATGACGACGACCTGATGGCCGAGATTGACGCCGAAGTCGCGGCGGCCGAGGCCTCCCAGCCCCAGGAAGGCGAGGACGAGCTCCAGGAGGGGCCCAGCGGTGCCTTGAAATCCGTGGACGACTCACACCAGTCCGTGGCGGAACCTGAAGGGTCGAAAAAGGAGGCCACCCAGTACACGGGAGGTGCCATTACGTCGCCCGGCGACGAAGAGTTCGGCGTCAAGAAGGACCGCGCCGAGCACCAGAGGGCGCCGAAGATCCGCAGCCTCGCCGATTCCGTCTTCTCCGTCAAGGTGGACAAGCCCGAGGCAAGTGCGCCGCTCAAGGCGGGGGCAGACGCCGGGAAGATTGACGTCAAGATGGACCGCGAGGACCGCCCCGCGCCCAAGATTAAGACGCCCGCCGAAGGACAGTTCGAGGTCAAGAAGGACCAGTCCTCCGACGAACTCGCGCAAGCCAGCACCGACGCCGTCCCGACGCCCGAGCCAGTGAAGCACTTCCGCGCTCCCGCCCACACGCCACCGAAGCTCAGCTCGCCCGGCGACTTTGCGCCGGCGGCGCACCGCGACCACGCGCACAACCAACCTGCTCCCAAGATTCGGTCCGCTGGCGACCAACCCGTCAACGCCCGCCAGGACCGCGAGACGCGCAGCTCACCGCGGCTGGCAAACCCCGCCGATTCCCGTTCCATCGACATCAAACGCGACGCCGAGCACCGTGACGCCCCCAAGTTCCTGGGCGGCGAATCGAAGTTCGAAGCCCGCGTCGACCGCGAGACACGCACGGCGCCCAAGATCCGCAGTTCCAACGAAGGCGCCGTCGAGACGCGCGTCGATCGCGAGCACCGCGATGCGCCGAAGTTCCGCGGCCCAAGCGATTCCGGGTCCTTTGCCGTGAAGAAGGACGCCGAGGCCAAGCCACTTCCGAAGCTCAAGAGCCTCGCCGACGTCGCTGCCCTCGACGTCAAGCAGGATGGCCAACGCAGGGAAGCTCCCAAGCTGCGCAATTCTGCGGACGCCGACGTCTTCGAGGCGCATCAGGACACGCAAGCGAGACGCAACTCGCCGCGCCTTGCCAACGCGACCGATTCCAATTCCTACGCGGTCAAGCAGGACGCCGAACAGAGGCCACTTCCCAGTATGCGCTCCTCCGCCGACGCGGACCCGTACGCCGTCAAGCGCGACGCGCAGGCCAAGCCCTTGCCGAAGATGTCGAGCCTCGCCGACGTGGCCTCCCTCGATGTCAAGCAGGACGCGAAGCCGAAGTCGCTGCCCCGCATCGCGAGCCCCGCGGACGATGCGTACGAGGCCAAGATTGCCCGCGAAGGCGGCCGCCAACTGCCCCGCATGCTCTCCTCCGGCGACGTCGACGCAGTCGACGCCAAGAAGCCCAAGGAGACCCGCCCGCACGAGATCGACGTGCAGAACGCCGGCCAAACCGAATTCGACGTCAAGTACGAGCACGAATCCGTGTGGACGACGAAGCCCAAGCGCGACATCGACAACGCGGCGACGAAGAAGAAGCAGGACTAGCGCTTCAGTCCGTCCTGCGCCAGGCCGCTTGAGGGCGACCGTTGAACCGGAGGCCTGGGATTGCACGGATTTTCACAGAGCCGGATCCTCGCGCATGATGCGGCCGCCGAGCTGAAACATGGAGGAACCGCAACGCGCCGCCAACGCCTACACGCGGAGGACGCGGAACCCCGCGGAAACTGACGGGCCAGTTCCGTGCGTTCCGCGTTTCGTCGTAGTTCCGTGCGTTCCGCGCGCTCCGCGTGTCGTTGGCCAGGCAACGGGACGCGGCGCCCGCAAATCCCTTGAATCTGTGCAGTCCCAGGGCTCCCACACTGCAACCATCGGCTCCGTGCATTGCTGGCGGTGCCACGAGGCGTCGTCGTCCGTTTCTGCGTCATCTGCGAAATCTGCGGAAAGGAGGCGTCCCGGGCAACGAGGAAGCAGCAAGACTCAGATGACGGTGCCGTGCGCCTTCCTTGGCAACGGATACGACTTGTCCTGGTACGCATCCAACCTGGCAATTAACTCGCGGCGTAGGTACTTCGGCGGGACGATGTGGTCCACGATGAGGTCGTTGGCCGTGACGTGGATGTCGATGTCTTGCTTGTATTCGTCGCGCTTGTCTTTGATGAACTTCTCGCGCTCCGGGCCTGCGGGGACCTTCGCGATGTGGTTCGCGAAGACGGCATTGATGGCAGCCTCGGCTCCCATGACGGCGATTTCTGCTCCAGGCAATGCGAGGGTGGCTTCGGGTTCGAAGGCTGGCCCGCACATTGCGTAGATGCCCGCGCCGTACGCCTTGCGGACGACGACGCAAATCTTCGGGACCGTCGCCGTGCTTGTGGCGTAGATGAATTTCTTGCCGCGCTTCAGGATGCCGAGCTTCTCGACGTCGGACCCGACCATGAATCCTGGCGTGTCGCAGAGGAACACGAGGGGGACGTTGAACGAATCGCACGTGAGGATGAACTCGGCTGCCTTGTCCGCCGAGTGCGGGAAGATGGCGCCGGCTCGGACGGCGGAGTTGTTGGCGACGATGCCGATTGGGACGCCGCCTAGCCTGGCGAAGCCGGTGATGAGTTCGCCGGCGTGGTCTGGCTTGACCTCGAACCAGGAATCGCCGTCGACGACGCGTTCGATGAGGTCGTGCATGTCGAAGGGCTTGTTCGGGTCTTCGGGCACGAGTTTGTCGAGGCCGTCGCCGGAGCGGGCAGGGTCTTTGGGCTCGGCGCGGGGCGGCCTCTCGTCGCAGTTGTCCGGTAAGTAGCCCATGAGCTTCGTGACGGCTGCGGCGGCTTCATCCTCGGAATCGACGACGAGGTGGCAGGAGCCGGAAAACTCCATGTGCAGGTCGGCCCCTCCTAGTTCTTGCATGCCGATCTTTTCCCCCGTAACCATTTCGACCATGCGGGGGCTTGCGATGGCGAGCGCGCTCATGCCGCGCACCATGATGCTGAAGTCGCAGAAGACGGGCGTATAGGCGGCTCCAGCGATGCAGGGCCCGTACAGTACGGAGATTTGCGGGATCTTCCCCGACAGCACGCTGTGGTTGTAGAAGTATTTCCCGATGCCGCGGATGTTCGCGAAGAAGCCGGACTGGTCCGTGATGCGGGCGCCTGAAGAATCGATGAGGTAGAGGATGGGTTTCTGCGCGCGCAATGCTCGGTCCTGGACGCGGAGGAACTTCTCGACGCCGCGTTCCGCCATGCTGCCGGCCTTGACGGTGTAGTCGTTGGCGATGACGAAGATGGAGCGTTCGCCCATGCGGGCGGCACCCGTCACCATCCCATCGGCGGCTAGTCCCTCCTCCGCCTTCAGGTTGTTCGCGAAGAGTCCATCCTCGAAGGCGAGGCCGTCGGGGAAGAACAGTTGCAACCGCTCTCGGACGAATAGCTTGCCTTCCTCGCGCAGTTTGTCGTGGTACTTTGCGGGGCCGCCCTTCTCGAGGCGTGCGATGTCGTCCAGCAGCCGCGCTTCGCGGCTCCTTTCGACCTTGCCTGGCATGCGGCTTCCAACCGGTCCCGGTTCTTAAATGACCGGACATGGCGGCGGGGAGGGCCGATGGCCGATGGCAGCATCCTCCGGGCCGGCTAGCGCTTCGTCGCCTTGCGTCGCAGCCCATTCTCGAGAAGCGCAAGCCGTGCCGGCGGGGCCACGAGGCATTCCTTCAGCGCGCCGGCAAGGTCAGTCGCGAAGAGAACGTCGATGCGGTCGCGGTAGGAGTGCTCCAAGAGGACATCGCCGCGGTTCGGTTCTGGCACGATGGCATGCGTGTAGCCAAGGTCGGCGGCGCCTTCGATCATCTGCGTGACCCCTTGTCGGCGATGCATGCGACGTAGACCTTGCCGTTCGCCGTGACTGGGTTGCTCGCCGCCATGCATGGCCCGATGAGTTCCTTGTCGGCAAGGCGGGTCCAGTTGGCCTTCGACGACGTGTCCGTCCATGCGGCGTCAATCCATGACGACTTGCCTGTGGCTCTTGCCGTCGTGCTGTTGCGCCAATCCAGGGCGCGCTCGAACCAGACGGCCACGACTCGGTCCTTGGAGGCGGTCGCGTTCTGCGGGTTCGTGCGATTGCCCACGTCCGACGGTTGCGCGGGGTCCTCCGCAGTCTGATTCGCTGGGACGTATTCGCCCGGAACGGGGACGTGCGGCGGGACGTAGACCGCCCCAACTTCCCCTCGGCACGGGGACTACGGGGGCGGCCGCGGAGGCATGTGAATGGTCAAGGACGGGTCGGGGGG
>CAZXUC010000045.1:0-12564 GCA_964643795.1 uncultured Halobacteriales archaeon | reverse complement strand
TTCCGCAACCGCATCGCGGGCTACGTCACGACGTACCGGAAGAACTGGGAGAAGGCGACCGTCGAGGCCGCCGACGAAACGGGCACCGCCGCGCCCGCTGCCGCGTAAGACTCCAGATTTGCGTCGCATCTGTTCGCAGCCCGGGCCGGCTCTTCCACCGCGGCCTAGCAGACTTTAAGCCGCCGTTCGACTCAGCGCAGCCATGACCGTTCGCTTTGCCCTAGGGATGGCCTTGTTTCTTGCCTCTGCGTTCTCGGGCTGCGCAGCAAAGAATGGCGGCCTTGCCGACGCCGAAGTCGAAGATGCGCCCACGGTCCTGCCCGCCCGGGAACTCGACTGGAGCCTGACGAGCTGCTACTTCGCCGCCGCCGTCTTTGAAGTCCCCGCAAGCAAGGTTCAGCCCTACCTCCCCGAAGGCTTCCGCGTCATGCCCGCCAGCGAATTCGCTCTCGAAGCAGGGACCGGCCAAGGCGTCCCCACCCCGCCGTCGACCAGCAACGACGGCAACATCGGCGTCGAGGCGTTCCAGTGCGACGAAGGCAGCGGCGTCAACGGGACCGTGCCGGGCATGGTCTATTCCAGCTTCTATGCGGGCGTCGAGCCGCCGGCGTCGCTCAAGCGCGCCGGCATCCCGTTCTACTTCGTGAAGTGGGACACGCTTATCCCTGACCAGGAGCGGCGCGAGCTTCTCGCCGCTTACGGCGCCCCCGTCCACAACGGAACCGCGGCGGTCTCGCTCGGCATGGCGCAAGGTAGCCTCGCCGAAGTCTCCGGCGGCCTCTCCTTCGGTGCATTCGGGAACTTCAGCTTCGAAGCAACGGCCCTCTCACCGTTCCCCGCCGACCGCTGCGGCTTCATCGAGTTCACGGCCGTCCCCGGCGGATTCATCGAATGGGAAACGCGCTGCACATTCCTGCACGGCGGCGTCGGTCCTGTAACGGTCAACGTCCCCGCCGGCTCCTGGTTCGCGAACGTCCTCGGCGCGGGCAGCCATGACGGGCTTGGCTTCGTCGGGCACATCAGCTTCGGCCCAGGGACGATCCGGCTGCCCGAGACTCAGGCCGTCCCCGCCGCTGCACCAGTCTAATCCTTCACGACTGGTCGCGCAAGGCAGGCACGCTAGGCCATTCTCGCTATCCACCGATGTCACCGATGACACCGATGGCCTGTCACCGCATCGGTGACATCGGTGTCATCGGTGGATTGGGCGCATCCCTCTGGCAACCCAATCGTGGGTAATGACTCATTCCTGATATTCTCCTCGAGGCTGGTTGTGCCTGTGTCAACCCCCCTGGATGCCGGCCTAGCGGCCCTGCGCCGCGGTGAACCCGTCTTGCTCTACGACGCCGACGGCCGCGAGGAGGAGACCGACATGGTCGTAGCGTCCCAGTTCGCCACCCCCGAAAGGATCCGTCTGCTTCGCGAACAAGCCGGCGGCCTCCTCTGCACGACTATTGCACCGGAGCACCACACGAAACTCGGCTTGCCCTTCCTTGCAGACATGGTGGAGGCGCAAGCGCGATCCGAACGCCACTCCGTCCTGCGCCACCTCCTGGCGGACGACGTCATGTACGATCCATCGAAGTCGAGTTTCGGCATCACGATCAACCACCGCTCCACGTACACGGGAATCCCGGACCGCGACCGGTCCAAGACCATCGTTGAACTGGCGCGATTCCTCGACCGCATCGATACGCTTGGGCCCGAGGCCGCTAAGCGTGCGTTCGGCCGCGAGTTCCGCAGCCCCGGGCACTGCATCGTCCTCAACGCGTCCCTCGGAGGCCTCGCATCCCGGCAAGGCCACACGGAACTCAGCTTGGAACTCGCGCGCCTAGCCGGCCTCGTGCCATCGACCACGATTTGCGAGATGCTCGATGGCTCGACCGGAAAGGCATTGGGTCAAAAGGCGGCTCGCGCCTACGCGCAAGCGCACGGCTTGGTGTTCCTCACCGGCCAGGACGTCCTTGCGGCATGGCAAAAACTTCCGACGACGGCCCCCGACCACGTCCTCACGTCCGCGTCATGACGACCGGCGTATTCGACCTCTTACACCCGGGGCACATCGCCATGTTGGAGGCCGCCAAGAAGTTGGGAGACGAACTAGTCGTCGTCATCGCCCGCGACGAATCTGCGACGCGCGAGAAGCACGCACCCATCACTCCCGAGGAACATCGCCGCGCCATGGTGCAGGCCCTGAAGCCCGTTGACCAAGCCGTCCTTGGCCACCGCGGCGACTATTACCGCATCGTGGCGGAACTGAAACCCGACATCGTCGCCCTTGGATTTGACCAGAAGTACGATGAGAAGGCCGTCGAGGCCGAATGCGCGAAGCGCGGCCACGCCTGCAAGGTCGTGCGGCTGCCCCACTTCATGGGTGACCTCGACGGCACCCGCAAGATCATTGACCGCGTCGCAGAGCGAGCGGCGCAACAGACGCTCTACAAGGAGCAAGCACCGTGAACGTCGGATTCCTGCTCGCCGCAGCCATCATCGCGCTGCTCGCGACTCTCTGGATGATAAGCGTCCTGGACGGCTTCCTGGCCTTCATCCCCCTCATTGCTCTCGGCCTCATGGCGGCGTTCTGGGGTTTCCGGAGGTCGGCCGCATGAGCCTCATCTGGAAACCCGGCGACGCATCTGCCCAACCGCGCCGCGACGGCCACGCTGCGTATCGCTACGGAGTCGTTGACACGACATTTTCCACGGTCAACATGGGCGACGTCGCGGTTGCGACGCTCAAGACCGTCGGCATCCCGGATGCACGCATCGTTCGCCGCACAGTTCCTGGTTTCAAGGACCTCGCCGTCGCCGCGCAGCAACTCATCCAACGCGCCGGCTGCGACATCGTCATCGCGTGCGGCATGGTCGGGCCTGAACCCATCGACAAGCAGTGCGGCCACGAGGCCAGCCTCTCCATCGCGCAAGCGCAACTTGCCACGTCGACGCACGTCCTCGAGGTCTTCGTGCACATGGACGAGGCCTCGTCGGACGCGGAGCTGATTCGAGTCGCGGAGAACCGCGTCGCCGAGCACGCCGTCAACGCCTACTGGTTGCTGGAGAAACCGGAAGAACTCGTGAAGCGCGCCGGTACGGGGCAACGGCAAGGCTTCCAAGACTTGGGGCCGGCCGCGCCCGAGCGCAAAGAAGCCGACCACCTGCGCTCGTCGTCGCGTTAAACGCTGAAGTAGTCGTGCAACGCGAATCCGAAGGCCGATGCGTCTTGTAGCCGGCCTTGGCCGGCTCCGGCGCGTTGGGTGACGCGCGCAGCGCGGCATCCCGTCGCGCCGCACTAAGAAAAGGCTTCAAGATGGCAGGGCCTCCCCCGCACTGGATGGGCAAGCTCGATGAGAAGACGCTGGAGCGCATGCTCGCCGCCCAGCGCGACGCTTTGGCCCACGCCAAGCCCGGCACCAAGCCGGAACTCAAGGAGGCCACGGACCAGTTCGACGAGTACGTCCGCCCCGCCGAACCGGGCGACGCGCCGAAGGCGAAGGGCTTGCGCGAATCGGGCTACGAGTTTCCACCATCCCAGCCGCACGCGATGACGAAGGCAAACTTGGCAAAAGGCATCGCCATGCCTCCCGCTCCCAAGACGAAGGAACCTGCCGTCCCGCCGCCGCAAGTGAAAGTCGAGGACGCGGAGCAATTCGAGGTCTATCATCGCCCAGACCTGGATGCGCGACCCGCGACGGGAGTGGGCCTGCGCGGGGGCCCTGCACCCGCTGCCCCTGCAAGCCATGCCCCCGCTGCGGCGCACAAGGCGAGCGCCAAAGAGATCCTGGCCAACTACCAACCGCCGGAGCCGCAGGTGTTCAGCCCCCGCCGTGCTTCGGCTACCTCAGCGGAAACGCCAGAACCTGGCGGCGGACCGACGCCGGAACATGACGCCGCAAGCCTCGACGCAGATGCTGACCTTGCGACGGCGCAGGAACTCACGATGAGCCGCTCGCGCCACCACGGCCCCATCAAGACTGTCACGGAGGAAGATCCATTCCAGTTGATCGCTCCACTGCCGGGCGCTAAGAAAGACAAGTGGCCCGGACGCGCCCCGGAATTGCCTGCCGACGCTCACGCCAGCGACGCCCCGGAAGCAACCCCAGGCGAATGCCCCCGCATCGGCCTTCTGCAATGCGAATTCAACTTCAGCATCACGAGTCGCATGAGCCAGGTGGCACTCGCCCGAGCACGCGAGCTCGGCGCGACAGTCACGCACCACATCCACGCGCCAGGAGTCTACGATGCACCCCTCATCGCGAAGGCCCTCGCCGCCCGCGCCGACGTCGACGCCCTGGTCGTCATTGGGTGCATCCTGCAGGGCGAAACCGGTCACGACCAGCTTATAGCCCGGGAAGTGGCCCGTAAGTTGGCGGACCTGGCCTTCGACACTGGAAAGCCTGTGGGCTTCGCCGTGACGGGCCCCCGGATGAGTCGGGCCGCCGCCGAGGCCCGGATTCCGATGGGACGGCATGCCGTCGATTCGGTCGTCAAACAGTGGAGGACCCTCAGGGAACTCGGGACGAGAAAGGCGTTGGCGCGCTGATTGACCCGAATGCGACATCCGGGTTGGATTCTCCAAGCACGCGGGCAGCCAACAAAGGTTAAAGGCAATCCAATGCAACCTGCCCATCAATGCCAGCCCGTATCCCGGCCCGCTCGATTCATGTCCTAGTCGCCTTCCTTCTGATTTTGGCGATTCTGCCAACGCCGGCGAATGCGGCCGACCCGATGCCGCGCATGTCCCCTGGGGCCCCCGTCATGGCCCTTTACATGGCAGGCGCACCGCCCGACGAGATGGCCACGACTGCCCCCACCGCCGCGGCAGCCAAATCCGTGAGCATCGTGAACACGGCCATGACGCCTGCGGCCAGCCTGAACCCCGCCATCACGCTGGGGACCTTCACCCCGGCCGTCGACATGACGTTCCTGTCGGATGGCGTCGCCGTGTACTGGGTCGTCTCGGACAATGCCGCCGCCTGGACGGAGATTCAAGCCAACATCCTGGAGGGCTCCACCGTGGTCGTCAGCGCCGCCGCCTCGCCCGTGCCACCACCGACGGTGACTGCAGAGACACCGGCGGATGCGGCCACCGTGTCCCAGATCCGCATCCCGATTCCCCTCGCCGGCATCGAATTGAAGGGCGGCACGACCTACACCTTGATCACCCGCACCTCCGGCGTAGGGGCAAGCCTGAACGTCCTCTACGATGCGGTGGACCGCCCGAGCGGCCTCTTTGCCGCCATCAGCGACGGCGCTGCCTTTGCGACCTCTTCGAGCGCCTTCAACGTCTTCCTCGCCAAGGACCGCACGCTCACCACGGAACTGCCGACAGCCACCACGGATGAGTCGACGCCCCTCCCCACCGATTGCACTGGAGCCTGCATGGGCGGCCAGGCCCCG
This sequence comes from uncultured Halobacteriales archaeon, assembly GCA_964643795.1. Taxonomy (GTDB): domain Archaea; phylum Thermoplasmatota; class E2; order JACPAO01; family JAHFTW01; genus JAHFTW01. Next base: position 7,168 of record CAZXUC010000045.1, on the reverse strand, counting down.
GTCAATTGGGGGACGTGGACGGCGACCTCTGACGCAACGGTCGCAGGCGAGACGATCTTGACGCTTTGGGTCGGCGCCGCCAATGTTGCCGCTGTGCGAGGGATGAACTCCAACCTGGTCATTGGAGGCACGACGTACGCCGGCCAGTCGTGGCTTGCCACCACGGCGCAAGCATACGGCCCCAGCCCAGGCACGCCAGAACGCTTATACCGTTTCACCTACGCGACGCGAGGTGCCGAAATCACCGCCGGGGATGACATCACGATCTCGTTCGGAATGTGGAGCACCACCGACTTGCCGACGGGAACGCTCAACCTGCTCTATGGTTCGGCGGCGAAGCCCGCCGGCGTCATGATTCCAATTGTCGGTGGCCCCGCAGCTTCCGGGCCCATTGCCTCCCCGCAACTCATCTACGAAAGCGTGACCGCGGCGGTTCTCGACGTCCAGCATGAATTTGCGACTCCCACGAATGCGGTGTACCATTACAACTGGACCAGCGCCCTGACCGCGGCTGTCGCGACCTACGCCACCAACATGACGAACGGTTCGGTTTCCATCCTTGCAATGGACGGCGCCAACGCCACCGTTCTCGATGCGCAACTGACGGCTACGTTCAACCAGACCCAGATGGTCAATGCCACGACACCCGGCAACTGGACCATCACGCTGTCGTTCGCAAACTTCACGGGATCATTCTCGCTCGGCATCACGTCAGAGGCCGCGTTTGAAAACGGCACGTCACCGGCTGCAGGCGTCGAGACTGGAGACGGAACCGGCCTTGACGCGAATGGAGACGGCGACGACAAGGGCAAAGGTGCACCTGGCGCAGGCATCGGCCTGCTGATTGCAGCGTTGGCGGCCATCGTGCTAGTCCGGCGCCGCCAAGCCTAGGGCGCCAAACGATACCTTTGCACAGTGAGCCGCTCGAAGAAGTGACTCTCCTCAAGGACGACGTCATTGTGGTAGCCCAACTCAAACATAGCGGCGCCTAACGGGCCCGGGTCCGCGAGGCTGCTGTGCACGATGAGCACCGTACGCGGCCTGGTTTGAAGTTGACCCAGCTGCGTGGCGAACCGGAGCACGACCTCGTTGCCATCGACGCCGCCGTCGAAGGCCATGTTGAGCGGCCCCGGGATGTACTCCTCTCGCGCCGTCGGCAGATAGGGTGGATTGAAGGCCACAAGGTCGAAGGGGCCCGCTAACCCGGCCAGCAGGTCGGTCGCGACGGCATCCAGCGTGAGCTTGTTCTCTCGGGCGTTGTGGCGTGCGAGCGCCACGGCGCGGGGGTTTGCATCCGTGCAAGTGACGTGCGCGCCGGCGCGGGCTGCGACGAGACTTACGAATCCGGTACCACATCCGACCTCCAAGAATCGCGTGCCCGGTTTGACCTCGGAATGGACGGCCCTTGCGAGGAGGAACGTGTCGTCGCTCGGCCGGTACACGTTGTCGTTGAGCGCCACGAAATAGGTGTGGCCGTCAGGGCCGGGATAATCCATTCAGGACTTCCTGGGTGCCACCGATTTCTTCGCGTCAAGATTTGCCACGAGTCGGGCGAATACCGCAGGCGCCACCTGCTCCGGCCGTTCCGATGCAAGCCCCATGTCGTCCAGCACGGCGAGCGCCGTCGCCGTGTCCACGCCGTAGCCCGCGACGGCCGGGGGCACCGTGTTCCTCATCTGTTTGCGGCGCTGGTTGAAGGACCCGTCCACGGCGGCCCGCCACAAGACCTCGTTCGCGACCACGAAAGGGGGCTCCGAGTGCGGGATAAAGGCGAGGACCATCGAATCGACCTTAGGCGGCGGGTCAAAGCTTCCAGGCGCCACGTCCCGCACCTTCGTGACGTCCACCCAGCGGGCGGCGTGGACGGAGAGCCGGCCGTAAGCGTCGTCGCCAGCGTGGGCGAGGAGTCGGTCGGCGAATTCCTTCTGATACATGAGGACCGCCCGCGCCCACCGCGTAGTCGGGTCGCGCAAGAGGTCGAGGAATGCAATCGTGATCGGGCCCGAGATGAGGTACGGTAGGTTGGCAACGATGCGATCGAATCGACCGAACGCGGCCAGGTCGGCCTGCACGGCGTCGCCTTCGACAATCTCCAGGCCCGGGTAACGCCCGCGCAGTGCCGCAGCCAGGGCTCGGTCCGCTTCGATGGCCACGACTCTTCCCTGCGACCCCACGGCTGTGCATAGGCGTTCGGTGAGGTTACCTGGGCCGGGGCCGATTTCGAGGATGGATTGGCCCGGCGCTAGGTCGGCGGCGACGACGACGCTCTCAAGGACCTGAAGGTCCTTGAGGAAATGCTGGCCAAGGCGCGCGCCCACATGGAGTTCAGCGCCGCCCTGGTCTTGATGCTTCGCTCAACGGGCAGCTTCCCACTAGGCCGGCACGACTTCGGCTCGGATCTTGCTGGCGAGCATCCGGCCCGACGGGGTAAGGTCAAGAGCTTTCGTCCGGCCTGCTGGTGCGACGAGGATGTATTGCTTCACGTACTCGTGCGCGGGCTCACCGGGCTTGAGCAGCCGCCCGACCGTCGGGGCCGAAAGGCCGACCGCGCCCACCAGCTCCGATGCCAGCACGGCCCGGCCGGACTGGCCGCGCTGCGAAATCTCGATGACCATCCGGTGGGCGGACTTGATGACGCGCATGTCGAGGTCGGCCGGCTTGACCCAGCCGTCGCCGTTGCGGCCATTGCCGTTCTCCGGTGCCGCGGCCTGCTCGTTCAGGTCATGGTTCGACAGGGCGACGAGATCCTCGGGGTTGGTGTCCTGCACCAATTCCTTGAGCAGGCGGAGGGCAATCTTGCGGGCCGCCGCGTTCGGGACATTCTGCGGCCCGAACTCGACAACGACGGCGAGCTTGACATTGCAGGACGTTGCAGGGAACTCTTCCTCCGACAACGTTTCCTTGCGCACGAGTTCGAAGACAGGCATTGTGATGGGCACCACGGGGGTCAGGCTTGAAATGTTTGTGGCGGGAGCCCCTGAACCGGGATTTTGCCGCCTTTCTCGGAGGGGACGGCCCGTTTGGCTGCCCAACGCTTATGAGAAGGGTGCCAGTCGCCGCGCCCGTCCATGGCCGCCCAGAACGTCACCCCGACGCGGAGCGAGCTTATCAACGTCAAGCGCAAAATCGTACTGTCTAAGTCGGGCTACAACCTGCTCAAGAAGAAGCGGGACGGCCTCATGTACGAGATCTTCGCCATCCTGCCCAAGGTCAAGTCGATCCGCAGCGACCTCGTGAAGCGCTACATTGCTGCCCAGGAAGCATCCAACGCGGCGGCGGCCATCGAAGGCACGATCGCCCTCAAGTCCGTCGCATACACGGTCGCGAAGCCGCCGCAAGTGCACCTCAAGGAGCACAACATCATGGGTGTGCGCGTCCCCAAGATCACGGCAACCAGCGTCCGCCACCCCCTCTCCGAGCGCGGCTACGGCATCGTCGGCACCACTCCGGCCATCGATGACGCCGTCAACGGGTACGAAGCCCTCGTCGAGCAAGTCATCGTCGCGGCCGAATTGGAGACTGCCATCAAACGCCTCCTGGACGAGGTCGAGAAGACGAAGCGCCGCGTCAACGCCCTCGAGTTCAAGGTCCTGCCCGAACTCGACGAGATCAAGCAGTTCATTTCCCTGCGCCTGGAAGAGATGGAACGCGAGAGCCTCTTCACGCTCAAGCGCATCAAGGCGAAGGCAAAGTAGCATGGCCCTGTTGCCCCCGACAAAAATCTCTTGTCACCTTCCGTAACGGCAATTAACCCTGGCGGCCGTGGTCGTGGACTACTTGTTCGAAAGCGCCGTGCACCGCGCCGACGTACACCACCCCGAGTGTCGGCTACCGTAGCTCTCCGTTGCCGAACGTGAGTTCAGCGTCGCCGAACGGCCCGCGGTGGGGCCACACCCGCGCCCTGTCCTGTCGCGGCCGAGGTCATTGCTTCACCTGCCCCCGACGCCGGGCCCCACCGGCGGCGATGCGCGGCCGTCACCTCGGCAGCCACTGCCCACGCGTTGAGCGCCTGCGGCCAAATTGACGCGGCGCTCGGCGCGGCCTTCCGCCACGCCTCGGAGAAATCTCCCGAGGGGAAAGCGCCCAGGACGACCGTCAAGTCGCCGGAGGCAGCCTGGGCGCAGAGTTCATCGGGAGACATGGCGATGCCAGTCTCGTCGAGGCGGACGACGGGCCCCTGCCCGCATTTTTCGAGGACGGTCATCGCGGCGACGACGCCTTCCGACCAAATGAGCGGCGGGCCGTTGTCGTTGCTCTTCCCGTCACGCAGGACCTTTGCCATGAGTCCGTGGAAGCGCGCCTCACCGCGCGGAAGGCGGGTGTCGGTCCGAATGCGCAGCAGGACCGCGTGGCGCGTGTGGATTGCGACCTCAAGTTGGCCGACCTTCGCAAGCGGCGACTCCAGAAGTGTTAGCAGCGTGTATTGCACGATGTCGGGCCGGCCACGCCGCGCGCCGTCGGGGAGTTGCCTAATCGCTTGACTGTGCGCGTTCTGGTCGAGCAAAAGTTCCGTCGGCTTGCGCTCTTGTGCCTTCGCTGAAGCCCGCACGGCCGGGTGGCCCGCAATCTCGAAGGGGGCGAGTTCGAGTTCGGCGTCGGCCAAGATGAAACGGAGCACGGCCGAGAGGACGCGCTCCGGAGCCATAAATGCGAGTCAGACGAACCGCAGGCGTGGGCTCCTGGCAAAGTCTCATGCGCTCGCCCTTCGTGGGCGCCATGTTGCCCTTCTCCAAGTTCGACCCCAACCGCCCGGTGGAGGACTCGCCCGAGGCCAAGACGCCGTCCGGCGCCCGGCGCATCCTCATCCTGCGCTGGGTGGTCTGGATTGTGTACGCTTACACGGCGCTGGGATTCGGCTTCATCATGTATTGGCTGTTCCGGTAGGCCGCCCCTCGCCTTGTGAAACCACGAATTACACGAATTATCACGAACGGACTCCGTCCGTTTCGTGGGCATTCGTGTAATTCGTGGTTCGGCGGGGCAGGCGCGGACGCGACCGACCTACGTCAGAATCTCTCCAAGCCGGCCCGTCTTCGCCGCCTGCTTGATTTCCTGCGCGATGCGGCGCCCCGTGCTGAGTCCCGGCGCGATCATTTCGCTGTAGGGCGAGCCGCCGATGAACGGGTTAGTGCCGGCCACGATGCGGGCACTGATCTCGAAGACGCGGAACTCCAACTTGTCCGTGACGACCGTCTCCAGGCAGAACGGTCCCCAGAGTCCGCCGAAGAGTTTGTGGGCTTCCTTGACGACGGATTCCCCCATGCGGAACACTTCGGGCAGAAGTGATTCGCGGATGACCATTGGGATATTTCCCGTCACGACGAAGGTCGGCGTGATGCCGATCTCCTCGAGGTCCTTGAGCGAGCCCAGGCGATTCATCTCGTCAATGGTTGATTCGTCACGCCGGTCGATTGATAACATTTGGAGCGTGCCGACGCGACCCGCGGGAGCGGTGGCACGCTCAAGCTTCGTGGGATGCGTTGCTCGGTCCGCGGGTTTCGTGCCGACGCGACCCGCAACCTTCGCCGCCCTGCCCGCCTTCAGACTCGATGGGTCATCGCTCAAGACGACTTGGTAGCCCCCTTTCTCGATGTGGCTGTGGAAGTAGTGCAGGTAGTAACGCGTCCCCAGGACGAACTCTTGGATTGTGTAGGGCTCGCCTTCCTTGATGTGGCGCTTGAAGTCGTGGTAAGACTTGGCGATGAAGAAGCCGCGACCACCCTTGGCACCGTGGTACTTCACGATGACTGGTTCCGTGATGTCCTTCGGGTCCTGGATCTTGCGCGGCATCCGGATTCCAGCGGCTTCCAGCCACTCACGTTGCTTGTCCCGGTCGGATTCCCAATGCAGGACGCGCCGGTTCCCGTAGATTGGGAGTTCGAGGTTGATGTAATTGTCTGGCCCCAAATATTCCACCAGGGAACCATGCGGAACGAGGACGACGTTCTCGTCGCGCAACTCTGCCGCCTTGCCGAGCAGGTCCTTGTATTTCTTGAGAGTGAGGACGCGGTCGGGCTTGGCAAGCGGGAAGGCATCGTAGTATCGTACGTCGCGTTCGTCGGCGGTGATGGCGAGGGTCTTGAAGCCCTCTTTGCGCGCCCCGTGGAAGATCTGCAGGCTAGAATGGCTCACTGCGGATGCGATGGTGAGCTGCTTCGGGTCGTAGCCGGCAAGCCACGACGCGACGTTTCCCATGGCGCGGCGAGGCATCCCTCGAATATCAGGCTAACGCGTTCGCCGTGTGGCGGCAATGTCATCGCGGCGCCGCCGCTGCATCCTTGATGCCGTGCGCCGTGCCCGCTGCATGGACGATGCCGCCGCAGCAAAGGACGCCCTGCGCGCCGACGTCAAAGCTCGCCTGGCGGCTCTTGCGCCTGCTCGGCGCGCCCTCGAAGAGGAAATCGTGCAGGCCGCCATCCAGGACGCCCCCGAATGGAAGGCGGCCCGCAGCGTCCTCGTCTACAAGGCAAAGGGGCGCGAGTTTTCCGTCGTGGGACTCACGCTGGCGGCGTGGCGCGCTGGGAAGATGACGTGTTTTCCCCGTGTGACGCCGGAGGGCCTGCTCTTGCAGGAGGCACGTGGCTGGAGCGAATTGCAGAAATCTACTCTAGGCATCGAGGAACCACTTTTGGGATGCCCACGTGTCGAACCTGCAACCGTGGACCTCGCGATTGTGCCCGGCGCCGCTTGGGACCGGCTGGGCGGAAGGATGGGGCGGGGCGGGGGCCACTACGACCGGCTCATCCCCCAACTGGCATGCCCGGTTTGGGGCGTCGCATTCGACTGCCAAGTGGTTGCGGCCGTGCCGAAATCAGCATGGGACCAGGACGTAGCGCGCGTGTGGTCATCATCTCTAGTCCAGGAAAATATGTGAACATGTTCACGTTGCCGCTATATGTTCGCCTATCGCCGTAGAATCGAGGGGTGCCCTACGTGCTTTGACGAATCTCCACAGGATAGGTTAATCTGGCGTACCTGCGTCGCAAAGATTCCCGTGGTTGATATGAGCGAACCTAACCCCATGCAAGCAATCATTCGCCGGCAATTGGGCGTGGACGCCTTCGCGTTGGACGGCGACGAGACATCCGTCGTCGATTCCTGGGATGAGCGCCCCCGCAAGCGCGAGATCATCCGCGTTCGCTGACTTCTCACCAGGCCTCCCCCCCCC
>CAZXUC010000044.1:0-12693 GCA_964643795.1 uncultured Halobacteriales archaeon | reverse complement strand
CCGTCGCCTTCATCGGCGGCGACACCCCGGAGGACCCCGTCTACCTGAGCGGCATTGTGGCCGCCGATGGCGACCGTGACGGCCAGCAGGAGGTCTACGTCGGCTTCTTCGAGACCGACGGTGGCCCGGACAACGGCCTGCTCCGCTTCTCCGTCCGTCCCGACGGCTGGGAACGTCAACGCATCCTGCTCCCCGGGTTCGTGGCACCCAACGACCTGGCCTTCGGCGACGTGGACAACGACGGCCTCAACGAACTGTACGCGGGCGGCTACGACGGCGGCCTGTGGCGCGTCACAGGGTCCCCTGCCACCGGATGGACGACGCGCAGCTTGGCCGATATCGGGCACGAGTTCGCCGATTCCATCGTGCTCGGCGACGCCGACGGCGACGGCAAGACCGAGGCCTACCTGGCGACCGCCGACTCCGGCCGTTCGCCGCCAGAAAACGTGTACCGCGTGGCCCCCGTGCCCCCCCCGGCCGGCACGACCACGTTCGACGCCACCTTTACGGGCGTGCGGGGCAACGAATGGTGGGAACAGGTCTCCGTGGCCGCCTCCGGCGGCACGCTGTCCAAGGTCGACGTCAGCCTCAATGGCGGCACATGGAAGGCCCTCGCCAAGCAATCCTGGGGCGGGTACGCGGCCTCGTACCGGGCCGTGGAGGGGACCACTGTGCAGTTCCGCGCCACATCCACGACGGGTGCGACGGACCTAAGCGACTGCTACCGCTGGATCCCTGCCGCCAACACGGATGCGACCAAGGTCACATGCGGCACAACCCCGCCGCCCCCGCCCCCCTCGGGCTTCGATGCGTCGTTCACAGGCGTGACGGGCAACGCGTGGTGGGTGCAGGCCAGCGTCAGCGGCAACCAGCCAATCCAGAACGTGGCCGCACGCATCAACTGCTCCGAGGAGTGGCGCTCGCTGACCAAACAGTCCTATGGCTGGTCCGCCAGCTTCCACGTCCCGGCCGGCTCGAAAGTCGACTTCCGGGCCACCAGCACCACCGGGAACATGGACTTCAGCGGCGGCTACATCTGGCCGCAGGCGACGCCGACGGGAGCTTGTTAGCAGGAGGATGCTGAGATGATCAACACGATGAAGCGACAACTGCTAGCCGTGGGCGCCGTGTGCGCCCTGACCGCCATGGCCTTCGCCGTGCAAGGCGAACACGCCCAACCCCCCGAGGGCGGCGGCGGTCAAGCGATCCATTTCGACCACAAGACCGGAAATGAATGGTGGGTCGAGGTCAGCCTGGCGGGTTTCTTCAAGGACGACATCGACAAGGTCAGCGCGCGTGACGACGGCGGCGCTTGGGTGCCCTTGACGTTGCGCAACTGGGGCGCCTGGGCGGGTTCGTTCCACATCGAACCCGGGCACCGTGTGCAGTTCCGCGCCGTGTGGATGTCCCCCGACGGACAGAGCGAGAACCTCGCGTGGTCGAGTTGCTGGTTCACGCATCCCGCGGGCGTCGAGCAGTGCCCGCCCGCGCAATTGCCGCCGGAGATGCTGTCCTCCACATACGTCTCCCTACATCAGAACGCGCCGAGCGAGCGCGTCATGGACGTGGCCGTCGACGCTCTCGGCAACGCGTACGTCGTCGGCAGCCGTTACACGCAGTATGCCGACCACTGGACGCAAGACGTCTTCGTGCGCAAAGTCAACGCCGATGGGTCGATGGGCTGGACCACGATGCTCGGTGGATCCAATTCGGACGAGGGCGAGGGCATCGCCGTGGACGCCGCCGGCAACGTGTATGTCGGAGGCACCACGAACTCCTGGGACTTCCCTGCCGACGGCTGGCAGCGCGGCAAGGGCAACAACGCCGACGCGTGGCTCGCCAAGCTGAGTCCGTCCGGCCAACGGCTCTGGTCGAGCTTCGTTGGAGGCAGCGACTCCGACACGGGCAAGGACGTCGGCGTCACGAGCGACGGGCTCGCGTTCATCGCCGGCACCACCTTTTCGTGCGATTTCCCGACGTACGGCATGGGTTTCCAGCCCAACGCGACGGGCTGCGAACCCAACACCTTCCAGGCGCGCGGCTTTGCGACGAAGTTCACGGCGAACGGTCAGAGCGCCGTGTACTCAACGTACATCGCGGGGTCCGCAGCAGACCGCGTCAATGGCTTGGCCGTGAGTCCATCGTCGGGAAGCCTGTGGCTCACCGGCGAGACGCGCTCGACCGACTTCCCCGTCACGGCAGGCGCCGCGCAGCCCACGCTCAAGGGAGCCACGGACGCCTTCATGCTGAAACTCGACCCCTTGGGCCGCCTCGAGGCCTCAACCTACTACGGCGGAAGCTTGACGGACAGGGGCCACGCGATTGCGCGCGACGCCGGCGGGAACGCCTACATTACGGGCGATACCATGTCCTCAGACCTCGCCACCACCGCGGGCGCCGCCGACCGCTCGTACGCGACGGGCCTCATGTGCAGCGGCTGGTCAGGTGGCCCCCGCCCCGTCTGGGTCGAGGCGGAGTGCTCCGACGCCTTCATCGTCAAGCTCAACGCGAACGGGACCGCGCTGTCGTACGCCACGTACCTCGGCACCGACCGCGAGGAGTTCGGATACGGCATCGCGGTCGACGGCTCGGGACGCGCTTACGTGACGGGGCGTACGAACGCCACCGCGGCCGGCTGGACAAACGTCGGCGGCGCCGCAGGACCGGGCGGAGGCTACTTCGATTCGTTCGCGCACGCATTGTCGGCGGACGGCAGCAAGGCCGTCCACTCAACGCGGCTCGGCGGCACCGACGGCGACTTCGGCGAAAGCGTGGCGGTCATGCCGGACGGCACTGCGTCCTACGCAGGATGGACGTGGTCCTTGGAGTTCCCCGTCACCGCCAACGCGGGGCAAAAGCAACGCGAAGGTGGAGAGGACGGATTCGTGACGCGCTTCGCAGCACCCGGAGGTGGGGGTTCACCGCCGCCACCGGGCACGGCCACGTTCGACCACAAGGGCGGCAACGAATGGTGGGTCGAGGCCAAGATCACTGGCGCCACGCCCGCGCAAGTCCAGGCCAAGGACGCCAACTCTCCCTGGACCGCATTGACGCTGCGCAATTGGGGGAACTGGGCCGGTTCCTTCCGCATCGAGCCGGGAAACCAAGTGATGTTCCGCGCCATGGTCGACGGATCATGGAAGGAATCCTGCATGTTCACGCACCCCGCCGGCAAGACGTCGACGGGAGGCGAGACGTGCACCGACACTGGAGTCGTGACGCCGCCACCGCCGCCCGCTTCGTCCTGGTACAACGAATCATTCTGGGGCATGAAGGGCAACGAATGGTGGGCCGAGGTCCGTGTCGACAGTCCCGTCAACCTCGTCGAGGCGCGGCACAGCGGCGGCGACTGGCATCCGCTGACCAAGCGGTCCTGGGGAGCGTGGGCGGGGAGCTTCCATATCCCCGACGGCAGCCTCGTGCAGTTCCGCGCGCATCGCACGGACGGAGCGATCGGCTACCACGCGCAAGGTTTCCCATGGCCCGATGGGACGCCGCCGTACCCCGGGTGGGGAAACTGCGGTACCGCCTTCGATGCGGCCTTCCACAACGTGAAGGGCAACGCCGACTACGAGCAAGTCAACGTGTACTCGACGTGCAACCTCGAGGGCGTCGAGGTCCGCATCTACGACGGTACCTGGCAACCCATGCAGCGCAAGGCGTGGGGCGACTGGGCCGCGGCCGTGCACATCAACCCGGGAGACCGCGTGCAGTTCCGCGCGTTCGGCGGCGGCGGGCAGGAAGCCAGCCAACCCATCGCTTGGCCGCCGACAGGATAAACGGCGGATGACCTGCAAGCCCACAGGCAAGCACATGGTCCGCCGCCGCGCAACCAGAATTGTCCCGCCCGCACTATCTACGCGCAACCCCAACGTTTCGTCATGGATGCCGCCGCAGTTGCCCCAGCCCAAGCCCCGTCTCGACCTTGGCGGGCAATCTTGGCGGCCTCGACGGCACTCTTGTTCGTAGCCCTTGCACTCCCCGGTTCAGCGGAGCACGTCCAAAACGACAACGGCAGCCGCGCCGTCGCATTCGACCATCGCGCCGGAAATGAGTGGTGGGTCGAGGTCGCCATCTCTGGCCCCGACGCGTCCACCGCAATCGGCGTCTTCGCGCACGATGGGGCGGGGAGCAATCTCTACGGCCTCGAGAAGAAATCGTGGGGAACGTGGGGCGGATCGTTTCACATCGAACCCGGCCACGACGTCCAGTTCCGCGTCTTGTGGGCCAACGGTGCCGAGCAGAACTCCTGCTGGTTCACGCACCCTGCCGGCGTCGAGCAGTGCTCGGCGCCGCCGGCCCTTTGGCCCACGACCGTCGTCGGGGACGCAGGCAACCCGGCCGCCGGAGGCGGCGACCTGGGCGTGGGCGACGCCGACAACGACGGGCGCCGCGACGTCACCATCGGCGACTGGGCGGGCGTTTTCACGTTCGAGGCCGACGGCACGTCGTGGACGCGGCAACGCATCGGCACGACGACCCAGGTCGGCGCCTTGGCCGTCGGTGACGGCGATGGCGACGGCCTGAGCGAGGTCTATGCGATGAGCGGGGGCGACCTAGTCCAGGCCCGCTTCCTCAATGGCGCCTGGAGCGAGCGCGTCGTCCTGAGGCTGCCCCACAACCCCACTGGCGGCGCTTCCAGCGGCACCACCTCGGGTGACATGACGCTCGGGAACATCGATGGCGTGGCCGGTCCTGAGCTCTACATCGCCATCGGGCACGTCAACTGCGACCCTGAGGGGCAGTCAGGCTGCTCCACGACGTCCTACGTCTACCGGGTCGCGTTCGAGTCAGGCACGTGGCGCGGCACCGAGGTCTCGACCTTTGGCGGCAACATCCAGTCCATGTGGATCGGCGACGGTGACTCCGACGGCGACGCCGAGCTCTACGTCGGCCGCTCAGGCAGCCATTCGGAGGGTAAGGTGCAGGTCGAGCGCGTGGACGGTGCGTGGCGGACCACGGTCCTTCCAGGCTGGGTAGGAACGGGCAGCCAGCTCGTCGTGGGCGATGTCGACCGCGACGGACGCACCGAGGTGTACACCGCCTCGTTCACTGGCGACATCGGCCTGATCTCCTACGGCCCAGCGACGAACGACTGGACCCACCGTGTGCTCGTCACCCTCGCGGGCGCCGAGCCCCAGACTCTGTTCATCGGTGACGCCGACAACGACGGCCGCCAGGAGCTCTACGTCGGCCAAGGCGACAGGGTCACGCAGGTGCGCTACGACAGTGGGCAATGGAAGCCGGCCGTCATCTCCGGCGGCGTGTCGATGCTTGTCGTCGGCGACGGTGACGGCGATGGCCACAACGAGGCCTACGGCGGCATCCTCTCCGGTTCGGTCCCCGGCGACCTGGCGATGCGCGTGGTCCGGATTGGCGAGGCCGCGCGGACGAGCACCGGCACCTTCGATGCCACCTTCACGGGCGTGCGCGGCAACGAGTGGTGGGAACAAGCTAACGTCGCCGTCACAGGGGGAACCCTCGCGAAGGTCGACGTCCGCCTCAACGATGGCGTCTGGCAGCCCCTGACCAAACAGTCGTGGGGTGGCTACGCCGCGTCCTACCGCGCCGTCCAGGGAACGACCATCCAGTTCCGCGCCACGGCAGTAGATGCATCCACGGACCTCAGCGAGTGTTACAGGTGGATCCCGGCGAGCAACACGGATGCAACCAAAGTCACGTGCGGCACGGCCGTGCCCCCGCCTCCACCCCCGCCTCCGCCCGGCACCTTCGATGCGACATTCAGCGGTGTACGCGGCAACGAATGGTGGGAACAAACCAGCGTCGCCGCGACCGGCGGAACTCTCGCGAAGGTCGACGTCCGCCTCAACGACGGCGCCTGGCAGCCCCTCACCAAACAGTCGTGGGGCGGCTACGCCGCATCATACCGCGCAGTGCAGGGAACGACAGTCCAGTTGCGCGCGACTGCGGTGGATGCCTCCACCGACCTCAGCGAGTGTTACAGGTGGATTCCCGCGAGCAACACGGATGCGACCAAGGTCACGTGTGGCACGACTTCGCCCCCACCTCCGCCTCCTCCCCCGCCGCCCCAGCCCGCCGACTTCGACGCCACCTTCACTGTTGTCACGGGCAATGAATGGTGGGTGCAGGCAACCGTCAGCGGTAACCAGCCCATCGCGAAGGTCCAGGCCCGCGACTCCCCGGGCCCGTGGACGGACCTCAAGTCGCAGTCGTGGGGACAGAACGTCTGGGCCGCGTCAATCAATGTGCCCTACGGCGAGATCCTCCAACTGCGCGCCCAATCCACGGCAGGCCAATGGGATTACTCGGCCAATGGCTGGGAATGGCCGCTTGCGACCCCTTACCCGGGCCCCCAATTGGGCACGGATTACGACGCCATCTTCACCGCGGTCTCCACTGACCCGACCTGGGTCCAGGTGAACGTCTACGCCGACGAGGGCACGTACGGACTCGCCCGCGTGGATTACCGCATCGACTCCGGAGCCTGGTCCCCTCTCACCCGCCAGACTTGGGGCGATTGGGCGACGTCCGTGACGCCGGGCGCCGGCGCAGACGTCCAGTTCAGGGCGGTCGCGAAGTCAGGGCACAGCGCGGAATCCGGCGCCTACGTCTGGCCTGGACCAGTGGTGGCGCCCGCTTGGCCGGTCGCGGGAAGCCACGTCACGTACGAGCTGTTCTCACGCCTCGTCTCGGGGAATCATGTCACGACCAGCGAGGCCACGCAGCACCTCACGTACGACGGTGCGCAATGGAATGCCGTCTGCACGGGGACAACGACGGAGGAGTCGGATGGCACGACGACCACGACGCACTGGACCTACAACACCGTGCAGGGCCCGCGTCGAGTCTCCACCAACGTGCCGGTCGACAGCACGACGAACCCGCGCGTCATCGCGATGCCTGCCTCGGGCGAATCGTGCGAAGTCACGGAGTGGATCGTGCGGGTGGAAGCACCGCAGTGGCGCACGAGTTCCATGATGAGGGAAGACGACGCGTACGTCCTGCGGGCCTTCATCGGGCGCGAGGCTCCCGACGGCGAGAACGGCCAGGACCTCGAGATGTCGTGGGAGGAGCGCTCCGGCATGGTGCTCGATTGGCGACGCAGTGGGCGCATGAGCCAGATGACGCTCTACGAAGGACATCTGGTGGACACGGATGCTCACATCACGTGAGGCGACACCATGCCCACGACACCTGCGACCCGAAACCCGACGACGAGCGCCAGGCTCCCGCTGATTACCGCCTTTGCCGTCGCTTTCTTGCTGGGCATGTCCATGGCCGTCGCGGCCACGCACCCCCAATCCGTGACCGTCGGGGAGCGGAGCTTTGGCATGCAATTCGACCACGACGGCGACAACGAGTGGTGGGTAGAAGTCCTCGTACGCGGCATCTCGGGTGACAACGCAATCACGGTCGAAGCGCGCATCGAAAGCGGGACTTGGCAGCATTTGGAAAATGTGGGAAGGGCCGGCGACTGGCAGAAGTGGGGGACCGACTATCCGCACGGACAATTCCGAATCCCCGTGGGCGAGCGCGTCCAGTTCCGGGCCATGGTGCTGGATGCAGCAAGCGGCGACGCCGCCTTCGTCGAGAGCTGCCCCTTCACGCATCCCGCCGGGGTTGAATCCTGTGGGGCTATTCCGCCTCCGCCACCCCCGCCTCCGCCCTCCGCGTGGACCGCGACGCCTATCGGCACCGCCGGCACAGCGAGCAGCTCCGGCGACATGGCAGTAAGCGACGCCGACAACGACGGCATCCGAGACGTGACCGTCGGCAACCCCTACGGCGTGCACTTCTTCGAGAAGAATGACGGGACGTGGACGCAGGGCCGCCTCAGCACCTTGACCGGCTTCAGCGCCTTGGCAGCGGGCGACGGCGACGGCGACGCCAGGCGCGAGATCTATGCGATGAGCAACAACAACCTCGTCCAGTATTCGTTCACGGCGGGCGTGGGGTGGAGCGAGCGCATCCTACTGACCCTTCCAGGGCGCGTCGCGGGCGACATGACGCTCGGCGACATCGACAGCTTGCCGGGCCCAGAGATCTACGTCGGCATGGTCGACATCGTCTGCCCGGACACGCACCCGTGCAGGTCGGAGAGCGGCGTCTACCATATCCGCTTCACGGACGGCCTCGTGTGGGAGAGCCGCAAGATCGCCTCCCTTTCGGGCAGCGTCGACTCGATGTGGATCGGCAACGCCGACAACAATGGCCGCACGGAGTTGTACGTGGGCCACGGCGCCGTCGACGCCGACCGCGACAGCAAGGTCCTCAGCCAGGTCCAGTTCGTCATGGGCACCTGGGCCGTCACCGACCTTCCGGGCACCGGCTCGCATTCCGGCTTCAGCCTTGTCGTGGCCGGGGACGGCAACCGCGACGCCAGCCAAGAAGTCTACACCTTGAACTACGAGGGCTGGCTCCGAATGGTGACCTTCGACCAGGCCAACGGCTGGTCCGCCAACGACATCTTCACGGAGTTGCGCACACCGGAAGGCGCCCACCTGCAGGCCCGGACACTCTTCCTCGGCGACGGGGACGGCGACGGGTCCCAGGAACTCTACATCGGCACGGAACTGGGGCAAATCTACCAGGTTCGCTGGGATGGCAGCGCCTGGGTGGCCAAGCGCATCGCCAATCCCGTCGACGACGCTCGCGGAGTGAATGGCAGCTCTGCCCTCATGGTCATTGGTGACGCCGACATGGATGGCCGCAGCGAGATCTACGCAGCCATCGGCTTCACGACCCACTCGCCAAGTGACAGTGGCGTCACGCGCGTCTACCAGATTAAGGCCGCGCCGCCGCCGGGCACCTTCGACGCCACCTTCACCGGTGTGCGCGGCAACGAGTGGTGGGTGCAGGCCAACGTGGCCACCAATGGGGCCACCGTGACCAAAGTGGAAGCAATCCTGTTTGACCAACATGGCAGCACGGCATGGCCGATGGCCAGGCAATCGTGGGGTGCCACGGCTTGGGCGACTTCGCAGCACATGCCCGAGGGCACAATCGTTCGTCTTCGGGCCACGGCCAGCACCGGCGAAACGGACATCAGCGACTGCTACAGGTGGATCCCCTCATCCAACACGGATGCCGGCAAGGTCTCCTGCACGCCGCCACCTCCACTCCCGCCTCCGAGTGGCTTCGACGCCTCCTTCACCGGCGTGAAGGGCAACGAGTGGTGGGTCCAGGCGACCGTCTCCGGCAACCAACCGATCGCGAAGGTCGAGGCCCGCGTTAATTGCGGGTCCACTTGGATCGCCCTCACGAACGAGGGTTGGGGCTGGGCCAAGAGCTTCCACGTCCCCAACGGCTCCAAGGTCGACTTCCGCGCGACCAGCACGGGCGGGGCCACCGACTTTTCCGGGGGCTACACCTGGCCGCAGGCGAATGCGGCGCCCGCGTGCTGAAGCAGGGCCCGGCAGGTCGCCGCGCGCGAGGCGAAAGGAGTCACGGCCCCCGCGCTGCGGCCTACGGCGACTGGTGCACGAGTTCTTCCTGCGGCCTTCGCCAACCGTAAGGGGTAAGCCCTCGCGTCAATCGCACCGCACAAGCACCGGGCCGTGCACGGCACCGGTCACGGCGTCCACAGCCACGCCGCGGGAAAATCCGCAGTGGCCCGGCTCGCCAGGCTCCGTGTATTGAATGTAGACTTGGCGCACGATGCTGTCGTTGTGGATGGAATAGGCACCAAGTTCGACGCCGCTGAAGGTATAGCCGGCGGCGGCAGTGCGGCCCTCTGCATCCATGGCGCAGCGGTCGTAGCCGCGCGCCGTGGCCAAGATCTCGGGTTCGGCGACGGTCTCAAGTGGGCCGGGCGGAACGGCGAATCCAGCCAGGTTGAAGCTGCCATACGAGCCCATCGGCGCGGGGTCGCCTTGTCCCTTGAGGAACCAGGCCGATGTCCCGGCGAGCACTTGGCCTTGCCAGACCTGCTGCATGTGGCCCCGAGCGTATTCGTTCGCATGTAGGGAGGACGCAGGAGCCCCCAACGCCACCAAGCCTCCCCGCAGGCGCTCCTCGGACGGGTAGTCACCGTGCGAAGTCGTCAAGTCCCAGGATGCTCGCCCATCCGTGCGGCTCACTTGGACGTAGCCGGTCGCGGTCGACCATCGGGCAAAGCCTGCAGCGGAATCAATTGGCGTGGTTGAGGTGATCTCGTCACCGAAAGCTGCAGCCACGCGCCCGGCAACCGTCGGGTCCACCCCCGTCAGGCCGTCGATTGGCGGCGCGTTGCGGCCGATGGTCGTGGCGCCTGAGGGGTCGCACTCTAGCGGCTCCCATTGCGCAGCGGAACCAGAATCCCCGGCAGGGGCGGTCGAGCAGCCGGCCAACAGAAGCGGCAGGAGCGGAACCAGGCGGAGCCAAGCCATGATGGCCCTTGCGGCTGCGCTGGAAAATAGGTTGGTAAATCGTTGGGCTGTTTCCGAGCCTGCCGGCACGCCCTGTTCTTTGGGCGGTCGGCCCGCCCCACATGTTCGCCTCTGAACAGTTACTTGTCGGCCACCTTGATGGCAGGCGCTATGCCGATACCGCGATTCGTACAAGGCTTGGCCCTCGTGGCCCTGTTGGTCGGAGGCATCTGGCCTGTGGGGGCCGACCATCCCCAGAGCTACGGCGCGGTCACGACGACGTTTGACCACCGTGGCGGCAACGAGTGGTGGGTCGAGGTTCGCGTCGATGGTGGCGACATCTATGTCGTGCACGCCATCGAGTCTGACGGCAACAGCATGGCCTTGCAACTGAACGATTGGGGCAACTACGTGGGAAGCATGCACATCGAGCCCGGCCACTCCATCCGCTTCGCGGCCAACGCCCGCGACGGTTCGCCAGCGCGGGAATCGTGTTGGTTCACGCACCCGGCCGGCGTCGAGCAATGCACGACGACGCCTCCCCCGCCACCGACCTCCAGCTTCGACGCCACCTTCACGCTAGTGACGGGCAACGGGTATTGGGTGCAAGCGCAGGTAACTCCCAACAGCGGGTTCACGGTCGCCACGGTCGACGTGCGTCTCAATGACGGCGCCTGGAAACCGCTCAAGCTCCAATCTTGGGGCGTGCGCGCCTGGGCAGCCTCCTATCCCATCCCCGAGGGCACCGTCGTGCAGATGCGCGCCACCGCGACCACGGCTGCCAGCGACCTTAGCGAATGCTACCGCTGGATTCCGCCGACAAGCAGCGGCCAGAACGCCGCAACTGTCGCTTGCGGTTCGACGCCGCCGCCGCCCCCGCCGCCGACAGCTTGGCGAAGCGACCCCCGCGCCACCTTCGTCGAATCCCTGTACGACATTTCCGTGGGAGACGCGGACCGCGACGGAAAAGGCGAGACCTATGTCGCGGGCAGCGAGGGCTTGTTCAAGGTCACTCCGCTCGGCCGTACCGCCATCTCACCCCTGACCGAGTGGGTCTACGTGGCCGTTGGCGACGCGGACAACGACGGCCAGGCCGAAGTTTTCGCCACGCGCGGGACCGGCGGCCCGGCCCATGAACTCCACCGCTTGTCGTATAGCGGCACGGTGTGGACGGACGTAGTCATCTACTCGGCCCCGAACTCCATCGGACCGCTCACCCTCGGCGACCTCGATTACGACGGCAAGCGCGAAATCTACCTAGGCGAAGCCGCTGGCCAGAACGCGACCGTGACGCAGGTGCGCCACGACGGCACGACGTGGCAGTCACAACGCATCGTTGACCTGGGGAATGACGGGAGGTTCCTTAGCATCCACGACCTTTGGGTCGGCGACGGCGACCGCGACGGCAAACCGGAACTGGCCGCCACCACCGGCGGATACGGATACAGCTTGGTGTGGCTCATCGAGAAGGGTGCAACGGGCTGGACGGCCACGCGTCTAGGCAGCTTCAGCGACAGCCCTCAGGGTGTTGTGGCGGGCGACGTCGACGGCGACGGCCTTGGCGAGGTTGTTGCGGCCAACCAAGGCGGGTTTCTCTTCCAGCACCGGTTCGTAGGCGGCGCCTGGCAGACCCAGGAAATCCAGGTGATGTCCTATGGGACGTCGGACATTTTCCTCGGCGATGGCGACGACGACGGCAAGCAAGAGATTTACGCCGCCTCGTCCAACGGCGAGCTCTACCAGGTGCGCCAGACGCCGGGAGCCTACACGACGACGTCCATTGCCTTGCACAACGCCGGTGGCCACCAGTATGGCCCCAACATCGTCGTCGTCGGCGACGGGGATGGGGACGGCAAGCGCGAGATTTACACCGACCTCTTCGACCTTGCCGGACGCACCACCACGCTCTACGAGACTCAGGTCGCGACCACACCGCCTCCGCCACCTCCACCGCCGGGCAACTTCGGCGCTGCGTTCACCATGGTCCAAGGGAACGTGTGGTGGCAGCAGGCTCAAGTCACGCCGTCCGGCCAGGCCTTGTCCAAGGTGGACCTCAGCCTCAACGGTGGCGCCTGGCAGCCGCTCAAGCTCCAGACATGGGGCGTGCGGCAGTACGCCGGCAGCTACTACGCGGTGCAGGGGACCATTGTCCAGCTGCGCGCCACAAGCACCACGGGTGCCACCGCGCTGAGTTCGTGCTACCAGTGGATTCCGGCCAGCGGCCAGGACGCAACGCAAGTCGCGTGCGGCTCAGCGCCGCCGCCCCCGCCGCCACCACCGCCGTCCGGCTTCGACGCCACATTCAGTGGCGTGAAAGGCAACGACTGGTGGGTTCAGGCCAACGTCGCCGCCAACCAACCCCTCG
>CAZXUC010000043.1:0-13046 GCA_964643795.1 uncultured Halobacteriales archaeon | reverse complement strand
TTGAACGAGTTTTTCCTTCTGCGCCTGTCGAATACGCGGACAGGCTCCGCGGATTACGCGGATTTCGCGGAAGTGCGGTGGAACGCCGTTCCGCGCAATCCGCGGTTCCGTGGGCGGAGGCCCGGCTGAAGCTTCGTTCCGCGCAATCCGCGAGATCCACTGTTCACGCCGCGGCGCTTCCCGGACCGCAACCTGCTTATCACATGGGCCCCAGAGAATCTGTATGGCGGTCGATTCGCTCCGCACCTCCGCCACTTCGGCTTCTTGGGAGTTTGGCTTGGCGCAACCTGCCATGGTACGCTTCATCGAACATCGCGGCATCCGTGACCCCGTTTTGGATGTCGGTTGCGGGGCTGGCGACCTGACGTTGGAACTTGCGCAACGCGGCCACGAGGCCTGGGGAATCGACCTGGATTCTAGCGCCATCATGGCGGCACGCGTCAAGACGGAGCAGCGCCGCCTGCCGGCGACGTTCCGCGTAGCGGACATCCTGACCATGCCGAGGCCGTTGGAGGGTTTCGCGAGCGCCGTCGATTGTGGTTGCTTCCATGGTCTCATCGCGCCGGAACAGAAACGGTACGCCGTCCAGATGCATCGCCTGCTTCGTCCCGAGGCGCGCCTGCACATCCTTGCCTTGCGCAGAGACAACGACCGACCTTTCGACCCTCTGGGCATTGCCGCATCTGCATCGGAGAATTCTGGGTTCGAAGCGGAGGCGCGCACCGAACTCGTCGCGGCGTTCACTCCTGGTTGGCGCATCGAAGCAATCCGTCCCGAGCGTTTTCTCCTCAAGTCCGACGCCGGCGGCATCCTGGATCAACCAGCCTGGCTGGCGTCCCTGCGTCGACTTTCCGCACCTAACGGTGGCTGGGAGAACAAAGCACCGAGCGGCGTGCAGGCGTGGCGACCGAAGCGGCCGCTGCGCGAGAGTTGGGCGCACTTCACGGGGCGCGAACCTGTGGCGGCGCGTCGGCCGTCGGAGTGAGTTGGACCGCTATTTCAGCATCGGCTGCGCGACGAACTGGCGCCGTGGAGCACGACACTCCCGCCTTCGAATCTGGGCTCCTCACTGGCCACTTATAAGGCCGCATCCGCATCGGAATGACGTGGCACGGCCCAGGAAAACCTCGAACGGCGACACGCTTGGCTTCGAGGCGACCTTGTGGGCTGCGGCGGACAAGCTGCGCTCCAACATGGATGCGTCCGAGTACAAGCACATCGTCCTGGGCCTCATCTTCCGAAACATGGCGAAGCGACCGGCCAACTGGCCGCAGGAGACAAGAGAGCATGTGTGAGTTCTGCTCCGACGATTGCGTGAATGCCGAATCCGTCTCCGCCGTGCCGCCCGGTGGTGAGTGGACCTGCGACGAGGAAGACTGCTGGCGTCGGGCCGCCTGGTGCACCATTTTTGGCTACGTGGACGACCACTACTGCGACGAGCACCGGAACGCTCAAGGCGAACCCGCCGCGCTGGAACTCACCGATGCGACGTTCGAGTACACGGGCGACTACCTGTTGCGCATCCGGCAGACCGAACGGTGCGCTGGCCCTATTCTCGGTCCGGCGTGCGGGAATGGCGCGACATGGGCGCGCGTGACGCGGGCGCAGAGCTTCGCGTGCGGCAAACACAAGACTCCCGTTTCTGTAGAGTCCCAAGGGGAGGTCACGCCTTGACGCGCAAGATCCTAACCCAACTCGTGCAACCCGATGGTTCCTGTCAACTCTGCGGGGAGTCGCATCCGCGCAAGGCCATCATTGACCACCTCTCGTCCTGCCTCGACCGCGCCGCTGCGGACGCCGCCAAGCCGACGGATGTCCTTCATGTCGAGGCCGAGAGCTACAACCGCGCCACCGGCGTGCTGTATTGGCTGCACGCTGCCGTCCGCACCAACGCGAAGCTCACCGACCTTGACGCCTTCCTGCGCAAGACCTGGATGGAGCCCTGCTGCGGCCACATGAGCGCGTTCACGGCGCACGGGATGCGCTTCGAGCACGAGCCAGAGGACCCCGAGGTGGCCGACATGACCAACGCGACGCTTGCCGACATCGTCGAACCCGGGGAGGATCTCGACTACGAGTATGATTTCGGTTCAACGACCCAGGTCGCCCTCTGCGTCGTATCCCGGCGGAAGGGGATCATCGAGGGCAGGGGCAAGGTCGTGCCGCTTGCGCGAAACGAGCCGCCCGCCATCCGCTGCGCCTGCGGGAAGTGGGCCACCTCCGTCTGCTCAATCGGCTGCGCGGCGTCCAACGCCGCCGTGTGCCGCGTGTGCGCGCCCGACCATTCGTGCGGAGAAGACATGCTGTCGCCGATTGTGGCTTCGCCACGCACGGGAACCTGTGGGTACCCAACGTTGCGGCTCCGGCCAACCATGGGGAGGTTGGCCCCATGACCCATGTTCGCGTGACCCGCGTCTTCTCCTCTCCGCAGTTCACCAACACGCCCACCGCCGCCGGAGGCCATAACCTACGTCAACGACCTGTGTGCGGACGACTCAAACAGCTCCTCCACCCCCACCCAGCGGCTTCTTATAGGTGACCTTCGTCGGCAAAGACTAGGAATGCGTCAATAGGCGTCGTTCCATCAAAAAGGAGTAAGAGATTATGTACGAGAATCGCGCCCCGCGCGAAGAGTTTGATGTCGTGTGCGCCGAATGCGGCGTGCAGACCACCGTCCCGTTCAAGCCGACCGGGGCTCGCCCCGTCAAGTGCCGGGACTGCTTCCAGAAGGGTCGCCCAGCCGGCGGCGCGCCTGGCGGCGGCCGTGACTTCCGACCCCGCTCCGGCGGCGCCGGCGGTGCCGGTGGCCAAGGCGGCTTCGGCGGCGACCGCGGAGAACGCACGTTCTTCGACGCCACCTGCAGCAGCTGCGGTGTCCAGACGCAAGTTCCGTTCAAGCCCACCCCGGGCCGCGACGTGTTCTGTCGCGACTGCTTCCGCAAGACCAACCCCCGCGCTTAATCGCGGACTTGCGGGCATGACGCCCGGATAGCGACTTCATTTCCCACCTTTTCCCCTTCCCCTCACCTTCCCCCGAATTTTTCGGTACCCCCAAGGACAAAGAGCAGCGGCTCCATTGCGAAGCCATGTTCAAGGTGCGAGCTGCGCGCGCGAGCGACGCGCCGGACCTACTGCACTCGGCGCTCGGCAATGCATTAGAGTCCGAGGGCCTCAAACTTGACGAGGCCGTTGCAAAGAACGGCGTTGGCGCTCTTCTCGCAGATTCGCACAAAGGGCGTGTCTTCGTTGCGGAGGAGGCGGGTCGCTTCGTCGGGTCCACGTACGTCACGTTCGAGTGGTCCGATTGGCATGCAAGCTGGTATTGGTGGATTCAATCCGCATACGTCGTCCCGGAACGCCGTGGCTCGGGCGTATGGAGTGCCTTGTACCGTCACGTCCTCGATGTCGCCCGCAAGGAGGGAAACGTCAGGTCCATTCGGCTCTACGTGGAGTCGCACAACGAGGCCGGCCTGCGGGCCTACAAGGGGCACGGCATGGCAGAGTTGCCGTACAAAGTGTTCGAGCAGACGTTGTGAATCGTGGCCCTTCGTTTCAGCGTTGCAGGACACGGGCCTCATGCGCTCGTGCGCGTCGCTCCCACGTTTCCACAGATGGTGCAAATTGCGCAGAACGCGCCGTTTGCACTGCGCGAGGTCCAGCAATGCGGCTCCACGCCGGCGCGCGTGTTCGAAGCAGCCAGCACATGGCTTACCGCAGTCCGGCGCCGGCGTCGTCCACGGGTTTCAGGTTGACACCGCGGCCGTGGTGTGGGAGGCCTGGGATTGCACAGATTTCCACAGAATCTTGACCTCGACCCAGGCATGAGGCGACAGCATGTTCTGCGAAATCTGTGGCATCTGCGGAAAAGGTGAGTACGAAATCTGCGGAAAAGCCGGGCGCCGTTCGGAGCGCCAGCATCAAAAGCCATCACGAACGTCGCGGGTGCGTGCTCCAGGCGACCGGATTGGGCAAGGACTACGGTTCGACCGTCGCCGTGCAGAGCATCGACCTTGACGTGCGACCCGGCACGATCGTCGGCCTCGTGGGAAACAACGGCGCGGGCAAGACGACCGCGCTGAAGATGCTCGCCGGCATCCTTGAGCCGACGCGAGGCGAAGCAACGCTTGCGGGTCGCGCGACGCAAGTGGCCGCAGTCCGCCGGGACTTGGGGTACCTCCCCGAGGATTCTCCCCTCTACGACGACCAGACGCCCCTCGCATATCTCGCCTTCTTCGGTTCACTCTACGGCATCGGGAGACGCCAAGCCACGACGCGCGCCAAGGAACTCCTCACAGCCCTCCGGCTCGACGAAGTGCATTGGAGAAAGCAAATCGGCGACTTGTCGAAGGGTTCCGCGCGCAAGGTCGCCATCGCCCGCACCCTCTTGCACGACCCGTTGGTGCTCATCCTCGACGAACCCGCCTCCGGCCTGGATCCCGCGACGCGCCGCGACTTGGACCGCTTCCTCGTTGCCCTGCGTAGCGGCGGCAAGGCCATCCTCCTCTCCGCGCACAACCTCAAGCAAGTCGAAGAACTCTGCGACGAGATTGTCCTGCTGCACGCCGGCCGCGTCGCCGCCTACGGCACGCTCGCTGACCTACGCAAGCAGTGGGGAACCACGAGGTACCTTCTCCACGCCACAGCCCCGTTCCCCGGCAGCCGGCCGGAAGGAGCCGTGCACGCCGCGACGTTGCCGAACCTGAGCGAGGCGGAACGCGCCATGGAAGCCGTACGCAAAGCGGGCGGCACCGTGCTCGATATGCAATCCGTGCCGCCGTCGCTCGACGAGATCCTGCAACGCGCATCGGGAGACTAGATGGCAGCCCCAGGCGCAAGAGCGACCGAACGCAAGAGGCGGACCTCCGCACGCGCTGGCGCCCGGCTGGGCACTTTCCGCGCCGTCGCGTCGATCGCGCGCCACGAGACGCGCCGGCTTACGAGCTTCGCCGACCCGAAGACGAGGTGGGCGCTGCTTGCTGCGGCCGTGCTGCTCGCGGCCTCGTGGCCCGTCGTCCGCGAACACTCAATCGAATCCGAGTCGGGATTGTACCCAGTAGCCCTGGCGCCCGATGCCGTGTTGGAGGCGGCGGTGCTGGGCGATGACCGGTTTCGCATCGTGGACGGCGACCTCGCCGACCTCGAGACGGGCCGCATCGCGCTCTGGATCGCAGACGAAGTCGCGTATGCTCCGGATGAACCACGCAGCCGCGCGGCCCTGGCGGCTTTACGTCAGGCGACATCCGTTTGGTTGGAGAGTCAGCTTGCGTTGGAACAGGACGACGCAGCGGCATTCCCTGTCATCGTGACCGTCGCGTACCAAGGTCGCGAACTTACGGGGCCCGCTCCGAAGGGTGCACCACCGGAGCCGGAACAGCCGATTGACGCAACGCCAGGTCCGGACGCGTCCCAGCCACCGGTAGCCCCCCTGCAACCAGGCGCCCCCGGCGCCGAGGCGCCGAGGGCGCAACCCGACCTATTGCAATCCTCGCCCGATGCCGTGCCGGCCGAACAAGGGGTGCGTCCCGCCGACGTGGACATCCCGTTTCCCGTCGCGAGTCTCCTGCTCACGTTCGCGTTCCTCATCCCGATGAACTTCATTGGGCAACTCTGCGCCGGCAACCTGCTGTCCGACCGCATCCGTCACCGCGGCGTCATCGCTCTCTCGTCGCCGGTTCCGCTGGTATGGATCCTCGCCGGCCGGACGGCTCCGTATCTCGCCATGTCCCTCACCGTCGTGGTCGCCGCCGGCCTCATCATCGGCGTGGATTGGATTGGGGCCATTGCGGCCGCGACGATAGTCCTGTTCGTCCTCGCGGCGTCCATCCTGCTTGGCCTGCTCTCACGCAGCGAACGTGAACTCACGTTCCTCCTCACGGGCATCACGACGATGTTCTCGACGTTCCTCTTCGTCCCCGCCCTCTTCGGCGCCTTGCCACCCGTCGCTTATCTCAGCCCCGTCACCGTCGTCGCGGCCTCCCTCCGAGGCGAAGCCGTCGCGTGGGCGCCCTTCCTCTACGCAGTACTGCCGACCTTCCTGTGCACCGTCACGTTCGCCCTCATCGCTGGTGCCCTGTACCGCGAAGAGACGCTGTTCTCGCAGCGCGGCCTCGCCGCGAAGACAGGACAAGCCCTCGCCCGCCTCGTGCGAGCACCGGCCGGACTCATCGTCGCAGGTATCCTCGCCGTGCCCTTCGCGATGGCATTGGAGCTCTTCGTCCTGGCACTCGTCATCCCGCTCGGATTAGCGGCTGCTTTTCCCGTCTTCATCGTGGGCGTCGCCGCCGTGGAAGAGGCCCTGAAGCTCGCCCCTGCGGCGAGCCACCTCCACCGCCCGCAACACAAGTCTCGTTGGCTCGTTGGCGCAGCCGTCGGCCTCGGCTTCTTCCTCGGCGAGAAACTAGCCCTCCTCGTGGCGCTAAGCGGATTCGGCGAGCTTGACCTCGGCACATCGACGTTGGCGCTCTATGGCGTCGGCGGAAGCCTGCTCATCCTCGTCCTGCCGCTCCTGCTCCACGTCCTCACCGGGACAATCTCCGCATCCGGAGCAGCACGAGGAAAGGCAGTCGTGTGGGCCGCCTACCTCGGCGCAGTCGTCGTCCACGCCACGTACAACGTCGCAATCATCGCGGGGGCGCTGCGTTGATTGCCCTCGCCATCGCCAGGAAGGAACTCGCCGACATCCTACGCGAGAGGTCCATCCTCGTGGCACTCCTCGTGCAGTTCTTCATCGCCGCGTTCAGCGCCTTCCTCACGGTGGGTCTGCTCGGCCTCTACGACCCGGAATCGAGCCCCGCCGTCGCCGGCGCACGAGTCGGCTACATCGGGCCCGGCGGATTCGACCAGTTCCTCGACCAACCTGGATTGGAATGGGAAACCTACGGAACCGAAGAGGCTCTGGCCTTGTTCGAAGCCGGGCGGCTCGACGCCATCGTACAAGAAACGTACGACGACGCCAACGGTACACGACGCGTCACCCTGCTCCTGCCGGAAGGAGAAGTGCAAGGAACCCTGCTCGTCACGCGACTGAAGGGGCTTCTGCAGGACTACGAGGCGGAACTGCGCATCGAGCGCCAGGACCGCTTGACGCAGGAACTCATCGAGGTCGAGCAACCCAGCGGACGCCCACCCTTGCCGTTCGGATTCCTCTACGGTACGCTCCTGCCGCTGCTCCTCCTCACGCCGGTCTTCCTATGCGGTGCCATCGCGGCGGACTCGTTCGTCCACGAAGTGCAACACGGCACACTCGGACTCCTTCGTTCGGCGCCCGCTACGCTGGGGGCGGTCATCACGGGAAAGCTCCTCGTGCCTCTTGTGCTAGCGCCGCTGCAGGTCTTGCTGTGGATTGGATTGCTTCAGTTGAACGGGATTCCCGTCGCCGGCGTCGTCGTCCTGCTTGCACTTGCCGCCGTACTCGCCCTGATGCTCTCCGGGATTGGCATCGCTGTGGCTGCAGCCGTGCGAAAGCAAGGGCCCGGACAAGCGGCCTACGCCCTCGTCGCGCTAATCCTCGCGGTCGCGAGCCTGCTCTTGCCGAGAGACATCCTGAACACCATTGCGCTCACGGCGACCGACGGGCTCGATGCGGCAGGAGGGTCAACGCTGGTGCTCGTCGCGACCTTCGCGGCGGCGATTGGCGCCCTAGGCATCTGGTTCGCGGCGGTTCGTGTTCGACGCGACCACGCCTGACGACGCCCGCCCGCCGTCCGAGTCGCAGAATTCACAGAAATCGCAGAACCACGATTCTGCGGGTTCTGTGGATTCTGCGACTGGGTCGGCGTCGTAGGCAAGGCAGTCAACTGCAAACAGAATCAGGCTCACAGCACGGCTTAACCCAGTGGCAACGTGGGCAAGCGTATTGCGCCTTCATCCAAGTCATCGCCGTCCCGCACACTTCGCAAGTCATCATAGCGACATGATGGACTGGCCAGGTTCAAGGCTGCAGCGAAGAGGTCAGCGAAGGTACTCGAAAACATAGACCATCGGTCCGTGGCAGTCCGCGGAAGTCCATGGTTGTCCACGGACGACTCGCCCCTCTCTCCTGAAGGCCAGCGAACCCCTTAAATGAAACTCCTAAGTCGGCCGCCAAGCCGGTCGAGTAGTGTAGCGGCCAATCATGGTGCCCTCTCACGGCACCGACCCGGGTTCAAATCCCGGCTCGACCACTCAGGGGCTTCGCCCCCGAGACCCCCACGGCGGTTCCTTTGCGGAACCGCCGAGAGCGCTGCTGCGCAATTCTGGTTGTTGCCTCGCCGCGTCGCGACGATTTCGCCAGGAGTCCCTAGTTTACGCCATCCGCCGGCACTCCCGCAGTCGCTGACAATTCGTCCGACGTCGCCTTTTGCCCTGGGAGCAAGTCGCGAATCTTCTTGACGGGGACGCCGCCGTAGATGGCGTTGGCATCCAGGGTGCTTCCTTTGGGGACGAGGCTCATGGCGCCGACGTGGCAGTTGTCACCCATGGTGACGCCGGGGAAGATGTTCGCGTACTGGCCGACCGTGCAGTTCTTTCCAATCTTGATGGGGGCGCGCATGAGTCTGCCTTTCTCGCCGAGGTGGCCGAGGATGGAGGCGTTGGCGCCGATGACGGTCTTGTCGCCGACTTCGATGATGTCGAGGTCATACACGTGCTGCGTGTTGAAGACGACGTCCTTGCCGATTTTGGCTCCCATCATGCGCAGGTAGAGTGGATAGATGGTGGTGGCCCTTGCGAATCGTCCGAATACGGTGTTGAACATGAACTGCATGCCGTTGACGTTGTACCAGTTCCAGATCTTGAACGAGTGGATTGGGATCGCTCCGGGGTACGGCCTGAAGCGGAAGACGAACTTCACGAGCGGGAGGACGAACATCAGGGTGATGCCGAAGACGAAGAATCCGAGGATGCTGAAGTACAGGCCCATGAGCGGGTCGAGGTAGGGCCCCCACGGCGTGCCGGGCTGCCAGGACAAGTTCCATGCCCAACGCCCCAGAAGGAATCCGGGGAGCGCCGCGACGGCCATCATCATACCGAGGGTGACGTACGAATAGACCCAGATGAGGCTCACCGAGACGCGGAGGACGGCCTTCATGAACTTCATGCACGCCACCATGATTCCTCCCCCTCTTAAGCGGCCATGCCCGGGGATAGTTTCAAGGCCGGGTTCCTGGGTCGCAGCGCCATGAAGGTCCCGGCCATCGTTGTCCTGTCGGCCCTAGTTTGGGCAGGTTGTTCCGACGCGCCCACGCCGACCGATCCCTCACCTGAATTGAGCCTGGCCGCTGCAGCCTCCCAGGGCATCCCACCCATCGCTTGGGATGTGCACGCGCAAATTGACTGGTGGGAGGACATCGCGACGAACTACCCGAAGCATGATTCCAACTTGCCGGCGAACACGCAGTTGCGCGAACGCTTGGTCGCTGATTTGGAGGCTCTGGGCCTGGACGTCGAAGTGCGCGCGTACCCAGGCTCCTTCTCCCCGAGCCCCGACATCCCGGAGGCCATCCCGGGCACCCAACTCTACGCGGTCATCGCAACGAAGCCAGGCACGACGATGCCGGACCACCGCATCGGCCTCGTCTCACACTACGATACGCAAACGCTCACCATCCATGGCGCCTACGACGACGCGTCGGGTGTCGCCGCCGATTACTCCATCTGCAAGGCCCTCGCGCAGGTCCCCATGAACCGGACGCTGGCCTGCATTTTTTTCGACGGAGAAGAGCGCGGCCTAGTCGCGTCGCGCCACTACGTCAACGATGTCGTCGTGGAGGCCGACGAGGGCTACGTGTACGATTTCGTCCTCGGCTACGACATGACCGGCATCAATTGGCCCGGCCACGCGTGGAAGATGTACGTCATGGCGGGCGAACACTACAACGTCACCGTTGACCCCCCGACTATAGACACGTCGCCGCTGTATCCCTTCGCCGTCGACCTCATGCACGACGTGCTCGGCCTGCCGATGGACGGCGTCGAGGTCCTCGAAGTCGCCGACCGCAACTCGGACGAGCGTCGCTTCAAAGAGGCTGGAGTTCCAGTGATTCGCTTCGCTGGCGGGCGCTACGCGACGGACTACGACCAATACCACAAGCCGCTCGATACGGTGGAGCACGTCTACGAAATCACGCAGGGCCGGGCGAACTTCGAGGCGGGGTTCGCAACCATCGTCGAGACATCGTACACGACTGCGCTCGCCTTGGACCGAACGTCCTTCGGCGAGATCTCGGCGACGTACGGCTGACGTTGCCAGCCGCCGACGCAACCGCGGATTGCGTTGTTACGCGGAAGGAAGTCGTGCCGCGCCTTCGCATGCGCCCGACGTTACCGCGGATTTCGCGGATTGCGCGGAACGACCTTCACCGCATTCCGCGGAATTCGCGCTTCGGGAGGCGGTCGTGGAACGAGGTTCCACTGCACTCCGCGTAATCCGCGTAATCCGCGGTTTCGTCGGTGTGCGCAGAACGAAGTTCTACCGCACTCCGCGTAATCCGCGTAATCCGCGGTTTCGTCGGTGTGCGCGGAACGGACCCTTGCCCTGTTTTGCCACAATTGCCGGCGCCGCTGGCGCAGCAGCCATTGGTCCGATGACTGGTGCGACGCCGCTGAAGTCGATGGCGGGGACGCGGCCGCGGCGCGCAAGGTACGACCAGCTCATTGGTTCGCGGAACGGTCGTGCCGCGTAGAGCAACAGGACCGGGTAAAGCAGGTTGACCCCTGAGCCGAGGACGACGACGGTGGCTGCCGTGCCGAGCGTGTCGGCGCCGACGGTGGGAAGCAGGGCGTCGAGGAAAACCATCGTCGAGAAGAAGCCGGTCAAGACGAGGAGCAGGAGGATGAGGCCGCCACCGGGCCAGTAGGCCGCCCAAGTCCAGAGCGTAAATTTCAAGGCCGTGCGAAACCTATCCCGAGACTTTGCAGAGGCAGCAGGAGTGTAGCGGTCACGGGTGGTAGCAGCCATGGCAGAACCTGGAGGGTAGCCGGCATGTGGCCTATTCAAACGTGGTGGAAAGAACGTTGGAGCCAGGCGACCTGACGGCCCCGAGACACGGGTCGTGCCGGCCTCCTCGTGGTACACCCGCCGTTAGCCGCCGTTAGCCGCCCTTGGGCATCGCCTGCATCTTGACGAGTTCCGCCACCGTCGTCGCCTGCTGCGCCGACTTGTCGTCGCGCCATCGCCCTGTGAAGCGGGGAAACCGAGCAGCGAATCCCGCGCCCGGCCTCACCAGCCCCCAACCGGCCCTGTGAATCGGGCTTAGCGTAAGTTCCGCGGCTTGCACTTCCATCACGGTTCGCGGCTCGAACCAAACGTCAGGCTCCACCCCGGAATCCACTTTCGCCGGCTTCTTGGCTGACACTTGGTCGGCAAACCGGTCTTTGAGTGACATTAGCGTCGCGTCGTCGAACCCGGTCCCCAACTTGCATGCGCTCGCCCACGCCCCGGCCTCAGAATCGTACGCGGCCATCAACAACGCGCCATACCAGCCGGCCCGCCGTCCCCGTCCGTAGAACGCGCCAATCGCGACGAGGTCCATCGTATCGACGAGTGCGTCCGTGTAGTCCGCCTTGAACTTGATCCAAGCAAAGCCACGCGACCCGGCCTTGTAGGGCGCCGTTGGGTCCTTGCACATGATGCCCTCAGCACCATCCTCGAGGGCCTTGTCGAAGAACGCCTCCATCTCTTCCGGCGTCGTGGCTGTAGCCTGGGCAGAGAGCCGAACACCCGCGCCGCCCGCAACGACACCACTGCCCACGTCCATACCCGACGATTCTCCGCCAAGCATCGCCGCAATCCGGGCTCGCCGCTCCGTCAACGGCTCCTGCATCGTCTCGGTGTTGCCGACGGCGATGCAATCGAAAAGGAACAGAGTGATGGGGATCTCGGCGACGGCGGCGGCCAGTTCCGTCTTGCGGCCACGCCGGCGACTTACGTCCTGGAACGGGCGCAGGCGCCCTTGCGCATCGAGAGCGACGCCTTCTCCCTCTACGATGCACGGCTGCGTTATCGCCTTGCGCACGGCATCTGTTACGTCGGGGAATTGGTCAGTCAACTCCTCGAGGCGGCGGCTGAAGATGCGGACGCCGTCCGTCGTGACGTGCACTTGCATCCGCAAGCCGTCATACTTGTATTCCATCGCGACGCGGCCGTTCATCTTCGCGAGGATTTCGGGGAACGTCTTGAGCCGCTCTGATGCCATCGGGCGCACCGGAATGCCTGGTTCGATGACAATCTCCGTGACTGCCTGCAGGCCCCCGGTCGCAAACGTGTGGGCGACCACGGCGAGGTCACTGCGCAGGTCATAGGCACGTTCCAAGGCGGCCCGCACCGATTCTTGTTCTGCGCGTTCGTCATCCGCCATGTCCGTCACCGACCGTACGCCGCGCTTGAGGTACCAGGACGCAAGCGCATCCAGGAACGTCATGTCGGCCACGCCAAGCCGCAGTCGTCCGGCGACGGTGCGCGTGATGTAGCGCGCTTCGAGCGGAGTCGATTCCAGGATGAGCTTGGACAGCAGGCGCTGCTTGGCTTCCTGCGACCCGGCGCCCGTCGTTCGCGCGATGTCCTGCAACGTCGCGAACACTTGCGCCACTGACAAGGGGTCGGCTCCGAACAGGCTCGCCTGGCGTTTCCCGCCGGTTTGCCCGAGCACGGCCTCAGCGGCAAGGCCAAGGTCGCCTTTGTCATGGTAGAGGCTCTCCAACTTCGCAATGGCGTCTTCCGACTTCGTCGATTGGCCCTGCGCCATCGCGAGGACCTTGAGGATCTGCTTCTCCGCGAGCCCGACTTCGAGGCCTTCCCAGTCCGGCGCTACGGCACCTTGCAACAGGCGGACGACGGCCACCATGTCCTTGGGCGGAACCTTTGCCAGCATCTCGACGAGGATGGCGGTCATCTCGAGCCGGCCCGGTGTTGCCTCCAGGCGCGCGAAGAAGGCGGCCAGCTCGGCGTACTTCACGCGCTTCGCACCGCGGGGCACCCCATAAGCGTGGCTCGTTTGGCCCGGGGTGTGGGAGACTTGGGATTTCACAGAACTTCACAGAGTCTCGACCTCGACGCGCCGGGCACCATG
>CAZXUC010000042.1:0-14033 GCA_964643795.1 uncultured Halobacteriales archaeon | reverse complement strand
CGGAGCTGGCCACCAGAAGGAGGAGACCGGCGGTCATGAGCGGAGCGAGCATGCGAATGCGGCTACGGGACTGGCGTTGGGGGGTTTCGTTGTGCGTCATGGAAGACACTACTCCCACCTTCGCGTCCCATGAGGATAAGGCGAGGCGATACCACGGGAATATGGCGGCGACTACGACCAACCGAGCCGGGGATTACGGGAATTACGGGGAACGGACGGTTACCTCGTGTCCCCGTAATCCCCGGTGAGTCAGTAGGTGGCGGTCGCTCGGGGCGTTCCGCGGGTTCTCCGACCGGAAGCCACGAGGAACCAATCTTGTCCCCGGAATCCCCGGAATCCCTGATTGAGCGTGGTCGGAGTTCGCGACTCAGAACTCGTCGTCTTCGCCCTTGCGCGGCCAGAAGATGCCCGCGGCTGCCATGACGGAGAAGGTGACGCCGAGAACGAGGCCGACGATGACGCTCGGCTGCTCGACGACGGTCTGGATGCTTGCGACCGTGATGGCGTGCGTGGACCAACTGGGAACGCTGACCATGACTTGCAAGCCGTTTGCGTCGCTTACGACCCAGTACTCCGGGCGGCCATCGTCGTCCGTGGGGTCGAGGATGTCCTGTAGGCCGCCGTCGGCCTCGAAGAAGTAGACCTGGGTCTGGGTGCCGTCGTCGTTGACGTTGAAGTATTCCAAGACGAGGTCCTTCGCGTCGCCGGAGGGGAGCAAGCCGTCCTCGAGGTTGACGACGATGGTGCGTCCTTCCTCCAATTCGGAGCTGACCTCGATGCGGATGGGATCCGCGACGGTCGTCTGCTGCGGGACGGCGACGACCACGTCGACGTCGTCGTAGGCGAGGATCTCGACTTCGTCCTCGTCGTCGCCGGCAGCGACCAGCGAGCTGGATGCCTGGTTGTTGATCGTGACTTCTGCTCCGAGGTGGCGGCGCTCCAGGGCCGCCTGTTTCCCTTCGCGGACCTCGACTTGCTGCTCGGAGGGTGTCGCGGCCCCGGCGGCGACCGCGTCGTCGCGCACGGGCAAGTGGAAGGCGAAAAACCCGGAAAGGCGGACTGTGTGGTTGCCCAGCCAAGTGGCATTATCCGTGACGAGGAGGCCGACCTTGGGCGGCTGGCCACCGCCGTACACGATGCGGGCGCCGTGTTCGTCCTTCTCGATCGTTGCCCCAGTGGGGAAGACGAGAGTGACGTTGCCGTCCAGGCCCTTGAGTTGGATGTGGCCGGTCGGGTTGTCGTGCAAGATGAGTTGCGTGTCGTTGTCGCCGACGCGCAACGTGCGGCCAATACGCTCGACGTCAGTCGTGCCGTTCGCGTCGATCTCGATGGAGGCGATGGCAAGCCAACCGCCGATGCGGTAATCCA
Organism: uncultured Halobacteriales archaeon; assembly: GCA_964643795.1. Classification (GTDB taxonomy): domain Archaea; phylum Thermoplasmatota; class E2; order JACPAO01; family JAHFTW01; genus JAHFTW01. The sequence continues at coordinate 12,665 of CAZXUC010000042.1, read as the reverse complement.
GGATGCCGGGGAACCCGTCCTCGATGCGGAAGGAGACCCAGTGGTCGTCTTCGCGGCCGTCGCGGAATTCGGCGAGGCTGCGGCAGCGCGCCTGCTCACGGTCGCTGCGCTCATCGTCACGGCACCATTCGCCGACACGCTCGACTGGCTTGGAGGGCGCATCCCCCGATTGGCAGGCCGCCGCTGCGGGGTGCTCGCGGCAGAACTCGCGCTTGCATTCGGCTTGCGCGGTCTTGTTATCGCCAGCCGCACGAAGGCATTCGCGCGCCTTGCTGTCGGATTCGGGGGCAGGGCCGGAAGAGGGAGAGTCGGTCGGGGTTCCGCTTTGGGAACCACTGCCGGAATGGGTCCCGTCATCGGACCCTTCCTGGGCCGCGGCCAAGCCGGTCAAGGCTAGCAGGGCGACCATTGCCAGGGCGGCAATCCCATTCATCAGGACCAGACTCCCCCCTTCGCCCTATTAACCATCCTCGGACAGGACTCAAAGGGTCACCCTCCTGTCGGGGGGCCTAACCCCTCTTATATGCGTCCCTTCTCGCAGATTTGGAGGCGCTCTTGGGGACCATCGCGGACCAGATCAAGGAGATCGAGGCCGAGATCTTCAAGACGCAGAAGAACAAGGCCACCGAGTTCCATATCGGGAAACTCAAGGCCAAAATCGCGGCGCTGCGCGGCCAGATGGAGAAGCAAGCATCCATGGGCGGCGGGGGCGGCCTGAGCTTCGCCGTCAAGAAATCGGGAAACGCCACCGTGGGCCTCGTAGGTCTTCCCTCTGTGGGCAAATCCACCATCCTGAACGCCCTCACTGGCCAGGAAACCTCGGCCATGGCGGCCTACGAGTTCACCACTCTGACTGTCATCCCCGGCATGGTGCACCACCGCGGCGCCGACATCCAAGTCCTCGACATGCCCGGCATCATCGCAGGGGCTCACTTGAACAAGGGGCGTGGCCGTGAAGTCATCGCGGCGGCCCGCAACTCCGACATGATTCTCGTAACGCTCGACTGCACGAAGGCGCACCAGCACTTGCCCATCGTGATTCGCGAACTCGAGCAGTCCGCCATCCGCATCAATCGCCGTCCGAAGGACATCGCCGTCTACAACACGGACCGCGGCGGCATCGACGTGCAGATTACGAAGAAACAGTCGCACATGAACGCAGAACAGATTGCGGAAATCATCGCGCAATTCAAGGTCAACAACGCCAACGTCGTCATCCGCGACGATATCACCCCCGACGACCTCGTCGACCACCTCGCCGGCAACCGCGTCTACATCCCAGCCGTTTGCCTCGTCAACAAAGTCGACCTCGCTGGCGAGGAAAAGTACCGGGAAATCGAGAAATGGCTGAAGGAGCAAGGATTCCCAGCCATCCCGATGGCCGCCTCGAAGGGTTGGGGCGTCGATCGCGCCAAGGACTTCATCTTCGAGAACCTCAACTTCATCAAAGTGTACCTGAAGCCGCGCGGCAAGGAGGCCGACATGAAGGAGCCCCTCATCGTCAAGACCGCCACGGACATCGGGATGGTGTGCGACATGTTGCACCGCGAATTCCGCCGCAAATTCCGCTTCGCTCACGTCTGGGGCAAGTCCGCGAAGTTCCCCGGGCAGACCGTCGGCATCGACCACAAACTCATCGACGGCGATATCCTCACGATCGTGACGAGGCAGTAGAGAAGGAGTCCGCACCTTGCCCCGCGACAATTGGACCCGGCCCGAAGCGGATGCGATGGTGCCCCGCCTCGAAGCCATGGTTGCCGAGGGGCGGCGCATCCTGTCCGAATTGGCCGACCTCGAAGCCCAACTCAATGACTTGCGCATTGTCTGGGGCGACCAGGTCCTTGCCCTCGCCTGCCCAGACCACGTGGAATTCAAGGGGTACCTCGAGCGTCACAACGTGGGCCGCGAAAAGTTCCAGGCGCTGCTTGTCGACTTCGCGAAGTTGGGCGTGGAAGTCAAGGACGTGCGCGACGGGCTCATCGATTTCCGCGGCAAGGTCGGAAGCGTGGCGGGCTATCTGTGCTGGAAGGCCGGTGAACCGCGAGTACGGTTCTGGCACACGCTCGACACGGGGTTCGCCGGGCGCAAGCCGATTCCGGGTGCCTGAAGGCGCCGCAGCGCAACGGGATTCTTCGCCGTCGGCCTTCGCTTCGCATCGCGGCGGGGGATCCGACCCGTCCCGTTACCGTGGCGACGAGGAATTGGTTCTGTGTGAATCCGTGCAATCCCAGGCCTCCAGTTCCCCGCTTGCCGGCCCGACGAGAGGCGCAAGTCTTCCCGAAATTCCCGTAATTCCCGTTCCGTTCGCGATGGCAGTCACGGCCACCGGTTGCGTCGCGTTGACGACGGCAAACGTGGCCTCGCTGCGAGCGCCCGTTAGCTGCCCGTAGAGGTGCTGCGTGATGGCGGGCGCCGGCACATCCCACGCGGCGACTTGGGCGTCGGCTTGTTGTTGGGTCATTTCCAGTGAATCCCGTCAACGAGTCTCGACGCCCCCCTTGACCCCACCCCCACCCCCACCCCAGTTTTCGACTGGAACGGGCGGCGGGGTCAAGGGTTTAACAATCAGCGACTGCCCCAGGCCATAGACCTACGTCAACGACCTGTGCGGACGACTCAAGTGGAGCCCGTCGTCGCACCGATGGGAACTTGTATGCCCTGGGCGTCGGGTCGCGCATGTTCCAGGATACCATCCGCATCATCGGCGTCCCCATGGACCTGGGCGCCGGCCGTCGCGGCGTCGACATGGGCCCAAGCGCCATCCGCGCCGCCAACTTGCACGAACGCATCAAGGCACTCGGTTACCGCGTGCAGGATGCGGGAAACGTCTTCACGCGTGAGCCGGAAGAGCGCAAACCGAAGGATGCGAAAGTCAAGTACCTCGAGGAAGTCCTTGCGGCCTGCAAGGAAGTGGCGGACCGCGTCGAGAAGGCGCAGAAGGACGGCGCGACCCCGCTAGTTCTGGGCGGCGACCACTCTGTTGCCATTGGGACGCAGGCCGGCCTGGCCAGACGCTCGAAGCGGCGTGGCCTGCTGTGGTTCGACGCGCACGCCGACTTCAATACCTCTGAGACTTCGCCGTCGGGAAACATCCACGGCATGCCCGTCTCCGCCATGCTGGGCCTGGGGGACGAACGCTTGGCGAACTTTGACCAACCCGGTCCCAAGCTCGACGCCCGCAACATTGTCCTCGTCGGCCTGCGCTCCGTCGACAAAGCGGAAGCGAATGTCCTTACCGATTCACGCGTCACGTACTACACGATGCGCGACATCGACGAGATGGGCATGCGCAACGTCATCGATGAAGCTCTGCAGCGCTCCTCGAAGGGCGTCGACGAACTCCATCTCTCCTTCGACCTTGACGTGGTGGATCCACGTTGGGCACCCGGCACGGGCACCACGGTCGAGGGCGGGCTCACGTACCGCGAATCGCACCTCGCAATGGAACTCCTGGCCGATTCAGGGTTGCTTTCCAGCTTGGAATTCGTCGAAGTCAATCCGCTCCTCGACACTGGCAACGCGACGGGCAACTTCACGGCGGCCCTGATTTGCTCCGTGTTGGGCAAGGCCATCGTGCAAGGTGAGGCGAAACCGCGGGGGAAGCGGACGGGAATCTAGAGCGCGGGAGGCCAGCATCGGGCCCGCTCACCGCAGCATGAGGATGAGGATGCCGCCCACCAGCCCAACGAGCAGGATTACGGCAAACGTGAGCCGGAACGCCCACAAGTCGCCGTACCCTTCAGCAGCCATGGTCATGGTTCCACCTCGGTGCCCTTAATCTTTTCCGCCAACGCCGTCAACGGAGCGATTGTTAGGCTAGCGGAGCACCAGAATCAGGATGCAACCGACCAGAGTCACTAGCATCATGGCAGCGTACGTCGCCCTGTAGGCCCACAAGTCACCATATCCTTGCACTGCCATGGTCATGATTCTGCCTCATTTCCCTTAAGTCTTTCTGCAAGAACGGTGAGAGGCACAATTGCCATGCCCCCCACAAACCAAAGGCCGCACCGCGGCCACGACCCTTGCATTGCTGCATCAAAGGCTTGGAGCCCGATCTGCAGTCCGGTTGCTGTCGCGACGATCCAGACGACTTGCTGTGCGGGCCGCGCCGGGTGCCGGCGAAACATCAGTTCGATTGGTGACATCGACCACTGAAAGCACACGACCAGCGATGACTGTTGGGAGGAGGAGAGTGAATTCGGACACTCGTTGGCCTCAAACCGTTACGATTTCAAAAAAGGCCGCGTTTCCGCTGATTTCGACTCCATCTTTTCCGCACAGTGCTCAACCGACCTTTTCCGCAGATGACACCGATTTCGCAGACCTTTGCGGTCATCTCGGGCCGGTGCACTCTGTGACAGGTTCCGCTGCTTCGAGCAATGCGGCGGTCCAAGGGCGCGCCGCGTTCGAATTAGTCTGCGACGGGACACGATTTCCGCTTGCGACATCGGCGGCCGCGGGAGGTTGAATCGTGTTGGCGATGACGGCGGCGCCGTGCGCCGTTTCACGCGGAGGTCGCGGAGTGACGTGGCACCACGTTTCCGCGTTTTCCGCGCGCTCCGCGTGAAGAAAGGGAACAGGGGAGTTCACACAAACCCGGGTCACGAAATGGCCCTCGTGCCAGGGCCGAGGTCAAGATTCTGTGGAAATCCGTGCAATCCCAGGCCTCCCACACCACGGCCGCGGCGTCTACCTGGAACCCGTGGACGACGCAGCCGGCGGACTGCGGTAAGCCATGTGGCCGGGTGCTTCGAAAACGCATGACTTCGTGAGTTGAGGGACCAACGGTCTGGGGATTACGGAGATTCAGGGGACGTGGGATCACAGTCGGTTCCCCGTAATTCCCGTCATCCTCGGTAGCCGTCGGGCGTCGTTCTGCGCAATCGGCGCAATCTGCGGATGATTGGCGCAATCTGCGGATGAGTGGGTGAAGGACGCGAGGGTGCAAGCGAACCGACGACTGTTGACCCGAGGCCCTCCTGGCGCTTTCCTGTTAGAATGGTTAATATGGGTCCCTCCTTGGCCCGAACAATCCCGTACCGCTTGGTGCGGCTGGTGTCCCTCATGGCCCTTGGTCAAGACCCGAAGACCGCCCGTTCCACTGCCATTTGGCTGGCCATTTTCTTCGTCGCCGCCTTCACGCTGCGCATCGCCTTCAGCCTCGGCGTCGGATACGACGAGGGAACCGAACGCTACATCTTCACCGGCAACGACCCGTACTACCACGACCGCAGCTTGCGGCACCTGCTCGAGACCGGCCGCAACCTCGACTTCGACTCCGGCATCAACTACCCGGAGGGCCGTGACAATCCCAATCCGCCCCTGTTCGTCTGGACCGCGGCCCCCCTCGCAGTGGCCCTCCAGGCGGGTGGCACGGAGGACCCGACGGGTCTCGCGCTCAACATCATGACGGCGTTCTGGGGCGCCCTCACGGTCATTGCTGTGTTCATGCTCGCGAGCGACCTCTTCAGCCGCAAGGCCGGCCTGTGGGCGGGATTTTTCACGGCCGTGTCCGGACCGCATATCCAACGCACCGTCGCCGGATACGCTGACCACGATGGCATCACCATGGTGCTCATCACCTTCGCGTTCGCCTTCCTCGTCCGCGCCTTGCGCGGCCTGCAGAACCGCGAATACGTGAGTTCATGGCGCAACGCAGCGGCGCGCCTCGCCGGCATCAAGCTGGCGTACACTGCGAACAAGCGCTCCTTCCAGTACGCAACCCTCGCAGGCCTCAGCCTCACCGCCACGGCCCTAGTATGGAAGGGTTACCCCTACGCGCTTGCGGTCCTCGCCGTTGCCGTCGGGTTCCAACTCCTGGCCGATCACCTGCGCAACCGCGACTCGACGGCCCTGTTCGGCGTGTACGTGACGGCGCTGGTTCTCGTGGTAGTCCTCCCGTACTTGCTCTACTACATCCGTTTCCCCAGTTTCCTGGGGGGCACCATCTACCCTAGCCTGTACGTGTTGATTGGCGTCCTCGTGGCGGGCCTCATCTTGATCCCGACGCGCGACGTTCCTTCCGTGGTCGTGTTCCCAGGCTTGCTCGTTGCGGGGCTAGGCGGCATCGCTCTCCTGATTTGGGTCTTCCCAACCGCGGGCTATCAAATCTTCTCCGGCCTTGGATACTTCAGCCAGAGCAAGCTCTACACGACCATCGCGGAAGCGCAACGGGCCGAGCTGGGCTTTGTTGCGGCAAGCTTCGGCTTCTTCACGTTCCTGCTTGGGTTCTGGGGCTTCGGCAAGGCGCTCAAGGGAGCATGGAAGGGCGATGCCGCCTTCATGCTGCTCGCATCCTGGGCCGTCGTGGCGTTCTTCATGGCCTTCGCGGCAAGTCGTTTCATCATGAATGCGGTCCCGGTCTTTGCCATCCTCATCGGAGCCTCCATGGTGAGCATTCTCGCCTGGCTCGGGACCGCCGATGTCGCACGCCGCTTCCGCGCCACGCACGGGCAAGGCATCACGACGCGCGCGGCCAAGAGCCTGACGTGGAAGTCAGGCCTGGGCGTGACACTTGTGGCGCTGTTCCTCATCTTGCCCAACGTGTGGATTGGCGTCGATGCCGCAACGTCAAGCGAATTCGAACAGAAGCACGGCCTCGTCGATAACAACCGCGACACGACGGCGCGCTTCGGCGCCTTCGGCATCAGTTTCGACCTGCGCGACAACGGCTGGATTCCCACGATGGACCACTTGGCCCAACTCGACCAGGACCTACCGGAAGCGCAGCGCCCGGCGTTCATCGGATGGTGGGACTACGGCCACTGGGCAATCGCCCTCGGCAAGCATCCGACCGTCGCGGACCCCTTCCAAGACCACTTCGAGCTCGCCGGCCGCTTCCTCGCATCCGAGACCGAGGAGGAAGCCATGTCATGGCTCACCATTCTCCTGCTTGACTATGACTGGAACAAGAACGGCGGCCAGTTCAGTCCCGCCGTGCAGCAAGCCCTAGTCTCCGTCAATTCGACGCTTGCGTCGTACAACGCCGGCGGCACCTACGATGCGGACTACGCGGCACTCGCCCCGGCCCTGCATGGCGACGACGCCTTCACGCTCTACGACAAAGTGATGGAGGCAACCGGAAAGAACGTCGGTTACATGGCCGTGGACATCCGCATGTTCCCCTTCGGCGCAAGCCAATCCGGCATCTTCTACGCCCCCGTCTACTTGGCCAACAAGAACCCGGACGATTTCCTGCCGACGTACTACCCTGACCAATCGGGGCGCCCGGCCTTGCAAGTCAAGATCTATGGCGTCGACGAGGACGGCAACTCGTACCGGCTCAAGACGCCGCAGTACGTCGACTCGACGGGCGTCGAGTGGGTCGTGTACAATGGCTACGCCTACCGACCCGGCCAGACGCCCCTGCAAGGCGCCCAAATCGAAAGTGGCATTTCCCTACTCCAAGAGGCGCAGCTCCAGCCGACGCAGCGCTTCGTGGATTCCATGTTCGTGCGAGCCTACGGTTCCTACCAGGGCGACAGCCCCTCCGGCGACCGCCTGTCACACTGGCGCGTCATCCAACAGAGCGTCGATAACTACTTCGGCATCCCGGATGCCAAGCAGGTCGTCCTGCTGCAATACTACAAGGGTGTCCAAGTCTCCGGGACCGTCACCGACGAGTCAGGGGCGCCGATGGCGGGCGTCCAAGTGGCGTTCGTCGACGGCTACGGTGGATCCCACGATGTCGCAACGACCGGCGCCGATGGCTCCTATTCCATCATCGCGCCGCCCAGCCAGAATGGCGACCTCAACCTCACAGTCCGGCAGGGCACGCAAGTCCTCTTCGAGCGCACGGACGTCCAGTTCACCCAGGAAGAAGCGGCGGCCGGCGGTTCCCGCACCGGCGTCGACGTCGTGGTCTCCAACGGCGACCTATCGGGCGTCACCTTCGACGACCTCGACGGCGACAACGCATTCAACGCCACCCGTGACACTGCCCTCGCAGGCGTTCAGGTCAGCTTCGGTGGCAAGACGACGACCAGTGGCTCCGACGGACGCTACACGCTCTCGGATGTCACTCCAGGCGCCGGCACCATCACGGCCACGAAGGCCGGGTACACGAACGGCACGGCGCAAGTCACGGTCAAGGGCGGCCAGGCCTCAGTCCAGGACGTGGCCCTCGAGGTCAAGTCCAGCCTAGTCACGTTGCGCTTCGAAGACAACGGCCAAGGCGTCTCGGCCATCCCAATCAGCATCACGGGCGCCGCCACGCGCAGCGTCACGACGAACACGACGGGCCACGCGGTCACGACCTTGGCGCCAGGCGACTACACGGCCCGGATAGACTACAACGCGACGATCAACGGAGTCGCGCAGCGCTACCAAGGCACAGCCTCGTTCAACGTTCCCTTCGGCGGCGAACCAATGGCGGTCGTCATCACGCGGCAGGCTTGAGGCCGCGCCGCCGACGACGTGACCGCTGATTTCGCGGAGCGAGTTCCATCGGCGCTATCTCGTGGCCTTCGCAACCCGCTCAACCGCGGATTTCGCGGAACGCAGTTCTACCGCACTCCGCGTAATCCGCGGTTACGTCGGTGCGTGGAACGCAGTTCTACCGCGCCGCCACCCGAACGCCCGACCACCCGCCCGAGCCGCGGAATCCACGGAGCCTGTCCGCGTATTCGACAGGCGCAGAAGGAAAAACTCGTTCAAGCCGCAATGTCGACGAAAATCGCCGCTTCTGCGTCGAGATTCTCCTTGGTTTCCTGTGGAAAATGGTCAAAAAGGCATTTCCCGGACAGGCTCCACGGAATCGGGGGAAACCAAGTTTCCTTGATTCCTTGATTCCGCGGCTCGTGGGGACGCGCCCTGGCTGGGCCGGCGCCGGATTGCACGGAACTGAGGTTCCACGGCGCCTCCGCGAAATCCGCGTAATCCGCGGTTACGTCGGTGCGTGGCGACGGCCCAGCCCCGAGTTCAGTTCCTCAACGGCAGCTTCTCGCAGAACTTCTCGAGCAGGTCCATGCCGGCGTCAATCTTCTCGAGGCTCGTTGCGTAACTGAAGCGCAGGTGTCCTTCGCCGAGGTGGCCGAAGGCGGAGCCGGGGACGCTGATGAGTCCGGCCTTCGCGAGGTTGAGGGCGAGGTCTTGGCTCGGGATGTCGAAGTCGTAGCGTGGGAAGGCGTAGAAGGCGCCCGTTGGCTTCTGGATGTGTAGGCCGCGGATCTTCTTGAGGCGGGACGTTATCCTGTCGCGGCGTTTGCGGAACGTCACTAGCATCTTGTCCGCCTGGTCCTGCGGGCCTTCTAAGGCAGCGACTCCGGCCCACTGGAACGGGGTGGGGGGGCAGGCGACGGTGTAGTAGTGCATTGTCTCGATGGCCTTGACGTATTCACGCTTCGTCGCGATGCAGCCGAGGCGCCAGCCGGTGAGGGCGTACGTCTTGGAGAAGGAGTTGACCCAAATGACGTTGTCGTGGTGGCTGAGGAAGGAGTGGTGCTCGCCGTCGTACGTGAGAAAGTCGTACACCTCGTCGGCCACGACCATGACGCCGGCGTCCTCGGCGACGTCGCATACGGCCCGCACGGAGTCGCGGCTCATCGTGGCCCCCGTGGGGTTGGATGGCGTATTCATGATGACGAGTTTCGTGCGCGGCGTAATCTTCGCCTTGATTTCCTCGATGTCCGGCTGGTACTTGTTCTCCGGCGTGAGTCCGTACGGGATGGGGAATCCGCCGCAGATGCGCGCCTGTGACGGGTAGAGGACGAAGCCGGGGTCGGGGACGAGGACCTCGTCGCCGTGGTCCACGAAGGTGTGGTTCACCGTCATGAGGGCCTGCGTCGCTCCGGCCGTGATGATGATATTCTCGGCGTGGACTTTCTCGCCGCGGTAGTCCTTGATGCGGTCCGCGACGGCCTGACGAAGCTGGGGAAGCCCGAGCGTGGGGCCGTAGTGGTTCTTGCCAGACGCGACGGCTTCGCGCAGGGCCTCCTGGATGTGTGGTGCCGGCTCGAAGTCGGGCTCGCCGAGGCCCATATTGATGGACTTCGGGTTCGCCATCTCGAACATACGCCGGATGCCGGACATTTCGACGCCAAGCAGCCGGCGGGCCGTCAGCCCCTTCGCGTGAACCACGGTCGCGCCGACGGGAGGCACCTAAAAAAGGTGGTGGAGACGACGATGCCGACATGAACGGCTGGCAACAGGTGCATGAGGGAGCCACGCCTACTCCATTCCGCTTGCCAAGGCGCGAAGCAAGAGACCCACCATGTCACGACTCACTGAGATTCTCATCGTCGAAGACAATCCCGCCGAGATGCGCATCATGCAAGAAGCGCTGCAGGACGCGCGCCTACCGAACCGGCTGCACGGTGCACACGACGGCGTCGAGGCTATGGCGTTCCTGCACCGCGAAGGCCAGTTCAAGGATGCGAAGCGACCCGACCTAATCCTCCTCGACCTCAAGATGCCGAACAAGGGCGGCCTCGAAGTGCTTGCGGAGATCAAGTCCGACCCCGACCTGCGCAGCATTCCTACCGTCATCCTTAGTTCCTCGACCATGCCGAGCGATGTTGCCCGCGCGTACGACCTCCAAGCTAATGGCTTCGTCGTGAAACCGACCGACCTCGATGAACTCATCGCAATCGTGGGCGGCCTTGAGGCCTATTGGGCCGATACGGTGAAACTCCCCGCGTCGTCCTCGCCGTAATCGACACGCGGCCATACATGTCTGCCCTTGGATACGCCGGGGTGGACGGACCTGCACATGAACGGGTGGCAACACTTGGATGACACGGCGTAGGCTACTTCTTCCTGCTAGCCGACACGGCCACGCCTGAGCTACCCCCATGAGCCACCGCACTGAGATTTTGCTCGTTGACGACAATCCCGCGGAGATCCGCATCATGCAAGAGGCGCTTGAGAACGCCCGCGTCGCCAATCGACTGCACGCCGCGCGCGACGGCGCGGAAGCGATGAATTTCCTGCGCCGCGAAGGCGGCTTCAAGGACGCGCCGCGTCCAGATCTCATCTTCTTGGACCTCAACATGCCGAAGAAAAGCGGTCTGGACGTCCTCGCCGAGATTAAGGGCGACCCGAGCCTACGCAGCATCCCCACGATCATCCTCACGTCCTCGAAGACCGAGAGCGACGTCGCGCGTGCCTACACGTTGCAAGCAAACGGCGTCGTCGTGAAGCCGGTGGACTTTGACGAACTCACCACCGTCGTCGGCGGCATCGAGAACTACTGGAGCGGCATCGCGAAGCTTCCCCCGGCGCCATCCGCCTGATTGGACACGTGGCGTCGAGATTGCCTGTTGAATCCACCATGACCGAGCGAACGCCAGAGCACGACATTCCCCGCACCACGGCGGCCGCACCCGGCGCTCCGGCGACGGTCCTTTGGGCGGAAGACAATGCCCAGGATCGAATCCTCATCCAGGACGCTGTCGACAGCCTTGGGGCCAAGCCGGTCATTACGTTGCTCGCAGACGGGGTCTTGCTGCTAGAAGCGCTGGAGCACGGACCCCCCAGCCTGGTCGTCCTCGACCTCAAGATGCCTCGTCTTGGCGGCCTGGAAGCGCTCCGGCGCATCCGTGACCATCCCGATTGGCGGGCCTTGCCCGTCACGATTTTCAGTTCCGGCAACCAGCCTGACGAAATCAAGCAATGTGAGGAGCTCGGCGTCAAGGCCGTCGTGCACAAGCCGGTGGACTTCGACCACTTCAGCGCCGCAGTGCGGCACATCGTCCTTGCCGCAGGCCCATAGATGTGCGGGGAGCGTCTAGACTTAGGTCTGAGGCATGTATGGCAACGTACGATGACCCCGCAACTTGAACACGTGAAGGGGAACCAAACCGCACAGGCCGCCGGGTTCACGGCGGCGGGCGACACGCAATGGGAGCGGCAAGAAGGCGAATTGCGCCGCCTGGCCAACGTCGTGCGCGACTCTAACGACGCCATCACGATTCAGAACCTGGACGGCCGCATCACGGCGTGGAACCGCGGCGCGCAAGCCATGTATGGATACACTGAGCAGGAAGCCCTTGCCATGAACATCCGTGACACGGTTCCTGAGGACCGGCGCGAGCAGGCCCTGGATCTCTTGCGGCAAGCGGAGACGGGCAAGGTTGTCGAATCTTTGGAGACGCAACGCCGAACGAAGGATGGCCGCATCCTCGACGTCTGGCTTACCACCACGAAACTCCTCAATGAGCAGGGCAAGATTGTCGCCATCGCCACCACGGAGCGCGACATCACACAACGCCGCAAGGAAGAAGGTTCGCTGCGCCGCCTCGCGAGCGTCGTCATCGACTCCAACGACGCCATCACCGTGCAGGACCTGGACGGCCGCTTCGAAGCGTGGAACAAGGGCGCGGAACGCATGTACGGCTACTCCGAGGCCGAAGCGCTCCAGATGAACACGGGACAAATCGTCCCCGCCTCCGAACGCGCCCGCGCCCTCGACCTCGTCCGCCAGATTCGCACCGGTGAACCCGTCGATTCACTTGAATTGCAGCGCGTCACGAAGGACGGCCGCATCCTCGACGTCTGGCTTACCATCACCAAACTGCTGGACAACCAGCAGAAGATCGTGGGGTTCGCCACGACGGAGCGCGACGTCACGCAACGCAAACTCCAGGAAGCCAACCGTGGCCGCTTGGCGTCCGTCGTCGCGGACTCCAACGACGCCATCACCATCCAGAACCTGGACGGCAAGA
>CAZXUC010000041.1:0-14452 GCA_964643795.1 uncultured Halobacteriales archaeon | reverse complement strand
CAGAAGATGATGGCGCTCTGCTCGTTGCGCGACGGCATGATGGCGTGGTAGAAGTATGCCTCCGCGCGCTTGTATTGCCGCGTCAAGAAAGACTCCTCGATGTTGCGGTAGTCCTGCGGCGTCTGGACGAAGCTGAGCGACTCGTCCGCGAAGTAACCGACGATGCTCTTGAGGTAATCTGGGTCCACCCAGTAGTCCGCGTCAATGACGGCGATGAACTCGACGGAGGCGGGAAGCCGAGCTGTCGCGTAATTGAGGGCGCCGGCCTTGAAGCCGCGCCGGTTCGGCCGCGTCGCGTACACGGCGCCGACTTGGGCGCACAGGGCGGCAAGCGGGGCGCTTGTGCGCGCGTCGGTCGAATCGTCGCAGACGACGACCATGAAGCGGTCGCTCGGGTAGTCTTGGTTGACGAGATGTAAGACCGTCTGACGGACCATCTCAAAGGGCTCGTTGAAGACGGGGACCTGGAAGGCGACCATCGGCCGCAAGGTGGCATCGTAGGGGCTGGTCTGGGCGACGCGGGCCCAGCGGCGGCGCGTGGCCGCGTCCAAGGAGTAGAACGAGAAGATGACAATCAGGCTCAGCCCTCCCGCCTCCGCGGCGAGCAGCACGTAGCTCAACCACCGCTCCTCCGGCGGGACCTGCGGAATCGAAACGGTGAGCGAATATGCCATGTACCCAACGATGAGTGATACGAGACCCACGTAGCTCATGACGCCAGCAAGGCGCCAGCGATACCGCGCCACGGCCATGCCGATGACGGCGCCAGCCAAGGCCAGCGCGATTTCCCATGCCGTGAAGGTCGTGAAGGGACGCATGAATTGGGAGCCCATCGTCTCGGGTGCATCCTGCGACCGTTCGGCGAGGTCCGTCGTGGCCGCCATGAGGGCGCCGGACCAGTAAATTGCGAAGCCGATCATTGCACCGACGACGAGACCGAGGATCGGGTGGCCCCGCTTTACTTTGCGAAGTGGTCGCCCGCCTCGCACCGCGGCTCCGCCATGGAGGGCTGGCCGCATCAAGCCGACCTGCCGCGGTAGATCTCAAAGGTGCACCCGCGCTGGCCGGCTGTACTGCAGCGCAGCTCGGTTACGGACGCCTCAGGTGCTCGGCGTTGGGCCGTGAGCTCGAGCCCACTACGCTCGCGTTCGCATGGACCCGTCCCTGCGGTACGATGTGCGCACGTCCCGCACGCGGCCAACGAGACGATGCAGTGCTGGTCGTCGACCGTCACGATGCGGCATGGGCCGAGGCCCAAGCGCGTGGCGCGCTTCTCGATGCCGCCAATCCAACGCGTCCCGGTCGCGAGCCTAGACATGAACAATGACAGTGGCAGCACCGCGAGGCCGCCCAAGATTAGGATGGTGGCGCCCTTGCCTGCCGGCAGGAAAGGCACGGCGGCGGCCAGGTGGGAGGCCAATTCGATGGGTTGCATGAAGAGATTCCAGTAGCACGGACAACGGTGTGAGCCGCCGACACGAGGCGCCTCGCGTCATCTGTGGAACGTACTGAGCATCCAGTCGGGCTCGCAGCATGACATGGTTACGGGGACATCGCGGCTGGGACGTCGCCGGGGGGACGACCTGTGGAAGGGACGCAATCATGGGGACGTCCTACGGGTCGCGGCCTTGTCCAACAACAACGTTCGGGTGAACCGTCCCGCAACTGGCTTCCCTGCGCCCGTTGACAGTCGGGGTGGGCTGCATGGCCCCAGTGTGTGAGAAAGGCCTGGGATTCCACACACGACGCAGGGCCTGAGCGTTCGTCGGCCAATTTGACCGAGGCGCAAGCTCCCGTGAAATCTGTGGAATCCCAGGCCTCCATTTCATGCCGCGTGCCTGCACCGGCACCAGGCCTGCCCTTGGACGACACCGTGGCCCCGTGCCCCATCCGGCCGTACATACAACGCTGTGCGAGTCATGCCCCTGGCTCACGGCCTGACATCGAGGCTTCTTGCCGTGCGCCAAGACAAGCGGACGGTGTGCGATGGTCCATCTCCCACGGCTGCCGAGCAGTGTCCATCAGGAGACCCTGCACCATGAACGACATCCGCGGCCACGCCGTCAACCAGACCGCTGCCCCCTCGAACACGAACACGACGCAATCCGGTGGCGCCCGTCGCCGCACGGCCCTTCGCGCCTTCATCCCCGCGCTGTGCATCGGCGCCATGATTGCCTTGGCTCAACCCGCATGGGCCCAGGGCGGCTGCACGCAAGCCGAGAAGAACATGCAGTGCACCGAGTTCGGCACCATCTCCATGGACTCCCAGCGCGACATCCGAGGCGAACCAATCGACATCACTGCCACCATCACCCTCGACACTGCGTTCGCCGACCAGGGTGCCCGCTGGCTCCTCTTCTCCGTGAGCAACGTCACCGAGGAAAGTGGCGAACCCATCACGATCACTCTGAAGGGCTTCTCGACGTACTACGGCGCCATCGTCACGACGCGCGTCGAACACCACAGCGCCAACATGTTGAACCTGTGGGTCGACACGCTCGACACACCGGTCGGCACGCCCATTAGCTTGGACCTCAAAGTCGGGGCGACGGAACGCGGCGCCTACCGCCTCGAAGTCCTCGTCATGGCCTTCGACCGCGGCTACGCCCCAGTGCAAGACGCCTACGGCAACGATGCCAGCCTCTTCTCGTTCACCCTGCTGGGCGTCAACAAGGAGACCAAGGGCGGCTCCGGCGGCGCCGGTGCCGGCGGATTCCTCGATGGCAACAAGGTGCCTGGATTCGGCTTCATCCCGGCCCTGGCGGCCCTCATGGTCGCCGGTGCCCTGCTCCTGCGCAGGAGCCGCGCATGAACCGCAAACAGCACTCGCCCGTCAGCCAAGCGAGCCTGTCCATCCGCCGCGCCGTCAAGGAGCACCCCGGCATCCACTTCCGGGGCCTCGGGCGAGCGGCCCGCGTCTCCTCAGCGGGTCAACTGCGCCACCACCTGGATCGCCTCGAGCATCAGGGCCTCGTCATCGAAGTCGAAGACGGGCGTTACAAGCGCTTCTTCGTCGCCGGCGACCACGACCCGAAGATGCGCACCGAGATGGCTCGCTTCTCGCGCGCTGTTCCCCGTCGCATCGCGAAGTTGCTCCTCGTGAGCCCGATGAACCGGACAGAACTGCGCCGCAGCCTCGGCTGCGCCGATTCGACGCTGGGCTACCACTTGACTCGCATGGTCGTCCTCGGCGACCTCGCAAGGACGCGCGGGCCGAACTCGTGCCTGTACTCGCTAACAAGCGGCGATACGGTGCGAAAAATGTTGGTCCTGCAAGGCGCTAGCGAGGCGCCGGCAGCTTGTGGCGACGCCACGTCTACGACGACTGTCTCGACGACGGCCACGACGATAGCCCCCGAGCTCGGCACCGACAACGGCATCGAGAACGCCACCGCACCAGCGCGCGACGAAAACGTTCCCAACCCGCTGCGCCCGCGCGGCCTCCCGACGCCGAACCTGCCCTTCCCCGGACAGAGCAGCGACGCGGCCCAGCCGAGCGACGACGCGGCGCCGACAGCCTAGGGCCGCGGATTGATTGGTTGCCTAAACCGGTCGCCTACACCGACGCCATTCATCTTTTCCCCACTCATTCCCTTCTTCCCAGTTTCCCTTTCACCGCCAACAGCACCATGAGACGTTGACATGACCGACAACCAGGCCCCGACGAACTTCAGCCGACACTTCCTCGCTGATGAAAGTGGCTGGACCATGCGAGTTCCGCGCGCGGGATTCCGCACCGTCATTAGCAACCGAAGTCTCCCGGCATTCCCACCGGTGCTGCGCATCTCGCGCGGACCGAAGCGCGTGATTCTGTCGGATTTCGACCCGTTGGCGCCGTAGGGTAGGTCGTCGGCCACCACTGCGACTCGGCAAGATTCGCTCTCTAGACGTTCAGCGGCACGCAGAGTGTACCGGAGGCCTGGGATTGCACGGATTCACAAAGAATCGAGTCGTCGGCCAGCTTCGGCCTTCACGCGGAAGGCGCGGAGCAACGCGGAATTCGACTCCGCGGGTTTCTGCGTTCTCCGCGTGACCGGCATGGTGCCCGGCGCGTCGAGGTCAAAGCTCTGTGAAGTTCTGTGAAATCCCAAGCCTCCCACACTACGGCGCGACGGCCCACCGCGGCCCGGCACGATTCGCTCTCTAGAAGGTCACAAGCACGCAGAGTGTACCGGAGGCCTGGGATTGCACGGATTCACACAGAACCGATTCCTCGCCTGGCCACCGACGAGAAAAATCTGTGAATTTCTGTGCAATCCCAAGCCTCCCACACCCGGTGCGGCGGCCCACCGCGACTCTTGACTCTCTAGCCCCACGTGTAGGCGGCGCTCAAGCTCGTGGCCCCTGCACTGTTAGTGGCGCGGAACGCCACCTGCGCGCCGTCCGGCGCGTTGATGGATTTCGCGTACGCGCCCCAGTCCGACTTGGGCAAGACCGTCCAGGCTCCCGCGTTGACTTTGGTTTCGACCTTCGTGATGGGTTCGTTGGCCGACACGGCGGCTTCAATCCACCAGTTGTTGCTCTGGGATTTCGGCGTGAACGTCGCCGCGAAGGCGGGCGCTGTCGGTGCCGTAGCTGCGCCCATCCAGGGCTGGGTCTCTGACGTCTCGACTTGCCCATCCGTCGCGGTGGCGCGGAACGTCACCGGCGTGCCTTTGGGGACGTTGAACGACTTCGCGTACGCGTCCCAGCTCTGCTTCGGCAGGACCGTCCACGCGCCGCTACCGGCCTTGGCTTCGACCTTAGCGACCGGGGCGTTGCCGGTGACCTTGACTTCGACCCACCATTCGTTGCCCTTCGGGGTGAACGCCGCGGTGAAATCGGAAGGCGCCGTCGTCGTGCTCGTCGTGGTCGTCGTCGTAGCTGCGCCCATCCAGGGCTGGGTCTCTGACGTCTCGACTTGCCCATCCGTCGCGGTGGCGCGGAACGTCACCGGCGTGCCTTTGGGGACGTTGAACGACTTCGCGTACGCGTCCCAGCTCTGCTTCGGCAGGACCGTCCACGCGCCGCTACCGGCCTTGGCTTCGACCTTAGCGACCGGGGCGTTGCCCGTGACCGCGACCTCGACCCACCATTCGTTGCCCTTCGGGGCGAACGTCGCGGTGAATTCGGGCGGGGGCGGTGCCGTGGCGGTGACGGATTTGCTTGCGGACGAGGTGAGGGCACCGTCGCTGACGGTCAGCCCGATGGTGTACGTCCCTGCCGTCGCGTAGGCGTGCGTAACGAACACGCCGGAACCAGTGGTCCCGTCGCCGAAGGTCCACGCGTACGACAAGGCGTCGCCGTCAGTGTCCGAAGACGCACTAGCGTCAAAAGTCGCCGACAATTCGCCGCCGGTGGCGGTGAAGCTGGCACTCGGCCCGACGTTCTGTGCGACGACGACCGCTGCGCGCTCCGCCTTGACGCCATCAATCCAGACTTGGGCTGACGACTTGGCTTGCGTTGCGCTTGACAGACCCCAGTGCCGTTCCGCTTCACCGTAGTAGTTGGCGAGGTTCATGTTCGGCGAGTCGAGCCACGAGCGGTAAATCATGGCCTCAACGCCGTTGGCCTTGAGGGTGCCTAGGTTGGCGAAGATCTCGCCGAGGTTGTCGGCCTGCATCGCCAAGTAGGACGGCTCAGGGTAACTCGACAGCGCGATGTCCGTGAGCATGATGGGCTTGTCGAAGAGCGAATCCAGCTTCTGGACGTGCGCAAGGGTGCCCTCGTAGATGCTGTTGTAGTGGGTGGCGGAGTCCTTGGTGGAGCCGCGCATGCCCTGCACGCCGACCATGTCACTGGCGGCAGCGGCCTGGTCGAAGCGGTACCAGTTGCCCGAGTCCCAGGCGCCGAAGCCCAGGACGACGATGGCGTTGGGGTAGCCGGCGTGAATCTTGTTGGCCATCGCGGCCATGTAGCCGTCGAAGGGCTCGTAGGTCGAGATGCCGGCCTTGTTGAACTCAGATTCCAGGAAGATGACGACGGGTTCGCCGCCCATCTTGGCCGTGAGGTGGTCCGTCATTTGCGTGGCCAGGGTATCCCAGCCGGCACGGGTCTTCTGCGTGTTGTGCAGGCCCGACCAGCAGCCGTTTTCGACGCACGTAGGGGTGATGTCGTCGCCCCAGTAATAGAAGTGGATGGCGGGCGTGACGCCCTGGTTCTTCATGGTCGTGAGTTCGTTGTCGGGTCCACCCCAACCGGAAGTCAGAGTCCAAGGCCCGACCCAGAACGTACCGTAGTCGGCCGGGACACCAGCCTTGGCTTGGGCGCCTAGTGCGGCGGAATCCATGCCGAATTGCACTGGCACGGCGCCGCTTGGCGAAATCGTGGCGCCCGTGGCGGGAACGACGCCGAGCAGCACTGCGGCTGCGAGCATCGTGGCGATTGCGAGACCTGTCGGTAGGTGGTTCATGGTTTCAGACCGGAGCCGAAGGGGCTAGGCCGGCCGAGGTGGCCGGCTGGACTCGCGTGCGACTATGGCGCCGCTTACGAATCCGCCCGAACTGCAAAGCTCTCTCTGCCGTTCACGACACTTAACCGGCTTCGCGGTTCCTAAAAGGCCGAACTTTCCTGCAACCTTGGTATAAGGAGTCGACGCTCGGCGGAGCCGTGGCGGCCACTGGCGGGAGCGGAGCGTGGTGGCCCCTGGGGGAAGCGGAGAAGCGCGGAGGCGTTGCCGGCGCCGACCGTCGTCCATCGTCCGGGCCCCCATCGTGACGTGCTGCCGGGCCCCCAGCCCTCAAACGCATGCAGTGCTCGCTGGTCGCCTCACGGTGCCGCGCCAGTCGTAGCGGCGTTGCGGGGCAAGCCTTGGTTTTGCTCCCCAAGGGATAAGGGCCAAGGACCACCGAAAGAGTAGGATGGCAAGCGTGCAGGCCCCGGAGCCAGACTCAGTCATGAAACCCAAGGTCCTCATCGTCGACGACGAACCCGACGTGCTAGAGAGCACGGGGTTGCTCGTGGAGGCCCTCGGCTACGAGGCGCTGCGCGTATCGGAGCCTGGCGACATCCTCGACACCGTAGAGCGTGAGAAGCCGGGTTTGATCCTGCAGGACCTCAAAATGCCCGGCCTCAACGTCGCTGGCCTCGTCGCGGCGCTTCGACTCAACCCCCGCACCGCGGAGGTGCCCCTAGTCTTCTTCAGCGCGGGCAGCGACCTCACCACGACGGCCGCGCGATACGACGCGTGGGGATACCTCGCAAAACCATTCGGGAAGCAGGAACTGTCCCGTCTGCTCCAGCAGGTCCTCGGCGCACCGACGAAGGCGCACGGCGCCGCGCCACTCCCCGCCGGCCGCGACATGCAGAAGGAAGTCCGCACTATCTTCCACGATTACTGGAATCTCCTTGCGGCCCTCAGCAACTACATCCTGGTGCTCGACGAGACGCCTAACCTTCCGCCGGAGGCCCAGAAGTCCGTGCATGGCCTCGATGAACTCATCATGAAGCTCGAATCCAAGACCGATCGGCTCAGCACGTACATCCGCACGCTCGTCAACTCGATGGAGCAGAACGCGAAGCCGGGCCAAGGTCCGCTGAACGGTGCTTAGAGTCCGCGCCGGCCGCGAATTGACCCAGTCGCAGAATTTCACAGAGCGCACAGAAAGTGCGTTTCTGCGGGTTCTCAGATGATGTCTAACAGCAGCAGGACAACTAGGATGATGAGCAGGATACCGAGCCCACCCATCGGTCTGTAACCCCATTGGCGGCTATGCGGCCACGAGGGCGCGGCGCCGAGTAGGAGGACGACGATGATCACGAGCAGGATTATTCCGAGCAGGCCCATAGCAATCAAGCCCTCGTATGGACAACCGCATCATGATGCTTCGCAACAGTGGACATGTCTGGCCCATGCGGATCGAATCCAGTCTCCGCAGCTGCGCATAAGGTCTTGACTCAGCCACGCATTCCGCCGCCCATGCCTCCGGAGCATGACGAGGACGACGAGCCCCGCAAGCCAACGAAGCCCCTCGGCGACGGCACGGCGCCCCTGCCTGGTCTGCGCGGCAAGAAAGAGATCGACAAGAAATCGCGGCCGGCGAGCCCGACTTGGCCGCCCCTCCGGTGCCTGACGTGTGGAAGCGTGTTCGCTACCGATTCTGAATTGCAGGAACACGTGCGCGACGGCCACGAGCCGGGCGTGTTGTAGGCGTCGGCGCCGCTTCGCCCGATTCGCTCCGCCCGATCCGCAGATTTCGCCGATTGCGCCGGACGTCGCCAGACGGCCTACCGAGGATTACGGGAATTACGGGGAACGGGCTTTGACCCAGTGTCCCCGAAATCTCCGTAATCCCCGGTCGGTTGGTCGCAAAACTCGCACCGTCACCCGTTTGCGAATCCCCCGGCCACATGGCTTACCGCGGTCTGCCGCCGGCGTGGGCGTCGTCGTCGGTTTGCCATCGCAGCAGGACTCGCACGCTTCACGCGGAACGCGCGGAAAACGCGGAACACGCCGCGAACCGCCGACGCCCAGTCGCAGAACGCACAGAACACGCAGAAACGGATTCTGTGGTTTCTGTGCGTTCTGCGACCGGTCGTTCCGCGAACCTCCGCGTGAAGCGGCGCGCGGCGCCGCCATCACCTAAATGTGGTGGCCTCATGTGCCCGTACAAGTCGCCGGCGGAAATCGGGTCCCCGCGATGACTGATACGAACGCGGCGCGCCATTGGACTACCGCATTGCTGGCGTGGTCGGGACCGGTCACAGATTGCACAGGCACGAGGTGTCACTAACGGTCTGCGAAATCTGCGGCATCTGTGGAAAAGGGCGGAAAAGGTGGAGTACGCAGGATGCGACCCGCCGAACCGCCTCAGAATCCGATGGTGAAGACGCCGAGCAACAGGAGAATGAGCAGGATGACGAGGATGATGCCAATCGTGCCCATGCCCAATTCTCCCGTGGGGATGCTGTTCATGCCCAATTCTCCGCCTCCGTGAGGGTTATGCGTGTTGGGACAAACTTGGCGTCACGCTCTGCTTCGTGAAGTGCATATCTGCTACTTGGCGCCGTTCTTACGCGCTCCGCGTCGGGATGAACGCGCGGGCCGCGCCGCGGTGGTGTTCTCCTCCGTCGAGCGCCGGCGCATGGCTGCATAGGCCGTGCCGCGGTCGCCCTCCATTGCGGTGTCAATCTCGGCGTGCAAGGGCTGCCATTCGTCCCCCATGGCGGCATGGGCCAAGGCGGCTTCGCGGTAGTGTTCGCCGAGGTAGAAGAAGCTCAGGCACTCCTGGAGTTCTGGTTTCGTGAGGCATACCTGGTAACTCGCAACCGCGCGCGCGGCCCAAGTGAGTGCGGCCGTGCGGTGAATCGTCGCGGCCGGGACGTTCGTGATCTCCTCGATGGCCTTTTCGACCTCGAGCACGGGTGGGGTCTTGGCGAAGGCTTGCACGAGTCCCCGGGGGACGACCTTGCGCCGGCGCTGCACCGGGCGTTGCTGTGCCATCAGGATTCCCCTCCCGCAGCGAAGGGTTTGGGACGACCGACGGTCGGAGGTGGCGCCTTGTGCGACCGCGCTGCGCGCCAGCGCTCGCCAGGGTTTGGTCGCGGCCTCTCGCCGCCATCTGCTCCAGAGGGGGTCTCGGAGACCCCGTTTGCCCTTGACCCGGACATAGAACTCAATTATGCGTACGCCATATTTGATTGGTCAAGAATGGCGAACATGTATGGGGGTCGAAGAGGGTCATTTCCACGTGTAGGTCGAACTTATCGCGACTTCCCCGGCGCCCGACGTGGCACGGTACGTCACTTGCGTTCCAGGTAGGACGTGGATGCTCTTGGCCCACGTTCCCCAGGAGGTCTTCGGCAGCGCGGTCCATGCTCCGCCGTCAAATTGGACGTCGACTGTGGCGACCGGCCGGTCGCCTTGGACCCCGACTTCGACCCACCATGGATTGTTCAAGGTCTTGGGCGTAAAGTAGGCCGTGAAGGGGCCGGTCTGCACGGGGGCTGGCCCCAGCCAACTGTAGGTCGTTGACAAGGCGGTGTCTCCTGCGCTGTTGGTCGCGCGAAAGACGACGCTGGAGCCCTTGTCGACGTGGAAACTTGCGGCCCAGGTCCCCCATGACGTCTTTGGCAGAGAGTGCCAGTTACCGCCGTTCACCTGGGCGGCAACCGCCGCGATTGGAGTGCCGCCGGTGACGGAGACGTCGATCCACCACTCGTTGCAACCCTTGGAAGGAGCGAACAAGGCCGTAAAGCCGTTCGGCGCTGGCGCGGGAGTCGGCGAGGGCGACGTGGTCGGCGACGGCGAAGTGGTTGGCGACGGCGACGTTGTGGGCGAGGGCGTGGTTGGCGGGAGTGATTCGCCGCACAGCGTCTGCACCAGGGCATCGGCGCGGACGAGGCCGTGGCCGAATTTGTTGTCGCGCCCCGCCGTGCCGAGGTCTTGGGCACTCGTCGCGACGGCGTCGCGCAGAGCTTGGTTCGTCGTTGTGGGCGCGCAGGACAGGGCAAGGGCCAGGACGCCAGCGACCTGGGGAGTCGCCATGCTTGTTCCGCTCATCGTGGCGTAGCCGCCATTGCTCGCCGTTGAATCTATCCGTGTGCCGGGGGCCGCGACCTCAATCTTCGCACCGTAACTCGAGTAGCTCGCGAGCTTCTTGTCGGCATCCAAGGCGGACACCGCGATGACTTGGGCGTACGAGGCCGGATAGTGGACGGAGCCGTCCCGTCCCGAATTGCCCGCGGCCGCGACGAGGACCACGCCGTGCTGCCAGGCGTAGGCGACGGCGTCGGATAGTGCCCTTGTGCCGGTGGAGCCGCCGAGACTCATCGTGATGATGTCAGCGCCTTGGTCGGTGGCATCCACGATGGCGAGCGCAACGTTGGAGATTGACCCGGAGCACCCTGACCCGAGAACCTTCAGGGGGAGGAGCGTCGCCTGGCTGACTCCCGCGATGCCGACGGTGTTGTTGGTGTTGGCGCCGACGATGCCGGCGACATGGGTGCCGTGGCCGCACTGATCCTCGGGATAGGCATCACGGTTGACGTAATCGTAGCCGGCAAGAACGCGCGTGCCTTGGAAGTCCGCGTGAGTCCGCAGGATTCCTGAGTCCAGGACCGCCACCGTCACGGCATTCGAGCCGTAGCCGGCACCTGAAGCCCAAGCCACAGGTAGCCCCATCATAGCCGGCGCGTATTGGCCTGGATAGCGTGCGTCATTGGGCGTGCCGAGAGCCACCATGGCGCCGTCCGCTTCGAGGTAATTGAACCCAGGGAGGATCGCGAAGGCCAGCCGCGCGACGGCAAGGTCAGTGGTCGCGATGACAAGTACGCCAATTTGCGGCAGACGCGCCAGCACCGTATAGCCAACGAGAACCTGACCCGGCTGTACCGCGGGCAGTTGACCAAGTGCGAACCCGACCATGGCTTGGCCGTCGCCGGGTGGTGGGCCCACCCAAGTCCCCGGCGATTCCAACGAGTAGAGCTCCACTTCGTTCGGTCCCGGATGCGCCACGGGGCCGGTCGACGCGACCGCCGCCATGACGAGCAACATGGCATACGCTGCGAGGCGCGTCGGCGCCGGCATGAAAGGACGCATGGTCGGGCCTCAACCCCAGACGTACGTTTCGCTGAGGGCCGTATTGCCCACGTCGTTGGTCGCGCGGAACTGTACCTTCGCGCCGTCGGCGACGAAATAGGATTTTGCCCACGTGTTCCAATTCGTGGCGGGAAGGCTCGTCCATGCGCCGCCGTTCGTGCTCGCCTCGACCTTCATGATGACCGTGCCAGGTGCCGTGACCTTGGCTTCGACCCACCAGTTGTTCGTCTGGCTCATCGCCTGGAAGGTGACGGTCGGAGCGGCCCCTTCGCCCATCCAAGTGAAATCCTGCGAAGTGGCCGTGGCGCCGTAGGTGCTAGTAGCGCGGAATTGCACCGTGCTCCCGCGCGGAGCGTTGACTGATTTGGCCCACGTGTCCCAAGTGGTCGCACCCAGAGCGTTCCAGGCGCCGCCATTGACGCGGACATCCACGCCGGCGAGGGGTTCGCCTGTGCGGACCTTGACGTCGATCCACCATTCATTCACGCTGGCCGTCGGTTCGAATGTCGCCGTGAACGTGGTCGGCGCGGGGGGTGGGGGAGGCGGAGGTGGAGTGCTCCCGGGAGCGACACTTGGCTTCGACATGACGCCATCCATCCAAGTGAACGCTGCGCTCTGCGACGTCGCGCCGCCCGCGTCGCTTGCTTGGAATTCGACCTGCGTGCCCGCCGGTGTGCTGCGGGAGATTGTCCACGCCCCCCACGAACTCTTTGTCATGGGCTCCCAGAAGTTGCCGTTGACCCGGACGCTGACGCCCGCGATTTGCCGCGCGGGACTGGGTGCCACGTTGACTTCTTGCCACCATTCGTTGGGGCTCTTGATGGTGAACGTCGAGTTGAAGGTCGCGCCGCTCGGCGGTGGCGGGGGCGGCGGAGCCGACGCAAGGCTCGGATACGGCAGGTGCGGGTAGATTGAATTGTAGGCCGCGTGCGTGTCATAGACTAGGATGCCGCCGCCGGAGACAGTACTGTCCGCAGCGCTGACTTGCACGACCCATTGCATCGTGCCCGTGCCCCACAGGTCAGCGATGACGGGTTCGCGCGAGACCTTCCACGGCGAGGTCGAGACGAAGGCCTCCTTGTTGCCATTCCGGGAGTCCAAGTACCAGATGCCGTCGCCGCCGGGGCCGGGACCGTTTGCGAGGACCTCTTGCACGCCGTCGCCATCGACGTCTGCGAGCGTGAGGTCCTTGTTGTTCCAATAAGTGGAGAGCGTCTGCTTCCACACGAGGTTGCCGAAGTTGTCATAGCGGTAGAAGTGCGCTGGGCCCGTGACCTTCCAAGAGTCCGCCTCGATTGCCGGTGGCTTGTGTCCAATTGTGTTCCAGTCGGCCCAATAGACTTCGTTCACGCCATTGCGGTCGGCGTCCACGATGACCGGGTGAGTGTAGGTAAGAGGGTTGCCGTTTACGAGGTCCTGCTTGGCCCACAGTAGCTTCCCCGTCGAGTCGAGAGCGAGGAGGAGCGCGTGGTCCTGGCTGAAATCCGTCGCGTTGTGACTGTCGCGAGCACCTACGACCACGTCGGGGCCCAGCTTGCCGTCGAGTTGACCGATGGCGACACCGACGGGCATGCTGCCGGACCCTAGGTTGTGCGGGCCGGTCGCCCAGTACGACCACATCGTTGCGCCCGTGCGTCCCTGCATCGCCGTGACGACTCCACCGTCGGAAGCATAGACTACGTCCGGCCAGGAATCCTGGTTGAGGTCGCCGACGACCATTTCGGCGTTGCCGCCGCCGATGCACTTCTTCCAATACAGTTGGCCATCCTGGCGGAGCGCGTACAATCCCGATTCTTCGGTGCTGATGAGGATCTCGTATTTGCCGTCCTTGTCGAGGTCGGCGAGAACGGGCTTCGAGTCGGCCCCAGGGTTCGTGAAACACTCGGTCGGACGGCGTTCCCACTCCTTGACGAACTTGAAGTTCGTTGCAGTGCTCTGGCCGGGATCGTATCGCCACGAACTTACGACGGCGGCAGAGTTCTGCAAGATTATCTTGACGGTGCCGTCGGAGCTGAAGACCGCCGCCTCGGGACCATTAAACGAGCGGGCGCCCCATCCGGCCGGGAAATTGGTCTTGACTTGGGCGAGGATGGCGCCGGTCTTCGAGTCGAAGACGTACACGTATTGGTTATCGTTCTGGGCAATAATCTCCATTTGGCCGTCCCCGTTGATGTCGAAGAGTTTTGGGGGGTTGCCGTCGAAGTTCTCGAACGCCACGATCGGGCGCGCTGTCGCCGTCGATATGGTCAGCGTCTTCGTCGTCGCAGCAGCCTCCGCGCCGCCCGACATCGTGACCAAAACGAGGGGGAATACGAGCACGGCGAAGACAGCGAACGCTTTCATTGCGCAAACTTGGCGTTTCACAACGATAAGGCGCCGGGGACAACTTCGAGCCCCCCGCGTCAAGTCGTGGGCCACGCCCCTGCCGTCGGCGAATTGCGGTTCGGATTCTAACGCGGTTCGGGGGTCGCATCCTGCGCACTCCACCTTTTCCGCGGTTTTTCCACAGATGCCGCAGATTTCGCAGACCGTTAGGGTCACCTCGTGCCCGTGCAATCTGTGACCGGTCCCGATGCCTCGAGCAATGCGGCGGTCCAAGGGCGCGCCACGTTCGAATCAGTCTGCGCGGGGACCCGATTTCCGCCGGCGACGTCGTCAGGCACGCGGCGAAGCAGCCCGCTTTCGATGTTGGCCGCGCAGGTGCACGGAACGACCGGTCGCAGCACCGGTCCGACCGGTCGCAGAAATCGCAGAACGCACAGAACCGGGGTTCTGCGGTTTCTGCGTGTTCTGCGACTGGGCGTCGACGGCCGCTAGAGGTTCAATCGTGTTGGCGAGGATGGCGGCGCCGTGCATCGCTTCACGCGGAGGTCGCGGACTGACGTGGCACCACGTTTCCGCGTTTTCCGCGCGCTCCGCGTGAAGAAAGGGAGG
>CAZXUC010000040.1:0-14628 GCA_964643795.1 uncultured Halobacteriales archaeon | reverse complement strand
CGTGGATCGATCGCCGGGCGGCCCTCCTTGCGCTCCTCTTGGTGGCCTTGCGTGGGTGCATCTTCTTGCTCTGCTCGCCGGGGTCGAATTGCGTTTTCTTCCCGGGCAACGCAATTTGGCCAACCAAAAGAATTTCAGTAGGCGAACCATCGATGACGCAAGGCAATTCAAGTTGAACCCAGCATGAAACGCACTACCTCAAACCCTGGCTTCCTGTTCTGGACGTTCGCCGTACTGCTGGTCGCTCCGACGGTCTCGGCCGCACTCTCCTGGAGCGACCCTGCGGGTGACCACGAGAAAGGCTTGGCCAAGGGAATGTCCGAGTATTTCGCCCATTCCGACCCCTACGAACTCTCGTGGAATCCCAACTGGACCTGGGAAGCCGCCGGGGAAGCCTACCGGTTCGCGGACCTGCGGCGCGTGGCCTTCGTCAACGAGACGCCCGACCACTTGGTGTTCGAGGTGGAGGTCGCGTCCACCGACTCTTCGACGCAGGACCCTTACCTCTTCGATCGCGTGAACTACAACATCCACATCGATTTCCGGGGCCGCTCGCACCTTCTCTGGTTGGCACGGCCGCTCTGGGGCACTCCAATGGAGGCCGGCTTGGCGGTGCGGGAGACGTCGACGACCCAATCGTTCTACCGGCCCAGCTTTGGCATGGTCGGAGTGACCGACCTGGAAAGCGGTCGCGGCTGGCGGTTGACGGTGCCGAAAGCCGGTTTCACAGACCCCGCCGGATTCCAGCTTTGGGAAGGGGACATGATCAATGTGGTCAGCATCGTCTCCCTGGACACCATGCACAATCCAAACCGGGCTGACTTCGACGACACCCACACCTGCGATGATGGGACAGGCAACTTGACCTGGTGCTTCCCCAAGGTCCGCGACATCGTTTCCGTCGGCGGCGAACATTCCATCAGCATCACGAAGAAACCGCAGGACTATGGTCCGTTGATCGTGCCGCAGAGCACGTTCGGGAGAGACTACGTCTATGACCGAGGGTACAATGCCACGTATCTCCTCGCGTTCCCGTTCTTCAACCTCGGCCACGGGCCGGAATCGTTCACGGTGACCGTCGATGCCCCGGAAGGCTGGCGCGTCGTGCATCCGCTAGGCTTGGAGGCCCCGCCACGGGCGTCTGGGACCGTTCCTGTGCTCGTCATGGCTTCGCAGCTGGCGCAGAGTTACGGCCGATACGTGCAAGTGTCATTGACCAGCCGTCACGACCCCGATGCGACCTTCAGCCATGCTTTCGAGTTCCAGTCACCAAGCTTCATTCAACCACCGATCCCGACACCTGCCCGGAACACGGTCTACGTGCACGCTAACCACGCCACGAGTCTCGGCATGAATGGAGTCTGGTTCGGGGTTGACCCGCAGGATGCGCAGGCGGATCCCCAGCATGCGGTCCCGGTGTGGTACGCGGTGCAGCAGCCGCCGTCGACCGTCCAAGCCATGCAGGACTTCGAGGCGAGGGGGGTTGGCTACCGGCTTGGGCAAGGCACGGTCGACGTGTCGTGGAACGTGACGTTCCCGGCGGCGTTCGAGGGCTCGGTGCAAGCCATCCTGCAAACGGTCGGGAACCAGACCGTCACTTTGGGCACGGTCAATCTGGGCACCGTCGCGGTCTCGGCCGGGCAGACCCACCGCTTCCAGGGGGGCATTCCAATCCTGGAGCAAACCCTTGTCCCTACCGGGCAGGCTTTGCGGGTCCGACTGCAAGCCGACGGCGAACTCCAGCCACCCCCCGAAGGGACCCGCCCCATCGACTACGGCATGCCGCCTTCTGCGATGGGCACCGGAAGGATTGCCTTCGCCATGCAGCAAGCAGGCACGTGGGTCCGGTTCCCGCTACTTCCCCTGAACGACACGTACGACGCCTCCCTGTTCCCCGACCCGCTCCTGAGCTTCGAGCGCCCTCCTGGTTACGGTTGGGGATATGGCGGAACGGAGCACCACAACGTTGAGATCAACGTGGCAAACACCTTCGGCTTCAATGTCACGAACGCTGGTTTGGTCGCGGCGACCGTCACGTGGCGCGTCGAAGGCAACCTCTCGGCGTGGATGCAGCCCATCCAGACGCAATCCATTGTCCCTGCTGGAGGACGGAGCGCCGTGACATTGGGCTACATCGGAACCCCCTGCGAACAGGTGGGCACGACGACCGATGGGCGGCTGGTCGGCCAAGTACAAGGCCACGGCAACCTGACCAAGGACCTGCGGGTGGACATTCGGCCTTCCTACCCCCAGCCCCCGGAGTGCAACACATACGACGACGAGTCCCTCCCAGGGCCCGGGTTGCTGGCGAGCGTCCTGGCCTTGGGCTTGGTCCTGCGCATGGCACGTCGGAGGCGTTCCGCATAGCCGGTCCAAGGCCTTCGGCGCCTGCGACAGGGGCCGTGCTGGAAGTCGGTGGTCTGCGGAAACGCTACCGGGAGGTCCAGGCGCTCGACGGTGTAAGCCTCACCGTACAGTCAGGGGAGGTGTTCGGGTTCCTGGGCCCTAACGGGGCCGGCAAGACAACCTTCACCAAATGCATCACGGGGTTCATCCACCGAGACGAGGGAACCGTGAAGGTGTGCGGGGCCGACCCGGAGCAGGATTCCGTCGCCGTGGGACGCTCAATCGGCCTAGTGCCTGATCAGTACGACTTCTACCCGTCCATGACTGGTCGCCAGCACTTGGACTTCTACGCTTCGCTGCAGGAGGTCCCGAAAACCGAACGGGCGAGGCGGGTCCAAGAGACTTTGGCCACCGTTGGCATGGAGCAGGCGGCCGACCGCAGGGTCCGCGGCTACAGCCACGGCATGAAGCAACGCATCTGCGTGGCTCAAGCCATCCTGCACCGTCCCCGCCTGGTCATCTTCGACGAACCTTCCAACGGCCTCGATCCCAGGGGCGCCCATGACCTGCGACAGGTGATTCTCCGCCTGGCAGCCGCGGGAACCTCCGTCTTCCTCAACAGCCACGTGCTAAGCGAAGTCGAGGCCGTATGCCAACGAGTCGCCATCATCGACAAGGGCCGCTTGGTCGCAACCGGCAGCATCGCCGAGCTCCAGCGCCGCTTCGGCAGCACGCAGACCACCCAGATCCGCTTGAAGGCGCTCCCAAAGGCCGTCCTGGCGGCCGTCCGTTCGTTGGCTCCAAATGCCAAGGCCATTGACAGGGACACATTGGAGGTCCCCGCCGGCATCGACATGACGCAGCTCCTGCATCGCCTGGCCCAGGCCGGCGGCGAGGTGCTTGAGGTGCGCAGGCACGAGGCAAGCCTCGAGGATTTGTTCTTGCAACTGACGCAGAGGTCCACGTGAAAGGCGCCCTGCTGATTGCCCGCAAGGAACTGCTGTTGCACCTGTCGAGCAAGCGCTTCATCCTGGTTTCCGTCATCCTCCTTGCGACGCTGCTTGTAGGTGCGGTCTTGATTCCCTGGACCATGCACCAGGAGGCTCGAGAGAACCTTGATCCGTCCGATGCGGAGTCCGTGGCGTTCGAAGCGGCCTTCCACCCGAGCCGAAGTTTTGCGGAATCCTTGGTCATCCCAGTGCTTGGCGGGCTAGCAATCCTTCAGATCCTGGCGATCATCTTGGCCTCCGACCGGGTCTGCGGCGAATGGCAGAACAAGACCCTGTTCCTCCTGCTCTCCCAACCGGTCCGGCGCAGTGGATTTGTCGCAGGGAAATTTCTAGGGACTTTCCTGGTGCTGGCAGGACTCGCTAGCACCCTGTTCCTTGTCGCGCTCTTGACCCTGCACGGTCTCCTCGGAAGTCCTCTAGCAATGACGAATTGGTTGGACGCACTTTTGGGGCTAGGGTTCCTGCTCCTTGGCATCGCTACGTTCACAGCGTTGGCCATCCTCGTATCTACGCTCACGCGATCCGTTGTCATCAGCCTCCTGGCAGCGCTTGCAGTGTGGATCCTCGTTCTCCCTTTCGTCGGCATGGCCGGCTTCTTGGTCGCGTTGACCGATGACGGATTCCGCAAGCAGGGCCATTTCGATTTCGAGGGAGCACTCGCGGAGTGCGGACCAGACCCGCGTCACGACACTTACGATCGGGCCTCCGGCACCTTCCGGACTCCCACTGACCTGGAAGTGGCTGCATGGGAAAGTTGCTGGGGATTGTGGCAGAAAAAAGTCGACGATTGGTATGACGCCCGGGGATTGTCGCCGTTCGATGCGCAAGCCATCCTGCAGGCCTGTCAGGCAACCAATGACAATGCCACTCCCGGGGAATGTGACCGATTGGCTGAACAATCGGAAGCGGAACATGACCGGGCTCGCGAGGAGGTGCTCGCGACGAAGTGGGATGCGCCTCGCGTCGATTGGTCACGCTACCTAAGCCCGACTGCCTCCATGTCCGCGGCTCCGAGCTTCTTCGCGAACCACACGAAGGTGTCGGGTATCGCCTTGTTCATCGCGGATTCCCCCGACGTGGCTCCGACTTCGCGGGCCGGGGCGGCGGCGGCTTTGGTTGGGCAGGCACTCGCTTTTCTCGCGTTATCCGTGCTTGTAGTCCGGCGCCGAGATTTTGACTGACACGAAGGGAGACTTCGACAAGGACACCCTCCAACTTGACCACGCCGCGACGGGCCGACGTTTTATTTGCCGACGCTGGACCTAATTTCTGGACTCGACGGTCGTGCGGATGAACAAGCACATGCGTTATACAAGCTCGCTGGCGCGTACCGCTTGCGCACCCGCCTACAGTACAAGGCGGACGAGAAATGGTCTCCAGAGTTGGAGGCATCCTACGCGGAGACCCCTGTTCAGGGCGTTGTCGGACTCGCCATCATGGCCCTTTTCGTACTCGCCGTCTATCTGTGGCTCAAGGGCCTGAACTGAGCGGCCTCAAGCGGCTGCGGGCGGCATGCCTCTTAACCTGCAACATCCGAGCTACATCGACCGCTGCCTGTTCCTCAAACTTGCGCTGAAGTCGCAGCTCGTCTAAGTACCTTGGTACTTGTGGACCGCAGGCCTTATCTTACCGGCCGACACATCCCTGACTATGACCACCCAAATCAAGTTCGTCATCGAGGACGAGCTAGCGGAGCGCTTCAAACGGACCGTGCTCAAGAGGCGCGGAAAGATGGCTCTCTCCGACGAGGGCGCCAAAGCCATCCAGCTCTACCTCGAGCAATCGCCGACGCAGCCAACGAATGCCACGGCACCCGACCCGCTGTTGAGCGCCATCGGAGCAGCGACCTCGAAGGGCGGTCCTCGGCCGAACTCTCTGAAAGACAAGCGGGCCCTCTACAGGTAGACCATGCTGTTCTTGGACACCACGGTCCTTGTCGGGGCTGCCGATGCTCGCGATGAGAACCACGAAGACGGCAAGGCAATCCTGCAGGCGATTGCCACGGGCAAGCCCGGCATGGCATGGACCAGTGATTATGTCCTTGACGAGACCCTAACAATTCTCGCCGGTAAGCGGGGCATCGGCGCAGACAAGGCCGTAACCTTCGTACATCGCGTCATGTCGTCGCCACGGGTCAAAGTCCTCTCAGCCGATAGCGACGACTTCCGGGCCGCGTTGGAACGATTCCCGGACCTTGGCGACCGCGGCCTGAGCTTCACCGACACCATGTCCACCGTCCTCATGGATGGCCAAAACTGCAGCATCATCTGCTCGCATGACGAGGGTTTCGACAAGCTCCACGGCATCGAGCGCCGTCAGACTCTCTGAATCGCATGAAAACGGTCAGAGGGCGCCCTCGTGACCAGCGGAGGCCCGCCTTGGTCGCCCTTCTACGCCAACCAACATTCTTCACAACCATGGCCCGGTCGCCTATACTCGTTTATTGTCGTTTTTCATTATAGAGGCACATAACTACCAATAAATACCGGGCGGACCTCCCCTAGGTGTGGACGCCCTGGCCAATCCATTCTCGCCAGGCGCCGGCACACCTCCTCCCGAATTGGTCGGCCGCGACCTCATCCTAGAGCAGGCCATGACGCTGCTTGGACGCGTCCGCCAAGGGCGGGCGGACAAGAGTTTCCTCCTGACCGGATTGCGAGGCGTGGGCAAAACGGTCCTGCTCAACGAAATTGACCGCCGCGCCAAGAGCGATGGATACCGGACCATTTTCTTGGAAGCCCATGAGGGCAAACCTCTGGCGGCGCTCCTAGTGCCGGCCCTGCGCGCCCTGTTGTTCGACTTGGATCGCGTGGCCGGCCTGGGCGACAAAGTGAAACGCGGCTTGGCGGTCCTCAAGGGCTTCGTGGGCGCCATCAAGGTCAAGGTGGGTGAAGTGGAACTTGGTCTGGATATTGACCCAGAGCGAGGCACCGCCGACAGCGGAGACTTGGAAGTCGACTTGCCAGCCCTCTTCGTCGTCGTTGCGGAAGCAGCCCAGGAAAAGCGCACGCCGATTGCCTTGCTCATCGACGAATTGCAATACCTCACGAACCAGGAACTCAGCGCATTGATCATGGCCATGCACAAGATCCAGCAGTTGCAACTGCCACTCGTTCTGTTCGGCGCCGGGCTCCCCGTCCTCCCTCAACGCATGGGGGAATCGAAATCCTACGCCGAGCGGCTTTTCAGTTACCCAACCGTCGGCCCTCTTCCCGAAAACGATGCAGCGCGCGCCATTCGTGACCCCATGATGGCGGCAGGAGTCATCATCGACGACGAGGCCTTACTGGAAATTTTCCAGCTCACTCAAGGCTACCCGTACTTCCTGCAGGAGTGGGGGTATCGAACGTGGAATGCCGCAACCCAGTCCCCCATTGGCTTGGACGTCGTGCGAAGGGCCACACCACTTGTGATTGGCAGGTTGGATGAGGACTTCTTCCGTGTCCGCTTCAATCGCTTGACGCCGCGCGAAAAAGAGTACCTGCGCGCAATGGCCGAACTCGGTCCAGGACCGCATCGGACGGGAGACATCTCCAACCTTTTGGGAACCAAGGTAACCAGCGTGGCACCTGTACGGGCGAGTCTGATTGGCAAAGGGATGGTCTACAGCTCGTCGCACGGGCACATGGCCTTCACGGTTCCACTCTTTGACGAGTCCATGCGCCGCGCAATGCCGGAATTCGCGCCTCGAACCAGTTGACACGGCGAAGCTCGCGACTGGCCATTGGGACCTCGGGTTGCGCAGGCGCGAGCAGGAAAGGTTATCTCAAGAGGATAACCATATGGGGTTGTGCGCTTGGTGAAAACGGTCCGCGAGTGGGGCAACGTCTATGCTTTGCCCCTGTCAAAGAGGGAGGCGGATGCATTGGGCATCCATCCCGGCGACAAGGTGGACATCGAGGTCGAGCCGCACGTCAAGGGAATCGACCTGTCCGGCTTGCCGACTCTCCCCCTCGGGTCGCACCTTCTGGACCTTGATCAGGTCGCGGCCGACGCGGCTCTAGACGATTTGGCAGGCTAACGATGGCGGTTGTCGACACGACGGTTCTCGTTGCCGCCTTCGATCAATCCCATCCGAGCCGAGCCAAAGCCGTGGAGGCGATGCAAAACGCATCTGTGTTGCACGTGCCCAGCGTCGTGGTGGCTGAATTGACCCTCGTCCTGCGACGCCTGGCAAAAAGCGCAGGCCAGGATGGCAACAAGTTTGCGAGGGAATCCCTGCGGGCGTTGCTGAGCAAGAGGGGCGTCGAGGAGCGTCAAGAATATGATGCGCTACGTGCCCGCCAACTGTACGACGCTGATGCCAAACTAAGCTACGTCGACGCGGTGGCGATCGTCGCTGCTTGGGGCCTCGACGCCGACCTGATTTCCTTCGATGCGCACCAGATGAACGTCTGGAAGCCCTGAGATGGCGGGGACGTAGCTCCCAATAAATGCCGGGCGGACAGATGAAGTTGGAGCGGGGGCAGGCCTGCGAATTCCAGACCTACTTTCGACGCTTTGGAGAATTTGCCGGGGCCTTCTCGCGGGATGGACCTAGCGAGCCCTAGAAGCCGTACGGAGCGGTCGGTGTTCCTCGGCTGAGCGCGCCGAACGATCCACCGATGCCAGGAGGTGCCCCTCGGCTCCGTCGCCTCGTGGTCTTGACGGCAACGGGCAGCATGACGCCGAAGAGATCCCCCTTGCTCCTGAAGGACATTGATCCACGCCACCGACAAGCATCGCCACCAGCAGGCTATACCACCAAGAGCCACGGCGGCAAGTACCACAGTTGCTCTCCCATAGCAACTTTAACATAGATGCGGTTATACAGCAACTGTGGCGAAGTCCACCGAGTACCACATCCTCCTCAGTGAGGACGATGCCCTTCGGTGTGAGCTCACCATCCTGGAGGGCAGAGTCACCGGTCTTCTTCTCCAGTACGAAGCTCACCTGAACGGAGAATGGCGCCCAGTGGTGCGCTACGACACGAGCCAGCCCGCGACTACACGGCCGCCTTCGACGCGGCCAAGAAGGACTTGAACACTCACTGGAAATCGTACCGCAAAGCAATGGAAAAGGCATGGAGCACCGAAGACGCATGACGAAGAAGCCCGATGCAATGAGTGAGGCGCTCGACTTCCTGGGTAAGGTCATCCGGGCCCCGGACGACTACCCGGACCGCTTCGTGGCAATCCCGCGCAGCAGTCCTCTTCTGTCCAAGCTCTTCAGCAAGGAACCGAACCGGATCCTGGACTACCTGCACAAGCACGGCCAGGTCGACGCAATCCAAGATTTGGCTGACGCGCTTGGCCGCAACAAGTCCGGCGTCAGCCGCGACGTCAAGCTACTGATGGATGTCGGCCTGGTCGCAACGACCCGCAACGGTAAGGAGAAGTCCATCCAACCCACCGAGAAGGTCGTCTTGGTCCACTAGGCATAGTTCACAAGGTCCTCGGCGTCGACGACCTCGGATGAGGTCATCGCGGGGTGGCCCATGCCGCGCTCAATCATGACCTGCAACACGCGGTTGACGGTGTGCATGAGCGCCTTGCCCACAGCCGCAGTGAGCTTGGCCTCCGGATGGATGGACTTCAGGGCCTCGCCGTGCGCCTCCTTGAACGCGGAGTTGACGGCCGCGACGACGCTGCGGTCGGCGTAGACCTTGACGAATGAGGCAGCCAGCCATGCGGAGGTGCCCATTGCCTCCGTCGTGCATCTCGCGCGCAAGCATGCCGCCCAGCAGAACCTCGCCTTGGCCAAGAAACGTCCCGCGCTGGCCGGCATTCCGGACAATGACCTCCTCGTCACGGCGCACCGCCAGGAGAACGTTGACGACCCGGTGCGCTTCCGCGGCATCTTGCGCGCTGGACCCAAGCCGACACTTGTTTGGCATCCAGAATGTCACGCGCGACCTCATAGATGCGCCGGGCGTCCTCGAGGTCCTTGCGGGCTTCCCACTGAACCGCCGATGACGCCGATGCGGCGGACGGTCGCTGCCCCAATGCGCCAACCCGTCGGCCGACGACCGCCGTGATGTTGCGTAGCCCTAGAAGTTGGATGCCGGCGCGGCCTGGCGGTTCGCCAGCAGTCCGAGGATGACTGCGGCCCCGGGCTGAGTTCTACTTGGGCAAGAATCGGCTGGCCATGCCAGCCGGCGCCAGCCGCGTACGATTGTTGGCGCCCGGTCAACACACGCTCGCCCTCCAAGCCCTCCTCATGGTCAACCCAAAGCTCCACTGGAGCCGACTGCGCACCCAGAAGGAATGGCCGGAACTTGCTGGCGTCTTCGTCGCCGTCAATGCGCAAGCCGGGCACAAGGTGTTCCCAGCCTTCCGGACCGCTGAACCCCCCGACCTCACGTACAACCAATTGGGCACCGTTGCCCAAGCGTTCACCGCTCGAGGTACGAATCATGAGTGACTGGAAGACGTACAGCCCGCTAACGCAGGGCCTGCTGGAGGCGCCACGCTAGAGCTGGGCTCGCTGCCAGAAGCTTGGCCCTCTGCGCATTCGTTTCGCCGGCCAGTTTGGCCAGTGCCGACGAATCGCCTTTGAGAATGGCGGCTCGGATTTGTTGGTCGGCCGGTGTTGCTACCGTGAATTTCGGGACGAGAGCGGCCGTGGCTTGTTTTCGCAGGTCTTCCAGGGAAGGTGCCTTTTCATCGCCTCGGAGGACATCCTCGAGTTGGGCCGGGTTGTAGGGGATGTCAAGCTTTGCCGGATACCCCAGGCGGTACCACTCGTGGTCCTTGAGGAAACTGTACGCGAGGTAGAGTTCGCGGGCTCGCGGTAGTTGATGCCAGCCTTTTGCCAACATGCGGTGCATGTCGTAGAGATCGCGGGCGTGTGCCCGATACGCGACCGCCACAATCTTCTGGGCAAACAGTTCGGCCGGTGCCAAGACCGGGTACTGGAAGTCGTCGGCATGGAACATGACCGGGCCGGGTCGCAACTCGACACCGGATGGTGCAGCCAGAATCCTCGGAGTCTGTCGTCTGGATCTTGTAGCCCAAACCTTTGACGAGGTTTTGAATGAGCGTGATTACGGAAGTTCGTTCATCCGTTCCAGGGTCTGCCCCAGGAAACGGCTTAGTGAAGCTGGAGGTCGCAGGTGTCCCGCATTGAACGGCTGAGACCCTTTACTGAACGGCTACGACCCTCAGGCAAGTGCGACGGCTGATTGCGCCGCCCCAGTCATACAGAAGGGTCTTACTAGCAGTAAGTCCATAGTGGTTGGCATGGATACGGCAAGTGATGCAGTCGCCGAGGTTACCACGATGAGCACGAAGGGGCAGGTGGTCATTCCTCAGGATATTCGAGCGTTGGTCGGTTTCCACGCGGGGGACCGACTCGAGGTGCGTGCGCACGCCGGCATTGTTGAACTACGCAAGCAGCGTGATCCACGTGATGCACTCCAGGCGTTCTTTGCGACACGGAAGGTGAAGTGGAAGCCCGGAGAAGCTGAGGCCATGCTCAAGGAGCGCTACGCGTGATTTACCTGGATGCGAACGTCCTGATTTACGCAGCAGCAAACGAGAAAGAACTAGGCGAGAAGGCACGCCGCATCCTCAAGGCTGCCCTCCAGGATAAGAACGCCTGCACGTCGACTCTCACCATCGATGAAGTCTTGTGGACGCTCAAGAAGAAACTTGGCCGTCAAGAAGCGGCCGTCGCCACACGCAACCTGCTCGACACCGGCATTGAGTTGGTAGCCGTTGAGCGGACCGACATTGAGCGAGCCCTTCTATTCTTCGAGGGCAGCCTTGATCCAAGGGATGCCATCCATGCCGCAGTGGCGATTCGCCGCGGCTGTGAGACGGTCGTCTCGACGGACCCGGCATTCGCATCCATTGCTGGTCTCAAACACAAGACCATCTGATTCCCTGTGGCCGCCTAGCCCTGAACGGCTACGACCCCTACTCGAACGAGAATGGGTCGCAATCACTAACCCCCAGGAAACCCAACAGTGATTAGGTCGATGTCAACGCTGAGCCGCGGCACGTCATCGAGGTGGAAGATGTTGAGGGCTGTCCCGCCTTTGAGCGGGAACTTGCCCTTGGTTTCCTTGCGCGATTCTAATTCGCGGAGAATGCCCAGCAGCCGCAGGACTTTCTCCGCGGAATCCTGACGGAACCCAGCGTCCACGGCATCGCTAAGGTCCGCAAAATCCACTGCAACCAATCAAGCACCTTGCGGAAAGATGACGTTGAACGTGGAATCCAGCTTGTTGCCGGGCGTCTTCGGCTTGGTGCCGAAGTAGTATGGACTCTGGAGCGCCATGAATTCGCCCATCTTCCCCTGGAATGGGTCATCTCCCTCCCTCCGTGCATGGTGGGCGAGCAAGTGACCCATGCGGGCCAGGGTCGTATTGTTTCCCCAAACTAGGGATTCGGCCACGAGGTCAGGCATGCTCAGCTTCGGCTTGAGGTCCAAGTACGCGTGCACGACTTCTTCGTAATCCTGGCGCTTTGGAGGCAACGCGACAAGGTCCAGGAGGGTTCGTTCAGGCGTGGTGACGCGTAGGTTGGCTCGGCCGCGCTTGACGCGCGTCGTGGCAAGTTCCCAGTTCTTGGCATCGACGCCGTGAACATGAATACAACACCGTCCGACCCCACGTGAGCCTCGACTGGAGCACGCTCGAAACCCCGGTGAAGGCCTTCTGGCGCCGCAGTCAAGACATGCGATTAGGCGCTTTCCCAGCCACCTTCGAGGAGGCCACCCCATGAAGCCGCGAAATGATTCGGGGATTCCACAACGTTGTCCTGCACACTGCAAAGGTAAAGTAGCGGCTAGAAGTAGGACCTTCGAATGGTGGCGGCTTTAGAGGCAGCGTCAGGACAGACGCTAGCCAGTTTCTCCGCGTACGACCTGGAATTCGCCAGGAGCCGCCCGGAGTCCCCACTCACCCAACCTTACCCCGACCACACGGTCCGTTTCTCCCAGCTGGAGGCCTTCCAATGACGACAGCGCAAGCAGGACTGCACACGACCAACCAGACGCCCAGCGGCAAGGAGTACGCACTCGGCAACGTCCTGATGGCCCTCCTGTTGGTCACGACGAGCCTTGTCGTGATTGTTCCGGGGGCGGGGGCTGACTTGACCGGCCATGACGGTGTTAGTGCTCCATCCGCGACCTTATCCACCACCATTGCCGGTGCCGTTGGAACGGCTACTTTTGCCTTCGAAGCGTCCTCCACACTTGACGCGGCCAGCTTCATCGACGTTGCCTTCCCGCGGGGATTTAGCGTCAGTGGTTCCTCTGCGTCCTGTGATGCCGGGGATGAACACGTTGGACCACCGCAAGTTACGGGCACGCCAGCGGCGGGGCAAACGGCTAGGTTTACCCTCGGGCCAGGCGAGGTGTTTCCATTGGCGACGGACGTAACATGCACGCTCCCATCGGTCACGAATCCCGGGGCGGGGACCCCCGACGGCAACTACGTTGTTTCGACAACCAGCGCGCTCCCTCCAGCCACTGACTCTGCCACAATCGTTCCACAGGCGTTCGTAGCATCCACTCTGACGCCCGTTGCCGTCCAGCCCAACTCGCCTGTCCGCGGCGCAACCGTATCGGTCACCGCGACCTTTTCCACTAGCGTAGGAATCCCGGCCGATGGGCGCATTCGCCTCGTCTTCCCCAGTGGCTTCGTCATTCCGTTCGGCCCCTTGCTCGGCGCGGCATGCACGGGCGCGCTGGGGGCGGTCAGCGCGATCGGCGAGTCGCCAACCATTACGATTACCCGATTAGGCGGCGGCGCGGTAGGTCCTGGTGGCCCGTTTGCCTGCACCGTCCCAGGCATCAACAATCCCCCCACGGCCTCATCCACAAGCTCATTCAGTGTTCAAACCCTCAATGGGCTCGCCACCGACAGCCGCCTTCTCGCCGAAGGCACGGCGTCCGGCGTGACCATCACTCCGACTGCGCTAGGCACCCTTAGCGTCACCTTGGCTTCGCTGGCCGCGGGGGCGACGACGACGGCGACCATTGGTTTCTCCTCCGTCAGTACGATTCCCGCCAACGGCAAAGTAACGGTCACGTTCCCTAGTGGGTTCTCCGTCGCCGCGGCCACCGGCGCTTCATGCATCTCGATGGACGGTTCCTTCACGACGAGTGTGATGCTGTCCAAGGTCACGATTGCGCGCAGCGGCGGCGCCCCGACGGCCGAGCCGCCGGGGGCACAGTCCTGCACCATCCAGAACATCCGCAACCCAGGCGTAAGTGGGCCGGCCGGTACCTACACCATCGCCACGACGGCAGCAAACGACTTCATCATCGACCAGGGAATCGGGCCGTTCAACACTCTCATCACCCCAGGTGCCTTGACTGGTACCGACGTCACTCTGAGCAGCCGGGTCGCCGGTGCCACGGCCACTGCCTCCGTGACCTTCAGTTCCGTCAACGACATTCCCGCAGACGGCCGCATCAAGGTCATCTTCCCGACGGCATTCATCCTTACGGGCGTCGGCCCCGCGGACGGCGCTTGCCCCGGCCTTTCCGGAGCATTGACGAGGACGGTCGCGACGACGGCTGCCGGGCAAGTCGTGACCCTGGAGCGCGACGGCTCGGGAACAATCGCCACCGGCGGCTTCGAGATTTCCTGCACCATCGAGAACGTCAAGAACCCGTCCGTCAGCGGCGCCGCCGGGACGTACACGATTCAGACGACGAACCTCGATGGCGCCATCATCGACCAGGATGCCGCTGTCCAGGCCGATACGCTCGTCCCAGGCGCCCTGACGGGTACGCCCAACGTCGAGCCAGCCAGCCTCATCGCGGGCTCCATCGGCACGACGACGGTCGATTTCACGACCGCCAACGACTTGCCCGAGGCGGGCAAGGTCGTCGTCATCTTCCCCGACGGCTACCAGATGACGGATGTCGGCGCGGGCGACGCTGCCTGCGCCGCGCTCACACCGGGCACTTTCACGACGACGCGCAGCGGTTCCGCCGTCACCATCGCCCGCAGCGGCACGGGCACAATCGGGGTCGGCCCACTTTCCATAACATGCACGATTAACGACGTCCGCAACCCCGGCGTCAGCGGCTTGACTGGTACCTACACGATTCAGACGACGACGCTTGCGGGCGCCGTCATCGACCAGGCCACGGCCTCCGCCGACACCATCACTGTGGGCGCGCTCACCGGCACCATCGACGTCACGCTGGACCCCCTCGTCGCTGGCGCCACGACCACCGCGACCGTCATCTTCACCACCGTCACCGAGCTCCCCGCCGACGGCAAAATCGTCATCGGCTTCCCGACCGGGTTCGGCGTCACGTCGGCCTCCGG
>CAZXUC010000039.1:0-16970 GCA_964643795.1 uncultured Halobacteriales archaeon | reverse complement strand
ACGCCTGCCAGGGCCGCCGTGGCGACGCTTTAGGCTCCAAGGATGAGGCGGGTCATGCGGGGCGGCTTAACCAGGAAGAGGGCGCTACTACCTATACGCGGCGGACGTATACTGGATTGCCGAGATTCCGATGGCAGAGACTTCAGGGGTCACGGCGCGGAGGTGAGGGCATTTGACCGCACGCGTTCCAAGGGGCTCAGCATCGACGGGCCACCGGATTGACCTGCCTTGCGAGCGGACGGGCTTCTCGACGCCCCCGTTTGAGGTCGATATCAAATTCATCCGCGCCAGTGCCTCAACAAAATGGACCCTCGTCGCCTATGCCGCCTCGGGGGAATCAGGCCAGTTCGCGCACTGGCTTGGCGGGCAACCCGGGATTGGGCCGGTTTCCCCGTCGGCCAGTTCTCCAAATCTGTTGCTAAGCAGGACCAGCACGCCTCCGCCGGAGTGGGCGATGACCACCTCGTTTGCGTGGGTGCAACACCTTCGCTTGGCGCCAGACGGCGCCTCCTGGTTCATCGACGGCACGCCCGAGCGCGTACGTGCCTTCGAGCGGCGGTTGGCGCGGGGGCCGTCAAAGCCGAGAAACTGAAGATTCCCCAAAGCCCCCGGCTTCACCCGGAACCTGGGCATTTGAGGGCGGGTTCGCACGGGGCTGAGAGGCAATCTGACAACCACCTGACAGCCGCCGACAGGAATGGCAGCCTTCCTGGAGCCCATCAACCTGACGTCAGACTACGGATGACTGTGGACCGGCATCACCGCCTCGAGGCGGCCCGACGCACAGGGGGCGCGGCACCGACCAGTGGACCACAGCCCATTTCAGGCAGGCCACCCTGGACAGCTTGAGGGGACCTTATGGGAGTGAACCTGCGCGACCTGTTCCCCCAACATGCCGTCCCGACCGGTTGGTATGCCGGCAAGCGCATTGCAGTGGACGGTCACAACGTCGCCTTCCGCTACCTTACGTCGTTTCGCAGCCACGACGGCGACATACTACGCAATTCCGAGGGACGCGCGATTGGGCACCTAATCGGATACGTGAACCTCGTGCGGCACCTGCGCGAACGGGGGGCTGAACCAATCATCGTCTGGGATGGCGATGTCCATCCCCGCAAGTGGGCAACCGTGGAGGGCCGCATCCAGAAACGCCTGGAGGCCGCGATTAACGCCGAGGAAGCCCTGGCGGCGGGGGACCATTCCGCGCACCAGAAATTCCTGCGGGCGACCACGTACATCGACGGGGCCATGATTCGCGACTGCTCGCGCCTTCTGCAAGCCCTTGGAGTCGCGGTCGTGCGGGCGCCCCACGATGGAGAACGCTATGCGGCAGCCCTCTGCCACGCCGGCCACGCCGACGCCGTCGCCACGGAGGACTTCGACGCCCTCGTCGCCGGTGCCCCCGCCGTGCTCCGCAAAGCCGGCTCCCAGGAGCCCTTCCTGCACCACCTCAGCGACCTAGCCACCCATGGCCTCTCGCGCGACCAATTGCGCCACATCGCGATCCTGTGCGGAACGGATTGGCACCCCGGCGTGAAGGGATTCGGAGCCAAAACGGCCCTCAAGATGCTGCAAGCGGAGCCGGATATCCGGAAAGTCATCCGGGCAGCGCACGACGGCACTGGGACGGCCCGGTACCACAAGCTCCTGAAGGAGGCGGACCTGACGTTGGCGGCTTTCGACGAGATGGATTCGTTCATCGCAGAATTGCCCCCAGCCCAGGCACCAACCGTGGCAAGGCCGGACCCTGGGACCGCCGTCGCCGTTGCTTCCGAGATGGGTTTGGAGCGCAACCGCGTCGTCGCCTGTTTCTGCTGATGCGAAGCGGCCCAACGTCGTAACCGGTGCCGGAGGGCGTACCCGACCATTTCTCATGGAAAAGCCCCAGTTATATCATGGACGGTCCTCGAACCCAGTCCACAGGAACCTAAGCTTCGGGTGGGTGAAGTGGGTTGAGGGGGCGGGGTGTTTGGTGTTGGGTGTTGGGCGCCCCGCCGCACGGATGGGACGAAGCGTGAGATCAGGCCCGATTGGCCTTGTTGTCCTCTTCCGCTTCCTCGGAACCAGTGTCCTCGGATTCCTCGGCGTCGGATTCCTCGGCCTTGACGCCTTCCTTGGCGCCCTCCTTGAGCGGGACCTTGCCTTCTTGCCCGGCGGCGGCCTTGACTTGCTCCCCGCCTTGCGGTTTCACCTGTGGCGTGGTCTTCGTGAGGTTAGGCTTGACGTCGACGGCCTTGTCCACAGACTTGGCTTGGTCGGTCGTTTGGGCGTCGTCGGCCTCCTCTTGGTTCAAGTCCTCCTCATGCAGGGCGGGCTTGACGAGTTCCTGCTTGGACTTGCCTTGCATTGAGGCCTGACTGGATTGCCCCTCACGCCCTGCACCGAATTGTTCAGTGCCGCGCTCGGAGCCTGCGTCGC
The DNA here is from genome assembly GCA_964643795.1 of uncultured Halobacteriales archaeon. Taxonomy (GTDB): domain Archaea; phylum Thermoplasmatota; class E2; order JACPAO01; family JAHFTW01; genus JAHFTW01. Next base: position 14,552 of record CAZXUC010000039.1, on the reverse strand, counting down.
GCTCCCCGCCTTCGCGGCTCCGCAAGTACACTGGATAGTCGGACTGCGCCGTTCGGTCGATGACCTCGTCGGCTCCCACCGTCGTGCCCTCGTTGTCGTCCTGCGAACGGAGCCGAACCACTTCGAAGTCGGTGCCTTCCTTGCCACCCGCCAAGAGGATCTTCGAGACCTTGGGCTTCGGGTCGCCCTGCAGGGTCACGCGATTGTCATCAAGATACACTGGCGCAAGTTGTGCTACCATACCCTGGACTTGCGGATTTGAGGGATAATCGTCCTCTCATGTTCCCGTGGATATCGCGGACATTGCTCGACTTGCGCCAGACGACCCGGACATGCATGGCGGCAAGGGGCCAGCCACGGCACCAAGGCTTTAGCGAAGACCCTTGATGCGTCCGGGCGGGTCACCGTGACGACGCCAATCTCCCGGCGCAGCAAGACCCGCCAAGACGTGCACATCGTGCCGGTGGCACGCGAAGTCGACCGCGTCGTGCTGCCATTCCTACCTCGCGAAGGCCACCCGCCCACGCTGCACGCGCATCGCATCATACTTCTCGTTCCGGCAGCGGCGCAGGCCAAGCGCATCGCGGCCAAAGTGGAGAAGGCATTGTCCGTCGCCGCCACCGTCGAACGCTACGATTTGGCCACCGACGTCGACCGGCCCACGGCGGGGTTCCAGGGGATCCTGCACCAGATTTCCTGGCTTTGCGCTCGCGAACTCGAGCAAGGCAACCGTGTCCACATCAATCTCAGCTCGGGCACCAAACTCGTTGCGTTCGCCGCAGGCCTTGCTGGAATGGCACACTTGCGCTCCGGGTCGGGGTCGATCTATTACGTGCAACCCAGCGGCTACTCGCTTTCCGAGGCGGACTTCGAGGAGCACGGCCCCACGCGGGGCGTCATGGATGTCGAGGAACTGCAGCTCATGCCGCTCTTCCTGCCCGAACCCCTGCAGTTGCGTGTCCTAAACTTTCTGAAATATCAGCCGGACTCGCGCACGTCCTACCGCGACCTCATCGACTTCCTTGCCCAGGTCCCGGGCTCAGATTTTGCCCACGCCCCAGCGACATCTCGGCCGCGGGTACGGAATTGGAACAACTCGACTACGACGCGGATGGTGCGCACGATCCTGACGCCGCTGCAAGGACAGGGGCTCGTCGAGATCCTCGACCAGGGGCGGCAAAAGGTCGTCCACCTCACGTCCAGGGGCCTGCTCTACTCGTCCATCGCCGGCCTAGACCGGGACCGCCTAAAGGACCCACTAAAGCCCAGTTCCTCCACGATTTCCACGTGAATTCATGGAGATTGCTATACTCGCCGGCCAACGTTGTGGGGTGTATGCGCGCAAATAGCCCGCAAGTCCGATATCCATCGCCGACCGCCCCCCCGTTCCCCTCCCCCCACGGGACGACGTCTAGGCCCACTGGCCATCTGGGCAAAGGCGCGTTGATGGCAGCCTTGACCCTCTTCATCCTGTTAGCCGGTTGTTCCGGGACCACCACGTCGAACGACGCGCCCCACGCAGTCCTTGAGGCCAACAAGGAGATCGCATGGAACGGCGAGCAGTTCATGTTCAACGGCGAAGACTCCACCGACGACGGCACAATCACGAGCTGGCGTTTCGACTTCGGTGACGGCACCACGTACGAAGCCCAACGCGAAGAAGACGCACGAGTCAGCCACAGCTACCTGCGCGGCGGCCAATTCGCCGTCACGATGACCGTCACGGACGACGGCGGCGAAGACGAAGGTGCCCTGTCCAACACCGACACCCTCTACGTCGCCGTCAACGAGAAGCAGCCCGTCGTCGGCGGCCCCTTGTACGCAACGCCGCTCAACGAGGCCGGCAACGAGTACAAGCAGGACTTCAACGTCTACGAGAGCGCCAACCGCTTCGAGATGAACGTCTCGGTGGCGAGCCTGCTCGTGACGGGCTCGACCGAAGTCACCGTAATGGTCAAGGACCCCAGCGGCAAGGTCATCGACGAGGAAACCGTCACCGTGCAGGTCAACCAGCAGCAGACTCTGACCATGCAGGGCGCGCTCACGGAGCAAGGCATGCATAAGATCGAGATCGTCGCGAAGTCCGGCGGCGCCCAGGTCGACGGCGAATTGCGCGTCTACTACGCCGAGAGCATGCCCTAGGCGACCAGGCAATAGCACCTCAGCCCCCTTGGCCCGCCCCTGCCCCTCCTCGGGGGCGGGCCTTCCCCTCTTCCTCTCGTTCCGTCTTTTCTGCTCGTCCTGACGTTTCTTCGGCTTCGCTTCGGCCCGTTTCTGGCGCTGGTGGGGTCGTATTCGTAGCGCACACCTTGGCCTGTGCTACGGTGATTACGTCCAACGTGCGCTTAGGTGCCAGGCCTTCGTCCGCTGAAGCATGCGCACCGAAGGTGACAAATAGGTTAGGCAACACATATGTCACTCATGGCACTCCAGATGCCCCCTCCAATCAAGGGGCCGGCACCTCGCCTCGACACAATCAACGAGATCGAGGTCATCATCCGCAAGGCAACGGGAAACGCCGAGACGCCCATCCCGCTAAACGAGATCAAGCGCCGAATGAACGCGAAGGCGGTGCGCCATAGCACGGTGCGGGCCGCCGTGGACCACCTGAAACGGATGGGATGCATCGTCGAAGACCCGAAAGGCAGAGGCGTTGAATGGGGTGCCATCACGGATACAGCGTTCTGGCAGCAGAAATTCGTTCGGCTGCGGTGATGGGCATGTTTGAAGTGGTGGCTACGCCGGTCGTGGCGCGCGCGCTTAAGGCCAAACTTTCAGCCGACATGAAGGAGAGCATCGAGCGCGCCATCGAGCAGCTCGCCAACGACCCTCTCCTCACTGGGCCGGACCAGCGCAAGATTTGGGAGCCAGTGTTTCCCGAACTAGAGAACCACCGGCATGTCGACCTGCGATCCGGCTGGCGACTTTGCTACAGCGTCGTGCCCCGTCGAGGCCAGTCCCCCCTCGTCATCGTGGTGTTCCTAGGCACGCACAAGGAGTACGAACGGAAGTACGGATTCAAGACCCAGTAGCCGGTGCTCTATCGGCGCCGCCGAGCCGCCAGCACCGCAAGTCCCAACACGATCATTGGCAAGGAAATTAGCGTCGGGCTCTTGGGACCATCGACAATGCCCAAGATGGCGCGGTTGTGGAGCAAACTCACGTGACCATATTCCGCCGCTGCAACTCGCTAACAAATGGGGGCACCGGTTTGCCCTTCTCCAGTATCAAGCTCAGAAGGGGTAAGGCCACTCCCAGACCCACGATGATGCCGGCCGGCGCCGCCAGGTACACTGGCGCGGGTAGGACATCGTACACCCAGCGACCAATGAGCATGCTCAGGCTTGCGCACAGCACGAACAACAACGTCCCATAATCCCAAATCCGGGCTATTTTCCAAGGCCTGATGTCGCCGCCGCCTTTTATCGTACCAAAAATATGAATTGCGCCTCCTCCAGCCGCAGTGTGGAGAAGGAGGACCTGCGCCGTATCCTTGTAATCAAGGAACTCGAAGTCGATTATGACTCGTCGTTCCCCGGCAGGAGTCACCGTGAATTGGCAAGCAGGTTTGGTCGAATCAATCACCGATGACGACAAGAATTCGGCCGGGTCGTCACAGGTAATCACGATTGGATTCTGGGGTGCAATATCTCGCCTGTCGATAGTTTCACGGCCGTGATTCCAAATGGATACTATAGTCGACGACAACGTGGGAATTTTCTTTCCCTTATACTGGAGCGTTAACTCATCGTACACGGTTGCATCAGGCCCGACCAGCGGGGTCGTGGAGGCGTGATAGAACGGCCGCCGATCACGCTTGGCACGAAGGTAGAAGAACACTGCAAGGACAATTCCCGTTAGGCCTAGCAGAGTTCCGACCAGTCCCCAGACGGATTCCGGCGCGGAAACATCCATGGCTTTTCCTCGAACGGCCTAACTGCAACCCATACTATTCCCACAGTTCAGGCACTTGTAGCATGCACCATTTCTCACGGTGGTGTGTCCGCACTGGTCGCAGTCGGGGGCGTCTCCGCCCAATCCGGCGAGGAAGTCGTTGGGGTCCGTTGCGCTCGACTTACCGAGCTTGGCGTCATGCGACAGCGCGGCCGCCGCTTCGACGGGTTCCTTCGGCGTGAACTCGAGGAGAGTCTTCTCCGTCTTCGGGCGTCGCCGTGCGAGGGCTAGGCTCTCGAGGTACTCCTTGCGCGTCATGACGTAGTCAGGCGCCGTCGGGTCCGGTTTGACGCTCAGGAAGTCGGTCTCGCCGAAGTACTCGTAGCGCAGCAACTTCCCCAGGAGGTCTTGGATGCCGAGGCAGCTCTTGATGTATTTGTGGTCAGTCTGACCGGCAAGCGGGCCGTTCTCGGCTTGGAGCTTGTGCGTGAGTTCGTCGAGGGTCATTCCGAGCTGGAGGAGACGACTGTAGTTCTTGCCAATCTCCTTCAAGAAATTGTCGACAAGAGTGCCCGATTTACGGGCTCCGACGAAGACTTCGCAGGGTCGTCCATCTTCGTATTCCCACACTTGGATATCGACCTTCTCGGCTCCTCGCGCGGTGAAGATGTTCACGGTGCGCTTGAAGCCCTGGTCGTTGTCCTGCGGTGGCTTCTCGATGTCGCCGTGCTGGAGGCCGGGTGCGACGACCGGGGCGTCCTCCTTCTCCTTCTTGCCCTGCGAGTTGAGGGGTTGGCTCAACTTGCTGCCGTCACGGTACAACGCGACTGCCTTGAGTTCCAGTTGCCAACCCAATTCGTAGGCGTTCTCCACGTCGGCGACCGCGACTTCGTTGGGCATGTTAATCGTCTTCGAGATGGCGCCCGACAGGAACGGCTGCGTCGCGGCCATCATGCGGATGTGGCCCGTGTGGTGGATGAAGCGGGAACCGTCGCCGCACTTATTCGCGCAATCGAAGACCGCGAGGTGCTCCGGCTTGACGAGGGAGCCTTCGACCGTCTGGTGACCCTCGACGTAGGCTGAGAGTGCATTGACGGCTTGCGCCGTGAAGCCCTTCGCGCGCATCGCCTTCGGGTTGATCTTCGGCGTGTATTCGTTGAACGTCTTCGACACGGCAACCGCGTCGTAGGCTTCCTGGTATTCTTCCTCCGTGAAGCCCTTCGTGCGGAAAGTCTCCTTCGTGACGGGGGCGCCTTCGAGGGTGCCGTGGCCGATGGCGAACTTCTCGACGGCGCGAATCTGCTCCTCCGTGTAGCCGAGGTTGCGCAAGGCTTCGGGGACGCTGCCGTTGATGATCTTGAAGTACCCGCCGCCGGCGAGCTTCTTGAACTTCACGAGCGAGAAGTCGGGTTCGACGCCCGTCGTGTCGCAATCCATGAGGAGACCAATCGTACCGGTGGGGGCAAGGACGGTCGCCTGCGCGTTGCGCCAGCCATACTTGCGGCCAAGTTCGAGCGCGGCTTCCCAGTCTTCGACGGCGGCGTCGAAGAGTTGGGCGTACATCGTCATCGTCTTGTTCTTCGTCGCGAGAACGCTGGCCTCGGACAAGTCGGGAATCTTGTGCGCCTTGAGGTCGACGCCTTCCATCTGGGGGAGGGGGCTGCCCGTGGCGCGCAGGAGTTTCGCTGCGTTGAGGTGCATGGCGATGACGTCCGCCATCGTTTCCCAATTGCTGCGGCCCGATGCGTCCTGGACCGTGATGCCGTGGAATGGGCCCTTGACGGCGGCCATCTCGGCGGATACGCGATAGGCGTGGCCCGTGAGGATTGCCGTCAACGCGCCGGCGATGGCGCGGCCGTCCGGCGAGTCGTACGGGTGGCCGGTGACCATGAGCAACGTGCCGAGGTTGGCGTATCCGAGGCCGAGGGGGCGGTAGTCCTCGGAGTTCTGCGCGATGGTGCGCGTCGGGTAGCTCGAATAGCCGACGAGGATCTCCTGCGCGATGAAGAAGACGCGGATGGCGTGGCGGTACGCTTCGAGGTCAAAGGTGCCGTCCTGGCGCGTGAACTTCATGAGGTTCAAGCTGGACAGGTTGCAGGCGGTGTCGTCGAGGAACATGTACTCCGAGCAGGGGTTGGAGCCGTAGATGCGGTCCGTCGCCTTGCACGTATGCCACTTGTTGATGTGTGAATCGTACTGTACACCGGGGTCGGCGCACGCCCACGCAGCGTAGGCGACCTGGTCCCACAGGTCCTTGGCCTTGTACGTGCGAACGATTGCGCCGGGCTCCATGCGGCTCGTGGTGCTCCACTCGCCGCCCGCCTTCACGGTCTGCATGAATTCGTCCGTGACGCGGACGGAGTTGTTGGAGTTCTGGCCTGACACGGTGCCGTAGGCATCGCCATTGAAGTCCGAATCGTAGCCGCCAGCAATCAGTGCGGCCACCTTCTTCTCTTCGCGGACTTTCCAGTTGATGAAGTCCTCGATCTCGGGGTGGTCCATGTCGAGCGAGACCATCTTTGCCGCCCTGCGGGTGGTGCCGCCGGACTTGGTGGCGCCGGCGCCAGCGTCGAGGACCTTCAAAAACGACATGAGGCCGCTGGAGGTTCCGCCGCCGCTCAGTTTCTCGTATTTGCTCCTGAGGCGGCTGAAGTTCGTCCCCGTCCCCGAGCCGTACTTGAACAAGCGGGCTTCCGAGGCAAGCAGCTCGAAGATGCCCTTCTTCTCGACGAGGTTGTCCTCGACGCGTTGGATGAAGCAGGCGCTGCACTGCGGGCGGGCGTAGTTGTTCTTGACCTGTTCGACCTGGCCGGTCTCCTCGTTGTACGCCCAGTTGCCGCCGGAGCCCTGCATTCCATAAACGTGGGCGTGGCCGCAGTTGAACCAGACGGGGCTGTTGAAGGCGCCCTTCTGCGTGATGAGCATGTGGCGCAGTTCCGCCTCGAAGGCTTCCGCATCGCCGCGCGTGGCAAAGTAGCCGTGTTGCTCGCCCCACCAGCGGATCGCTGCGGAGATGCGGTGCACGACTTGTCCGGCGGAGGTCTCGGAGCCTAGGGTTCCGTCCGCTTGTGGGACGCCGGCCTTGCGGAAGTATTTCGAGACGATGATGTCGGTGGCGAGTTGGCTCCACTCCTTTGGGACCTCGCAATTGTCGACCTTGAAGACGACGGTGCCGTCTGGTTCCTTGATGACGGACTTGCGGGTCGTCCACGCGACCTCGGTGAATGGATCCACGCCGGCCTGCGTGTAGTGGCGGTCGACGTGCAACCCGCGGGCGCCCGGCGTAAAGGCGTCGCCGTCGCTGGCTGGCGTGGGAGCTAGGCCCGGCGCGGCGACCGCACGGGGTCCCTCCGTCTTGCGCATGGTTTCCTTGTAGTCCAATTGGATTTCGATGCTCATGACGTTATCCCCTCGTTTTCCGGCTTGAACCTGGGATGGGATTGCCAGGGGTCACCGCCACGGATCATCCCTCCTGGTGCATCCCATCCCTGGCCTGTGAGGCCAGTCCCCCGCGGCAATTGCCGCACGGGGAACAGAACCAACCCCCTCCCATTTACAAGGGAGTTGATACCAATGGGCTCAGTTGCTCGACCAACGTGTCGCTTATCCCCCTTTTCAGGAAGGCAGGCTTGGTAACAGACCTCCTGGTGAGGTGCACCGGAAGCAAACGGGGGGTCTGCTGCGATTAGATAACAGATATTCTTCGCGAGCGAACGCGGCGGCATCGACGTGGTCTTGCGGCCCCCTCTGGATGCCCTATCAAGGCCTGGAGTGGAAGCCATGGGCCACCCAGGTATGCTGCTTGTTGTCTGGGCAGGCCAACAGGAGGCCGGCCCCCAAATGGGGGCCGGCACCTTGGGTGCGGGTGGAGGACGACGAAATCGGGTTTCGGTGTGGGCTGACGGTGGATGGTGTTGGGAACAGTGTATGGAGGTGCCAGTGTGGGACCCCACGCAACCTGGGAAACGACGCAACCAGGACACTAACTCCTTCACGGCCCGTGCAGTGGCGCTTGTGTGAAGGGGAACGCGGAACGTGGCCGGGCCTTGGTCAACGCCACGGTGCTTCCCATGCCCGGCGTGGCTTTACCACAAGAAGCTGAAACGAGCCAGCCATGGGGGCGGCGGGCGCAAGCCATCCTGTGGGCGGGGGACACCATTCGCCTCGTGGGCAGCAACGCCGACGTCAGTCGCGAAGCGCAGCGCCTAGGCATCGAAATCGAAGACATGCAGGGGCGCGTCGTACTTCCAGGGTTCGTGGATGCCCATACCCACTTCCTCCACGTCGGCGTCAAAACGACCCGCCCCGACCTGCGGGGCGCGGCCAACTTGCATGAAGCCTTGGACCGGCTGGGCGGATTCCTTCGCGCCCACCCCGGCGGCCAACCGGTCATCGCTGAGGGCTGGGACGAATCTGCTTGGCCGAATGCCACTCGGCCGACCCGCAGCGACATCGATGGCGTCGTGGCGGCGGCAGCCAAAGACGATGCAGGGCCATTGGACCGGCCGGTCGTGTTGCGACGCATCTGCGGCCATGTGGCCGTCGCATCGTCGGGGGCGCTGCCCGCTATCGCGGCACGCTGGCCCAAAGGTACGGCCGGCGCCGTGGTCGATGCCGCAAGCGGCCTCTTGGAGGAGGCCCCAAGCTTGTACCTCAACGAGGTCTTCCCATCGGGTGCCACGGAGCTGGACCGCGCCGTCCAGGAGGCTTGCGCCGTAGCGCACGGTTTGGGCGTCACCTCCCTCGGCGACTATTCGCAGGCCCCGTACCGGGCGGCACTGCAGCGCGCCGCTCGGGCGGACAAATTGACGGTCAGGGTCGCTTCGAGCATCTACGTGCAGCAACTTGAAACGGAGATTACGGCGGGATTTCGCTCCGGCCGCGTCGAATCCGCGTGGCTGCATGACGGCGGCGTGAAGGTCTTCCTCGATGGTTCCCTCGGGGGCCATACCGCGCACCTTCGCGAGCCCTACCTGGATGGACCGCCACGCGGCACGGCGTGCACGCACGAACACCCGCGTGGGACTCTGATATGGAGCGACGGGCAGCTCGATGAGTCCTTTGGGGCCGCGCATGAGGCCGGCATCCAGATTCATGCGCACGCCATCGGGGATGGAGCAATCGACCAGGGCCTGGCCGCATTTGGCCGGCTGAAGGGGCGGCTGCGCGACATGCGTCACCGCTTCGAGCACTTCGAGATCGTCCACGACGACCAAGTCGCCCGGACCGCCCAATTGTCGCTCGTCGCCTCGAGCCAGCCGAATTTCGTCGCCGAATGGTCTCCAGAGGGCGGAATGTATCAGGACCGCCTCGGTGCCCGCTACAAACTGAACAACCGCTTCCGCACCTTCAAGGCCGCCGGAATCCCTGTGGCATTCGGTTCAGATGGCATGCCGTTTGGGCCCCTCGTGGGACTCGATGCGGCCGTGCGCCATCCCAATGCGGACCAGCGTCTTTCGCCCGAGGAGGCGATTTGGCACTACACCTGGATGGCGGCGTGGTCGCTCCGCTGGGAGAATGAGATTGGGTCCCTTGAAGGCGGAAAGCGGGCGGACATCGTCATCCTGGAACAGCAGGACCTTCAAAGCCCTCCCAAGGAATGGCAGATTCGTGAAACCATTACGGGCGGGGTTTCGCGGTTTCGCAGCGTGCCCGGCCCGTAGGTTGCCTTTGGCCACTCGTCCTCGATCACTCCGTCCACCGGCCCGCCCGTTCGGCCCGCCAACCTAGTCATCCAGCAAACCGTCCGCTGGCCCGTTCATCCATCCCTCATCGCCCACCCATGCAACCACTCGCCCATCCCTCCCACCGCCTGCCTCCCCAGCCATCCGCCCACGCCTAGGCAGTCAACCCCCACCCCTTGATTGCGGTTGCAGTGATCTCTCGGGATGTTTTCGTTCCAAAGGTTTCCGTTGGCCGTTTCTTCGTACGAAAGTTCTTATTCCTATCCTGCTTAACCCATCACGGTTTGATGACTCCACATGAAAGAAGATATCAGCGATGATATCCTTCAATCCAGTTCCAGCAGCAATTAGGGGGTCCCCCCTCTCCAATACCTGGTTTCGCTCCGTTTGAGTCATTGTCTGAGTCCGGGTTTAGTCCCAAGTTCATGCACCGGGGATAGGGCATTCATCGACCCCTTGGCTTCACCTGGAGGAGCATTGGCCGTCTTCTGGAGGGGGCGTGCAACCGAGCGCCGGGTTCCCCCTGGGCTTGGATTCAGATGGCAACGGTTTTCCTCCTGTTGGGCCTCGTCGACGCGTTCCATGGCAACCTCCAGGCGGACCCAAAGCCTCCCATTGCCCACGTCGGAGCTCGACCGCCTCAAGGGCTACCTAGCGCCGCACTACGGCGCGCAGGTCTGGGAAGGCTCCGGGGCTAGGATTCTCGTCGTCCGTGTGCCGACGCCTGAGCCAGATGTCGTCAACGACATCGAAGCGGCGGTCGAGCACCTCCTACCTGGCGACGTCCAGGACCTCACGGCCGCCCTCCTGGTGGGTTCAGAACGCACCCACGCGGTATCCGTCACCCCCTTCCAGGACCTCATGGCGCGCCGCGTGCAATTCGACCACGGGCAAGCCAAGGAACTCCGTCGCCTCATCACGAGCGACACGGGTCACCGCCTGTACCGCCACGCCTCCGACCCCCGCAAGGTCCTGCGCCTCGGCATCCGCGTCCCGCATGCCTCCGTCAAGGAACTCGACGACGAGGACCTTGGTCGGCTTGCCGCTGAACTCGGTCCCGTGTGGGACGGACAATGCAAGGGGGTTCGCGCCGTCTACTTGGTCGCGGCAAGCGATGACGTGCGCATCGACGGCGACCTCTTCGCGCAAGACCTCAAGGCGCGGTTCCACGAAGAGGCCGACCGGCGGCTCATGGCTGCCCAGATTGCCTCCCGCCAAGGCGCGGCAGGGTCGTTGCCGGCGCCGCAGTTGCACGAGTCAACCCCGTTTGCCAAGCCGGGCCCCAAGTCGTCGGTTCAATCCACTGGCCTCAATGATCCAGCCCCACGCGTCGCATTTGCGCCCATCAAACGCCACGAGACCGGCGCCGTCTGGGAGGGCGCGGTCGTCGCGGAACCAGCGACGCATACGGCTCCAACCGCTCCGGCTGACGCAACCCTCGCCCAAGGTTCAGCCACATCAGCGCCCCCTCTAGACCCGCATCTAGCCACGCTAACGGCCGTGAACGCGAAACTCAGTGCAGCCGGCTTCGATGTCTTGCAGCGCCCGCCGGTCCATGGTCACAAGATTGACCTCGCCGCGGAACGCCAGGATGGCGACGTGCAACGCGTCATCGTGCAAGCCCGCGACATCTTCACCGCTGAGGCCGCCAGGGAGGCCCTCGACACGGCCAGGACGTTGAGCGTGGACCTGCTCCTCGTCGTCGCTGAGACGGCAGAACCCGAAGCCAAGAAGCGCATCATCGCCACGAAAGTGCGATACCTGCGGCCCGACGAAATCGGTTCCCTCGGCGTATAGGGGTGGGCGCGTTCCCCGCGCCAGCCACACCCTACCGGTCGCAGACACACCCCGACGGGTCGCAGAACGCGCAGAAAGCACAGAACTGTCCTTCTGTGTATTCTGCGGGTTCTGCGACTAGGGCGTCGTGGTCGTCGCAGGCATCTGGCGCCGCACGAGACCGACCGCTGGCCCACTTGGTTCATGAGCCTCCACGAGGTGGCCACAGCATGGAGTACCTCGCGACCGGCTGCGCCAGCCTCGACGCACTCCTCGACGGCGGCCTAGAGAAGGACGCCATCACCCTCGTCTTCGGGGAAGGCGGTTCTGGGAAGACGAACCTCGCGCTGCAATGCGCCCGCCAGGCGGCCGTCCTCGGCCTACGCACGGCGTACGTGGACACGGAAGGGGTCAGCGCGGTCCGGCTGGAGCAGATCTTCGCGCCAGTAGGCCTCGACTTGTCGGAGCGCATCCTCTTCTTCACGCCGTACACCATAGAGGAGCAAGAACGCCTTGTACAGAACGCGACGCGCATTCCCGACCTGGGGCTAATCGTCGTCGATTCCATCAACATGCATTACCGCCTACACATCGACGGTGGCCCCGACGCGGAATCGGATGCGGCGCGCAGCCTCTACAAGCAGCTCCACTACCTCACGAGCTTCGCCCGGCAAAACCGCGTCCCAGTCTTAGTCACGGGGCAAGTCTACGGCGGAGAGGACACGACGCAACCGTTTGCCAGGCGCGTCATGGAGCACCTCGTCAAGGCCCTCATGCGGTTCGAGAAGCGCCCCGACGGCTCCCGCAAGGCGACGGTCATCAAGCACCGCTCCATCGAGGACGGCCGGCACGCCCGGTTCAGGATTGCATCGACGGGGTTGGAGCCGTTTGAGACGGTGCCGGCGTAGCGAACCCTGATTGCGCTCAACGGCAAGAACTGGCGGGGCGTCCCAATTGAGTTCACCCAAATCGGGGCGTGGTGGGATGGCGAAGACGAACTAGATGCTGTAGCCACGGGCAAGGATGTTGCATACGCCGTTGAGGCCAAATTCACGAACGGCAAGGTCCAGTACGAAGAAGTCGAGAAGCTCCTCAAGCGCGCTGAACGCTCCCGTGCCATGTCCCGGCGCAAGAGGATAGTCCCGATGATATTCACAAAAAGTCTACTCACTTCGTCCGCGAAGGCCCTAGCTGACAAGGAAAGCGTCCTGGTCGTCAGCCTGGTGGACATCACTTCAATCATGGACGGCATAGAACCACCACGTGCCCATTTCCAGAAGTCCCTGTCGCCGATCTGAATAGTCAGCGTCGTGGGCGGCTAGGCGCCCAGCCCCCAAGTTAAGGCGGCCCGTGCTAGACGGACCCGCGCGAATCCGAACTCCAACACCATGCCGCCGAAGCCAGCCATGGGGCGCCTGCCGCGTTTTTCGCGCCTAAATAAGGACCCCTCTGGGGTTTACGAGTGACTGAATTCGGGGCAAGGGCCAGGGTTGGGGTGCTACGCGGGGCGCTACGCGCCTTATCTAGTCTCAAGGGCAAGCCACTGGGTGGCGCGCACGAGGGCTACGCCAACGCTGAGTGCCCCGCGCTCATCAGGCCCGGTCTTGTCACAACAAACCCACGCCTGTCCGATGATGCTCATGAACCACGCTCTTCTGCGACCATTGCCCGGTGAACGCAAATGGTTGAAAGAGATCGTCGGACGAGGTCCAAGAAGGCCAGGAAACCAGCTGCCCAACCCAGGAAACGCACCACAGGCGTCAAACGCCGGGCTGGCTTCGACGGCCTTAAGCGCGGGCCGAGTCGATTCAGGTCCGAGGGCCCCCCACGGGGCCCCCCCTCATCACCCCCAGACCAGCCAAGGGATTCCATGCCGTACTTCCTTGTTCCGAAAGCCAGTGATGCGAGCCTCGGGGTGGCCGAGTATGGATCCTGCAAGCAGTGCGGCGCCTCGACATTGATGTGTCCGACGACGCAGACGGAAAGGGGCCTCATCTGCCCAGATTGCCTTTTGGCTGGCTACCGCGCCCGGCGCATCGTCGCCCCGGTGACTGGTCGCATCGTGGAGTTGGAGAAGGAGGAAGAAGAAATTCGCCGACGGCTGGTCCAGATTACTCGCGAGCGGGCGGCGCTTCAGTCGCAGCTGCGCCGTCAGACCAACTACCAGAGGTAGGGCGCGAGGTCGGGGAACGCCTGGCGGCGCTCGTCGGCAGTCATGGGCTTGGCCCGCAACCAGTCAGCGTGGGTGCCAATGACTTCGAGACGGTAGCCCTCGTCCCGGGCCTTTTCGAGCGTCCAATCAGGCTGGCCGGGGAGAAGCTTGATGAGGTCGGCGGTCGGACCGAACTCTTGGGGGCTTTTCGTCGCCTGGGCTGCTTGCGCGTAACTGCCGCGCGTCGTGCGGTATATCATGCGGTCGAGGGCGATTTCCGCGGGGTCGCGGGGTTCGTCATCCTCATCCGGGACGTACATCCTTGGCATGGCGTGCACGATGTCGGTGATGCCGCCGCAGAGGGCCAGCACGGCGAACGACGCATCGGTGTCGGGTGCCGTCTTGCGGTTGCCGTAGACGATGATGCGTTTGCCATCGGGGACGTGGATGCCCGCTTCGCGCAGGTCATTGACGTTGCGCATCAGGGCCCGAAGCATGTCCCAGCCACGGCTGCCCCGTGGCAGGACGGCCACGATCGGGAGGTCATTCGTGGGGAGCAAGAGCATCTCGATTGCAACCTTCAGGCTCTCCTTGGTCCACAACTCGACCGTGCCGGCGACGTTAGCGACGTGCCCCTCACCGGCCATCTCTTGGCGGAAGCGCTGGCGCACGGCGAGAATCTGCGGCACGGTCTCGTGGCGGACGGGGTCGGGAACGACCACATCGGCCTTGATGATGGCGGCGTACAGTGCTTTGGCCGAGTCGAGGATGCGGGTGCCAGGGTTCACCTTGTAGCGGCGGTTGCCTGCTGGCGTGAACCCGTTGAAGACGGTGCGCGGCGCGTAGAGCGCGAGGAGAATTTCCTTGGCTCCGGCGTCCCGCGCCACCTTCACCACACCGGCGGTGTGGTTCCGCGCCATGGTGCGGGCATCCTGACGGAGGCCCTTCTGGAATGGCAAGTTCTTCGATCCGATGTATTGCTCGATGGCGGGTAAGACGTCAGCCGAATGAAGCTCGGGCGGCGAACCAGAATGGTTTTGGTGTAG
>CAZXUC010000038.1:0-17001 GCA_964643795.1 uncultured Halobacteriales archaeon | reverse complement strand
GTCCACCGCGGCGGTCATCGTCGCGGCCACCATGGCGTCGGTCGTCGCCGCTGCGGCGGTCGTCGCGCGGGGCGGGGCGCTCCGGGCGCTCCGTTTCGGCGGCCGCTGCGGACTCGCCGAAATCGACGTCCTTCACCGCTGGCTTCTGGCCGGCGGACTCGGGGCGCTTGATGTTGATGCCCATCTGCGAGATGAACTGGTCCGCCGTGAGCTTGTTCTTGAGGCACTTCATGACGAGCTTGTGCGGCAGTTCCTCGACCTCGCGGGTCGGGGGAGCGCGCGCGACGAAGTCGACTTCGCAGGTCTGCAGGAGTTCCTTGGCGATGAGTTCGCCGCCGCGGTCGCCATCGACGAAGACGACGGTGGTCTTCTCCTTGGAGAGTTCCTTGATCTCATCCGGGATGTTCGTGCCCTCGACGGCTACGGCGTTCTTGATGCCGCACTTGAGGAGGTTCACGACGTCGTTGCGTCCCTCGACGAGGATGACGGAGTCGGAGGAGTCCACGTTGGGGCCGGCGGGAAGTTTCGTGTTGCGGAACTTCGTGATCTCCGCGACTTGGACTGCGGCTCGGACTTCATCCGCAATCTTGCCGGAGTCTTGGCCGGGCGCCTCATTGATGCCGGCAAGGAGCTCCTTCGCGCGGTCGGCGACCTGCTTGCGGCGCGATTCGCGCGTGTCGGAGATGGATTCGACTTTGATGACGGCTTTCGCGGGACCGATGCGGTCGATGGTTTCAAGGCCGGCGGCGAGGATGGCCGATTCGACCTTGTCGAGGGCGGACGGGAGGATGATGGTGCCCGTCGTCTTGCCGCCGCGGGTCTCCACTTCGACTTCGACGCGGCCGATGCGGGCCGACTTCTGCAAGTCGCGCATGTCGAGTTCGTTGCCGAGCAGGCCTTCAGTCTGGCCGAAGATGGCTCCGATGATGTCGGACTTCTCGACGACGCCGTCCGCTTGGACGCTCGCTTTGATCAGGTATTTCGTAGTGCTTGGGTCGACGACCATGATGGGTGATTCCTGGGACGGCCCCTGGGTGTCACGATGCCGCCAAGCTGCTGCGGGGCGGCCGGTTGGGCGGGGCGCGGCTCGATTGCGGGCGGCGCGGCCCAAGAGGTGGTCGGCAGAGCCGACCGGTGAACGTGAGGGGTGATGGCGCGGGGCGCCGATGGGCACCCGGAGCCGTCTCCAAGTCACCCCAGGTGGGCCTTCACTATATGGACCTTATGAAGGGGACAATGGGGGGATTCTGCGCCGCTCGGACGCCCTTTCCGCAGATGGCGCAGATTCCGCAGACCCGTTTGGTCTTGCGTCGGCAAACGGTCCTTGCGTGCCCTTCCAATCTGTGACGGGTCCAGACTGCGCCAGCAATGCGGAAGGCCAAGGGCGCGCCGGGTTCGAATCATTCTGCGAATGGACCCGATTCCGCCGGGGGCGTCGCCGTCGGGTGGCGATGCACTGGTGACAGATGCTTCGAACACGGGCGCCGGGCATTGCTGGACACTCGGCTATGCGTCATCAGCGCAATCTGCGACATCTGCGGAAACGTGGGCCGTGGCCCGAGGTTGGCCCTGAGCCTTAGAATCCGAGCGTGATTTTGCCGCCCAGCACACGGCCTTCGTCGCCCCGCGCCGAAGGCCGCGGCAAAGGCAGAAAGCTTTCGGCTGGGGTTTCCGCGCTTCGCTAGAAACCCAGCGTAATCTTTCCGCCCTTCTTCAGCTCGTCAAGAGCCTTGTCCTTGAGTTGGTCGAGGGCGCGCGGGTCGGCGACGTTGCGGCGCGCCGATTGGTTGACTTCCTGCAATTCGGCTTGACGTGCCTGGTATTCGGCGCGCTTCTCGCCGCGCACTTGCATGACCTTCTCGCGTAGCTCCATGGCCTTCGTGTGGTAGTCGTCGGCGCGGACCTTGCAAGCGACGAATTCTTCGTGCTTCTTGTTCGCCTCGTTGACTAGAACGCGCGTCTCGCGGACGGCCGCAATGAACTTCTCGTGGTGTTCCTGCGCGACCTTCATCGCGGCGACGACCTTCTCGTGCTCCTCGTCGGCCTTGGCGAAGAGTTCGTTGATGCCGGCATCAGTGTCGGAGACCTCTGCGGCAACGACCTTCTGCTTGCCCAGTTCCTGTTCCTTGCCCTTGAGTTCGCGCCACATTTCACCGATCTTCTCGACGAGGACGCGTTCCTTCGCGACGGTGAGTTGCGTCGTCTGTTGCTGCTCGATGGCGGCCTGTAGGTCGTTGCGGAGTTTCCGGACGAGGAGGGGCAGGCTGCGTTCGATGCCACCGGTCTTGCCCTTCTTTGCGGCAATTAGGGCCTTCGCTTGGTCCTGGTAGGCGTTCCGCAGCTCCTTGTGCGTGCGACTGACCTCGTTGGCGGCGTCACGCTGCTGCTTGTGCTCGTCGATGGCCCCCGCCTTTTCGCGGCGCTGGTTGTTGAGGAGGTTCCGGTCGTCCGCCGCTTTGCGCGCTAGGTCGTTGAACTGGTTGCGTTGGTCAAGCAGGTGGTTGAACTTGTCCTGCATGTTGCGGATGTCGATGACCTCGACCTTGCCCTCCGCCGAGGCGGCCGCGTCGCCATCCGTAGCGCCCGCAGGCTTGACCGCCGCCGCAGGCGTTGCCGGCTCCGGATTCGGGGTTTTAGTAGGCTTGGCCTGGGTCTGTTTGGCGGTCATTGTGCGGCAACCTCCCCTTGCGGGGGATGCTGGCGACGAAACCACCCGTAAAAACTCTTCGTCAGGAGGCCGCGTAGCCCGCCGGCGGCGGGCTGCGCGGCAATCGGGCGGCGCGGTGGACGCGGCTAGCTCGCCCGTGATGCGCAACCGGTTCGTGAAAGGCTACGCACTCGGGAAGACTTGCACGCGAATGCGGTTCTCGCCTTCGCCAGCTGTCCATTCCAGATCGACGCGTTCGCTTGAGCCCGCCGCGAGCTTGATGCTCTTGTCCGCGACCAGCCGTTTATCGAGGCTCAAGACGACGCGGAGCGCGAGGTCGCGGTCTTCGTTGTTCTCGACTACGATGGCGCTCGTCACTTTGTCGCCGGGATGGGGTCGGGCGGGTTCGTGGTGGACGGCGCCGATCGTGACATCCACTTGGCCTGCGATGGGCGCGGAATCGAAGCGCTGCACTTCGGCCTGGCTGGCAGTGGCGGTGGCGGCTGCGACCGCGGCCTTCGCACGGGGCGGAGGCGCCTCGCCTGCTGCTTCGGCGGCGTGCGGGCTCGCGCCAAGGTAGAGGAGGAGGAAAATCGCCAGGATGACGATGAGGACGAGGATGGCCAAGAGGAAGGCCTCGGCGTAGCGGTCAAGTGCCTTGTCGAGGCTCAGGCCTTCCGCCATCGGAGTCAGGAACTTCAGGCCCTGCGGCGTCGGCACGCGCTCGCTTGTCTGCACGGGCTCGCTTGGTGGTAACTCGTCTGGCACCGCCTCGATGATTACGCGCGCGATTGCCGTCGTCGTCGCCCCGCGACTGCTTGAGGCTTCGAGACGCAACGTGACGTTGTTCGTCGCGTCCGTGACACGGAACTGCGCTTGGCCGTAGCCGGTCTCGCCCGGCGCGAGGTCGAAGGTTTGGACCTCAGCGATGAGGGTGACAGTTCCTCCGTCCGTGAACGGCACGATGCTGACTACGTCCGCGTCGGTGCCCGTGTTCGTCACGCGGTATCCCAGCAGGATGGTGGCGTTGCCGTGATGGCTTGAGGTCGTCGTGCCGGAGAAGGAGCGGTGGCCGTCGTCGTCCACGATGCTGCCGCCAGTGATGGTAATCGCGATGCCGGCGACCGGCGGGGTGCGGAACAGGGTGTGGGGCTTCTGCGCGACGGCCGCGTCGGAGGCGGATTGGTCGTCCTGCGTGAGGGGCACCGCGTCGTTGCCGGGGTCGCTGCGGGAGGCGGCCAGGCGCGTGATGTTGAGCAGGTCGCCACCGGCGGCAGTTAGGGAACCAAAGCGGTCCTCGAACTGCAACGCAAGGACGAGGTCGTTTGCGCTGCGCGTCGCCGTCCCCGTGGCCGCGCCAGAGATCGCCAAGCCGTCGACGATGACGGCGTAGGTCGTCCCGTTCGCCGTGCTGGTGGCAAGACTCGTTGGTCCCTTCGCGACGTTGAGGTCCAACTCCAGGTGGCCCGTGTCTTGCCATGGCGCGCCAAAGCGCATGGTCACATTCACGGCGATGACTGTGCTGTCAATCCCTTGCTGTCCAGGCCCGGACTCGATCCAGGCCTTCTGGATGTCCACGTCGTCGAACGGGTCATCGTTTACCATCGGGACGATGGGCAGGGTCCGCACTACAACTTGATCCCCGGCCGGGTCGGTCAATTCGGGGTCGGACTCGCTTCCCGCCTCGGAAAACGGCGGCGCCAACGCTGCCACGACGAGCAAAAACAAGGCAGCGGCGCGCAGGCGGTTCATGCATCCCCGCCTAGAGGTTCACCTCCAGGCGTTATCCGGGCCCTTCCAGGGATATAAATATTAAAAGGCGACCGCATTGGACCACACGATGGCCGACGCTGAACTCAACAAGCGCCTCGTGAAGATTCTCAACGAGTTGGAGGAGCGCTTCCAGCAGGGCACAATCAGCCTGCGCGAGATGACGGCGTTCGTCGAGAAGGAAAAGATTCCCCACCTCGACGGCTACCTCCGCCGCGCCGGCGCCCTCGACTACCAGTCCCCGAAGCGCTTCTTCCAAGCCGGCCCCGACCTCAAGACGGTCCGCGAGGCGCTCAAGAAGAACAAAGTCCCGCGCGGCCTCGAAGGCCTGCTCGGCGGCGCGTAGTCGCTGACGGGCCTGCCGTACGCTAGGCTGTCGTCGTTGCCCGACGCCAGCGTTGGCGCAGTCACTTCGTCGCCGGCCAGTGGCTCGCCACAAACGGAGTGGCTTCCTCCCCCCGGACGGCGCAAGCCATCCGCCCGTGCGGACCCTACTGCTGCTAGCACCCGTTGGACCCGTCTACTCCTGCTTGCCCTCGCCTTCCCCTCCTTGAACTCGCCTTTCCCTTCTTCCCCCGACCCACGGCGCGCCCGGTTGGGAAAGGCCTTGTGCCTTTCGTACCCATTGCCAGGCGTGGTCGTTTCGACCCTGCTGAGCGCTGGCGCCGTCCAAGCGGCGACGGGCGTGTCCTTCCTGCTGGTGGGGACTAGCCTGCACCAGCGCAAGCCAACTGGCGCCGGCCTCCTCGCGGCGCGTTGCTTCGTCGCGTGGTGGTGGGCGATGGGCACGTACATGCTGCTCGAGGGAATCGCCCTCAGCCTCGCTGCTGCAGGGACCGCACCGTTCGAGTTGCTCCTTGCGCTACGACTCGTCGCTGGGCCGCTGATTGCAGCGGCTGCCGCGTCCTTGGCCTTCTACATCATATTCCTCTTCTCAGGCACACGGGCGTGGTTCGCGCCGCTGGTCGTGTACTACGGGCTTGCCGCCATTGCCTATGACTACTCCGTCCTGGCACACGATCCCAATGGCGTCGTCGTCGCATCCTGGCATGCTGGCCTGAGCTATGCGGAGCCACTTGCCGGCGATCCATTGTGGACGGCGGTCCTCGCATCGTTCGGGTTGCCCCTCATTGCGGGAAGCATCGCCTACCTCACGCTGTTGCGACGAGCCACTAGCCGCGAACAGCGCTACCGCATCATCTTGGTCGGGGCAAGCCTGCTCATGTGGGTGAGTTCCGGGTTTGCCGGCCAATTGGGAAGCAGCGACTTCCTGCGCTTCTTCACCCTCGTCGTCGTCGGTCTCGCCACAGCCGGCGCCGTGCTGGCCGCGTACTACCCGCCGCGACCTGTGCGAGCCTGGCTCTATCGCGGCGCCGAATGGCAGAAAGTGCATTGAGGAAGGTAACGTTCAAGCCGGCCATCGCCTTGCCAGGAATGCCGGGATGAACTCCGGCCCCGGCGACTCCACTTTTTCCGGACCGCTGGCGGGCCCCCAACGCTTCGGCTCGGGGGCCTTCAATCCCCTTTCAAGGTGCGTTGCTTCGTCGGCTGCATGAGTCCCGCATGGTCGTTCTTCGTGGAGTTCACGGTCGGGCTGACCGCGTGCATGGCCAAGACGCAGCCCTTAAGCCTCCGGCCGAGGTCGGAGCCCTCAAGGAGCAGATCCGGGACAACCCGGATGGCGGCCGACCCGACAGGGGGCGGCGGCGTCGACTCCGCTTGTTCGTACGGTGCCGTTTCTCGGGGCAACCGTTTATATCCCCCTCCTCGTGCCAAACTTGCTCGCAGCGTCGCAAGACGTTGCACATCGGTGAATCACGTTGGACATCGTCTACACGCGTTTTGAGAAGGCCCGCATCGTTGGCGCCCGCGCCCTCCAGCTCTCCATGGGCGCCCCGCCGCTCATCGAGATGCCCGCTGAGGTCCGGAACCCCGTGCAGGTCGCGATGCGCGAATACGCCGCCGACGCCATCCCGCTCACCGTGAAGCGCAGCCAAGCCTACCAGGTGAACGCATGAGCGAAGAACAGTTTGTTGACACGATTCAATCCGCCTCCTCGGCGCCCCCCGGCACCGAACTCTTGGTCGCCGAGGAAGAGTACCTCACGTCCGGCGTCCACATCGGCACGCAGCACAAGAACGCCGACATGAAGCCCTACATCTTCCGCGTCCGCAACGACGGCTTGTTCGTCCTCGACGTCGCGAAGACGGACGCCCACATCCGCAAGGCCGCCCAGTTCCTCGCCAAGTACGACCCGAAGCGCGTCCTCTTCGTGAGCCAACGCCAATACGGCCAGAAGCCCGTCAAGGAAGCCGCCACCGTCGTGGGCGCCACGGCCATCGCCGGCCGCTTCATGCCCGGCAGCCTCACGAACCCTATCACGCCGAACTTCATGGAGCCCGAAGTGCTCGTCCTCACGGACCCCCTCGGCGACGCCCAAGCAATGCGCGAAGCCATGAACATCAAGATCCCCATCATCGGGCTCGTCGACTCGAACAACGAGACGAAGAACCTCGACATGGTCATCCCCGGCAACAACAAGGGCCGCCGCAGCCTCGCCCTCGTCTACTGGCTCCTCGCCCGCGAGATTCTCTCGGCTCGCGGCGAACTGGCCGATAAGGCGTCGTTCACGAAGACCGTGGACGACTTCGAAGCCAGTCTGTAAGTCGGCAGGCATTCCACGACTCTGCCGCAGATGTCGCAGATTGCGCGGATGACGCATAGCCAAGTGTCCAGCAATGCCCGGCGCCCGTGTTCGAAGCCGCTGTCACCAGTGCAGCGCCAGGTGCACGACCTCGCCGTCGGCGGAGTCGGGTCCCGTCACTGGTCGCTACGAAAGTGGCGCGCCCTTGGCCTTCCGCATTGCTGGCGGCTTGGGGACCGGTCGCAGATTGCAAGGGCACGACAGGACCGCTAGAGTCTGCGAAATCTGCGTCATCTGCGGAAACGCGGTAGCCCAGGAGCGAGGAAACCACCAAGCGCGGACCGGAATCACTCCCCTGACGCTTTTTATCCCTTCATCTTCCGGGCCCACAGTACCTGGAGACCCCTGAATGCTCCCTCTCGTCCTTGCTCCCCTGGCTGGCCTCGTCGCACTTGTTGCCGCAGCCGTCCTTGCGCAGACCATCCTGAAGGCCAAGCCGAAGGACGCCAAGATGGTCGAGATCTCAGACGCCATCAAACAGGGCGCCATGGCGTACATGAACCGCCAATACCGCACCATCGCCGTCGTCGCCGCCGCGCTCACGGTGGTCTTTGCCATCGTCGCCGCGACGCGCACCGTCCCCGACGAGCGCACGCAGTGGATTTGGACGACCGTCGGCTTCGTCGTCGGCGCACTCTTCAGCGCCATCGCCGGCTACGCGGGCATGAACATCAGCGTCCGCAGCAACGTCCGCGTCGCTGAAGCCGCCAAGGAAGGCCTAGCCCCCGCGCTCAAGATTGCCTTCAACGGTGGCGCCGTCGCAGGCCTCGCCGTCGCAGGACTTGCCCTGCTCGGTGTTTCTGGCTTCTACTACTACTTCGACGAAGTCCGCGCCTTCGCCGACCCCGTGACTCCGCTCATCGGCTTCGCCTTCGGCGCGTCGCTCATCAGTCTCTTCGCGCGTGTCGGTGGCGGCATCTACACGAAGGCCGCTGACGTCGGAGCGGACCTCGTCGGCAAACTCGAAGCCGGCATCCCGGAGGATGACCCGCGCAACCCGGCCGTCATCGCGGACAACGTCGGCGACAACGTCGGCGACTGCGCCGGCATGGGAGCGGACTTGTTCGAGACCTACGCAGTCACCGCCATCGCCGCGGTGTTCCTCGGCTTCCTCCTCGCCGGCAACTCGCCCGCCCTCGTCGCATACCCATTGATGCTCGGTGCCGTCGCGATTGGCGCATCCATCCTCGGCATCCCCTTCGTGCGCCTCGGCAAGGACAAGAACATCATGGGCGCACTGTACAAGGGCGTCTATGCCTCCGCGTTGTTCGCGGCGGCGGGCTTCTGGTGGGTCACCCGCCAGACATTTGACGGCGTCAGCCTAGCCCCCCTCGGAATCGGAGTCACGCCCAACGATTTGTTCCTCACGACCCTCGTCGGCATCGCAGTCATGGTGCTCATGATTTTCATCACGGAGTACTACACGGCTACCCAATACAAGCCCGTGCAGCGCGTCGCGAAAGCCTCCGAGACCGGAGCCGCGACGAACATCATCTCCGGCCTCGCAGTCGGCATGCAATCCGTCGCCGTCCCGGTCCTCGTTATCGCCATCGCGATGTTCGCGGCCTACAACCTCGCAGGCCTCTATGGCATCGCGATCGCCGCCGTCGCCATGCTTTCAGTCACCGGCATGATCGTCGCGATGGACACGTACGGGCCCATCACAGACAACGCAGGCGGCATCGCCGAGATGTCGCACCAGCCTGACGACGTCCGCAAGACGACCGACGCCCTTGACGCGGTCGGCAACACGACGAAGGCCGTCACGAAGGGTTACGCGATTGGTTCGGCGGCCCTCGCAGCGTTGGCCCTGTTCGCGGATTACACGCATCGCCTCGCCGACGACCCGGGAGCCGCCGGCCTGCCGCGCCTTGCAAACGGCTCGCTCGCCTTCGCCCTCGATGACCCCATCGTTCTCATCGGTCTCGTCATTGGCGCGATGCTGCCCTTCTTGTTCAGTGCCTTCCTCATGGAGGCCGTCGGCAAGGCGGCGGGCGCCGTCATCGAAGAAGTGCGCCGCCAATTCCGCACCATCCCCGGCATCATGGAAGGGACCGGCAAGCCGGACTACGCGAAGTGCGTCGACATCGTCACGAAGGCCGCCCTCAAGGAAATGGTCGCCCCAGGTGCCCTCGCAGTCCTCTCGCCGTTGGTCGTCGGCCTCCTCTGGGGACCGCTTGCCCTCGGCGGCCTGCTCATTGGTGTCCTCGCATCCGGCCTCATGATGGCGCTCGCCATGTCCAACGGTGGCGGCGCGTGGGACAACGCCAAGAAACTCCTTGAAGCCGAAGGCAAGAAGGGCTCGGACGCGCACAAGGCCGCCGTCGTCGGCGACACCGTCGGCGACCCCTACAAGGACACGGCCGGCCCCTCAATCAACGCGCTCATCAAGGTCATCAACACGGTGTCCCTGATTTTCGCCGGGCTCATCGTCGCCTACGGCGGAATCCTCCTGTGATGCGCTAGCGTCATCAGGTGGGCGCGCACAACGAGCAAAAACCGGGGTGATTGTGGCTGGCCGTTGCTACGCCCGCCCGCGACACGCGGAGCGCGCGGAACCCCGCGGAAACGACGACTGACAAAGTCAGTTCCGCGTATTCCGCGGGTTCCGCGTGTCCGTCGGCGTCTGTCGGCTCGATGGCCGGGTTCCTTGCTTCGGTAGTAGTCCATCGGCCCAGGTTGCCTTTTCACCTGCCGCCGGCTCGGCGGAGATGTGCCCCGGTTCGCCCCGCGCATGGACCGCATAACTGCCTCCGCGACGTTGGCAATCAGCAACCTCGTTGCCGAGAAACGCCGGGCCGGCACTGACGTGGTGTCCTTCTCTGTCGGCGAACCTGACTTCGATACGCCCGAGCACGTCAAGGAAGCCGCCATCAAGGCCCTGCGTGAAGGCAAGACAAAGTACACTCCCGGCCCCGGCATCCCCGAATTGCGTGACGCGGTGGCTGCCTACCACAAGGAGGGTGGAATTCCATGCGAAGCCCGCAACGTCACGGCCTGCCCCGCGAAGCACGGAGTACTCATGTCCATCCTGGCCGCGGCCGGGGAAGGCGACGAAGTCATCCTCCCCGATCCAGCTTGGGTCAGTTACGCTCCGATGGTGGAATGGTCGCACGCCAAACCCGTCGGTGTCCACCTGACGGCCGAAAACGGGTTCCGCATGACGCCCGAAGCCGTCGCGTCCCGCATCACCAAGAAGACGCGCATGATTGTCCTCAACAGTCCCTCCAACCCGACGGGCGGCGTCAACACTGCGGCGGACGTCAAGGGCATCGTTGACCTCGCCGTTGACCACGACATCTGGATCCTTTCGGACGAGATTTACCAACGCCTCATCTACGACGGCAAGCACGTCAGCCCCGCCAGCCTGCCTGGCGGGTGGGAGCGCACGTTCACCGTGGACGGCCTGTCGAAGTCGTTCGCCATGACGGGGTGGCGAATGGGCTGGGTCGTCGCCCCTGACGCCGCGTTCAAGCAGGTCGACAAGCTGCAAAGCCAATCCATCACGCACGTCACGAGCTTCGCTCAATACGGTGCAGTCGCTGCCCTGAATGGCCCTCAGGATTTCGTGGCGAAGATGCGGGAGGAGTTCCAGTCGCGGCGTGACATCATCGTCGCTGGGCTGCGCAAACTGCCCGGCGTGACTTGCCCGGAGCCGAAGGGCGCCTTCTACGCGTTCCCGAAGTTCGATGCCACTGCGTGGGGTGGGCTCGACGACGAGACCCTGTGCCATCGCCTCATCGAGAAGGCCAACGTCGCGACGACGCCGGGCTCGAGTTTCGGCGCTATGGGAAAGGGGCACCTCAGGTTCAGCTACGCGACGAGTCGTGAACGAATCCAGGAAGGCTTACGGCGGCTTGAGATGGTAGCACGCGCGCCCGCACAACTCGTTGCGTGAGGCTCACGGGCAGTCGGGGTTGTCGGCGGGGAACGTGGAGGTGCACGTGCGGTAGGTCCACAAGAGATCCATGTAGGTACGCGTTGCGTCGTCTTTCGTGGGGCAGACGCCCTGGAGCAGGCACGTCACGGTGGAACCCGCGTCATTGCGTGCGTAGTAGCCCCAACCCCACTGATAGTACGGCGCCGGCTCGAAGAGTGGGACATCGTGCGGGTCGTTCGCGAATGGGGAGTCCGGGGCGTAGCTCGCGGTCCGGTTGAGCGCATCGCGGACAGCCCATTTGCTGATGCCGAGCACGGGATCGACCATGCCATCCACGATGCTCCCAGTGTAGCCGCTCGCCCGGCGCACGTCCAGGATGACCTTCGACAGCGCGCCGGCGAACGTAGGGGCCGAGAAACTTGTGCCGCAGTAGGACGGCCGCATCTCCGAGAGGCTCTTCGTCTGCGCCGTCGGGCGGCAGTATTCGCTTGCGAAGTCGGCGGTCTTCCACCCGCTGTAGCCCGGTTCGGTGCGCGACGCGCCGTCCGCGGCGCCGACGATGATCTTGCCGAGCTGATTCTTGAAGGCGTCCGCCGAGGCAGGGAACCCCCCTTCGTTTCCGGCTGCCGCGACGTACATCGGCCCCAGCGGGCCGTCGATGTCGACGCCCCAGAGCAGGATTGGTGCCGGCGCGCCCCACGAGTAGCTGATTACGTCGATAGGAAAGTAGCCGTCAAGGAGCATGTTGACGCCAGGGGAGTTGCCCTCGACGAACACCAGCAGCGCCTCTGGGTTCTCGGACAGGACGCTGGACGTCGTGCCGGTGCCATGCATGCTGGAGTCGTCGATGATGCAGAGGCCGTTCTCCGCCAGCACATCCCCGCGCGGGAAATAGGGTGCGTAGCAAGCGGCGCCGATGATGTTGGTCCCTGGAATCCAGTAGCGGTCGCCCGGTTGGATAGATTGCCAGAGGGGCAGATCCGCTTCGAATGCGGCCTGCCAATCGGGTGCGTCGAGCGTCAGTTCTAGCGCCGGGACCTCGCAGGGATAGTCGAGGATGTAGGTGCAGGGGTGGACGGTGAGTTCGGGGCGACTGTAGACGTCGTGGTACGGATTGATTCCGGAATCGGGGACCCCGACCACGACGTGGGGCAGGAAGGGGACGCGGTTGATTCTGACATCGATGGCCGCGCTCACATTGCCGTCCGTGAAGTGGAGCTCAAGGCGAGCGGTGAAAGTTCCGGCCGAGTAGTAGGTATGCACCGGCGCCGGGTCTGCGCTCATGCTGCCATCACCAAATTCCCAGCGGATGCTCAGGGGCTCCGTGCTGGACTGGAAAGAAAAGGCCACCACATTGTCGGAGATGATGGCGGCGATGACGGGCGGGGGCCTTGCCACCGGCGCAAGCCCGCCCTGGGGTGGACTCGCCGTTCCGTCGGGGTTTTTCGGCAAAGGCGGGGCGCCGGTGCCATCCGTCTCGGCCACGCCGGACTCCCCATCGTCCAGCCCTACGGGCGCGGTGCTTTCACGACCCGGAACGGCGCAGCCTGAAAGCAGCGAAACGACGATAGCGTACGCGAGCCACCGGGCCTCCACGAGCAGTTGTCGCAGGCCCATGCTTTAAGCCTTCGCGAACGCCTTGCGACTCCTGTGGTCCCCTGATGGCGACGTGGGCTCGGTGAGACGCCGGCGTCCTGTGCGCCCTGGCCGGCAGGGCACCAGCGTCCACGTCCCGTGGGATGTGCGCATCTGCGCCATCCTCTGCGTCGTGCTCTTCGTCGGGTACGGAATCCTCTACGCCATCCTCTACGAAGTCGACCGCGAACTCGCGGCGGCCATGATTAGGCTCTTCGCACTCACGATTGCGGCGGGCCGCGAGACGGCCCTCTTCGACGCAGAGCGAAACGGCATGCCGCTCGGCATGGCCATCGGCCTCTCCGTCGTCGACGACATCGCGACCCTGCTGCTCAACATCACGGTGGTCTGGTTCCTTGTCGCCGCCCTGCAACGCACTGCGCTTGCCCGGCGAATCCTCGCCCGCGTGGAGACCAAAGCCCTGCGCCACCGCGCTTGGGTCCGCAAGTGGGGCCTCTACGGCCTCGCCTTGTTCTACATGCTGCCCGGCTTCGGCTCCGGGCCCGCCGTGGCCGCCGGCATCGGCGTCCTCGCCCGCATCCCCGCAGGCCGCCTCGCGCTCGTGCTTGGGAGCGGCGTCGCCCTTGTCGACATCTTCTGGGCCGTGGTCGTCGCGAGGCCCGCGACGTCGTACCCCGACGTTGCCTGGCTCGATTGGTTGCCGCTCTACGTCATGCTCCTGCTGGCCACCATAGTCGGCATCGGAATGTGGCGTGACCGCCATAATCGCGGCGTCGTCCTGCTCGATTGGGAACCCGATTCCAGCCCGGCCCATCTTGCCGCCATGGAAGGCTGGGGCATTCGGCTGAGCGGCGGCCTCGTCGAAGCACGGCTGTCCCACGTCGCACAAGCCACGGGCCTGCCAAAATCGCGCGCCTTGTTCGCCCTCGAGCTCCTCCTGCTCGACGGCATGGATCCCCAACGAGCAGCGGCCCTTGTCCAGAACAAGGTGCTCGGCGTCCGCGACGTGGCTGGGCTGGATACCGGGAAACTGCAAGCCGCAACGAAGCAAGCAACGTCCGTCGACCCGGTGGGAATGGCGCAAGCCGAGGTGTGGCACGGTCAAGCTGTGGCGATGGTCGAGCGCTCCGGCTCCGCGTGGAAAGCCGAAGAGGCCTGACGACGACGTACACACGGCGTTACCGAAACCACGAATTTCACGAATTGCACGAACGGCGCACTAGCGTCCGTTTCGTGTAATTCGTGCAATTCGTGGTTCGGCTGAGGTCCGCGTGACAGCGCGTCGAAGCGCGTCCGGGCCTACTTCGCCGGCACGCCGAACTTCCCCGCAAGCCGTGACCCGACCGGCCAACCGCCCGTCGTCGCCGCGTCCTCGATGCCTGGACGTATTGCACCCGTTGGGCAGGCGTCGAAGCACGCACCGTCCGCGATGCACAAGTCGCGATCGACGCGCGCCATGTCCGTCACGATAGCGGCATTCGTGGGGCAGGCGGCTTCGCAGCCGTTGCACACGATGCAGTCTGCTGCCAGGACCCACGCCTTCTTCGGCTCGGGCGTGGCGGCGGCCTGCTTCTTCACGGCGGCGACGTCGATGGTTTTGGCGCCGCTCTTCGCGATGTCCACGTGTGCGGTGGTCGTGGTGGCGACGACCTTGACCGCGACGGCCTTGACCTGCAATTCGACGCCCTCGGCCTGGACCGCTGCGCGGAAGGCGTCGAGGACCTTCTGGGCGGCCGCGTAGTCCGGGAACGCCTGCGCTTCCTCGGGCTTCGGGTCGGCGACGTCGAGCGCGGGCTTCAGGCTCCACGGATCCACGACATTTCCTGCGACGTAGGCACGGGCGAGCAGCAGTTTGCCGCGCACCGTTTGCGTCATCGGCAGGTTGCCAGGATTCGGGATTGCCTGGGCTGAGGTGAGGTCGGCTCCCCAAACTTCATCGGATAGCATTGCGAGGGCTCCTCCACCCCGTGCCATGTCGGCGGCGACGTCCGCGGCCTTGACGCCGAGCGTCTTGTGGCGGCGGTACTTGATGGCGCCGCCCATGTACTGCAGCAGCGGATTGCCTGCGGCGAGTTGAAAGCCCAGGCTTGGTGCAGGAATCGGTCCCTTGACCGCCATCTTCCATACGAATTCGGGAACCGGCGCCGGATAGGGGAAGACCGTGCCCGGATTCATGAGGCAACGGAAATCCGACTGCGATTTGTATGCCTTCAGTTTGGCGTACCGGATGGCGCCGAAGACGGCCTTGGATTCCCACTGCAGCCAGACGCCAGATTGGTAACTTCGTCCGCCGTGCTTCTTGGCCAGACTTAGGATCCAAGCACTCGTGCCCCACCCCAACGGATAGTTGGTGCGGCGTTCATCGTCGAGCGTGAAGATGAAGAAGTACACGCGGCCGTCGTCGGTGAGGTGGCCTTCGACTGAGAGTTCAGTGACGGAGACTTTGGCGGCGAGCTTGGCAAGGTAGGCGGCACTGTGCTCGACGGGGACGAAGACTTCACCCGCAACAAGGCTTGGACCAAGACGCTTCGCTCGGATTGGGTAGAAGCGAGTCGCCCATTCTTGCACGGCGGTGGCTTCGTCGACTATTTCGCCCTCCAGACGACCGGCCATGCGAGTGAGTTCGGCGACTCCTGCGGCGTGATCCTTCTCAGCGAAGACGAGGAGCAGACCGTGCTTGCCGCCGAGTGTGGCCTTACGGACGCCCGTAGCCTCGCTGCGCAACGCAAAGAAGGTGTCGTTGTGGAACATGGCGTGCTTCAATTTGAAGCGGCGCCGCGCCTCGATGAGGCACTCGTGCAGTCGGGCCATGTCCTTGAACGCGAGCAGCACCGGCTTATCGGCCGTCGCTTCGACGACCTTCAGTTTGATGGACGTGATGATGCCAGTAGATCCGCCGAGGCCGGCGAAGAATTCGATCTGCTCGCGGTCGCGGATGTGGAAGCGGGCACCATCCGGGCCGACGCCTTCCAACTCGATGACGGAGCGGCCGATGTTGCCGGAGCGCGTCGAATGGATGCCGTGGCCGTCCATGGCGACAAAGCCGCCCATCGTCGCGGCAAGCGCGGACGTCGGGTAGCAGGGCAGTTCAAGCCCGACGTCGTTCAGGCGCTTTTGCAGGTCCCAGATGACGACGCCCGCCTCGACCGTGGCGGTCAGCGCTTTCTCGTCGACTTCGATGCGCCGGTTCATGGGCGTAAGGTCGAGCACGATGCCGGCGCGCTTGGGGACTGCGCCACCGTAGGCGTTCGTGGCGGCCGCCCGCGGGGTGACGGGGATGCGCCTCTTGATGCAGAAGTTGACGGCCGTTTCGACATCGTCGATGGAGCGGCAGCGCACGATTGCGTCGGCCTTGCGTTTGACCAGCAGGTCAACGAGGCTGGGCGGGGCGCCCGTATCCGTAGAATAGACCAGGCGGTCGGCTTCACCGGACAGGACGTTCTCGCGGCCCATGCGGGCCACCAGCTGTTCCAGGTCGCGAGCCTTGAGGGCCATCAAGCCCGCCGACCCCACGGCTTCTCTTAAGGGATTTGACCCCCTACCAGGAGGGCGACGACTTCCTAGGAGGACCTCGCCGGTCAAGCGGCGAAGAATTCGTTGTACGTTGCGCCGTAGTAGAAAGTCCACACCATGTCGAGGTGGAAGTTAGGCCGAGGCGTGAATCCTGCCTCGAAGTAGACGCGGATTCTCAGCTCTCCCGAGTCGCGGCCCAAATCGGTTCGTCCGAAGGACAGGCTCGTGAAGGGCGTCGCTTGCTCGCCGCTGTAGAGCAGCTCGTCGTTCTCGTCGCGCACTTCGAAGCGCAACAGGTCGGCTTGGGGGCCGACTGCATCCCAGCTCGCCGCGAAGTCCGCTTCGACCGGTGCATCGCTGAAGCTGACTGTCCAATGGCACATTTCGCATTCCGTACCAGGCATCGCAAGGGGGATTAGCGTCGGTTTCGCGTGCGTCTCGATGAAGGACGCCTGTTCCGACGTCGGCGGCAACCATAGGATGACCTGCACGGCCTTGCCCGAAGCCACTTCGACGACTTGTCGGTCGGTCACGCGGCCCGGCGACGCGGCAGTCACGGTGTACGTCCCGGGCGCGACGCCGTAGAAACTGAAGCCTCCCCGGGGTCCAGTCATTTCCTGGACGCCGAGTGGTTCGAGCATAACGGTCACTCCAGCCATCCCGTTGGCGGTTTCATCCGTCACGGCGCCATCAATGGTCCCTGGCGCCGGGGCAGCGGCATCGTTCTGGATGCAGCCAGGCGTCCCTGCCACGAGGGCCGCGAGGACCAGGCTCCCGGCAGTCTGCCACTTCATGGCGCATCAAGCCTGCAGGGGGACGATAAACCTTGCCGGTGTATGTAAGACGTCAGCCGTCTGAAGCGGGATGCGGTTGGAGTCGTGGTCCCTCCAG
>CAZXUC010000037.1:0-21312 GCA_964643795.1 uncultured Halobacteriales archaeon | reverse complement strand
TTGAACGAGTTTTTCCTTCTGCGCCTGTCGAATACGCGGACAGGCTCCGCGGTTTGGGAGGGTCGACGCCCGAGGCCGTCGCTGCCTCCACGCCGCTAGTTCTTGCGGATGGCTTCCCACGGCAGGTCGAGATCCGGCCGGCCGAAGTGTCCATACGACGTCGTCTGGGCGTAGATGGGGCGGCGCAGGTTGAGTTCGTCGATGATGCCGCCGGGGCTGAAGTCGAATTCCTTGCGGAGTAGCTTCTCAAGCGCCGCGTCGCCGCCCTTGGCTTGCGTGGTCCCGAACGAGTCGACGGCGATGCTAACGGGCTGCAACGAACCGATTGAGTATGCCACTTGGATTTGCACTTTCTCACAGTGGCCGGCAGCGACCAGGTTCTTGGCCGCGTAGCGCGCGAAGTATGCCGCCGACCGGTCGACCTTGGTTGGGTCCTTGCCGGAGAATGCGCCGCCGCCGTGCGGAATCCATCCGCCGTAGGTGTCGACGATGATCTTGCGGCCGGTGAGGCCACAGTCGCCCTTGGGGCCGCCGATCTCGAATTTCCCGGTGTGGTTGATGAAGTACTGCGTGCCCTCGTGCAGCCACGCCTCGGGAATGACCTTCGCGATGCATTGCTCCTTCAGGTCCGCGTGCAATTCTTCCTGCGTGATATCGGGGCTGTGCTGTGCAGCCAGCACGACGGCGTCGACCGCGATGGGGTGGCCGTTCTCGTATCGGACGGAGACTTGCGATTTGCCGTCTGGGCGCAAGTAGCTTAGTTTCTTCTTGCGGCGTAGCTCAGTGAGGCGCCTGGCGAGTCCGTGGGCGAGGCTGATGGGCGTCGGCATGTGGTCGGCGGCGGTGCCGTCATCCGCGTTGGCTTGGGCGTAGCCGAACATCAGGCCCTGGTCACCAGCGCCGACCTTCTTGTTTTTGCGTACCGTGCCGACACCTTGCGCGATGTCGCTGGATTGCGGGACGATGCGCGAGACGAACTGTGCCGTGTCCCAGCCCATTCCGGTCTCCGCCGAGTCGTAGCCGATGTCCTTGACGGCGCGGCGAGCAATCTGTTCGTAGTCAATGTCGGCGCTGGAGGTGATCTCGCCAGCAAGGCAGATGAACTCTGTTGCGACAAGCGACTCGCATGCGACGCGGGCGTAGGCGTCCTTCTTGAAGTGGGCATCCAACACGGAGTCGGAAAGCCGGTCCGCCAGCTTGTCGGGGTGGCCTTCAGTCACGGATTCCGAGGAAAAGACGAAGCCGTTGCGGGAGGCCACGACTTGTCCCACCGCCTGAGCCTTAAGAGTCGCATTGCCAAAGCGATTCCCAACGGAATCAAGGGGTGGCCGGACCTGCAGGGGGGACGCTAGAGTGGACGCCAGAGCGGTCGCCCGCGTGGGCGCTCGCGAGGACGCCCGAGTGGACGCCCGGCTGGCAGGGGGGGCGGTCATGCGAGTTCCTTCCTTGCCAGCCGTGTCCCTGCTACGAGGCTTTTGAGTTTCGCGTCCACGATGGGCCAGCGCCGGGTACGTAGGCCGCAGTCGGGGTTGACGTTGATGCGCTCGGGGCCAAGCACGGAGGCGGCGTACAGGATGCGGTCACGCACGAGCTCGGGGGATTCGACCTGGTCGGTGTGCACGTCGATGACGCCGAGTCCGACGTCGAAATCGGCGCCGAACTCCTCCCACAAGTGGAGCGTTTCGTAGCCCGGTCGGTCCGCGCGGCGAGTGCCAAGCGTCCACGTGTCCTTGTTTGCAAGTTCGATCGCGAGCTCCTTGCACCCCTTGAGGCGCAGGATTCCCGGGAAGAACAAGCGGTAGTCGCTGAAGCACAAGTGGATGGAGAAGCGCGGGCCGGCGATGCCCTTCACGGATTCGTTGAAGGAATCAACGAAGACATCCACTTCGTCCGGCTTCGTCGAGGCACCCGGCTCATCGACCTGAATCCGTTTGGCTCCTGCGGCGGCGAGCGCTTTCAGGTTGGGACGCAGCACGTCGCGGGCGAGGTCGAGGGCGAAGTCGCGGCGGGCGGAACGTCGCCGGGCCGCCGTGCTGACGCCTTTTGCGCGCGGGAAGTAGTATTCGTCGAAGGACCAGTCCATGAGCGTGTAGGCGCCCGTCACGGGGATCTTGAGTTCGGCTTGTGCATGCTTGGAGGCGTGCGCGAATTCGTCCGTGTGGAATGGTCTCGTGCTCTTGGGCGGAGCCACGACGGCGGCTTTCTTGAAGTACAGGTGGTCCCACGAGCGGCACCAGCCGCGCGCCTCGAAGCCTGCGCTGTGGCTAATCGGCCAGTCATACATCTCGGTGCGCGTCTCTTCGCCGTCATAGACGATGTCGAGGCCGGCCTTCTCGAGGTAGCGTAGCGAGTAGCGGCTGGCCCAGCGTTTGATGGCGCTCTTCTCGTCCTTGCTGAAGTCCTTGCGTTTGGCGAGCAGGTTCACTAGTTCGCCGTTCTGGATGCCCAGGCGAGAGCCTTCCTGACGCGCGGCCGCGAGAGCTTCGTTGTCTAGGCCGTCCTTGTCGAAAGCCTTGAGGCGCCACAGCGTCTTAGGCAAGCTGCCAATTTCCTGGATGGGCAATATGGGAAGCGAGCCATTCGTCGGCGCTGTCGATGTGGACTTGGACCGTGCCTTCGTCGTCGTCTGGACCGTGACCACGACCGACTTGGACCTCGGCGCGGCGCGCTTCGCCTTGGATGCCTTCGCAGCCGGGCTCACGCCAGCACCTCTTGGAGTTGTTTGCGGACTTGACCAAGGACCTGCACCTTGCGGCGAGCAATAGCGTGCGGCACGTGGTCGAGATCCCATCCGTTCGTGACGGCGACCAGTTCGGTGCCCAACGCCTCGGCCAACTTGATGGCCGCCTGCGCTGCGTCTGCCGGATTCTCGACGAGGGAGTCTTCGCCACGTATGATGGCGGCCGTAAGCTTGGTGCCATTGGGCAAGCGCAGCTTAGGCGGGGCGCGGCCCGGGTCTTCGATGGACAGTCCGCCGAGCGGATTGGCCTCGATGGCCTGCCTGAACTGGAACGGATCGCCATTCGTGATGTGCAAGACGGATTCCTTCTCGCGGCCCTTGGCGGCGGTGGCAAGGCCATCGGCGAACGCATCGACGTCTCGGGATGTCGCGCGCGGGTACGCGATGCTTGGGTCGTGGAAGCGTACGAGTTTGGCGCCTTGCTTGAATGCGGCCGCCACGACAGGTCGAAGCGCGGCAGCAACTTCCCGGGTGAGCTCGGCGGTGGTCGTCGCACGGTCGTCGCGGGCCCGGCTTGCGAAGTCCCAGGGACTCGGCAACGTGAGGACCCAGGGCGCTCCTTTGGACAGGTGGAATGCCTCGAACCACTGCGCCGCGTCAGGCTTGGCGAAGGCGCCGGTGACATGCGGTTGGCGGTTGAAGGTGTTCGTCTCGAAGTAGCGCAGGACTTGCCCGACGACGGCGCCGGAACCCTCGCGAAGTAGGGGCCGAAGCAGGTCTTCCCAGCGCACGTATGCCGGCGAGAGCAAGTCGAGGCCGGCGGCCTTCTGGGCGGCACTGAAATCCGCTTCCTCAGTCTTGGCCGAGGCAAGCAGGGCCTTGTCATCAATGAAAGCCTTCGCGAAGCCCCAGTGGTCGCGCATGTAGCGTTCAGAGCGGGCGGTGATGCCACCTAGATAGGCCAGGGTCATTACGCTTCGACCGGGGGCACAGCCATAACTCTCGGTGCCCGCCAAAGTCGCAACGGAATCAATTGGGCCATTGGGGCCGCAAGCCATTATGAGCGGCAGCGCGGTCGAAGCGGCCAATGCACGGCAGGGCGGTCCACGAGATTCCGGCGTTCCAGCACCGGCTCGACCGCCAAGCGGCGGCGACCCGTCCCTTCCGCTTGCCGCTGTACGAACGGGCCGGCCTCAAGCAATCCAAGCGCGTCCTTGATGTCGGCTGCGGCTCCGGCGGCGTCACGGCCGACTTGATGGACCTCGCGGCGACAGCCGGTGGCGAAGTGGTCGCAGTCGATTCGGACGCCTCGATGGCCGCACGAGCGCGCGAGGCGTTGCCAGGCACCACCGTTTTGCGAGCGGACGGCCGGCGTTTGCCCTTTCCCGACAATCACTTCGACGCGGCTGTGTGCAATCTAGTTCTCCTCTGGTCACCCGACCCGGCTCAAGTCGTTGCGGAAATGGCGCGCGTTGTGCGGCCCGGTGGAACGGTGCTGGCCAGCATGGAACCCGACTACGGCGGCAAAGTCCACTGGCCCGAGAATCCGCTCATCGACCTCGTCTTCCAAGGCGTCGGAATCCAGCGCCGGGGTGGAGACCCGCATTCCGGCCGAAAACTGCGCTCCCGTTTCGTGGCCGCCGGCCTGCGCACCGACGTGGGCGTCGCGAACACGGAAGTCCTGACGCCTGAGCAAGACCTCGACTTGTTCCGCCGCAACCGCGCCTACTACCGTCGCCTGCTCGGTGACTCCGGATTTGCTGCCCCTGCCATCGACGCGTGGGAGGCGCAGTACCTCGAATCGCTCTCCTCGGGCCAGCAGTTGAGCTTCTTGCCGGTGTTCTTTGCAATCGGGCGCAAGCCGGTGCCGGGCGACATCGATTCGCCTTGACGCGCCTCTACGGCACCCACTACCCACCGTACGAACCACGAATTACACAAAGCCACACGAACCTGCGCCCGCTTGGCGCCTTCGTCGGTTTCGTGGGAATTCGTGTAATTCGTGGTTGGTCGGGGCGAGACGGGCGACCTACCAAAGGTCCGACTTCGTCACGAGGCCCACCATCTTCCCTTCGCGCACGACGAGGACGGCTTCGTGGTCCTTCAAAAGTTCGACGAGGGTGCGCTTCCGGGTGTGCGGCTCCACCGTGGGGAAGCTGGGTCGCATCGACATGCGGACGGCTTGCTTCTTCAACGCTTCAAGGTCGGCGCCCTTCTCAATCTGGTCCAGGATTGCCGATTCGGAGATTGAACCGACGGGTTGGCCGCGGTCCACGACGGGAAGTTGGCTGAACCCGTTCTTCTTCATGCGAGCGAGCGCGGCGCCCAAGGTCTCCGCTGGGTCTGCCATGACGGGATCGTCGTGCATGAGGTCGCCCGCTGTGGACTCTTCCGTTGCCGAGAGACGGTCGAGTGAGTCGAGGATCTTGCGCACGACCTCGTAGCTTGGGTTCAACCGTCCGCGTTCGAGCTTGGCGATGAGGGATTGGCTCGTCCCCGATTCCTTGGCGAGATCCGCCTGCGTCAGGCTCAGCAGCACGCGGGACCGTCGCACTTGGCGCACGACATCGGGGATGGGAAGCACGACGGAACATGAACGGCCCCCCTTTTATTCGTTTAGGAATGATGCCGTCAATCTCGTTCATGCCAATGCACGCCACACAGGGACATGTGTCGAACGGCCATGCCCTCCTTTTCGAGGCGCTTCCTCCGAAGTTGGAGGCGACGGGTGGCGAATGGCAGGACCACCTCGACCTGCTTGACCCTCTCAAGAAGGTGGGCCTCGCGGGCGTCAACGTCCCAGAGATCGTGAACGGCCATTACCAGACCGTCGAGCCGCGCGGCTTCGCGGTCGCCCTCCATCGCCTCCTCGGCGTGCGGCCGATCGTCAACCGCATCACCGTCCACCATAAGCTGCCGGAACTGATTTCATGGACAACGCAGTCCTCGCATGGCTTCGGGATTAAGGACCTCGTCCTAGTCGGCGGCGAAAAGAGCACGGAAGAGTATCCCGGCCCCGGCGTCAACGAAAGCCTGCGCGCCTTGCGACCCCAAGTCCACCGTTCAGGCGGCACACTCGGCGTCATCACGATCCCCACGCGTCGACGCGAGAGCAACGACGAACCGCAACGCCTGCTTGCCAAGCAGGAAGCGGGCGCTAGCTACGCCATCAGCCAGATTCTATGCGAACCCATCGCCGCGCAGCGCCTGCAGAAGGACCTCGCCGCGGCGGCCAAGGCAGCGGACAAACCGGCCATCCCAATTCTGTGGAGTCTCGCTCCGGTCTCGAAGACGCGCGACATCGAGTTCCTGAAGTGGCTCGGCGTCGAAGTCCCCGCCGCGCACGGGACGGCGATCCTGGGTCGGACCGGCAACGCGGCCCGCATCGAAGAGTCGCATGTTCGAAACGAAGCGATTGTCCGCAGCATCCTCGAGCATGCCGAAACCAACAACTTGGTCGCGCCGGGGTTCTGCATCGAACACGTCATGCTCAGCAACATCGAAGCCGCGATCGGCCTCGTCGAGCGCATCCGCGCGTTGTGCAAGGAGTTCCGTGGCGTCACGCCGGAATTGCCCGGCCTCGAACTCGCGACGGCGTGGTAGCAAGCGAAACGCTCATCACCACCGCTGCTGATGCCGAGGCATGGCTGCCAAACGCGCCAAGCGGGGAAAGAGCAAGTTGACCAAGAAGCAACTGGCGCAACGCAAGTACGCAGCCAGCATGCGCGGCGTGCGCAAGCGCGCGAAGAAAGCGTCCGGCGGCAAGGGCCGCGTCTCGAAGCGTTCCGGCGCGACGAAGCTGCGGCGTAAGCTGGGCTTGAAGAAGGGCCGCTGAACGCACTGAACGGCGGTTTCACTGCCTTCTGTGCGTTCAGTGGAAAAGGCGGGCGTTAGGGTTCGTCAGCGGACAAATGCGTTCGACTCCAGCCCAACCGTGAAATATGCCTCCCATGTCGCCGCACCTGGAAGTGCCGCATGGGTCAAGTCCTCCTGAAGTACCGCGTCGTCCCCGACGAAGGCTTTGACGTTGCCAACCTTGAGGCCGCCGTACGCAAGGCGCTGCCTGCGAACATCGCGAAAGTCTCCAAGGCCGAGGTCGCGCCCTTTGTCTTCGGCATGAAGGTCCTGATTGCCTCAATCATCGTCGAGGACGAAGACGGCAACAACGACCGCGTCGAGGCAGCCCTCACCGCGACGCCCGGCGTCGGCGGCACTGAGTTGCTCGATATGGGCCGGTTGATGTAGGCCGCCGAAGCCGGCCTTCACATCCTTTCTCCAACCTGCGTATCGGCTCCAAGGTTTCTTGAATCGCCCCTACGTGGACGCTTCCAAGGGCGATTGGCTTAGCCTGGTAGAGCAGCGGACTTTTAATCCGCCGGCCACCGGTTCAAATCCGGTATCGCCCGTTCATGATTCGCGCCTCGACTGCCGCACTCCTTGTTGCAATCCTTTCGGTGCCCGGCTGCTTCAACAACGGCGGCTCCGGCGACGGCGGCGCGCCTGGCTCCACTTTCCATCCCCAGTGGTCGGAACTCGCCCTCGCATCCGGCGACGGGCATGACCACTCCAACGCGTCGCAGCACGCCGGCCTCACGACGCCAAACTTCCAGGTGCTCGGCCACAATCCCCTCGTTAGCGATTACTACGGCAAGGCGGCGGGCGGCTACGTCTGCGGCGATGCCCAACAGATGGGCGATGGGCGCCGCATCGCTGCAGTCGAATCCCGCAGCAACGTCGGTTTTGCTCTCGCTGACGTCACGGACCCGGCAGCGCCCACGTGGCTAGGGGAACTCATCCTGGAAAACACGTACATCTACGACTTGGCCGTCGTCCCCGACGGGAAGCACGTCGTTCTGGTCACGCGGCACTCGACCGTCGAGGGTGTCGGCAACATCCCACCGCTTGCCTCCCCTTCGCCTCGCATGACGTGGAACACTCCGTGCGCTGACCCCGTGGAAGTCGCGTTCGCACCGCTCGGTTCGTTCGCTTCGCCTGAAGACGTCGTGCCGCGCCCGATGAGCATCCTCCTCGTCGACATCTCCAACCCGGCGCAGCCGGTGATCATCGACCAGCAGCCGCTCTATGGCTTCGGGCACAGCGTGTACTCCACGATTATCGACGCACAAAGCCTTCTGCTCGTCACGACGCTCGGCCCGAATCCCGCCGCCGCCGGCATGAGCGGCTTCGAGTTGTACGACATCATCGACACGCCCCTCGGCTCGCGCCTCGAATTGCTGTCCATCTACAGACCGCCTGAATCCGCGAGCCAGGTTCCAGCGAATCCGATTGTCGGGCGTAGCGGCCACGATGGCTGGATCGCGAAGCATCCCGTGAGCGGCCTGGCGATTGCCTATCTCGTCGGGTCGGACCTCTTCACGATGCTCGACATCAGTGACCCGCGTGACCCCGTGGTCATCGGCATCTGGAGCGAGGCGGGCGTGGGTCGTGAGGGATTCTCCGGCTCTCTGCATTCGGTCCTCCCGTTGGGCGAGGTGTGGGACGGCCGGCACTACACCATCGTGGGACCAGAATTCGGCGGGCATCCGACCGACCACCCGAGCGGTATCGTGTGGGTCCTCGACACGACGGATCCAATGGACATCCACGAAGTCGCCGCGTGGACGTTGCCGCACGAAGTCGAATGGAGCGGGACCTACATGTTCAGCAACCACTACTACGGCGTCGTCGACAAGACGCTCTTCGTCAGCATGTACCACGGCGGGATATGGGCAGTGGACCTGGCCTCCGTAGGCACGGCGCCGTTCGTCCTCTTGCACAGCATCGGTGCCTTCCTCCCGAGCGACGAGAGTGCTGATCCAGCCGTCGTCATCCGGTGGCGGCCAAATTCACAGGAGGTCCTGACTTTTGAGGACGGGACGATGCTGACATTCGACAGCTCAACGGGATTGTGGACGTTCAAGTTCGATGCAAGTGATCCCGCACCGGCGCCGGAGCCGTGGCCGATTGTGCCTGTTCATGCCTGACCGCCGTCCTACAGGCTGCGGGCGGCAATCTAGGGCCTTCCGCTCGACAACGCGTCCCTTTGGCGCTCGTCGAAGGTACAGAGCCCGATGCCGAGGCGCTTTGCGGCAGCCACGGCCGCAGCGTCGTGGTAGGAAAGCTTCGGATGCGCGTCCCAATAGTGCATGGTGGCTTGGTAGTCCTGGTCAGGGGACGCCAGCAGCACGTTGGCCTTTGAGCCAAGGAAACGCACGGCTTCGCGAGTAGCCTCGACCTTGCCGGTTCTGTATTTGATGAAACTGAGGGTCTCCGCGAGAATGGCCGCGGGAATGTGGACCTGGTCCATGCGTGACGCCTCCGAAACCGCCACGCTATGGAAGTCGTCCTCGACGTTGAGGAGGCCGACAAGCCAACTCGTATCAGCTACGCAGGACGCCATCGCTTCCGCTCCTCCTCGACGGACGCTCCGGCCCCTTCCTCGTGGTCGCGGCTCGCAGTTGCTCCAAGGCGGAAGATTCCTGCGTCACTAAAGTCGACGCTCGCGTCGCCGACTTGGATTCTCGCGGTCACCTCGGCGCCTGCCTTGGCATGCAAACGTTCGACGTCCTTCCGGCTCACCGCGATGCCGAACGTGTTTCCCCAGCGCCGGAGCTTCGTCCTGACGATTGCCTCTCGCATGGTTATACCAATATGGTTAGCCATCCCTTAAACCTTGCGCGGCACCAGAACCCGTCCACATTCCTTCCAAAACTTGAAGTGCCTGACTTGCATGGGCGGTAGGTTCGAGGGCGGGGCAGCGCTTTTATACCCCCCCTTCCTCGCCGCGAATTGCATCACCGAGCTTGGCCGTTAGGCGTAGCCTTGGAGCTACCCAGCGCCGGGTCCGGGGT
The DNA here is from genome assembly GCA_964643795.1 of uncultured Halobacteriales archaeon. GTDB lineage: Archaea > Thermoplasmatota > E2 > JACPAO01 > JAHFTW01 > JAHFTW01. The sequence goes on along the minus strand of CAZXUC010000037.1, from coordinate 11,781 downwards.
ACACCGAGGAGAAGCCTATGGCAGAGTCTCGAAGCGGCGCGGGTGAACTTGTGAGCGACGTCCCAACTAACGATGCCAAGCGGTTCAATGTCCTGAACCACGTGAACGTGCCAAAGCACGAATTGCTAGCCGATGACGAGGTCGTGAGCCTCCTCAAGCAATACGCCATCGTCAAGGAGCAGTTGCCGAAAATCAAGGACTCTGACCCCGCCGTCAAGGTCATCGCCGGTAAGCCCGGCCAAGTCGTCCGCGTCACGCGGCGCAGCCCCACCGCTGGGACTGCCGTCGCCTACCGTCTCGTCATCGAGGCCATCTAGGGAGAACTGGGGGAACCAAAATGCGCGAACTAGTCGACGCCTTCTACGCTGAACGCTCCATCGTCAACCACCACATCGCCTCGTATGATGACTTCATCGCGGGACGATTGCAGCACGTCATCGACAACATCCGCATCGGGGACGATGAAACCTCCGAGCGCGGCGTCGTCCAGACGGACATAGAGGGCTACTACATCAAGCTCGGAAAGATTTCCGTCAGTCGCCCCGTCGTGAAGGAAGCCGACGGCTCGCTGCGCCCACTCACCCCCATGGAGGCACGCCTCAGGAACCTCACCTACCAAGCCCCGTTGACCCTGGAGTTCGTCCCGGTCATCGACGGCATCGAGCACGAGCCTGAGCTGGTGGCCATCGGCCGCCTGCCCATCATGGTGCACTCGAGCCACTGCAACATCAACCGCAAAATCCTCGAGGAAGTCGAGGGCCGCCCCCTCAACGCCGAGGAATACAAGGCCAAGCTCATCGAACTCCAGGAAGACCAACTCGACCCTGGCGGCTACTTCATCTCCAACGGCACCGAGCGCGTCCTCATCACGCTCGAAGACCTCGCCCCCAACCGCGTCCTCGTCGAGAAGGCAACGCGCTACGGCACTGACGTCGAGATCGCGAAGGTCTTCAGCCAACACGAAGGCTACCGCGCCCTCGTCGTAGTCGAACGCAAGAAAGACGGCGACCTGATGGTCACGGTCCCCAGCGCCTCCGGTCAGATTCCCCTCGTCGTCCTGCTGCGCGCCCTCGGCATGGAGTCGGACGAAGAGATCGTCCACGCCATCAAGTCCGATGACCAGATGGAGCCCCTCATCTTCGGCAACATCGAATCCGCCGCCGAAGAGTACGGTGTGGCCACCCGCGAAGACGCCATCGGCTACCTCGGCAAGCGCCTTGCCGGCGGCCAAGCGAAAGAGTATCGCGTCAAGCGCGTCGAGGCCCTCATGGACCGGAACCTGCTGCCCCACTTGGGCCAGGAACCGGAAGACCGCATCACGAAGGCCATCTTCCTCGCCCGCATGGGCCAAGCCGTCTTCGAATTGTTCCTCGGCCTACGCGAAGAGGACGACAAGGACCACTACGCCAACAAGCGCCTGAAGCTCGCTGGCGACCTTATGGAGGACCTGTTTCGCGTCGCCTTCATGGCGCTCTGCAAGGACCTCAAGTACCAACTTGAGCGCGCCCACGCCCGCAACCGCGACGTCAAGATCCAGACGGCCGTCCGCGCCGATGTCCTCACGCAGCGCCTGCTCCACTCGCTTGCGACGGGAAATTGGGTCTCCGGCCGCGCCGGCGTATCGCAACTCCTGGACCGCACGAGCAACCTCGCCGCACTGTCCCACATGCGCCGCGTGACGAGCCCGCTCACGCGCAGCCAACCCCACTTCGAAGCTCGTGACTTGCACTCCACGCAATGGGGCCGCCTATGCCCCAACGAGACTCCTGAAGGCCCGAACTGTGGCCTCGTCAAGAACCTCAGCCTGTGCGTCGAGATCAGCGAAGGCTTCCCCGACCGCGAAGTCGAACGCGTCCTACGCGACTTCGGCTTGAAGCCCATCGAACGCGACTCCACGGACCAACAAGTCTACCTCAACGGCGACCTCGTCGGCCTGCACGGCGACGCCGCAGACCTCGTGCGCCGCATCAAGGAACGCCGCCGCGCCGGACTCTTGTCGAACGAGGTAAATGTTTATCACAACGAGGAAGCGAAAGCCGTCTTCCTCAACTGTGACGCTGGCCGAGTTCGACGACCTCTACTGGTCGTCGAAGCCGGGAAAATGCGTTACAACAAGGAGTACCTGAAGGACGTCTCCGAAGGCCGCCTCAAGTGGAGCGACCTCATCAACGAGGGCATCATCGAGTACATCGACGCTGAAGAAGAGGAGAACCTCTTCATCGCCCTCGACGAGAACCACGTCATTAAGGAACACACGCACTGCGAGATCGACCCCATGATTATCTTGGGCATCGGCAGTTCGCTCGTTCCGTACCCCGAGCACAACTCGTCGCCCCGCATCACGATGGGCGCCGGGATGGGCAAGCAGTCCCTCGGCTTCGGCGATGCCAACTACCGCATCCGCCCTGACACGCGCGGCCACTTGCTGCACGCGCCGCAAGCTCCGCTCGTCCAGACGCACCCGGGCAACTACTTGCACTTCAACGACCGCCCCGCCGGGCAGAACTTCGTCGTCGGCGTCATGAGCTTCCACGGCTACAACATGGAAGACGCCATCGTCATGTCGAAGGCCTCCATTGAACGCGGGTTGGGACGCAGCACCTTCTTCCGCACGTATTCCACGGAGGAGCGCCGCTACCCAGGTGGCCAAGAGGACCGCTTCGAGCGCCCTGACCCGGAATGCCGCGGTGTGCGCCCCGAAGAGATGTACGCCTACATCGAGGAAGACGGCCTCATTTCCCCCGAGCGCCCGGTCAACGGCGGCGACGTGCTCATCGGCAAGACGAGCCCGCCCCGCTTCCTCGAGGAGCCGACGGATTTCCTGACGCCGCAAAAGCGCCGCGAGACCTCCGTCACGGTCCGCCACGGCGAAGCCGGTTGGGTCGACACCGTCATGCTCACCGAGTCAGTGAACGGCTCGCGCATGGTCAAGATCAAGGTCCGCGACCAACGCATCCCCGAACTCGGCGACAAGTTCGCCTCCAAGCACGGCCAAAAGGGCGTCTTGGGCCTCATCATGCCGCAGGAAGGCATGCCGTTCGACGAGGAAGGCATGACGCCCGACATCGTCGTCAACCCGCACGCCATCCCGTCGCGCATGACAGTCGCCCACGTTCTCGAAATGATCGGCGGCCTAGTAGCCCCGATGGAAGGCCGCTTCATGGACGGCACCGCCTTCAGCGGCACCGACAACGAAGAGATCATGCGGGCCGCGCTCCTCAAGAACGGCTTCCGCCACGACGGCCGCCGCCGGCTCCACGATGGGCAGACGGGCCGCATGTTCGAGGTCGACATCTTCGTCGGCTGCATCTACTACCAGAAGCTGCACCACATGGTCGCCGGCAAGATCCACGCCCGCAGCCGCGGGCCCGTGCAGATCCTGACGCGCCAACCGACGGAAGGGCGTGCCCGCGACGGTGGCTTGCGTTTCGGTGAAATGGAGCGCGACGCCCTCATCGGCCACGGCGTCTCCATGGTCATCAAGGACCGTCTCCTCGACGAGTCGGACTTGACGACGCAGTACGTCTGCGACCACTGCGGCCACGTCGCCATGCTCGACCGCCGCGGCTTCTACCGCTGCACGGTATGCGGCGACGAGGCCGACATCCACCCGGTCGAGATGTCGTACGCATTCAAGCTGCTGATGGAGGAACTGAAGAGTCTCATCATCGCACCGCGCATGCGCCTGGAGGCGTTGGTATGAACGCGCGTGCTCGCGCCACGGCGCTCCAAACCACGAATTCCACGAATTTCACGAACGGCGCTACAGCGTCCGTTTCGTGGGCTTCGTGCAATTCGTGGTCCGGTCAGCGACGCAAGGAGGCCTAACCCATGGTCCGTCAAATGCTCACGAATCAGCCCAAGAAGATCGGCCACATGGAATTCGGCCTCCTTTCGCCCAAGGAAGTCCGCGGCCTCTCGGCGACGAAGGTCATCACGGCCGACACGTACGACGACGACGGGTTCCCCATTGAGATGGGCCTCATGGACCCGCGCCTCGGCGTCATCGAGCCGGGCCTGCGCTGCAAGACGTGCGGCCAGAAAGTCGGGGACTGCCCCGGCCACTTCGGCCACATCGACCTCGCCATGCCCGTCATCCACGTCGGCTTCGTCCGCGTGGTGCGCGACATCCTGCGTTCGACCTGCCGTGGCTGCGGCAAGCTGCTCTTCACCGACCGCAGCCGCCAAGACTTCGACAAGTCCCTCAAGACCTACATCCAGGAAGAGAAGGACACTAGCCTGCTCGCCAAGAAGGTCTCGAAGGAAGCCTCCAACGTCACCGTCTGCCCGCACTGCGGGCGCGAACACGGCACGATCGACGTCGACAAACCCACGACGTTCCGCGAGAACGGCCACAAGATGACGCCCAGCGAAGTCCGCGAGTGGCTTGAGAAAGTCCCCAACGAGGACCTGCACTTGCTCGGCATCAACCCGAACGTGTGCCGCCCGGAATGGATGGTCCTCACGGTCCTGCCCGTGCCGCCCGTCACGATGCGCCCGAGCATCACCCTCGAATCCGGTGAACGCTCCGAAGACGACCTGACGCACAAATTGGTCGACGTCATCCGCATCAACCAGCGTCTGCAGGAGAACCGCGACGCTGGCGCTCCGCAACTCATCGTCGAAGACCTGTGGGAGCTGTTGCAGTACCACATCACGACGTACTTCGACAACCAGACCGCCGGGATCCCGCCCGCGCGTCACCGCTCGGGTCGCCCGCTGAAGACCATCAGCCAACGCCTCAAGGGCAAGGAAGGCCGGTTCAGGTCCAACTTGTCCGGCAAGCGCGTCAACTTCAGCGCCCGCACCGTCATCAGCCCGGACCCGAACCTGTCGATCAACGAAGTCGGTGTGCCCGAGGAATGCGCGGAGGAACTCACGGTCCCCATCCGCGTCACCCCCGCCAACTTCCAGTACTCGATGGACCTGATCCTGCGCGGCCCTGAACCGCCGCACAAGGAAGGCAAGTACCAACCCGGCGTCAACTACGTCATTCGCCCCGACGGCCGCCGCGTCAAGGTCACCGACAAGAACGCCGACGAAGTCGCAAAGCGCCTCGAAGTGGGCTCCATCGTGGAGCGCCAACTCGATGACGGCGACGTCGTCCTGTTCAACCGGCAACCGACGCTGCACCGCATGTCGATGATGGCGCACACGGTGCGCGTCATGCCTGGCAAGACGTTCCGCTTCAACCTGCCCTGCTGCCCGCCCTACAACGCGGACTTCGACGGCGACGAAATGAACCTGCACGTCATCCAAGGCGAAGAGGCTCGCGCCGAAGCGGAGATCCTCATGAAGGTCCAGGAGAACATCCGGTCGCCCCGCTTCGGCGGTCCGATCATCGGTGCCATCCACGACCACATCTCCGGCAATTTCCTGCTCACCTGGAACGGTGCCCAGGACATGACGCCGGAGCAACGCGCGAAGAACCTCGGCCCGAAGTTGTCCCTCGAGGACGCGACGCAAGTCCTTGCCCGCATCGGGTTCAAGGGCCAATCGCCGCCAATCCACGAGGAACAAGACGCCCGCGGCGAGACGCGCCGCTTCGTCTACGGCCGTGACCTCTTCTCGACCTTGCTACCCCCCGGCATCAACCTCAGCTACAAGGCTGCGGCGTGCGTGTCCGGCATGGGCAAGGAAGACGCGAAGAAGCCCGCGAACGACTTCTGGGTCGAGATTGTCGACTCGAGACTCGTCGCTGGCGGCATCGACAAGGCCTCCATCGCCTCGGAGAAGGGCAAGCTGCTCGACCACATCGCCCGCAAGTACGGCAACGTCGAGGCACGCAAGTTCCTTGACAAGGTCACAAAAGTCGGCAACGGCTTCTTGACACTGCGCGGGTTCACGACTTCAATCGAGGACGAAGACCTGCCCGCCGAGGCAGTCCATGAGATCGCCGAGAAGGTCAAGTCCACGAAGCTGCGTGTCGCGGACCTCCTCAAGCAGTACGCCAAGGGCGACCTGCACGCACTGCCCGGCCGCTCCGTCGAGGAGACGCTCGAGATGGAGATCATGCGCGAGACCGGCCAAGCCCGTGACGCCGCCGGTGAAACGGCTTCGCGGTCGCTCGGCATGGACAACTCCGCTGTGTTGATGGCGCGCTGCGGCGCCCGCGGTTCGATGCTCAACCTGTCACAGATGGCCGGCCTCGTGGGCCAGCAAGCCGTCCGTGGCAAACGCATCCACCGCGGCTACCAGCACCGCACTCTGCCGCACTTTAAGTGGGGCGACCTCGGCGCCGAAGCGAAGGGCTTCGTCGGAGCATCCTACAAGTCCGGCTTGAACCCGACCGAGTACTTCTTCCACTCCATGGGTGGACGCGAGGGCTTGGTCGACACTGCCGTCCGCACGAGCCGCTCCGGCTACATGCAGCGCCGTCTCATCAACGCCTTGGAAGACCTCAAGGTCGCCCAGGACGGAACGGTGCGCAACACGGCCGGGACAATCATCCAGTTCACCTACGGCGAAGACGGCGTGGACCCCACGCGCTCCGCCGGCGGCGACCCGGTTGACTTCGAGCAAATCTTCGCTGAAGTGAACCGTGGCGGGAAGTCCAAGAAGGGAGGTGCCTGAGTTGGCGAATGCCCAGACCATCAATTCGTTCGTGAAGACGTATGCCTTCGACCAAGAGACTGCCTCTCGCCTCGTCGAGGCCGGATTCACGGTCACGAAGGCGAAGTCCGCGACGAAGAAGGACTTCATGGATGTCGGCTTCACGGGCAACGAAGTCGAGCAGATTCTGCTTAAGTTCTCCAAGGGCAAGCGCGAAGCGGCAGCCCGCCGCTCGACGCGCCGCGTCACCGAGGACGACCGCGCCTACGAGATGTACGTCGAGCGCGCGGAGACCCGCGCCCCCGAGCTCATCAAGAAGGACCGGACCCTCGAGAAGCACGTCGTGGATGGCGGCAACACGTTGCCGCAGTCGGTCATCCGGCGCCTCGTCGATGGTGGCCTCGACCGCAACTTCACGGACGCGCAGCTCAAGCAGGCCGCCGACCTCGCAGTCGCGGAATACAACCGCGCCCGGGTCGATGCGACTGAAGCCGCCGGCATCGTCGGCGCCCAATCGATTGGCGAACCTGGCACGCAGATGACGATGCGCACCTTCCACTTCGCAGGTGTCGCTGAAATCAACGTCACCCTTGGTCTGCCCCGCCTCATCGAGATCGTCGACGCGCGACGCACGCCGTCCACGCCGACGATGACAATCTTCTTGACGGACAAGGTCAAGAACGACCGCAAGGCCGCCACGAAGATAGCCAACCAGATCGAGACGACGAACCTCAAGGACATCGCCGCCGTCGAATCGGACCTTGGCACCTTGACAATCAAGGTCATCCCCGACACGGAGAAGATGACGGAGAAAGAAATCTCCATGGAGGACCTGGCAACGTCCGTCGCCTCCGTGCGCCGCATCACGACAAAGGTAAACGAAGGCAAGAAGCCCTCCATCGAAGTCACACTCTCCGAGGCCAACTTCAAGAACCTCCAAAAGGCCGTCGAGGACCTCAAGAAACTCAAGGTCAAAGGCATCGACGGCATCACGCGCCTTGTGATTAGCCGCGACGAGAAAGAGGGCGGGTACGTCCTCTACACAGAAGGGTCCAACCTAAAGGAAGTCCTCGAGATTGGCGGCGTCCAACACGGCCGCGTCAAGACGAACGACATCCTGCAGATCCAGGACGAACTCGGCATCGAAGCCGCACGCCAATCCATCATGGAAGAGTCCTACGGCACCCTGAAGGGCCAAGGTCTCCAGGTTGATCTGCGCCACCTCATGCTCGTCTCGGACGTCATGACGGCTGACGGCGAGGTCAAGGCCATCGGTCGCCAAGGTGTGTCCGGCCAGAAGTCCTCCATCCTCGCCCGCGCTGCGTTCGAGATCACCGTCGACCACTTGCTGCAAGCCGGCATGACGGGCGAAGTGGACCCCTTGAACGGCGTCGCCGAGAACATCATCGTCGGCCAGCCGGTCAACCTCGGTACCGGCGCCGTGAAGCTTGCGATGGACATGCCAAAGCTCATGTCGCTCAAGAAGAGCATGCCGACGCCCGTCTCGACGGTCCCCATCGTGGTCGAAGTGCCCGTCATGAGCTTCGAAGGCGACGCGGCCGAGCTGGTCCCCGGCGAGACGGCGGAGGCCGAAGCCGAAGCAGATTCCTCGAAGAAAATTGACGAGGAGGCCTAACCATGGACGTACAACGCAGCCTGAGAACCGTCATCGCGACCGGCAAGGTCCTGATTGGAGCCGACCAGACAGCCAAGGCGCTGGAGCGCGGCGATGCCAAAATGGTCATCGTCGCGACGAACGCCCCGCAAGCCGCCGAACTGCGCGCCGCCGCCGCCAAGAAGCGCGTGCCGGTCTACGCCTTCGAAGGCATGGGCACCCAACTGGGCCCTGCCTGCGGCAAGCCTTTCTCCATCTCGGCCCTCGCCGTCCTGGACGCTGGAACTTCCGACGTCTTGCAATTGGCGACGTGATGCCGTGATGAGCGACCTTTCCCCTCTGACCCTCTCTAACACTTCGGCCCGCCGGCTCCAGTCGGGGGGCGGCCAGTGACGGACCTGAACCTCTCGATGGAGGCCATCGGGCTCATCACGGAAGCCGAAAAGCGTCTGCGCGCCCGCATCAAGGACGCCGTTGACGAAGGCGAACGCATCGTCTTCATCACGGAGAAGGGCCACCTCGGTCAGGCCCTCGGCAAGGAAGCCAAGAACCTGCAGATGATGCGTGACCTGCTGAAGAAGGACGTCAAGTTCGTCGAATGGGACGATGACAAGCAGATCTTCATCCGCAACCTGTTCAAGCCGTTCGACGTCGCCACCATCCGCATGGAGGCCCTCCAGGTCGCCATCCCAGGAGAGATGGACGCAGAAGGCCAACCGGTGACGAAGGTCAAGATCCGCGCCATCGTCGAAGTCGAAGCCAAGGACAAGGGCAAGGCCATCGGCAAGCAGGGGCGCAACATCTCCTCGATTCGGCACATTGCGAAGCGGCACCACGAGATTGACGAAGTCCAAGTCGTCTGAGGCGAGCACAGCGAGCCTCGACGGCCCTTGGCTTCGTCAAGCTCAGCGACAACGGAGCGCAGCGACGTCGAGCGGACCTTGCGGACACGCGGAACCCACGGAAACGCGCGGAGCGACCGACTCCGTCAATTCCGCGCGTTCCGCGCCCTCCGCGTGTTGGGGGCGCCAATGGGCCGAGCGCCCATGCACCATCTCTATTCTGTTGAGGCCTTCCTCTGCGTGGACCGCCAGTAAAGCAGCACAATCACGGTGAGGGCCACCGTCACCACGCCCGCCAGGGTTAGGCCGAGCACCTTTCCGAGGAACTCGAACCCGATGCCCATGATGTAGCCGAGGCCGACGAGGGCGCAGGCCGCTACGATCGCGGCTGCCACCGCAGCTGGCCCGAACCTGCCAAGGCCCATGCCGGCGGCGCCCGCGATGTAGGGGCCGAAGGCTCGGGTAATGGGTTGGAACCTGCCGAGGATGACGGCCTTCGCGCCGTGGGCGTCGTAGAACCCTTGCAGTTTAGCCATGCGTTCCGGGGTCAGGCGGAGCTTGCCTTTGCGGCGGGCCATGAAGCCGAGGCCATAGTGGCGGCCGAGGTAGTAGCCTGCGGCGTCGCCTAGGAGGCCGCCGGCGGCGACGAACGGCAGCAGCATCCACGGTGAAATGATGCCCTGGCCGGCGAGGAAGGCGGCGCCGACGATGAGGGTCTGGCCAGGGACGAGCAAACCGATGGCGGGCGCCGATTCCCCGAAGGCGGCCACGAACGCGATGGTGTAGAGAAGGGCGGGGGCTGCTTCCGTGATTAGTTCGGGTAGGTCCACGGCGGAGCCGGGACGAACGGCCTCGATTTGCCCTTTGCGGACGGATGGCCGGCAGAATGCGCTTCGGCGAGTTCTGCGTTCTCTGCGACTGGGAATCGCCGCGAGTCGATTAACCCTCAAAGTACGGCAAGCGCAACTCGGATTGGCCCGTGAACTCGACGGCGTAGTTGCCGGTGAGCGGACTCCACCACGAAGAGTCATTCGCACCGAGCTTGAGGACCAACCGCTCTCCAGGGGCCATTTCAGCCTTGGTCCAGTGGAAGCGCAACGTGATGGTTCCATTGTCGACGTCGCCCGCATCAAGTGCCGCGTACGCCGCACGCGACAGAATCCGCGACCGGTCTTGCGCGTCGACGTGGTACAGGATGGCCGCGACCTGGAACGGCGTCGTCGGCTCCCCACGAGTGTGCAGGACAAGTTCGGGGGCCCCGAGCAGGACTGCGCTGGCCCCGGTCTTTGGGCCTTCGAACATGATGGCGTTTGGATCCTGGCGCAACCGAACCGGGACTTGTTGGTAGGATTGTCCGAGTTGGTCCCAGACGACTGACGGTTCCTGGAAGGGATTCGTGGCGCCGCGTTGCTGGACGACGAAGCTGGTGTTCGACCCCGCAGAGTCGAGGGCTGGGTGGCGCAGATACAGGCTGTGCCAGGTGGCGGCGGGGAAGTCGTCGAATTGCACCACCTTTTGGCCATCGGCGTCGACGGTGATGAGGGCCGGCCACTTGTCGACGCCCGTATCGAACCCCGCGAGGAAATAGAGGAACCAATCAAGCGCCCTGCTCCAACACTCCGACGATTGGTGGCCATGCCCGCCCGTGCTGATGTACGCCCTGGTGAAGCCGCCCGCGTTATCCCACGCCAGGTCAGCCTGGGGGAACAATGATTCTTGCAGCCCCTGACAGACGAAGAGCGGCTTTTCCACCTGCTGCATGCGCGTTAGAATGCTGCGGGCATCCATTTGCGCTCGGACCGTGTCCATGTCGGTCCGCGTCGCCGCATTCTCGTACCATTCATGGATCATCGGTGAGTACCGCGCGCGCGAGCTAGCGGCGCCCGACGCATAGAGCACGTTCGCCCACTCCAACTTGGGAACGTTGCCTTGCAATAGTGCCTCGTACAGGTCGACCCAACCAGCCATGGCGGCTGCCGTCGTGATGCGCGGGTTGTCCGCCCAGGCGAGGTACGCCTGTCCGCCGCCATACGAGCCGCCGATTACGCCGACGAAGCCGTTCGTTGCTCCCTTGTGGCGCGCCTCCACGAACGCCAAGACGCGGTCGAGGTCGGCCATCTCGGCCGGGCCAGCGACGCTGGTTTCGCCGCCGGATTGGCCGAAGCCGCGCGCGTCGTATGCGACGGCAAGGATGCCTTTCTCGGCGAACGTCTGTAGGTGGTTGACGTTCTGCGGCGCACCAGAATCGGCGGGGATGGGGGCGCCCGTCGTCCCGGCGACTCCTTCGAAGGTCTCCTTGAACTGGCCCCAGCCGTGCACGAAGATTGCAACGGGCCAACGCGGCGGTTTGCCATCGGAGGCCAAGTCGGGGCTACGCGGTTCGTAGATGATTGCTGCGAGGTTAACGCCGTCGAAGGAGGAAATCGTGACCGTCGACTTGAGGACGGACGTTACTTGTACCGAGGTCGGGTCATACCCTACGTCGGCGGGCGGGTTGGGATCGGTTCTGTCTTGCTTCTCGAAGGCCCCGAGGCACCCGGCCAGGAGGGGCACAACCAGGAGGACGACAGCGACCGACCAACGCATATGGGGAAGGGGAAGTTCCACCAGGATAAGCATTTGCGGACACTGGTTCAGTGCGCCATCGCCGGCCGCCAACCGGCCACGCCCTAACGGCCACCGTCCCGGCGTGGACAAGCGGCGCACAAAAGACACATGTGGGGAGTCGGCTGGCCTTCGCATGGCTCGAACACTCCCCTCTCTGCCCCCCCC
>CAZXUC010000036.1:0-22325 GCA_964643795.1 uncultured Halobacteriales archaeon | reverse complement strand
CGAGGACGAACGCGAACGTCGGGTAGGTGCGCGCGCCCGGAACGTCCGGAGCGTACGTGTCCCAGTTCTCGCGGATGTGGCGCTTCAGGATGCCGAAATCCACATAGTCGGTAGAGCCGCGGTCCTTTGCGTCAGCGAGCGCCGCAGCGAGGCCGGGGTCGTCGTCGGGCAAGTAGATGTACTCGACCTCGAGCACGACCTCCGCCCAGGGCACGAGCGCTGCGAACGACGCCTGGATGGTCTCCTCGTCGGTGAGCTCCTCGTAGTCGATGCTCTGGAGCTCCGCTAGCGGGCTTCCGGGGTTGGCGTGCGCGAGCGTGTCGATGATCACGTACGACTTGAGCACGTACTTCTCGGCATATTCGAACGGATAGATCGGGTCGCGCGCGAACACCATGTCGACGGCATCGTGCACGTTCCACGCGAGGTTCTCGTAGAAGGCGCCCATGTCGTCCGTGTACTCCCAGATCGGCCCATCGGCCGTTGTGCCGGACTCCTCGCTGTCGAAGTCGACCCACGGCGTGTAGTCCCAGGAGTTGGGCGCGGCGCCCACATCGAGGAAGACGAACCCGTTGTCGCCGCCCCACGCGCGTAGATTCTTGACCCACGAGCCGTCGCTGCCGTCGTCGATGAAGTACTGGTGATAGTTGTCTTGCGGGAGCCATCCGCGCGTGTACGCGTCGAGGACGAAAATCTCCTCGCCGGCTCCTTCCCACGAGAGCCCGTAGGCGGCGCGGTTGCCGGCGATCCACGCGTCGATGAACGTCGCATCGATGCGCCGGATGTCGTCGCAGGGCGGGATCGTCGGATCGCGCGGCGCGGCGACGGGAAGCGGCACGGGTGCGGTGGGGACGACGCCGTCGCCGCACACGCGCTGCTCGCCGTTGCGGTCGTAGCTCGCGAGCCACGCGTCGGGCGCGTCGGGCTTCGCGATGCTGGCGGCGTAAGCGAAGAGCGCCTCGGCGAATGCGTCGGAGGCCTCGACGACCGAGTACTGCACGTTGAATTGGAGCGGCTCGTGCTCGAGCGAACCCGTAATCCACTGGCGCATGCCCGCGATGAGGGGCGAATGCGGCGGCATGGCCGCGAGGAGTGCGTCGCCGTCGAACAAGTCGAAGCCGACCGGGATAACACGGACGGGAAGATCGACCGTCAGGAGCGCCTCACCTGGGGCGGCGGAGCCCGTCGTGACGGCCTCTGGCGTCTTGACGCAGCCGGCGAACATCGAAGCGAGTGCAATGAGCGTGATGAGCGTGCCTCGCATGGACGTCCCAACGCCATCGAGGATTAACACGTACTTGGACCTTTCAGCCCTTAGTCCGCGGAGTGGCTGCTTCGTCTCTTCGACGAGCGCGAGCCTTCCCCGCACGCGCGGCCGTAGTGGGCCCACGAGAATGAGCCGTGGCAACAGTTTCAACCACGTTGTGCCTCAAGCCAGCATGGCGCACCCCGACGGCATCCTCGGCAAGCGCCTGCCGCTCGTCCTTTCACCGATGGTGGACGTGACCGACGCCGCCTTCCGTTCTGTGGCAACTGAATGGGGCGCCGACGTCACGTGCAGCGAAATGGTCGCGGCCGTCGGCCTGCTCCGCGATTCAAGGGGGGCTTGGCAACACGTCCAACCTTGGCCGGGGGAGCGTCCCTATGGCGTGCAGTTCATGTGCCCCGAGCCGGAGGAGATGCGGCAAGCCGTGACGAAGCTCGCGACGCGCATCAAGCCGGACTTCATCGACGTCAACCTCGGCTGCCCCGCGCCCAACATCATGCGCGTGTGTGCGGGCGGTTACCTCATGCGCGACCCCAAGAAAGCCGGGGCGGTCATCCGCGCCGCGAAGGAGGCGGCAGACGACGTGGGCATCGCGCAGGTCTCCGTCAAGATGCGGCTTGGCCCGACGGCGCGCAACCAGAACTACGTCGAAGTCGCCGCCGAGGCAGAAGCAGCCGGTGCCGCGTGGGTGACGATGCACGCGCGGACCGTAGAGCAAGGCTACGCGGGCAACGCCGATTGGTCCGCCATCGCGCGGCTCGTCGAAGCTTCTGGCTTGCCCGTCATCGGCAACGGCGACATTCGCACCCCGGCGGACGTCGTGCGCATGCGGGAGGAGACGCAGTGCGCGGGTTTCTTCATCGCGCGCGCCGCCATGCATGACCCGACGATCTTCCGCCGCATGCGCACGGCGTTGGACGGAAGGGCTGCCGTCCGTGCCTCCGGAAGGGGGAACCGCGGCAGCGTATCGGACGCCGGTCCCTCGATGAAGGAGCGCCTTTCGACGCTGCTCACCTACCTGGAACGCGCAGAAAGCATCGGCATGGTCAACGTCGGCGAGTTGCGGCGGCAAGCGACGCGGTTCGTGGCTGCCAGTCCTCATGCGAAGCGGCTGCGCGTCGAGTTCCAGGAGGCAGGCGACGCCGCCGCGTTGCGGGAAAAGGTCGCGGCCGCCGCGGCGATGCTGTAGGCGCGACCCAACAAGTAGGACACGTGACGCCGCAAGACTGACTTCGTCAGCTTCGTGGGAAACGCACGCTACCGCACGCGGATCGCGCGGAAGTCGCGGAATCTGACTACGTCAGCCGTCGCTTCCGTGGGTTCCGCGGGTTCCGCGTGTAGTGGGCGGAGCGTGAACTCCTTGTTTCAGTGGGCGTGCGTCGGGGCAAGTCTGGCGTTACTCGAAGTTCCGCCGCTGCACGATGAGCAACGACAAGCCGAACCAGATGACGGTGTGCGCGACCAAGGCCACGATAGCCCAACTCATGTGCGCCGGCGTCCCCGACAGGAACTCGAACGCGGCACGCGTGCTATCGTCCTTGACTAGAATCTCGCCAGCTATCGACATGGCCGCTCCAGGGCTTAGGTACCGCGACCAGTCGATGCGTGGACTGTCGAAGTCCCCATCGAAGTCGCGGTCCCCGATGGTCGTGAACAGGCCAAGGTTGGTAATGAGCGGGAACACGATGATCCACATGGCCAACGTAAGTAATAGGCTCACGACGGTCGAGCGCGACAATGTCGAGAAGAACAGCGCCACCGACGCGAACGCGGCGGCCCCCAGAATCAAAATGCCGACGGCGCCGAAGAAGCGCCCGACCTCGTTGGCGCTGGGTGATCCATCGTAGAACGGTTGCATCACTAGGTAGTCGAGGCTGAACAAGACGAGGATCGTCATCGCGATCGTCAGGACCGATCCGGCGAACTTGCCTATCAGGAAACTCATGCGCGAGACCGGCTTTGAGAGAAGGAGGAAGATGGTGCGGCTCGACCACTCAGAGCAGACGGCGTCAGCTGTAAGGACGATGGCCAGGAGCTGGATGAAGAAGTAGCCGCCCACGAACAAGGTACTGAAGTAGATGAGGAACACGAAGTTCTCCAACGACGTGCCGCCAATGTCTTCCTGGTTGGCCAGGAAACGCGGACCCACGAAGAGCGTGATGAACGCGAGCGAGGCGATGAGCAGGCCCCCGATGATGAACAAGCGCTTCGTGCGCACGTGCTGCAGTACTTCCTTGCGCGCGACTTCGTAGGCCCCGTGCCAGAACGTCGACATCACTTGCCCTCCTTGCGGCGGATGACCGAAGCGGCGGGGTTGGAGGGCTTGGCCAGTGATGGTTGCGTCCTTGGCGCGCGCGCCGCCGGCAGACCGGCTGGCTGCGGCACGTTTCCTTCAAGCACATCGAGGAACGCAGACTCCAACGTCGCCGCGGAGCTCGTGACGGAGGCGATCTGGGCGCCCGCCGCGACGAGCGCCGTTACGACGTCGGCGGTCTGCTTGTCCGACGCCTCGAACTCGAGGGTGTCGCCCTTCGAAACGGGCTTCACTCCGACCTTCGCGGCGGTGCCGATGAACTTGAGGTTCGGGTTGAGGAAGCGGACTTGGACCTGCCCGCCCCCGGCGCCAGCCATCCGGCGCAGGTCGGCAACGGAGGAGACGGTCTTGAGGACGCCCCGGTCCATGATCGCGACGCGGTTGCACGTCTGCTCGACTTCGTTGAGTTGGTGGCTGTTGAGGAAGACGGTGGCCCCGTTCTTGGCGAGGCCCTTAATCATCTCGCGCAGTTCGTAGGCGCCTTGCGGGTCGAGCCCGTTGGTGGGTTCGTCGAAGAAGATGAGTTTCGGTTCGTGCAGGATGGCTTGCGCGATGCAGATGCGTTGCTTCATGCCGTGGCTGTAGCCCTTGACGCGTGAATCCGCGCGCTCCTCCATGCGGACGAGTCGTAGGACTTCGTCGATGCGGCGCCTACGCTTCGCCGTCGGCATGCTGAGCAGACGGCCGTAGAAGTCAAGGTGCTGGCGCCCAGTGAGGTTGGGATAGAAGTCGTATTGGTCGGGCACGAGACCGATGTGGTATGCGGCGCGCGTCGGATGGGCCAAGGCATCGATGCCCATGACTTGGACGCTGCCCGCGTCTGGACGCACGAATCCGGTCACGCACTTCGTGAAGGTCGTCTTGCCGGCACCGTTGGGTCCGAGGAAGCCGAAGACCTCGCCTTGATTGACCTGAAGGTCGAGTCCTTGCAGCGCGACGACCTGTCCGTACTGCTTGCGTAGGCCACGTGTCTCGAGGACGACCGGCATCCCGTCGGGACCCCGCGTTGGATATACAGCCATTGCGGGGGAAAAAACGGGAAAAGTGGGGTCGGAGCCCGTGTAGACGGCGCATGGGGTGTGGCCGCCGCGGAGAACGGCAGAGTCGGAGAAACCATGAAGCGCGACGTGGCCGTAAGCGCATCGTGCTCCTTGCCTTCGACAACACCGACAGCAAGGACGGTGGGTGCACGAGCCACGTTGCGTTCAACGTCCTGCTCGCGTTGCCAGAGTTGGCTTTGCGCGGATTGCCCCGCTTGGTCCGCCTCAATCCGAACGTGCCGTGGAAGACGAGAGGAAATGCAGCGGTCGTCCTGCCGCTCGGCCACCCTGTCGGGCCGCAGGTCCGCGTCGGCGAGTTGCGTGGGCGGGAAATCCTCGCCTTTCCTGAGTCTCCTCCCGCCAAGGCGAACCACGGCGTCCTGCGCAGCGTTTGGGAGGTCTTGGAGAAGGTCGCGCAGGAGGATGCGATGCCCGGCCTCGCCATGTTCGATGAGTCGCCACCACATGCGGCATATTGGCAGACGGTCCGTACGTTCGTCCAACCGGATGCGGCGATGAACAGCCTGAAGGCGCTCGATGCGTTTAGCACGGCGACTGGTGATGGGCGTGCCCTCGTCGGTTGCCTCGGAGCGGCTGCATGGCCAGGGCCGCCGTCGAGCTACGAATTCATCGCGTACCGAGAACCCGAACGCTGGGGGACGCAACGCAAGGTGGATTCCGCCCCACTGCGCGCACTGGATGGGACTGGCGTCACGTTCCACACGTGGGACGATGGGGTAGACCGCGCTACATGCATCCCCCACACGCCGTGCCCTGTTCTGATGGGATTGCGCGGCCGTGACCCCGACACGTTGCGCGCGACGGCCATCGCCGCCATCGGCCGCGCGGCGCAAGAGCCCGTTGACGGTTGGCTCCTGTGGGCCACGAACCAGGCGTCCGGGGACCACGTGACGCGCATCGACGACCTCGGTCAGGCGCAAGCACTCGGGACCGTCGAAGTGCCAGCCGTCGTCTTGGCGGCACCGCAGACCTTGCCGGGAGGTCACGTCCGGGTCAAGTTGCGCGACGCGCCAGGACGGGAGTTCCACGCACTGGCGTTTGAACCGACGCATGCCTTCCGCGACGCCGTGCGAGGCTTACGTGTCGGCGACGCGGTCATCGTTGTAGGCGCATGGGGCAACGATAGCGTGCGCTTGGAAAAGCTCCGCATCGTGGAGTTGGCAGCCGACCGCGAGCCGTCGAGTCCGTTGTGCCCGGCCTGCGGGACAACCATGCGGTCAAAGGGGCGCTCTTCTGGCTTCCGCTGCTCGACGTGCAAGAAGCGTTTGGGGCCTGAAGCTAAGGTCTGGAAGGAGCTGCCGCGCCTGGTCCAATCGGGGTGGCATGAAGTGCCAGTCATGGCGCGCCGCCATCTCCATCGACCCGTCGCGTGGTCGTCGTCCTGATCGGATCCGCACCTATCCACCGAACCCACAGAAAACACAGAAACGTGTTCTGTGCATTCGGTGGGTTCTGTGGATTTGTCGAGGGAGACAATAACCTGCCATGGTGCGCCTACATTCCCCAGAATTTGTCTTCCTTGCGGCGCACCTTGAGGAACTCAAGCAGCACGTCCTTCTCTTCTGGCGTGATCTTGCCCTTCGTGAGCAGCCACTTCGCGTCCGATTCGGGGATGTCCATGTAGAGGATGTCTTCCTCGCTGATCTGGCGACCGATCGTGGGGCCATGCACGGAGATAGCGACCTCGTCACCGAGCTTGGCCTCCTCGACGGTCTTCTTGTCCTTCTGGATGGACTTGATGCGACCGATGGCCTTGCCGTCCGCCTTCAGAAGTTGCCGGCCGTTGCGAATCGATCCGGCGAGGACGCGCACACCGAAGACGGCGGGGTCCCGCATACGGAAACTGCAGCCCGGCAAGAACCTAATCTTCGCGGGGTGGATATGTTCCTCGCGCTGGCTTGCGTCCAGTTTCTTCTTCGCTTCGGCGGCCCAGGCGTCGTAGCGGTCGAGGAGGTTGTAGATGACTTCGTCCGTGAAGACAGGCAAGTCGCGAGCCGCGGCCTCCGACTCCACGTCGGGGAGGGTCTTGACCGAAAAACCCAGGAGGATGCGGTACAGAGGATCCGTCATGGCAGCGGCCTCTATGACATCACGCCGGCTCACTTCGCCGACTTCGGCGCGCCGTATGGGGACCTGGCGCTCCTTGAGCAGGTTCGCCAAGGCTTCGAGTCCGCCAATCGTGTCGGCCTTGACGTAAACGCCTGAATCGGACAACTCCACTTGCGGTTTGGATGCAGCTTCGACGGCTTCGTACGCGGCTTCCACGTTGTCGAGGCGTAGGACGCGCAGAGGCGCTCCCGCAACGACGCCTTCCGCGTCGGGAATCAGTAGTTTGATGCCCGCGGCTGCGACGATGGAATCCACTTGGGTAAATGCCTTGCGGGCATCCCGCATTTCGTCGAGGGGCTCCGGCCGAAGGAGGCCTTTAACCTTCGTCTCCAAGGGCTCGTTCTTAGTCCCCAGCAAGATGCGGTCGGACTTGCGTATCTTGCCGGCGTAGAGGATGACGTCGAGGACGGTGCCAAGGCCCTTGTCCTGCTTGACCTCCAGCACCGTGCCTTCGCCGGGCATCTCCTCGTCCGTCTCTAGCCTGCCTTCCAGGAACTTCTGCGCCAGGCCGACGAGCATGGCGAGCAGGTCCGCGATGCCCTCGCCGGAGCGTGCGCACGTGGGGACGATGGCGATGTTCTTCGTGAAATCGTTGATGCGGTCGTAGCGTTCGGCGTTGAGTTTCTGCTCGAACAGGGCCGCGATGAGGCGGTAGAACTTGTCGTCGAAGTCCGCCTGCGCCGTTGGCCCTTGCGTCTTGACGTTGAGAATGAAGGGCTTGTCCACGGTCTCCCAGCCCTGGCAGCGGTCCACTTTGTTGGCCGCGATGATGAAGGGCGTCTTCGTCGAGCGCAGAATCTGGATGGCTTCGATGGTCTGCGGCATGAGGCCCTCCGTCATGTCCACCACTAGGACCGCGATGTCGGCCAATTGTCCCCCGCGGCGTCGCAGCGACGAGAATGCGTGGTGGCCGGGCGTGTCGATGAACAAGAGGCCGGGGACGGTGAACTTCTTGCCCTTCAACACCACGCCGCAGCGCTCATAGATGGTGGCGAGAGGGACTTCGGAGGCGCCGATGTGCTGCGTAATGGCCCCAGCTTCACGGTCGAAGACCTTCGTGCCGCGAATCTTGTCCAGGATTGAGGTCTTGCCGTGGTCGACGTGCCCTAGCACGGACACGATGGGGTGGCGCGTGTAGGCAGTCGCGGACTTGGCTTCGAGCGCCCCCAACGCCGCGTCCGCGTTTCCCTCGGCGGCCGCCTTGCCCTGCTCCTTGGCCTTCGCGATGGATGCGGCGCTCGCCTCGATGGGCTTTACGTCGGGGCCTTTCTTCGCCTCGGGCCGAATCGCAGCGGGGCTTGTCGCAGGGACCTGCGCGTGGCCTTGCGCGGCGGCGTCGGCCTTCGCTTCATCCGGACCGGGCTTTTTCGACCGCGACGTTTCGCCTTCGGACGATTCGGCTTCGCCCTCCACTTGGTCGGCGAATTCAGCTTCGAGCTCGGCCGCCAGTTCATCGGCCAGTTTCTCCTCTGCCGTCCGCTCGTCGCCCATCAAGTCACCTCCGGTTGACCGACGCGACGGAGGAGTTCTATTTGCGGGTTTTGGGCGCGAAGGGGGCTGGTTTGGGAACCGTCGGCACGTTCATAGCGGCCAGCCAGAACCTTTGGCGTCCGCATAGATCCAGTCGTTGACAAATTGGCCAAGGGGCCTGGCCAACTGCCGCAACGTAGCCGCAGCCACCGCGACCGGGTCGTCGAAACCAGCGGCGTACCAAGGCGCAAGCGCCGCAGGTTCACTCGTGCCAGGATGGAAGACTAGCAGCACGCGCGCAGGGTCGGCGCGCCGGGCCCCCAGCCACTTGACCAAGGTTAAGGTGTCGTCGCCGGGGCAGAGTACGACCGCCATGACCCAGCGCTCGGGTAACGTCAGCGAGTCGAGGTCGCCGAGCAAGGAGGTGTGGAAATCCCGACCGGACGGCCGCGCCGCCTCGTCCCGCAGCTGGATGCACGGCGGCGTCCCCGCCACGACGAACACGCGGGTCTTGAGGCGAGCTGGGTGGACGACGGCGCGGTAGTCGGCCGGGCGGCCGGCGATCATGCCGCGTTCGCGGCGGCCTGGCCGCGCAACAGGGCTTCGCTTGAGCCGTAGGCGGTGCTCATCTCTGCGACGTGGAACACCACGAGCGCCCCGAGGGTCGTGAGTTCATGCACCTTCACGGCTGGTGCCTTCCGGGCCTGGATGCGGGACCGCACGAGGCCATCCCGGTGCAGCCTTTCGAGGCTCTGCGTGAGGTTCGCGTCCTTGCGGGTACCCAGGACTGGTTTCAGTTCCGAGAATCGCTGCGGCCGCCCGACCAAGGCGCCGAGGACGCGGCGGTCGATGTCGCTGCGGGAACCAAGGAGCTTGTGCGCCAAGCGGTACTCCACGTCAGGTCCGGGGGATGGCCCGAAGAACTCGTAGGCTTTCATCACGAAGTATATGCTTCGTTACTCTAGATATGCGTTTTGGGCGCCAATCGGCGCCGCCGCGGATGATGGCCTACGGTTGGCCCCACAACTGGACGCGGTATTGGTACAGGGCTTCCTGGAATGCCACGGCACCAGCATCCCGAGGGGCTCCTCCGCCTCCTAGCAACCGGGCAACGGCTGCGTCAACAATCTCCGGCCCGACGTGACCCCACCCCATCTGTAGGTAGGGAGCGGCCGGGTTCACCGGAAACGAAGTCAGGCCAGGCTCGCAGCTCGCCGTGTCGAAGTAGTAGGCGGTCTCGTTCATGGCCTCGCGGACGTCGGCATTCGTCATGCGTTGGCCGGTGGGACTCACGGCGAGAGCGCCATCCTGGATGCCGCCAGTGTGGTTCCACGCCTTTCGCACGTCCAGGATGATCTTGCTGGCGGTGCCGGCCGTGGTCGGAGTCGCGAAACTGGTGCCCGACGTGCTTGAGCGCCCATCGACGGAGTCGGCATCCGGGAGCGTCTGCGTGAAGTTCGCGGTGTAGTCAGGGAAGGTACCCGACACATGGTCGCGGCATTGCGTCTCGATGTGGTCGCCCGCGACACCTAAGACCCATGGTGGCCCGGCGGTTTGATCATTCGGCGCGGGGGAGGGCGTGTTATCTGCGGCTCCGACGGGGACCTTGCCGTTGCGCCAGCCAACGTGTGTGGCGGCGTGCGTGCCGGTTTCTTCCTGGGACGACGTCGGAGGGGAACCAATTGGCCCGTAGCTCATCGTGGTGACGTCGATCCAGGGTTGCGCCATCGCCCAAAGTTCCCCTTCGCCGTCGCCAACGCCCTCGACGAGGACGATGATTGCTTCCGGGTTCGCATCGAGGACGGCGCCCGAAGTGGCGGTCCCATGGCTTCCATTCGGGAAGTCGAGGACCGGATTGACGTCCCCGCTGCCAGTGAAACTGATGCCGAGCACGCTCGTGCCTTCGAAGTAGTACAGCGTTTCCTGCGTGAGATTGTCCCAGATCTTCTCGTCCGCCTCGTAGCGTTCTTGGAATGACCCGTCCATCGTGAGCTGGACGCGCACCGGCGGCTGCTCCGTCGTCGCATCGACGAAGAGGGTAAGGACCTCGTCTGGAATGCCGCCGTCGCGGCGGAAGCGGTCGTGGTAAACGTTGATTCCAGAGTCGATGTCGGCGACGACGACGTGCGACTGGCCAGGCGGGGGCGAGGGGTCCGCATCCGGAGTATCAGCGGATTGCTGCGCGGAGCAACCGGCCAAGAGGGCTGCGAACAGGAGACCAAACAACGCGACGGCTCGTGCTCTTGCTTCCATGCCCAGGGGTCACGTCGGGCTCGTAAAGCATTTGCGGCATCCCCGGCTTTGCGGGCGGCGTGGCTCTGCACATCCCACTCATCTTGGGCACCATCAGGGAAGGCCGAAAGTCCGAGCACGTGGCGCGCTACGTGTTCAAGCGACTCTCCGCCCGACCGGACGTCACGACGCACTTCATCGACCCTCGCGAACTGGGCTTTGGGGACCTCGTACAGCGCGAATACGAAATGGCGAACCGCCCCGCCCACCTCGTGAAGTTCGTTGACGACATGACCCATGCCGACGGCTTCGTCATCGTGACCCCAGAATACAACTATGGTATCCCTGGCGCCCTGAAAAACGTCCTCGACATGACGTTCAAGCCGTGGAATCGCAAGCCGTTCGGACTAGTCGGCTGCGGTGGCGTCTCAGGTGGCCTGCGTTGCCTTGACGCGTTACGGCAAGTCGTGGCCGGATTGGGAGCCGTGACGGTCCCCATGCACATGCCGGTCCCCCACGTTGGCAAGGCATTCGGCCCCAACGGACCCGTAGCGGACGCCGAGGAGTGGGCGAAACGCACCGACAAATTCCTCGACGAAGTCGAATGGTATGCCAAGGCGTTGCAAGCGGCGCGGGCGGCGCTGGCCGCGAAGGTCCACTGACCGACGAACAGTCCCGTCCATAGAGTCCACAGAACCCACAGAAGCGGTTCTGTGTTATCTGTGCATTCTGTGGATCGGCGTGGCAGGGGGTCCATGGAAGAGGACATGACCTAGAGCGCGCTGAGGAACGCCGCGACCGTCGCGTTGTACGATGGGACTCCCCATCCGTCGATGTGGTGCTCGTCGCTGAGGACCTTCGGGCATGGCTCGGACCACGTATCCATTCCTGGCTTGGCGGCGACCATCGCCTCGAAATTGGGGAACGTGAGGTTCTCGTCATCGCTACAGTGGGCAATGAGGATGGGCACCAGGATGTCGCCCAGGGCCGCGCGGGGCTTGCTGTCCGTCGGTGGCGATGGCGCCAAGTGATCCATGCGGGAAAGGACCCGGTCAACAATCCAGCGCGGATACCCCTGGGCTTCGCCGTCGACATGCGCCTCGAACGAGAAACTGGCAAACGGTGAGTCCGCAATGACTCCGACGACGCCGGCGGGCTGCTTTGCCGCTGCGTTCAGGACGCTGGCCGCACCCATGGATGCGCCGTAGAGCACGATGCGTTGCGGATCGACCCCCAAGGCATTCGCGTGCGTGCGCAAGTACGTGACCGCAGCCGCCACGTCGTCGGCTTCGTCGACGCCGTATGTGACGTAACCGTCCACTCCGTCGGGGCTGGCTCCATGGTTACGCAGATCGAAGGCCAGAAGGTCGTACCCGGCGGCATGCAGTTGCGGCGCCCACATGCGCGTCGGCTTGGACATGTTGGAACCGAGCCCGTGGACGAGGACGACCGTCAGGTCGGACGATGTCGAGGGGTCGGTTCCCCCGTCGTCGGCCGGGTTGATGGCGCCATCGGCCGGCATCCACCATCCGGCGAGGGCCAGGTCGCCCGACGGGATGGTGACGTTCATCGTGGCGAGGCCATGCTCCCACGGCAGCCAATCATGGGTGCGCACGAAATCGTGGCTGGACAAGTTATCCTTGGCAATGCCCGTCACGAGGAGATGCAGGTAGGTGGCACCGCTTGCTGCGACTACCAGGAGGGCGACGGCAGCGATTGCGGCGACGCGCTTCCACCGGGCCATGGGTTCGCAGGCGCGACTGCCCACAAGAACCCAGCGCCGTCGGCGGACTGCGGTAAGCCATGTGGCCGGGGGCTTCCAAAACGAATGACGGCGCTAGCAATGCGACCATCCTACCGGGGATTACGGAGATTTCGGGGACACCGGATCAAAGCCCGTTCCCCGTAATTCCCGGAATCCTCGGTAGGCCGTCGAAGGAACGATTGCATCGGCGTCATCTGTGGCATCTGCGGAAGATGGCAGGGCGGGTGCGCCACCGAGCCATCCGGCCAATCCGCTGAAATCCGGCAATCCGTCACTCAAACAGGAACTCGTCGCCGCCGCGCTTGTAGCTCGCCCCGCCTTGGGGGAACCACAGGCCGAGTTCGAACTTGGCCGTCTCCGCGGAGTCGCTGCCGTGGACGAGATTGCGCCCGATGTGTTGCCCGTAGTCGAACCTGATCTCGCCCGGCTTTCCTTGCACGGGGTTGGTGGCTCCGAGGAGGGCACGCACGACGGCAATGGCGGATTCTCCCTCGACCATCATGGGGACGACGGGGCCGGACGTCATGTAGGAGATGAGGCCGGAGTAGAAGGGGCGGGCCTTGTGGACCTCGTAGTGCTTCTCGAGGATTTTCCGGTCGGGCATCTCGAGGCGCAACGCTTGGATCTTGAGGCCCTTCTGCTCGAAGCGCTGGACGATGGCGCCGACGAGGCCACGCTGCACGGCGTCAGGCTTCAACATGACGAAGGTCGATTCTAAGGCCATGCTCGCGCGACTGAACGAGGGTATTTCAGGAGAGTGGCGACCGGGGTGCATTCCACAACTGCAGCCGGACGTACGTCGCTGTCATCGCGGCGATCCGCGGCGGCACGACTTTGTGTGAAGGGCATCGGGGCCGCTTCGCTCGCACAAATCGCCTGCCTTGGCCGACACTTGCGCCTACCAGGCTCGTCGCCACACGAGGGCGCAAGCCGCGAGGACCAATAGAGCAAAGGCCGGCGCCACCCCAGGCAACTCCTGTGCCGGCGTAGTCGTCGTCGGCTCGCCCGTCGGCTCGGCCACGCGGCGCTCCGTGTCGAACTCCGCGAATAGACCGTGGCCGCCGATTTGGCGCAGGACGCGCGCGGCGTCGTCGCGATAGCCCGCGGTGCCCGGCTTGGCTTCCTTGGCGCATTCCCCCGTGCAACCATCGGCCCAGCCGATGTAGATGCGACCCTTGGAGTCGATGTCCATGTCCTGGAAGTCCAACAGATTCCGGCAGCCTCCATCGCCGCTGACCAACCCATCGTAGATGCCGCCGACCTGCACGGGGTCTTGGGTGAGCTTGTGGACCGACCAGGTCTGTCCCGCGTCGTACGACAAGGCGAGGTAGTAGTACCAGATGAGTTCCTCTTGGCGGTCATTGCATTGATAGATCTTAGGCGACTTGAGGAACTTCAGGTCCTTGCCGGGGCCGCCTTCCAGTCCGATGAACGCGAGGGCCACGCGGTCGTCATCGCCAGCCTGCACGTTGGTGAAGACGCCGCTTACGACGGGTGGGTCATGGAACTGGCCGACATCAAGCCACGTCGTCGCGTTTACTCCCATGCCCGCGCCAAGCAGTTCCCAGGTGGCTCCTTCGTCCTTCGAGAGGCCCATGTACGCGCCAGCTTCAGTGACCATGCCGTAGTACATCCAACCGCCCGGCCGCGAAAACTGCACGCTGGGGTCGAAACCGTTCGTCCATTCCGTCGATGCCACGACTTCGTTCGAGGCCCACGTGAGGCCGCCGTCCGCCGTAGAGATGTAGCCACTGTGCTGCCCGCACGAGGCGGTCGGAACGACGGCGAATCCGGTGACAGTGCTGACGCGGATGTGGCCGTGGAAGCCCGCACAGTTCCCCGGCACCCGCTGGAAGGGCCCCCACGTGGTGCCTTCGTCGAGGCTGCGGGCACACGAGATGCCGACGATGCCTTGCGCGCAATAGTAGCCGATGTGGCTCCCCTCTGGACTGGGGATCGGGCCAGCGGCAGGGCCGAGTCCAATGGATTGGTGGTCGAAATCCAGGCCGCTGCACATGTTAATCGTCGGCAACCACGTCACGCCGTCGTCGTCCGTGTACATCATGGAGCTGCATGGGCCCAGTAGGCCGCCTGCAAAGACGCGCCCGGTATCCGGATCCGCTACGAGCATCGGGTCGAGGTTGAATGGGGACTGGTACGGCGGAGTGACGTCAAGCCACGTCGGGACGCCAGCCTCGTCGAACCGGGCCCGGAACGTTTTTTGCTCTTCGTGGTAGAACAACGAGTCCGTGTTCCAGGGAATCCCAATCGTGGGCTCCGCCGCGGATGCCGTGGGAACCTCTAACTCGGCAAACTGCACCGCGCCGGCGCCGAATTCAGCGACGGGCGCCGATTGATCTTCTTGCAGAGCTTGCGCGAACGAGACGAACAAGAGCAGCGTGGCGGTCAGAACCAAGGCAATGCGCACAATCCCCACCATCACGGGGGGCTCATGAGGTTTGTCGCGCTCCTACCGTGCCCGAAACCGCGACCGTTCGGGTAACTACCACCAAACTACCACCAATCGATGAAGTCCGGGACCAACCAGATCGCAAGGGCGTAGCCGACCACCGCGACGAGAATGTCGATGATGATGTTGGCCCAAGATTCGTACTCGAAGAGTCCGCCGTCCTTGAGCTTGACGCGACGTAGGACTCCCTCCAACCCTTCGTAGAGGATGACGATGATTAGCATCCACAGCCACGGGACATGCAACGCCCCGAGGGCCAGGCCGGATGCCACGTGGGCCCATGTCCAGCGGTCGAAAGGATGCTCGCCGTTGCGCCCCGTCACGCATCGACAATGCCGGCGACGGGAAAAGTGTGGCGCCAGGGGTAGCAGGCAAGGCCGCTGTCTGCATTCGGGCAGACACCGGTTTTCTAGCGGACCACGCGGAAGCCGAGTTCCCATGGTTGGATTGGCTCCGGCGACTCGCTCACAGCCTTGACGGCCGCGCCCGAGGGACCGTGGCCGCACCAGGCCACCAGCTCGTGCACAGCTGGCCCAGGTCCCGCGACGACGGCTTCGACGCGTCCGTCCGGGAGGTTTCGCACCCACCCAGTGACGCCGAGACGCTCGGCTTCGCGTCGCATGGATTCGCGGAAAAAGACGCCTTGCACCTTCCCGGAGATGAGCAAATGGCGGGCAGTCACGGCCATTCGAAAGATTCGCTGCCAAAAAAAAGCTCCGCCCCCCTCGCGGCCGACGGCGCGCGCGCCACTCTGGGCGCCTTGCCCTTCCTCCGGTCGGGGTAGATTTCGACCCATACCGTGGATTTCGACCCATACATGAACGTGAACAGGTTCAATTAATCCAGTTACGGGCGGAAACGTTCTTGGCTCCGAGAGTCGCTTCCTAGCCATCACTGCCGACGGTCCCCCCATGAAGACGATGCTGCACAATGGAACCTTGGCCATACACGGCACGGCGCCACGCCAGGACGAGGTACTGACCCCCGCCGCTCTTGCCTTCCTCGTCGCATTGCACGAGCGGTTTGAGCCAAAGCGCCAAGCCGCCCTCGAAGCCCGCCGCCTCCAGCAGCAGAAGTTCGACCGCGGCGAGCAGCCGCATTTTTTGCCGGAGACAGAAGAAGTGCGCACATCCGCGTGGCGGGTCCCGCACGCCCCGCATGACCTCGTCGATCGCCGCGTCGAAATCACCGGCCCCGTCGAGCGGAAGATGATGATCAACGCGCTCAACTCTGGCGCTAACTGCTTCATGGCAGATTTCGAGGACTCGCTGTCGCCAACGTGGAGCAATTGCATCGCCGGGCAAGCGAACCTACTCGACGCCGTGCGCGATTGGCTTGCGTTCACGTCGCCCGAAGGCAAGGACTACCGGGTCGGCCCCCACCCAGCGACCCTCATCGTCCGCCCCCGCGGCTGGCATTTGCCGGAACGGCACGTCACGGTCCAGGGCAAGGCCATCTCGGCGAGCCTGTTCGATGCCGGCCTATTCCTGTTTCACAACGCGGTGGCACTTGTTGCGAAGAAATCCGGGCCTTACCTGTACCTCCCCAAAGTGGAACACCATCGCGAGGCACGGCTTTGGGACGAGGTCCTCGCCTTCACTGAGCAGCAGCTTGCCCTGCCGATCGGGACGATTCGCGTCACGGTGCTCATCGAAACGCTGCCGGCCGCCTTCCAGATGGACGAGATCCTGCATGAGCTACGCGCCCGCGTCTGCGGGCTCAACGCGGGGCGCTGGGATTACCTCTTCTCCGCCATCAAGACGCTCGCCGTGGCGGCGCCTCGCGACGCGGTCTTGCCCGACCGTTCCGCCATCACGATGGACGTCCCATTCATGGCCGCATATTGCCGCCTCCTCGTGCAGACCTGCCACAAACGCGGTGCCCATGCCATGGGAGGAATGGCGGCGTTCATCCCGAACCGGCGCGACCCGGTCGTCACGGAACGCGCCCTTGCAAAGGTCGACGAGGACAAGCGCCGCGAGTCCGAGTTGGGATTTGATGGCACGTGGGTCGCACACCCCGACCTCGTCCCGGTCGCGAAGGCAATCTTCGATCGTCACCTCGCTGGCCGGCCGAACCAATTGGAACAAATGCCCGCCGGCGGCGTGGGCGCCGAAGAACTGCTTGACATGCGCATCCCGGGCGGCCAAGTCACGGAAGCAGGCGTACGGCACAACTTGCGCGCCGCCCTGTTGTATGTCTCGGCGTGGCTGCATGGCACAGGGGCCGTGGCGATCGACAACCTGATGGAGGATGCGGCCACCGCCGAGATTTCGCGTGCCCAACTCTGGCATTGGCTGCGCCATGGCACGAAACTACCCGACGGGACTCGCATCGACCAGCGCTTTGTGGAGCGGCTGCTTGCCGAAGAGCGCCAACGCGCCGAATTGGAGGGGGCGACCGGTATTGCCGGTGCGGAACGCCTCGTCAAGGCCCTGCTGTTTGTCCCTCAAATGGCTGGGTTCCTCACGCTTTCAGCCTACGAGCACCTGGAGAACCAAACATGACCCCTACCGTCGACGTGCCGAGCGCCGTGCAGTTGCAAGCCAATGTCCTAGCGCAAGACTGGGCGAACAATCCGCGTTGGAAGGGCGTCCGCCGCGACCACTCAGCCCAGGACGTCGTGCGCCTGCGCGGCAGCCTCACGTTCGATTACCCCGTCGCCCGGTACGGCGCACAACGCTTGTGGGGTCTCCTGCATGACGAGCGCTTCGTCCCTGCCCTTGGCGCCGTCACCGGGAACCAGGCCATCCAGATGTGCAAGGCCGGCCTCAAGGCCGTCTACCTCTCCGGTTGGCAAGTCGCCGCGGACAACAACCTCGCCGAGCAGATGTACCCGGACCAGAGCCTGTACCCAGCCAACTCCGTGCCGTCCGTCGTCCGCCGCATCAACAACAGCCTGCGCCGCGCCGACCAAATCGAGTGGGCGGAAGGCAAACAGACGCGCGACTGGTTCATCCCCATCGTCGCAGACGCCGAAGCTGGATTCGGCGGCCCGCTCAACTCCTTCGAACTCATGAAGGCCATGATTGAAGCCGGCGCCGCCGGAGTGCATTGGGAAGACCAGCTCGCATCGGAGAAGAAGTGCGGCCACCTCGGCGGCAAGGTCCTCATCCCGACGAACCAGCACGTACGCACTCTCAAGGCCGCCCGCTTGGCCGCCGACGTCATGGGAGTGCCCACAATCATCGTCGCCCGCACGGACGCCAGGGCCGCCACCCTGCTCACCTCCGACGTGGATGAGAACGATCACGCCCACATCACGGGCGAACGCACGCCGGAAGGTTATCTACGCGTCAAACCCGGACTTGAGCACGCCATCGCGCGCTGCCTCATCTACGCGCCCTATGCGGACCTCCTCTGGTGCGAGACGAGCACTCCTGACCTCGAGGAGGCCCGCCGCTTCGCGGAGGCCATCCACGCGAAGTTCCCCGGCAAAATGCTCGCCTACAACTGTAGCCCTTCCTTCAATTGGCGCCAGCACCTGGACGACCGCACCATCGCGCGATTCCAGGAAGAATTGGCGAACATGGGCTACAAGTTCCAGTTCGTGACGCTCGCAGGGTTCCACGCCCTCAACAAGTCGATGTTCGAACTCGCGGAGAACTACGTGCGCCGCGGCATGACCGCCTACGTCGAGTTGCAAGAAGAGGAATTCGGCCTCGAACGCGCCGGGTACACTGCTACCAAGCACCAACGCGAAGTGGGCACCGGCTACTTCGACGAGGTGTACAAGACCATCTCCGGCGGCTCGCACAGCACGGGCTCGATGGAGGGGTCCACAGAGCATGAACAGTTCCAGAGCGTGACGCCCAAGACGCTGCGTGGAGAAGCAAAGCGCGCCACCGGCATGAAGGCCGCTCCGTGAGTTGCCGGGCAAAGGACAATCGGCCAAGGCGCTGATTCCCGCATTCATCGTCGGGACGGTGCAGTCTGCGACTTGGACTGGAAGGCCTTCGCTTGCGCAGCGTCCGCGGTCAGCAACTCAGCATTCTCGCGCAACGCCGTAACGACTGCACCCGCATCCGCGTGGCTCAACGGCTGGTTCCGCCGCCATACGTCGGCGACGGCTGGCTCTGGGGGGGCTTCGAGAAGCCGTATGTGGGGAAGCGACCGAAGATAATCGTAGGCCGCCAGCGCCGCGTCTTTGCCTTTGCGATACCGAATCAGATCAAGGGTCTCCTGCAGGATTGGCGCTGGGATTCCGATGGGCAGGGGCTCCTTCATGCGCGCGACGGCCTCCTCGTAGTGGGGGTCGGCGGTGTTGAAAAATGCGTAGAGCAGGCTGGTGTCGATTGCCCGCATCATCCACCGTACAACATGGCGTCGTGGTTCTTGGCGGTGTCGGGGTGGTCGGTGAAAGTTGGTGGGTTGCCCAAATCGACTTCGTCGTCATCCATCAGGCTCCAGTGGATTTTTCGTCCTGCTTCGAGTCCGAGACGCCGCGCTTCCTTGGCGTCAATCCGCAAGGCTAGGCTACCGCCCCACCGGAGGATGGTTCCTTCCATGATGTGCATGTGAACATGATTCGTTCACAATGGATAAGAGGCTTGCGGCGGGGGTCAGTTGGCCCTGCGATGCACCATGCCAACGTGCGCCTGGTCGGTCGGGTAGATGACGAGTTCCTGGATGTTCACGTGCGACGGCCGCGTGCAGCACCACAGAATCGTTTCGGCAATGTCTTCGGCGTGCAGCGCCCGCGTGTCTGCGTAGACCTTGCGTGCCTTCTCCGCGTCGCCCTTGAAACGGACGAGGCTGAAGTCCGTCTCGACGAGGCCGGGCTCGATGTTCGTGACGCGGATGCCCGTGCCGTGGAGATCCATGCGCAGGCCCTCGGACAAGACGCGGACAGCCGCCTTGCTGGCAGCATACACACCGCCGCCCGGGTACACCCACCGGCCAGCGACACTGCCGAGGTTCACGATGTGTCCGCTCCCGCGCTTCGTCATGTGCGGCAGGACTTGACGCGTCATGTAGAGTACGCCCATGACGTTCGTATCGATCATCTCCTCCCAGTCCCCCGTCTGCGCCGTGGGAATCGGGTCGGTGCCGAGGGCCAGGCCGGCATTGTTCACGAGGATGTCGACGTCGAAGAGGGCAGGATTGTCGCGCGCCAGCTCCTCGATCTGTTGGCGGTCGCGCACGTCGCATACCATTGCCGCGACGTCGGCAGCGTACTTGTCCGCCCAAGACGCGGCAGCTGCCTTCAACAATTCTTCGCGGCGGCCCGTCACGATGACTTCCTTGGCTCCCTCGCGGCAGAAGGCTTCCGCGGTGGCCGCACCGATTCCCGCGCTGGCCCCGGTCACGAGGATACGCTTGCCATCGAACGAGGACATCGCTCTTGCCAGCGCGTCCGGCATGAAAAGGCAGGGGTGTCGCGGCGCGCGGCCAGGCCCCGACAACCCAACAAGGAGATCACTTGGCGCACGGCGACTGACTTCGTCAGCTTCGTGGCCTACGCACGCCACCACACACGGAACGCGCGGAAATCGCGGAATCTGACTGTGTCAGCCGTCGTTTCCGTGGGTTCCGCGTTCTCCGCGTGTAATGGGGATAGGCGTGTGCCCCTTGTTCCAGTAGGTGTCGTCGGGCGCGCTGATGGCCGCGACTGCGCGATAGCCGCCTACCATTTACCCGCCCAGCCGGGCGATGTCGGCGTTCTCGTGGACGCGCGTCCCCGCCTTTGCGCCTCGCGCATCGTGCAGCATGGCACGTGCTACGGTCTCCGCCGGAATGCCCCGGACCTTCGCCGGCAGGATCGAACCGACGACGCGGGCGAGGGCGATGCTTACTCGCTCCGCCGGGCGCCGTTCCGCGCGCTCGCCCAGAAGAAGGCTCGGCCGGTAGATGGCGAGCGTCGGGAAGCCGAGGGCCTCGACGTCGGCCTCCATCTCGCCTTTGACGCGGTTGTAGAAGAAGCGACTCTTTGGGTCGGCGCCGATGGCGCTGACGACGTGGAATTGCATGACCCCTTGTTGCCTGCATGCTTCGGCGAAGCGGACGACGAGGTCGTGGTCGACGGCGCGGAATGCCTCCTTGCTTCCTGCTTTCTTGATTGTTGTGCCCAAGGCGCAAAACGCCGCGTTCGTGCCTTTCGGGACGTGTTGCCGGCCAAGTGTCGCCGGGTCGATTACGTGCCAATGCACAGTCGGGCCATGGAACGGACCGTCGCGGCGAGCCAAGACCACGGTGTCGATGTCCTCGCCTGCCAATTGTTCGACCAAGCTCGCACCAACCAGGCCCGTCGCGCCCATCACGATGGCGTGCATGGCTAGACCTGCCGGACCTTGGCGGTCAAGTGCCTGGCGACGAGTTCGCGTTTCTTCTTGCGCTTCGACGTGAGGTCGCGCAGGGCGCCGTCGATGTCCGGTTGCCCGAAGACGTAGCCTTCGGCCTCCAAGCGAATGGGCGGAGCGAACTGGCCGCCGACCATGACGGAGGCGACGTCGCCGAAGCGGAACCGCAGGGCGACCATCGGGACGGGTGCGACGGACGGAATGCGCATGTGGCGGTTCATGGCGTTGACGAAGTCCCGCTGATGGGGGATGAGTCCGGGCGAGACCAGATTGTAGGGTCCGGCGGCTTGCGGGTTGCTGAGCGCCCACAGGATGGCGCCGCAGACGTCGTCGATGTGGACCCAAGGCATCGGTTGCAAGCCGGAGCCAAGGGGACCTGCAAGTCCAAGTCTTGCCAATGGGAGGAGCTTGCCCAGGTAACCGCCGTTTCGGCCGAGGACGTGGCCTAAGCGCAACGTGAGGACGCGAGCCGGGGCGTTGTAAGCCTCATGCTCCCACGCGGCGCACAACCTGGCAAGGAAATCGGCGCCGGCGGGGGCGCTCTCGGGGCATGTTTCGACGGGCCAAATGCCATAGTAGCCGACCGCGCTGGCTGAGATCATGACGCCGGGGCGTTCCTCGGGACGCTTCCGCCTGACGAATTCGGCAAGATGATGGGTGAGCACGACGCGGCTATCCCACAACCGCTTCCGTTGCTTCTCGCTCCAACGCTTGCCGATGACGGGCTCGCCGGCGAGGTTGATGATCCCGTCGATGGCCCCAGGCACTTGCAAGGGTTCCGTGCCGTCCCAATGCAGGGGCGTCACGCCGGGCGGAAACCGGTGGTCCGCGTCTCGGGTCGTGGCGACGACGGTACGGCCGGTGCGGAGCAGCACTGGAAGCAGCCGGGACCCGATGAAGCCGCTCGCGCCCGTGACCAGCACACGCACGCCGGGGCAGTGGCGCAAGGTGTTCTTGAGGATGGCACCTGGACCCAGTCATCCGCGCCTAACGGGCTGCGACGGCCGGCTTGCCAACCATCGCCTTCCGAACGGCGTCGACGATTGCCTGCGGCCCGAGGCCTTTCCAGACGAAGCCCGCCACGAGGGCTTCCTGGCGAGCGCGGTTCTCCAGTACTGGCTCGGGGCCAGGGAAGGCTGTGAGAAGGATCCGGATGGCGGACGGTCGATTGCGCAGGCAGTGCGCCAGGAAGCCGATTCCGTCCATTTCCGGCATGCGATAGTCGGAGACGATGAGATCGACGCGCTCCAGCATCCCGAGACCCTCGGCTCCCGATGTAGCCGTCAAGACCTCGGAGCCCGGAATGGATTGCTCAAGGAGTTTCTGCAAGCTGCGCGC
>CAZXUC010000035.1:0-24008 GCA_964643795.1 uncultured Halobacteriales archaeon | reverse complement strand
AGTGCACGCGACAGGATTCGAACCTGTGAAGCACGAAGCAACCGATCTTGAGCCGGTTCCCGTTGGCCGCTTGGGTACGCGTGCGAATGTATTAGCACGCGAGCCAAGCGGTCAGGCCCGCCAAAGGCGGGCCGGACCATGCGGGACCGCTTTCGGTTCCGCATGGGGGGCGCTTGGGTACGCGTGCGGCGTTTCGCCCACAGGGACCGGCTACAAAAGCCTGAAGCCACACCCGCGGCGCCTTTAGGCCACGAAGATTTGCCTGGCGTCCGGCTGGATGGACGTTTCGCGGCCGTTCTTTTGCTTGTGCACGAGGCCTAGGTTGACCAAAACGTCGACGTCTTTGCTGACACGGTGCTTGCCGCGGCCGAGCGCGTCCGCTAGGTCCTGGAGTCGGACATACGTTCCATGGCTGCGCAGTTGGAGCAAGACCCGCCATCGGCTAGAGGTCAGCAGATTGTAGTCGCCAGCAAGCAGGCTGAGCGGGATGACTAGCGCGCCGTCGGGAATCGAAGCGGGGTCGTCCAGCTTCTGTTGGATGACGCGGCGGGCCACATCCAGATTGTCGAGGATCAGTTGGTGTTCGTCCATGCGTCGTACCTTGCCCGATATTCTTGGTAGCGTGCCTTGAGGTCCGCGATGGCGAGATTGACCATCCGGTTGTCGCCGGTCCAGCCTTTGGGGTGGAGGTGTCGCCGGGGGTCGGGCCACCGCGCGTGCTTGTGGGCTTGGCCCCCGTGCGTTTCGTACCTGACGAGGACGCGCACCTGAAGATTGGCGCTGAGGGGGATGACCAGGATCTCCCATGGCACGGTTCACTTGAGCGGCCAACTGTATAAGGGTTGCCTTCCGGGGGCAACTGAATCTACTCGATTCAAGCGGCTGCCAGCGGGCACTCATCGTCGCTACGGCGTGTCGGCTATGGAATTGGGGCCGCTCATCGTTCCGTTGCCTTCCCCACTCTGCACGGACCACAAGTCGGCGTACACTCCACCCTTTGCGACGAGGTCCGTGTGGTTGCCGCGTTCCACGATGACGCCGTCAACGATGACGAGGATTGTGTCCGATTGCCGGACCGTGCTGAGTCGGTGGGCGATGGCGAGCGTGATGCGTCCTTTGCGGAATTGGTGGAGGTTGCGTTGGATGAGTTCCTCGGTCCTCGTGTCGACGGCGCTCGTGGCTTCGTCGAGCACCAGGACGGCCGGGTCGCGTAGGATGGCCCTCGCGAGGCTGATGCGTTGGCGCTGCCCGCCCGATAGTTTGAGGCCCCGTTCGCCGATGAGCGTGTCGTATTTCTGCGGCAACGTGTCGATGAATTCGGATGCCCCAGCGATACGTGCAGCCTCCTCCACCTTAGCGCGAATTGCACTCGGCGAGCCGAGCATGATATTCTCCGCGACGGTGCCGGAGAAGAGGAACGCCTCTTGGCTTACGTAACCGACGTGGCCGCGCCACGACGCGAGGGTCACGTCGTTGAGGCCCGTCCCGTCGATTCGGATCGTGCCCTTGGTGGGTTCGTAGTAGCGCAGGATGAGTTTGATGAGCGTCGATTTTCCGGCGCCGGTCGGTCCGACTACGCCCAGCACCTGGCCCTTATGGACTTCGACGTCGATGTCGTGCAGCACGGGGTCGCGCCCGGGGTAGGCAAAGTGCACGCCCGCGAACGTAATCGACGACGGCGGCGAGGCCAGTGGGCTTGCGCCGGGGCGGTCTAGGATGACTGGCTTCGTGTCAAGCAGTTCGATGATGCGTTTCGCGGCAGCCTCGCTGCGTTGCACTTGATTGAGGAGCATGCCGAGGATGAAGAGCGGCATGATGAGGCGCATCGCGAAGAGGATGAACGTCACGTAGTCGCCGAGCGATGGGCCGCGCCCCGTAAAGGTGAGCCAGCCGCCGACCGTGATGAGGAGCGCGAAACTCAATCCCGCCACGACGTAGATGCCCGGAATGAATTTGGCTCGGCTTCGTGCGGCGGCGACGGCGGCGTCGCGGTACTCGGCGCTGCGGTGCTCCATGCGGTTGAGTTGGTGGGCCTCCGCCGTGTACGCCTGGATGACGCCGATTCCTTGCAGGTTGTTCTCCAGGAGGGCATTCATTTCCCCAACGGCCTTCCGGCTGCGACGATATTCGGGTTGGACGTTGCGGACGTAGAAGCGGACGATGATGACGCCAATCGGCAGTGGAGCGAAAAGAACGAGGGCCAGCCGCCAATCGAGCCAGATGAGGAAACCGTAGATGCCGACGAAGGTGATGACGAGGCGCACCATGCTCGTCGTCGCATCCGCGAGGAAATTCTCGAGTTGATCCGTGTCGCTGGACAGCACGGACATGATGTCGCCCGTCGGCCGCGATTCGAAGTACGCCACGTCGAGGCGTTGCAGGTGCTCGTACAACCGCATGCGAATGTCATGCCGGACGCGCTGGGCAAGGGTGTCCCATGCGTAGTCGCTGCCAGACTGGAAGACCGCGAGCCCCACGAACGTGCCCAGGATGCCGAGGCCATACAGTGATAGGTCATGCAGGGTGAACTGCGAGAATCCCGCCGCCGCGATGCGGTCGACGATGAGGCCAATGATGACCATCGGCAGCAGGTCGAACAGGCGGGCAAACGCATTGAAGGCGAGGCCGACCCCCATACGGATGCGATAAGGTCGGACGAAGGGCACCACTTTCCACAAGTAGCGGCCCCAGACGCGGTCGCGAGGTTGCTCAGCCGAGGCGGGAGACGAGGGCGCGTGCGTCGTCGACGCAACCGACGATGCGGCAGGATGGGCGGCCTGGGTCAATGGCGACGGCCACGGCGAACCCAGCATTTGAAGCGAAGCGTGGGGGCGGGCGGCCGCAGCAAGGCATAGAGAGATTGCGGCATCACGGGCTTGCTGCGATTGCGTGGCGTGACCGACCTGATGATCCGTCACGCGGGGTGCTTGCCCGACATCAGCGTCTGGAAAGAGGCGGGCGAGCGTACGACGACGAGCCAGCCCACGATGAAGGTGGACACGACCAAGGCACCTGGAAGGACCGCGGGGAACGCGACGGCGGCGAGGATCGGCCCACGAATGTAGGCGACGACCTTTCGCCCAAGCAGCGCGTTCTGCAAGTACAGGATGGTATTGGCGAGGAACAGCAGCATGAGCCAGGCTTCCTGCGCGGGGAAGAATTTCGTGGCACCCCACATGACGACGGCGATGCCGAGCGTGTCGAACGTGGAGTCGAGGACGGCGCCAGTCTTCGTCGCCAGCTTGCCGACGCGAGCGAGGATGCCGTCGCCGCCATCGAGGACGATGATGAAGGCGATCATGAGTACGAACGGCCAATTCCAGCCTTGGACGGCCGCGATAATCGTCACGACGAACACGGGAATCTGCAGGAACGTGAAGTGATTCGGGTGCACGCCGCGAGCTAGGAGCCACTTCGCCGCCGATTCGAACGGCTTGTCGTAGTAGGCCTCCTTGGCGCGGCGGAAGCGCATTCGTCGGGGGCGTGTCCCGCGGGATTCAACTGTAGCCGGCGGCGTGGGCGTCGTGGGCGTGGTGGGAGGCGGGGGCGTCGCGGGCGGTGTGGGCGTCGCGGGCGGTGTGGGCGCCGGGACTTCGCTCATACTTTGGCCCACCGTTGGCCGCCGGACGTGTCTTGGACATCGTAACCCGCTGATTGCAACACGGCACGAATCTCGTCCGACCGTTGCCACTGCTTTGCAGCACGAGCCGCTATTCTCGCATCGAGGAAGCGCTGCATTGCAGCAGATTCAGAGGAGGCGCCGCCGAGTGCGATATCCAACTTGTCGGCTGCATCGCGCAGAGCCGGGGGAATCTCCGACGCCCCCGCCGCGACTGGGCGAGTGAACAGCGTTAGATGGCGCCCCCATTCTTCGAACGTCGCGAGGGCCTTGCGCGCAGCGTCGGCACCGACGGACTCCGTTGGGGTCTGCCGGTCGAGGACGGCGTTGATGGCCGTGACGAACTCGAAGAGCGCTGCGATAGCCTGCGGCGTGTGGAAATCGTCATCCATCGCGGGGACAAAGTGCGTCGTGAGGCGCTGCGAGGCCGCCGCCAAGGCATGGTCGAGCTGCGCTGCAAGGCCCGACGCTGGTGCGGTGGTTGGCGCATCTGGCGCGGCCTTGCCGGCATGGTGACCTGGGGCTGCCGTCGCGTCGTGCAGCAGCCGTCGCGTCCGCTCCAGTTTATCGACGGCCCGGGCGGCCTCGTCAAAGCCGCGCTTGGAGTAATCGATCTTCGACCGGTAATGCGTCTGCAGGAAGTAGAAGCGCAGCACGGCGGGGTCTTGGCCCGCCTTCGCCATGTCGTCAAGCACGTCGGTGAGGACGATGAAGTTGCCCAACGACTTCGACATCTTCTCGCCCTCCACGTTGAGGAATCCCGCGTGCAGCCAATAATTGACGAAGGGCGCCTTCCCCGTCTTGGCTTGGCTCTGCGCAATCTCGTTCTCGTGGTGAGGGAAGAGGAGGTCCTGACCGCCGCCGTGGATGTCGATGCGGTCGCCAAGTGCGCGCGTCGCCATGAGGCTGCATTCAATGTGCCAGCCCGGGCGGCCGTTGCTCCAGGGGGACGGCCAGGAGGCGTCAGGGTGGTCGTCCTTGCGAGCCGATTTCCACAACGCGAAGTCCGCCGGCTGTTTTTTGTCGTCTTCGACCTCCTTGCGCGTTCCCGCCGCCATGTCGCGGTAGTCGCGGTTGGAGAGGCTACCATATGCACAATCCGGGAACAACCTGCGCGCTTGCGCGTCGTACCCGGCTACATCGAAGTAGACGTTGCCTTGCGGCGTCGCGTACGCAAACCCTCGCTTCACGATTTCTTGGATGAAGGTGATGATGTCGGGCACGGACGTGGTCACGTGCGGCGCTTGGTCGGGCGGCCGCAGGCCGAGGCGGGCGGTCGCGGCCACGCAGATGGCATCCCATTCGGCAGCATGTTGGCGCGGCGAAACGCCCAACTGTTTGGCACGGTCGAGGATTCTGTCGTCGACGTCCGTGACGTTCTGGACGAAGGTCAAGTCGTAGCTGCGTTCAAGCCAGCGCCGGATGCATTCGAATGCCACGGCCGTGCGCGCATGACCCAGGTGCATGTGATCGTAGACAGTAAGGCCGCAGAGGTAGAGGCCGACCTTCTTTCGCCCTGGGTCCAGAGGCACGAACGGCTCCCGCCTCTTGGTGCGCACGTTGTACACCTGCAGGGCCACGGCCATCCGAGCCCCGCCTACGTCAAAGGATTGTCGTCCCGCCCTGATTAGACCAGGGAGTTCCTACCCCGCCCGTCCCGGGAGTTCTTACCCCGTCGCCTTCAAAGCGGCCGGCCCCCTCGCGTCGTCGTGAACCTCTACTGGCCGCACAGGATGTTCCTCCGCGGTGGCCACAAACGCCGCGAGCGACGGCGCCGCAAAGCATGGGAGCGTTGCCTCGGGCGTGCCAAACGAACGCTGCTCATTTCCCATGGCGGTTGCCTCGACGGCGTCGGGTCGGCAATCGTCACGTTGCGGGCCCTCGGCGAGGGGACCGGGGTCTTCTATGTGCAGCCCAGTGACCTGGCGGAGGTCTTGGGGAGAATCGCGCAAGTGCCAGGCGAAGGGCGCAAGCTCCTCATCGCTGACTTGTCGCTGCAACCTGACCACTACGATACGATTGTGGCCGCATGCGCCCGCATCCGGGCCGGCGGCTGGTCGTCCATTGAGTGGCGCGACCACCACCACAAGCAATGGGAAGGCCTCGACCTCGACAGGCTCCGTGCCTACGTCTCCATCGTGGAGGTCAACGCGGATGCCAGCGAATCGGGTGCCAGCCTGCAACAGCAGGCGCTGGCGCCCGACGACGCGTTCCTGCGCGCCCTTGCAGAGACCATTCGCGACCGCGACTTGTGGTGGAACCTCACGCCGGACTCGGAGACCCTGGAATTTGCGCTAAGCGAGATGGGGACGGAGGCGTTCGTCAAGCACTTTCTCAAGTCGAACGGACGCGTCGTGGACGCGGAGATTGCGGCTGCGGCGCAACGCGAACGCGCTGGGCAGAAAGCCATCCTGGACCGGCTACTCGGTGAAGCACGATTCTACGGCGAGGGGCCGAGCCGCGTCGGCGTCATCTATGGCTGGCTTCCCAAGAACACGGGGTTGCACGAATTGCTCCACGACCACGGCTGCCAGGTCGCCGTCAATGTGCGACCGAACGGCAAGATGAGCCTGCGCAGCCGCAAGGAGGCGCAAGTTTGCCACCTCATCGCACGCGAATTCAACGGTGGCGGCCACCCCAACGCCTCGGGTGGCGACCTCCGCCTGCGGGGCCTAGGTTACTGGAGGTACGTGGTGCGCCGAGGAAAGGTCCCCATCGTCGATAAAGTCGCTCAGGCATCCGTCCGTGTCCTGGCCACGGGGGCCTGATGGCTAAGGAGCGCTTCGCCTCGGGCCGCCTGGACGGCGACCATGTCGTGGTGGACGATGCCGGCGTAGCCGACCGATTGCATAGTCGCGGCGCCCTCGGCAATCCCCAGCCTGGTGCGCCGCTGCAACTGAGCCTCGTTGAGGCCGCCTGGTGCCTCGAGGCGGGTCGCTTGCAAGTCGATGGTCCGGACGGATCGGTGCGCGGCCTACTCGAGCGCGGGGCACGCAGCGGCGAACGGACCGAAGTCGACTTCCTGGCCTACCGTGACCTACGCGAACGCGGACTCGTCGTGCGCCACGACGCCACACCCGGGCAATTCCTCGTGTGGAACCGCGGCGAGATGCCGCCCGCACGGCACTCGTTCCTGCTCAGGGTGGCCGCTGAACGCGAACCCATCGCCGCCGCCACGCTCCTGGATTTGTGCAAGGTCCGCGCCGTCGTCGCCGTCGTAGACGAGGACGGCGCCGTGACGCACTACAACGCGGCCCTCGACGTCCCCGCAGGTTCGGTCGCTCAAGGCGCCTTGCCGCGGGCCGCTGGGACAGTGCTGGACGACCGCGTCCTTGTTGACGATGCTGCTGCGGCGAAGGCGTACTTCCACGACGAACATCTGGGCACCCAGGTGGGGACGCGGCTGGTCCTCTCCCTGACGGAAGCCGAGGCCCTGCGCAAGCGCCGCATCCTCGACGTCCCCGAGCTGGCAGCCAAGGCGCGCGCCCGCCAGCCGGCGTTCGACGCGATCCTCGCCGCGCATGAGGCCCTGCGTGCCGCCGGCGTCGTGGCTAAGTCCGGCTTCAAATTCGGCACACATCTACGCGGATACCGCAGCGACCCCGGGGCCAGCCATGCCGAATGGCTCGTGCAATGCGTGGGCCCCGGCCAATCCCTGTCCTGGAGCGACCTGTCGAGGGCAATTCGTTTGTCCCACGGGGTGCGCAAACGTTTGCTGGTGGCCGTCGCGGAACCGACGGGAGTCAAGTTCGCCAACCTGGCGTGGTTCCGGCCATAGTGGCTGTGGCCAACGTTTGCCAGGTCCGCCGTCCTTGTGGCACGCCTTGGCCTGTGCGGCTTGCGCCTTGCCGCCCGCCCGCTTGGGAGGTTCATGCGCGTCAAAGTTTGGCTCCTGCTGCTCCTAATGCCCCTCCCCATCACGACCGCGCCCGAACCCACGACGGCGTCACCGTTGCGCATCGTAGAACTACTTGCGAACCCAGACCCGGCTCTCCTGCAACGGGAATTCATCGAATTGCTGAACACTGGTACGGCGGTGGTCGAGCTTGCCGGTTGGAACGTACGGGATGCAGGCACGAACAACTTCACGTTCCAGACCTGGACCCTCGCGCCGGGCGCCCGCGTCGTCGTCTGGAGCAACTCATCCGGCAATGCATACGGTCCGTCCTGGTCGGCAAGCGAAGGGAAAACCGTGTGGAATGATGGTGGGGATGCTGCCACGCTGCGCGCACCCGACGGCGCAATCGTCGATTATTTCGCCTACGGCTCGACGACGAGCACCGCGCCGCCCGGTTTTGAATCTGGCGCATGGCCGGCGGCGGCTCCACGCGGGACTGCGCTGCGCTGGATGAACGGCACTTGGGGACAGGCTGAACCCAGCCCGGGCCACGCATTGCCGGGTCAAGGAGGAGCGGCTGCGGCGGACGTACAGAATGTGGCGCCTCGCCTCGTGGTTGACGGTCTGCCGGCTTCAGCGCGTCCAGGGACAAACGTCCGGTTTGCGGTGGAGATACACGACGACAACGGCGATGCCGACGTCGCGTCGTGGACGGTTTCGGCGGCCGGCACCGTCTTTGCCAAGGGGGCGAGCGCGGGTCGGCACAACGTCACGGTTTCGGCCCCTGCCTCGACCGGAACGTGGGCCCTCACCATCGTTGCACACGACCAGACCGGAGCGACCTCGTACGCGAACCAGACCGTGAGCATCCGCAGCTCGGCCCTGCAACTGTCCCTGCCGCCAAGCGGCGCCCTGCGCTTCCCTGCACTTCGGCCAGGCGACGTCAACGTCACGAGCCTGGACCAGTTCACCCTGCGAAACGATGGGGAGGACGTGCTGCAACCGGTGTTCGACCTCTCCTCGTTCCGGGGTGGAAGTGCATCGTTCGCAGCCGTCGGCAATGCCTTCGTTGGCCTGCGTTCCGGCGACGTCACACAATGGATTCCGTACAATCTGCAACTGCTTGACCTGCCGTCGCTTGCACCCGGTGCGTCGTGGAACGTGACGTTGCGCATCGCTGCCGTGCCGATCCCTTTGCCGGCCGGAAGCTACGGGACAAGTTTCACGGTGGTCGCATGACGTGGCTGCTGTTGGCGAGTCTCTTGTTGCAGCCGAACCTGGATGCACCTGGCGCACTCCGCCTGGTCGCCGAGGGCACCGGAGAGGCTCCAGTCGAATGGCGCATCGATGGCGCGTTGCTGGCCGTCACCGTTTCAGGGGAGGCCGCGAGCATCTACCTGGACGCCGGACGGCACGACGTCTGGGTAACGAGCGACGCGACCGGGCGTTGGCGCGCCCTCGTGCGACCTGAACCGGACCCACGCGATGGCGCGTCGTTCGTGCCGGCTTGGACGGAGGTCCACGACCCAGCGCCAGGGCGCTCACCTGTGCCTGCGCTGCTTGTGCCCGGCCTCCTGGTCGCGGCCGCCGTGGGCCTCGCGGCGTGGCCCCGCCATTCGAAGTCTCCTTCAAGCCCGGAGGACTCGGCTCCCGCGTGAAGATCGACCCCTGGGGCTCGTCGCAGTACCAGGATTACGCGCGGCTACGCGACGAGTTCGGCATCGCGCCCTTCGGCCCTGAGGAATGGGGGGTCTTCGCGGACCCGCATCCGTTGTTCCGGCGCGGCGTCATCTTCGGCCACCGCGACTTCGAGCGCGTGGCGGCCGCAGTGAAGGGCCATGCACCGTGGTCCGTCATGACGGGCTTCATGCCGTCGGGCGACTTGCACGTCGGCCACAAGATGCTTCTCGAGCAAGTCATCGCACACCAACGCGAGGGCGCCGATGTGCACCTCGCCATCGCGGACTTCGAGGCCATCGCTGCCCGCGGCTTCACGCCGGAACGAGCTCGGGAAATCGCTCTCGACCAATACGTCCACAATGCGTTGGCCCTCGGCCTCAAACCGGAGCGCGCGGAATTCTACTTCCAGACGCAGCGGCACCGCGTCAATACACTAGCCCACCAGTTCGCGCAGAAAGTCAACTGGTCCACGCTGTCCGCCCTGTACGGGTTCGGCGGAGAGACGAGCCTCGCGCACGCCCTTGCCCCGCTCGTGCAGGCAGCCGACATCTTACACGTGCAGCGCGACGAGGAGGGGCCTCGTCCTGTCCTCGTGCCCGTTGGAGTGGACCAAGACCCGCACATCCGCTTAAGCCGCGACATCGCGCAGGATTGGCGCATGTACTCCGTGCAGGAAACCAAGGAGGGCGACCTGGGAATCTTCGTCA
Source organism: uncultured Halobacteriales archaeon (assembly GCA_964643795.1). Taxonomy (GTDB): domain Archaea; phylum Thermoplasmatota; class E2; order JACPAO01; family JAHFTW01; genus JAHFTW01. Next base: position 14,164 of record CAZXUC010000035.1, on the reverse strand, counting down.
AGACCGACGCCAACGTGAAGGCCCTGCTCGACGCCGCCGAGAAAGCCGTGCGCGCCGAAGGCTACGGTGAACTCAAGCGCAATGATTCCTACAAGGCGCTCTACGTGCGGCGCGCGGGCCGATCGGAACTGCGTCGCATCGACGCCGCCCTGGCACGCGCGGAGCAGAGGATGGGTGGCTTAGGGCTCATCCGACCTGCCGCGACGTTCCACCGCTTCATGACGGGGCTCCAGGGGGGGAAGATGTCGTCCTCGAAGCCGGAGACCAGCATCTACCTCACCGAGGACGTAAAGGGTGCACAGAAGAAACTCATGGCGTCAGTGACGGGCGGTCGCGCGACTGCTGAGGAGCAAAAGCGCATTGGCGCGGAGCCCGACAAGTGCCCCGTGTACGAACTCTACCTCTACCACCTCGCCAAGGACGATTCCCATCTGCAGGTCGTGTATGATGAGTGCCGCACCGGGGCGCGCTTGTGTGGCGGCTGCAAGAAGGAGGCGGCCGGTCTTCTTCTCGAGTTTATGCAGAACCACAAGGAGAAACGCGACGAGACGCAGCACCTCATCGCCGAAGTCGTGGCGAAGGACTAGCTGCAGAGAGAGCCGGGAGCCGCCGACTGAACCGCGGATTGCGCGGAGGTGCGGTAGAACTGCGTTCATCACGCGCCTCTCTAACCGCGGATTACGCGGATTGCGCGGACCGATTGGGTCCGCCGGCCCCGCGCGATTCTACGCGTCCGTCGACGATTGCAACGACGCCGCCCGACGGCCTGCCGAGGATTACGGGAATCACGGGGAACGGAGTGTGACCCAGTGTCCCCGAAATCTCCGTAATCCCCGGTCGATTCGTCGCTTGATGCGCGAAGTCACCCTTTTGTGAAGTCCCCGTCACATGGCTTACCGCAGTCCGCCGACGGCGTCGTCCACGCTTCCAGGTTGACACCGCGGCCGTGGTGTGGGAGGCCTGGGATTGCACGGATTGCCACAGAATTTTGACCTCGACCCTGGCACGAGGACCATTTCGTATCCCCGGTTTCTGTGAAATCCAGGCCTCCCACACCCCGCGCGCCTTTTCCGCAGATTCCACAAATGCCACAGAGTGCGGGGCCTACCTTCGGCTCTCCAACTTCTGCGAAATCTGCGGAAAAGGCGGGCGGGCGGCCGAATAGGTCATATCATGGTTAGTCCTAATAGCTCTAGGAGCGATATGACTGAATCGAGCCTAATCTGGGAAACATTGGCCTCGCGCGGCGAAGTCGTTGTCCCACGGACGAGCATTTCGGAGCTGACACGCCGCATCAACCTCAATGCGGATTCAACCATTCGTACGCTCAGCAAGAACCGCCGTTTGCTCCCGCTCTTCAAAGGTTTCTACTACTGCATGAACCCCAACGAGATTCTCCGGCACAAGGAAGTGAGCGCACTGGATGTGTTTGCGCTTGGCGCCAAAGCCAAGGGAATCGGGAGCTGGTACTACGGATTGCACACGGCACTTCGCCTCCACGGGATGAGCCACGAATATCGAACCAGCGAGGACGTGATTAGCGACTCCTTCTACCGGCCGAACGGCGTTGCGATGGCAGGGCGAAGGTTTACGATTCTAAAATGGCGACCGGGCATGGCGAAGTTCGGCGTCCGCAAACGAAATGACTACTTGGTCAGCGACCCCGAGAAAACCGTCTTGGACTTCGCCTACCTCGACCATTACGCGATGGCCAAGGGCAGGGCGCCGTCCGGAACGTGGCGCGAGCACGTCAACGCCGTTGATCCTGGCCGTCTCAAGAACTACCTGAGCCATTATCCCGTTAACGTCCGCCTCATGGTGGAGGGCGCGCTCTGAACAATCTTGTGCCCCTGCTCGCTGGCGAACTCAAGCTCCAGACCAGGCAAGATCTCTTGGAGAAAGACGTGCGCTTACATCGGCTCCTTCACTTTTTCACCCAGAAGTCTGACATTGCAAAGGACCTAGTCTTCAAAGGAGGAACGTGCCTCATCAAATGCTACCTGGATTATCCAAGGTTCAGCGTCGATTTGGACTTCACTTGGCGTAGCCAGGCGGGCTGGTCGAGCATGAGGTCCGGCAAGGTACGAGAGGCGACTCGCCCGGCGAGAAGGGCCTGGGAGCGAGCGGTGAGCGAAGCGGCCAAGCGCCTCGGTTACGACTTCCATCCCGAGAAGATTGACTGGGGGTCTAGCAGCCGAATGGGGACAGCCCATTTGGACTACAAGCGGCTCTCTGGGGAACCGGATTCCATCAAGATTCAAGTCAATTTCATCGAACCGCTGGTCTACGAGACTCAGCCGAGGCAAGTGCGGACCCTGATCTCAGCAGCGGAACCCAAGGCCCTGCAACTGCTGGACGACGACGATACCGTCGCCTATCGCAGCAGCTACTCGGTGCAATGCTACGACCCGAAGGAAATCGCGGCTGAAAAATGCCGAGCAATCCTCACGCGAAAAGCAGCCAAGGGGAGGGATGTGCTCGACCTCTTCCTTCTTGAACGAGACCTTGGCATCAGGGTTGAACCGCTTGAAGGCGTCGTCCGCGCCAAACTTGAGCTGGTCCTTTCGTTCGGGGACAAGTATGCCGACAATCTGGACCTTGCCGCAAGAAACATGGCGAGACTCGTAGAATGGGACGTCAAGGTTGTCGCCCTGAAGAGCGTTGATGAGGAGGCATTCTCTGCCTACCGGACTCAGCTGATTGCCTTCCTGCAGCGGTTCGTACCGACTCCATTGGCCTGAGCAATGAGACGGTAGGTTTAACTTGGCCAAGCGCGAGTTCCGGGACGCTGAATCCGTCTTGCTGCATCCCGGATGCCGTCGTCGGCGAGTCGGCCTTCAGCTTCGACAAGAAGCCCGCAGTCACGTTCGACCGCAACATCGTGGCCAGCCGCAAGATCTCCGCAGGCAAACGCAAACGCAAACGCAACCGCGAACGCTAACGCAAGCACCGCGCCCCGGAAACAGTTTGAAGGGCCTCGCCCCTGCGGCGTCGTGCGCATCCCCGCAGCCGCGTTGGTCCTCATCGTCTTCGCCCCTGGCTTGAGCGGATGCTTGGACATCCTCCAGGCGACGAACGTACCGGTAGCCACCACCCCAATTCTCGTCGGCGACGACGTGTGGAACCGCGATGGCCGCTACCGTGTCGTGGTCCAAGAACCCGGGCATACCGTTGAGATTGTGGCGCGCGGACCAGGTCAAACCCTCATCGACGCAGGCGCCGACGAGGCCGCCATCGAGATGAGCGACGGTACGTGGGAAATCACCGTCACGATCGACGACAAGCGCTGGCGTCGGCTCTTCCCCGTGCGCGTGGACGGGACGCTCCCCACCATCACGGGGCTCGAAGTCTCAGGATCTACGGCCGGCAGCACCTACACCTTTGGAGCCACCGCCAATATCGAGGGCGGCGCCATCATCGACGTGTTGGACCCAGCCGGCGTATCGGTGGCGCAGCAGGTCCCTGCGCAAATCGCCGTTTCCCCCGGCCGGCACGTCTTCGTCCTCCGGGCTGCCGACGCGGCAGGCAACACGGCGGCACAGTCCGTCCTCGTGCGAGCGGGCACTTCAGCGGACCTTCCACCGGGCAACCACTCCGCCGGCATCGTCGCGCGCTACACGAAGGAAGTCCGACTCTGGGACCTCGACTTCTCGGGTTACCTCGGCGTGCAGCAGGCGTCCGCGGCGCAACCGGGTTACCTCGGCGCAGGCTTCGCAATCACTCCCGACCAAGCGGACGTCAAGGCCGCCGTCGCGGCGGCGACACGGGAAGGCATGACTACGGGAGAAGTCGCGTGGGCGCTGTTCGAGTGGCTCTTCGACAACGCGGACTACGACGAGGCCCGGCTTGCCTTGAACAATACCCTGTTCCCAAGCGAGACGATTGCCGCCGGGGGCGGAGTTTGCCGCGACTTGGCGGCCCTCTACGTCAGCCTCCTGCGCGCAGCAAGCGTTCCTGCGCGCCTCGTTTCTGGATACCTGGGCGCCCCCGTGGACGGCTTCCATGCCTGGGTCGAGTTCTACGGCGGGCCGCCTGGCCACGACCCATGGGTCCCGGTGGACGTGAGCCCAATCGACGGGGCATTCGAGCCGGCCGTCGCGCTTGCAGCCTTTGGGATTTTGCCCACCGGCTCGTTTCCGCTGCGTGAGATTGGCCCCGCCGCGGAGCAGCTCGACTGGACCAGCGCCGCGACGATTAGTTGGGGGGGACGCGAGAAGCCCGACGTCGACTTCGCGACCGCGCATCCCGAACGTTGGAGCGACCATGCATCCGATTTGTGCATGAACACGACGACGCTGGAGCGGGTGCTTGCAAGCGCAGGTTCCTGCGCGAACCGGTTCAACCGCAGAATCGGCGACTACGTGCAGCGGCTCGAAGAGTCACTGGACTACGGCGTGCAGGTCATCCACGCGGAGCCCGGAACGCGCCTCGATTTGCGCCTTGTCCCTCCAACGGACACCGCAGTTGCACCTGATCGCGTTGAGTGGAAAACCTATGGCGACGGCTGGGCGTCGCGCACCGAGAATGGCGACGTGGTGTTGACGAAGACCGTTTGAGCCCTAGTATCCGAGGCGCTCCATCCAACGGTAACCTTCCCGCCTATGGAAGATGTGCACCACGCGCGTCTCCTTACCACGCAGCAGGTACGCGACGCGGTAGTCGCCGACGCGTAAGCGGTAGAGCAGGTGCTTCGCCGTGCTGGTCTCCAGACGTTTCCAATCCAATCCACGCGGACGTGGGTCGCGGTCAAGGACGTCGAGGGCCGCCCGGACTGCCCGCTTCGGCTCGGGCGCCAGCGTCTGCAGGAACGCAACGCAACCTGGTTCGTACGTCAGTCCCATTCGATGTCCTCATGGCGGACCCACTTCGTCTTCGGGTCGTCCGCGATGCGGATGCAATCCTGGACGAACTTCTCGAGTTCAATCTCGTCCATCATGCGCGTCAGGATGTCGTTGTACGTCATGCCAGTGGTCCCGTAGTGCTTCAAGCGGTCGCGCACCTCGGTGTCCACGGGGATGCTGGTCAAGGGCACAGTGGTCCATGGGTTGGTTTTGGAGTTATAGTTTGCTTATCGTTGGTTATTTGTGGCCTAAATCGGGATGGTTACTGGTGGCCTGATTCGCACGCAAGACCCGGCGGCCCTTATCCTAGGCCAACGACCGTGCGAGGGCCTTGAAGTCCGACGCCGCGGTGGAGTAGCCCGTGACGCCTGCCAAGTCCGCCTTCACCTCAACTCTTAAGCGTATACGGCATCAATACGGTTCAATGACTCGGCAAGTCCAGCTCTCGGATGCCGCCTACAATCTGTTGCGCCGGCAAAAACGGGGCGACGAGTCTTTCTCCAAGGTCGTCGAGCGCCTGTGCGGGTCCGACAAGGACCCCCTGGGCTTCATCGGGGGCAACCACAGCACTCTCAGCGTCGACGAGCGGCTGCGCCTGGCTCGGGAGAGCAAGGGCCCGGTGCTGTAGTGCCCATCCTTGACGCCAACCTCCTGATTCGGGCAAATGCCGGCGAAGAGCACGCGACGCAAACCCTCCGTCGGCTAGCAGGCCTCCCGCTCATCGTCCCCGCCCAGGCCGCGCTTGAATTCCTAGTGGGAGTGGACGACATCGACCGCGCCCTGCACGACCTTCAAAGGGCTTTTGAGGTTCAGTTGCCCTCGCTCGTGGACATGCGCATCGCCGCGCAACTTGGGCGGGCGGGGAGGGCGCAGAATGTCCGGGTCCAATCCGGCGATGCGTGGATTGCAGCCCACGCCAAAGCGCGCGCGGACTACGTCGTGAGCACTAACAAACGGCACTTCGCCCGCCTGGGTGTTGCCTGCTGGAACTACGAAAAAGAGGACGGGCCGCCGGTCGTATAATTAGGCCGGCATTCGTCGAGCTTCTGATCGGAGCCAAGGCCTGTGCTACGGTGGCCAAACCGTGGCGACCCCTGCTTCCTTCCGTGTCGTTGCGGTCATTCGAGGAGGACCTGCTTGCTGGGAACCGCGACGCAAACCTCCGCTTTTCCCAGATGCGGACCTACCTGATGCGGCTCGGTTTTTCGGAACGCATCCGGGGAAGCCACCACGTGTACGGCCACCCTAATCTAGCCGACCCCATCAACCTCCAACCTCTGGGCAGCCGGTGCAAAGCTTACCAGGTACGCCAACTCCGCAAAGTTCTTCGAGAAACCGGACTAAGGCTGTTACCATGACCAAGACCGCACCCGCAGGACATTACCCCATGATCATCGAGTGGAGCGACCAGGACGGCACCTACCTGGTCACCGTTCCTGACCTTCCAGGCTGCATGGCGGACGGTCCTACGCCAAACGAGGCGGCGCGGGAGGCCGAAACGGCTATCGCCCTCTGGTTGGAGATGGCAACGGAAATGGGCCGGACAATCCCCCGCCCCACCCATCGCCTAGTGCAGGCCTAAGCAGACTTCGCAGCGCCGCCGCGTTCGGTTCAGCGACCGCCCCAGGCCATAGACCTACGTCAACGACCTGTGCGGACGACTCAGCCAACCATCGCACTGCCATCGTCAGCTTCAACCTCGCCCTCGAGCGCATGTTAGGCGTCCACGTCGTCATGACTAAGGACCTCCTGGAACGCCAAGAGTGGATCGTCGCGATGCTACTCGGCCTTGGCTTGGTCCTGATCTTCGAGGTGCTACTCCTCCGCCCCTCGCAGGCCCCGCCCCTAACGTCCGACTGGGCGCTCGAGGAATTTGAATCAATCGATGAGAAGTACCGCGTCGGGTGCACCGGGTGCGGCACGGTCTTCGACCGCCGACCCAACCAGTTGAACGCGACCGTGTTCGCGTGTCCCAACTGTAGCCGCCAAGGAGCACACGAACCACCTGCCGACACCGACACGCGGAGCGCGCGGAACGCACGGAAACCAACGGTACGTTTCCGCGCTTTTCCGCGGCCTCCGCGTGTCGGCCGAGGCTTCGCTAACCTAGCGCTTCCTTGCTGGGGCCGGCTTGCTCGGCGGGAGCCCGCCGCGCCAATCGGCGTAGACCTGGCTGTTTAGCACCTGGCCAAAGCGCGAATGAAGTTCTTGCCAACTTCCCGCCTGGTTGACCTGATCGCCCCGGAATCCTGCTTCGCGCCAAGCAGTGAACACATCGAACCCGGCGGACGGGTACATGTAGAACCAGATTCGTGCCCGATTGACCCGCCGCGCCGCCGCCCACGTGGCAAGCACCCGCGTGTCGTCCCCTGGGCAAAGAATGACGGCCATCGCCCATGACGCGGGCGGTTCGAGCGTCGATACTGCATCCATGGATAGGGCGACGAGGGAGCGGCGGACGTTTGCTACTTCGTCGTCGCGAATCTTGATGCACGGTTGTCGCCCGGCGACGATAAAACCGGTGGTCTTGCGCCAGTTGTCGCGCACGGTGGCCAGGAAATCCGGTTGCCGGACGTTCCTCATGCGGCGGCCCGGCCGCGTTCGTACGCTTCGATGCTGGTCGCATGTGGCACCATTTCATGGAGACGGAAAACGACCAGCTTTCCCAGCTCCATGACGCCGTACGTCTTCTCCTTCGTGTCGAGGTCGAGGCCGGGATGGATCAGTCCCTCGTCGCACATACGGGCGAGCGCCTTGGTGAGGACGTTGTCGTTGCGGCCTCCAAGAAGCCGACGCAAGTCACGGTACCGTGTCTGGTGCCCCAGGACCTCTTCGAGAATCAGTCGATCGAGGGGCGGGTCTTGCGCCAGCAGTCGGTACGCGAGCTTGTACTCGATGTCGGGCGGCGGCAGCCAAGTGTCGTCGGTGAATTCAAGCATCACATACCGCATGGTATGTACCATGATTTCAGGCTTACGCACCGCCCGGTATGTGACCATCGTCGCCCAGCTCCACCGTTTTCGATGGCCTTTTATGAAGCGGCTCTCCTGGAGCGCTTCGGTTACCAGTGGTGTCATGCCCTGGTCAACAGCCCCCTGAGGGAACCCCATGCAGACGTCCGCGCCCGAAACTCGCACCTCCAACCTGTCCACCCTTTCACTGGTGATCATGTTGGCCCTCGCCGGCCTCACCATTGTTCCGATGGTCGCGGCAGCCGCTGGCTCCATTAAATTGGTCGACGGCGACCGGGTTGACGTGACCGCCGCGTTCGGGTCTGGCGCCGTTGTCTGGGTCGAGGTCACGGACACCGATCTGAGTTCATCGTCCACCATTTCCATCCTCGTCTCTACGACGACGGATCCGACCGGCGAGCTCCTTACGCTTCTGCGCGACGAAGACGGCAAGTTCCGGGGCCCGTTCGGCTTTGAAGCTTCAGTGGTCGCGGCCAACGGCCGAGTTGCAGCGGCAGCCGGCGAGACGGTCACGGTGCGGTACGAAGACACGAACCCAAGCGCAACGGTCACCGACGCGCTGGTCTGGAACACCGGTACGACTGGCACGGTCGACTTGGGCTTCTCCGACTACTACGGCAGCGCCGCAGCGGCCGTCATCACCGTGACTGACAACGACCGAAATACCAATGACCTCACGGCCCAAACCGTTAGCGTCCATGTTGTGGACAGTGGCGGCGTGCCCATCCCCGTTGTCGAGGTCGTCACCCTCACGGAAACCGGCGCCAACACCGGCATCTTCCTCGGCACCATGCTCCTATCGGAACTCAATCCTTCGCTGCTGGACGGCGACACGGTCACGGTTACCTACCGTGACCCCTACAACTCGCTGGGCAACAGCCAGACCGTCACGGACACGGCAGTCTATCACACGACCGAGACTGCAACGATTACTTTCCTCAACAGTGACTACTACACGCTTACTCCGGCCACCGACCCCGGGTACGTCGGCGTCGGAACTGGCTTAGGCTTTGTTCGTGTTACAGACAAGGACCAGGTCGCCGAGACGACCATCACGGCCAATGTATTTTCAACGTCGGACCCGACCGGCATCACAGTCACGCTAACTTCATCCGGAAGCCCCGCCGGCGAATTCTTCGGTTCATTCGGCTTCGATGCCACCGCGACGGGCAGCGGCGTGCTCAAGGTCGTCTCGGGCAACACCGTGACGGCCAAGTACACCGATGCGCGCGATGCCACGGGCGTCCAGTCGCTCCCCACCGACACCGCCATCTGGCGGCCCCGCGTCACTGGCACCGTCGAATTCCGAAATGCAGCGAACACCGCCGACGCCCCCAGCTATACAGCGCCCGCTACAGGCACGATTCGCGTCACCGACACTGATTTGGCCGACACGTCGACGCCCGCAGTTCGCCTCACTTCCAACCGCGACCCTGTTGGAATCACGGTCACGCTTGGCGCGACCTCAGCGGGCCTGTCGGTGGGCGGTTTCACGATTAGCGCGACCGCAAGCGACGTGGGCACCATCTGGGCCACGGCAGACGATACCCTCACCGTGACATACACCGATGCCGCACAGGTCAACGGCGCCTTGAACGTAGCCGTCACCGACACAGCCGTCATGAGCGGAACCACTCCGGCGCGTCCAGCAGTGGACATTTCATTCAAGACAAGCGCCACCTACGCTTCGGTAGCCACCGCCGGCTATGCCGGTGAATCTGCCATCTTCGTCGAGGTCACGGGGTACGACGACGGCACAGTCGCCGTCGATACTATTACCGCCTACGTCGGGTCGAGCGACGAGGCCGTGACAAGCGGCGCGGGCCCAGCTTTGGGCGGTCAGGCGGTTACCCTCACCGAGACAGGCTTGGCAACGAACATTTTCAGAGGCACAATCAGCCTCGACTGCACTAATTCGGGCACAGTGCTCGACGTGCCCTGTTCGGCCGCCCAAGTCAAGCCCGCCACCGATACGCTTTCCCTGCAGTTCCTCGACCCCACGGGCGGCTCGCCCGCCGGGGAAGGGATTGTGCGGGCAACGATTCCGTGGGCCCAGGCGGACGAAGCCGATCTGACCACTGACCTCGAATTCCGTGACTCGGCTACGGCCCATACGTTCACTACCTCGAAACTCATGGGCCTCGGACCCGCCTACTTCGTGCTGCGGGACGACGACACCGCCGTGGACTTGACGCAGCCCGCCGAAACGGTCACGGTCAACGTGAAGTCAAACACCGACACGACCGGAATCAGCGTCACGGCTAAGGAGCGCTTCGGCCGTCATGGAAGCCCCACCAACGATTTGCTGGAAGGGTTCCGCGGCCAGTTCACGTTCTGCACCTCCTGCACCTCCAGCGACGACACGAACGACATCCTACGCGTTGCCGCCGGGAATACCGTCACCCTTACCTACACTGACCCGCGCTCCATGACGGGCTCCGCGTCGCAGACATTCGTCGAGTCGAAGGAATGGGTTGCGCGCGTCACCGGCTCGGTTGTAACCGACGCACTTGTGTACCGGGGCGGATCCACGGCCACCGTAACGCTGGCCGACAACGACTTGAATACGGCCTCCGGCACGACCCAGGACACCGGCACCCTGGTAACGGTCCAATCCGTGGACGTGGATGGAAACGTCCTGGAAACCGAGACCACGGCCTTGGCGTCCATGGGAGAGACGACCGCCGACTCGGGCGTCTTCGTGAAGGCCCTACCGTTCTCAACGACACAGGGCACCACGACCGACGGCATGATTTGGGTCAAGAATGGCGCGACCGTCACGGTTCGCTACTCGGACGAAGATGATGCCAACGGCATCGCCCAGACGTTCACGACGGCCTTTACCTGGTATGCTGCCACAGCCACCATCTTGTCCTTGGACGCCGCCAGCTATTCAGGCACGGCCGCCACGGCGACAATCACGCTGAAGGATCCCGACCTGGACACCACGACCAGCGCCGATACCGGCACCGTGCGCGTGTTCTCCAACTCCGATCCAGTCGGTGCACTAATCACGGTTACGGAGACCGGGGGCGCCACGGATATCTTCACAGGCACTTTCCAATTCGAAACCACGCGCGTCGCCAACAATGACAAGGTCTTCATGACGAGCGGCGACCGAGTGACGGCTTACTTCTTTGATGTCGTCACGGGCGGTACCCCGAGCACGGATGGCGTCATCGCCTTCGCCCAGTGGACCTTGACCGGAACCGCACCAGACACGACGGCGCCGGCGGCCGTTACCACCTTAGCTACGTCCCTGCCATCATCGGTTGCACTGACACTGACTTGGACGGCGCCAGCCGACGACGGCTCCACCGCAGGTTCGGGCAATGTGGCCGGCTATGTTTTCAAGGTCGCGACAGCGGCTTTTTCCGCGTTTACTGAAACGGCCAATGTGGTGCCCTCAGGTGTCACGGTGCCCAGCTTTACAATCGCTGCGGCCGGACAAAGTCAATCCGTTGCAATCTCCGGCCTCACACCGAGCACGACCTATTACGTTGCAGTAAAGGCGCGCGACGAGGTCCCCAACTATGCCGCCATCTCGAACGTGGCCACGGGCACCACGCAGGCAGCCGACACGACTGCTCCTGGAACGATTTCGACTCTGGCGACTTCGGCCGCCACTGCATCTACTATGACGCTCACATGGACAGCGCCCGCTGACGACGGAGCAACGGCAGGCTCTGGCAACGTGACCGGCTACGTCGTAAAAGTCGCCACGGCGTCGTTCACGGACTTCACTCAGGTCGCCAGCGTCCTGCCAACCGGCGTGACTGTCGGCACCATCACGATTGTGGCTCCAGGCGCTTCGCAAACCGTCGTGGTAAGCGGACTCTCGGCGAGTACTGATTACTTCTTTGCCGTCAAGGCTCAGGATGAAGTCCCCAATACGGCGCTAATCTCGAACGTGGCCACTGGCACCACGCAGGCAGCCGATACGACTGCTCCTGGAACGATTTCGACTCTGGCGACTTCGGCCGCCACGGCATCTACTATGACGCTCACCTGGACAGCGCCCGCTGACAACGGAGCAACGGCAAGCTCCGGCAACGTGGCCGGATACATCGTAAAAGTCGCCACGGCGTCGTTCACGAGCTTCACTCAGGTCGCCAGCGTCCTGCCAACCGGCGTGACTGTCGGCACCATCACGATTGTGGCTCCGGGCGCTTCGCAAACCGTCGTCATAAGCGGACTCTCGGCGAGTACTGAATACTTCTTTGCGGTCAAAGCCCAGGATGAAGTCCCCAACACGGCGCCAATCTCGAATGTTGCAACCGGTACTACGACGGCCGCTTCGACCGGCACCAGCGGCGTCACCGTAGCCACCATCGAAGCCGCGAACAAGGGCGTCGACATCACGGTCACGCGCGACGGGGACGACAACCGCGTAGCCTTCGACCTGCCGAACAACCTGCCGGCGACGCCAGCCGGCGTGCAGATTTGGCGCAGCACCAGTCCGTTCATCCTACGCACGACCTTGCTTGCCAATGACCCGGAGTTCACCGCAGGGGCCTACCTGGACGAAGAGGCACCGGCGGACGCCAAGTACCTCGTGACGATCTTCTACGGCCTCACGAAGGCGCTCGGCTTCTCGAACGGCGAATCCGACGACATCCCGGGCTTCGCGGCCTTGGGAGACGGCACCGGTTCCGGTGACGGCGACGGAGTTGCGAACTGGGTGTGGTACGTCGTGGCCCTCGCGGCCGTGCTCATCATCGTCCTCATCGTGTTCTTGGTCGTGATGTCACGGCGCAACAAGGAAGCAGAGGAGCAGCCGGCCGGCGAAGGCTACGCCTGGAACGAGGGCGAAGCGACCGGCATGGAGCCCAGCCCCGAGGCCGCAGTGGCGCCGCTTGCCCCCGTGGCGCAAACGGGTGACGTGCACCACGCGCGCTGCCCGGCTTGCCAGACGCAGTTCACGGCGATGGGCACGAAGCCCGTCGTGACGGCCTGCCCGGGTTGCGGCAAGAAGGGCGTACTGCGCTAAGCAAGCCGGACCCAGCAAGGAAGCGCTAGGTTAGCGAAGCCTCGTCCGACACGCGGAGGCCGCGGAAACCGCGGAGACAACGGAAACGCAACGTCCGTTTCCGTGCGTTCCGCGCGCTCCGCGTGTCGGTGTCGGCAGGTGGGTCGTCAGCTTCCAAGCGAACGAACTCGTGAGGGCGGAAGTGTCGGCATGGACTGCGTGCGCCTGCACGCGCCGGAGGCAGGCTTCTACCAAGCGAGCACGAGCGAACTCTACGGCAAGATCACGAGCGGCCCAGGGCCTCAAAGGCTTCCGGATGCCGGCTTGCCCAAGCGAAGGCAATTCGTTCCGCCTCCGCTGGAGTGGGTCCGGCTTGGGGCGGTTCGGGCATGAGCTAGCAATGGGCGATGCGATTTCTTAAGCCTTCTTCTGGACCCGGTCAGACGGGAACCGGCGACGCTTGCGTGGCCAGGCTGCCAATCGCACGGCCTGCGCATCCTCACGATACGAAACGCGGTTGGAAGGCCAAGACGCACGCCAAGGAACTTGCAACGATCACGGTGAAGGGCGGATTTGGGCGCCTAAACGAACAGGCCCACTTTCAGGGGGCGGCGGCCTCGTGGCGAACTGCGGACGGTGGCCAGTCGCGGAGCCGAATCAAGACTTGCCCAACGCAGCGAAAGCTTCCGGGAATTTGCTTGCCCAGGCAAACGCCCTGCGTTCGGCCTCCGCCGGCGAGGGCGGGAGAATGGATGGCGAATCCTCGGGGGCAGCCTCGGCCATAGCAAGCTTTGCCTGGTCATCTGCATATTTAAGCATAAGCTTCGGAGGCGACGGTGATGAGGCCAGGGGAACGCGCGACGCAAAACGCGAAGCAAACGTGGCGGCGCTGGGCGAGGCGGCGAAGCCGTTGACTGGCGCGAAGTGTGGGTTGACCGCCAAGATTCCCGTCGGCGCAAGGGGACGGGTCCGGTGGTTGTGGCGGCGCCTCTTGGCTCGAGCTGCGGAAAAAAGTGGCGCCATCGACTGCGTGGGCGCGAAGCCCATCGTGACGGCCTGCCCGGGTTGCGGCAAGAAGGGCGTACTGCGCTAGGCGCGTCGGCCAAAGCGCTGTTGCACCGGCCCGACGCCCCAACAAGGAGGACACGGAATCCACGGAAAACTGACAGAGTCAGTTCCGTGCGTTCCGTGGGTTCCTTGTTTCGTGGGCGGTCGCGTGCTGCGTCGCCGACCGCAACCTGAAAGCTCATCGGTGGCGCAAGTGGTTCACTGGCTTGCCCGCGCTCGTTGTTTCCGTTGGGCTCGATGCGCGGACGCTTCGGCGCGGCCGGCTTTGGGACAGTATTCGCGGCCCGCCCCGGCTACGTCTCCGGTAGCGGGTG
>CAZXUC010000034.1:0-24645 GCA_964643795.1 uncultured Halobacteriales archaeon | reverse complement strand
TCACCCGCTACCGGAGACGTAGCCGGGGCGGGCCGCGAATACTGTCCCAAAGCCGTTGCATGCGGGACGGCGGGCCGTTGCGAAACAGGCGCCTGCGCAAGGGTTCGCTGATTGGATGCAGAATCCCGGTGAGGTAAAGGGTCGTCAAGGCCAAACAATGGAGCAGGTACCTTCGGTCGTTCGACCAGGAAGCACGGAAAAAGCCGCGAAGCTCCGGCAAGGTAAGGCTTGATGTCGTCCCGATGGTGGCAGTCAAGTACCAGACCAATCCGGCCATGGGACGACTGATGACCCTTGACCCGGCCGCTTGACCATGGGTCGCCAGCAAATTGCGTGCATCAACTTGGAACCGTTGCAATGCCTCAAAGTAGCAAAGCAGGTTGGCAACGGTCGGCGCCGATTCCGCCCCGGCCCACGTCAGCCGGTGGAAATGGACGCCATCCACAGTCTCCAACCCGTTCGTCACGGCGGCCCTGAGAACGAGGAAGGAATCGGCCCAGTACCCTTTGGGATAGTATGGGGCTTGATACCCCGGGACGCGGAACAGGAATCCGGTGACGCCTGCCGTCGGCACTTGGCGGAGCTCCAAGGCGGTCACGGCCTCACGCAGTCCAAGAGTCTGCCGTTCAAAGCGGGAAACCGACTCGACGGTCCCATCAGGCCTAACGCAGTCGAAGCCTAGGACAATTAGGTCGGCCGATGATTTTTCAGCGACCGGACGTGCGGCGGCCACGAAGCTTGGTTCCAACCAATCATCGTCACACAATATCGTGACCCACGGGGTCGCGACCGCCCGGAGGGCCTTGTTGATGGACGCGGTCGGGCCCAGGTTACGTTCATTTCGGATGACCTGAACGCCGGGACGGCCCTCAAGTCCCAGCAGGACCTCGGCGGTGCCATCGCTGGACGCGTTGTCGATGAGGAGCAAACGGAACCTTTGGTCGGTCTGCGCGAAGCAGGAGGCAAGTGCCCGCTCCAGCAACTCGCGCCGATTGTACGTCGGCACAAGGATTGTCAGCAGGCTTGCGTCGTGCATGGAATCCCTACGTGGAAAGCGCGCTCCGCAGAGGCTTGGCCGCATGGAGGACCATGGCTTCGGTCAGGCCTGGGTAGAGGCCGACCCAGAAGGTGTCCGTCATGATGCGGTCGGAATTCGAAAGGTCGCCGCTCACCCGGTATCGCTGCTCTTTGAAGTATGGCTGTCGGACGAGGTTGCCCCCGAACATGTTGCGGGTGTGCACGTTCGCCGCCTGCAGCCCGCGGAGGACGGCCTCACGGTCTGGACCCTTGCCTGGCCTCAGGGTGATAGGGAACCCGAACCAAGCCGGGTCGCTTCCAGGTGTCGCCTCTGGCAGGATAATCTTTCCCTCCAGGCCGGCCAGTTCCTCCATCCAGATCCGGAAATTGCGTTTGCGCGCAGCCACGAATTCGGGGAGCCGCTCGATCTGTGCACACCCTATGGCAGCCTGCATATCGGTGATCTTCAGATTGTAGCCGACGCGCGCGTACGTGTACTTGTGGTCGTACCCGTGCGGCAACTCGCCGAGCTGGAACCCGAAGCGCTTGCCGCACGTGTTGTCCTCGCCGGGGGCGCACCAGCAGTCGCGGCCCCAATCGCGGAACGACTCCACGACCTTCTTGAGGCGTGGGTCCGACGTGCAAACGGCGCCACCCTCGCCCATCGTGATCTGGTGCGCTGGGTAGAAGCTGAACGTGCTAAGGTCGCCGAACGACCCGACCGGCTGGCCGTTGAATGTGGAACCCAAGGCGTCACAGGCGTCCTCGATAACCCAGAGGTCGTGCTCGTCCGCGATGTCGCGCACCGCCTTCATGTCGACCGGGTTGCCTAGCGTGTGCGCCAGGATGATTCCCTTGGTCTTCGGTGACACGGCGGCCGCGATGTCCTCGGGAGTCGGTACGTAGGTGCCAAGCTGCACGTCGACGAATACTGGGGTGATACCGTACTGCAGAAGGGGATTGACCGTGGTAGGAAACCCAGCCGCGGCCGTGATGACTTCGTCACCGGGATGCACCGCGTCCTCCCCCCACGTGTGGTCCGTGACCGCCGCAACGGCAAGCAGGTTGGCGGACGAACCCGAGTTGACCGTCAGTGCATGCCGCACGCCGACCGTTTTTGCGAAGGACTTCTCGAAGGCCGTGTTGTAACGGCCGGTGGTAAGCCAGAAGTCAAGCGAAGCGTCCACCAGGTTGTCCACTTCCTCCGGACCGAACTTCCGGCCGCTGACCGGAACCGACGAGACTCCGGGCTCGAAGATGCGTTCAGGGAACTGTTGGCCAACGAACGTACGCACTTGCTCGCGGATCGAAGCGCGCATGAGCTTGGCAACGGCCGAGGGCCGCAGGAGGCCGGCCTTTGGGCCGAACGCGTTGACCGGCCAAGTCCGCAACGCCTCGACGTCAACGTACCCCCGCGCCCTCGCAGGAGCCTCGAGCCATTCGGTGTCGACCACGAGCGTGCCGCCAGACCCGTCGGCTTGGAACGGCACTGCGCGCACAAGTCCGGCCTTGGGTGCTGCGATGACAATCCACAAGGCTGCCTCTGGGGCGCCCGCGACCGGGAAGACCTCGCCGAGCTCCGGGGTGGTCATGCCCATGCCATCCCAGCCTGTCTGGCAAGAAGTTCGTGCTGGGCGATGGCACGTTCGCAGAGGGATGGAACGGCTGCGGGTCCTGCCACGGAGCGGGAATGGTACCACTCGACTGCCGTGCGCACGGCCGCCGCACCGTCAAGCAACGCGCTCCAGCCAAGCTCCCGGCGGGCCTTCGCCGAATCCAAGGCGAGTGTGGCCGCCTCCGATTTTCCGGCGAGAGGGACGACGGTGGGCGCCTTCGCCACCGGGCCCCACGATTTCCGGGCGGCCGCGGCGATTTCACCGACCGTGGCCGACTGGCGGGTGGCCGGTCCGAAGTTCCAAGCGGACGCGAACCGGGCCGGAGCCTCCAACTGGCGGGCCGCCAACCAGAGGTAGCCAGAAAGAAGGTCAAGGACATACTGCCATGGGCGTGTGGCGTCAGGGTTCCGCAGGACGGGCGCCCGGCCGGCCTGATAGGCGCGCACGAGGTCGGGCACCAGGCGGTTGTCCGCCCAATCCCCGCCGCCAACGACGTTGCCGCCCCGTGCCGTCGCCAAGCTGGCGTCTGTCTTGGCGAAGAACGACTCGCGGTACATGCGCGCCATGATTTCCGCGGCCGCCTTGCTGGCGCTGTAGGGGTCTTTCCCGCCCAAGGCGTCGGTCTCGCGGAACGCCCGTTGCTTTCCGTTGTTGTCGTAGCATTTGTCGGTGGTGACGACCTGCACGGCACGCAATTGTTTCTGTCCGCGCAAGGCTTCCAACACATGCACCGTGCCAAGGACGTTGGTGGCTGCTGTCCCAACCGGGTCGTCGTAACCCGCCAGGACCAGGGGCTGCGCCGCCAGGTGGAAAACGACGTGCGGGCGGACCCGTGCAACGCAGGCCTTGACCCGGGCCAGGTCGCGGACGTCGGCCACCTCTTCGCTCGTCAGCAGTGTGGCGACGGCGGCCTCATCGTAGAGGCTGGGCCGCGTTGGCGGGCGGAGCGCGTAGCCGTGCACTTCGGCCCCAAGCCGGTGCAGCCACAACGAAAGCCACGCCCCCTTGAACCCCGTATGGCCCGTCACGAGGACGCGCTTGTCGCGGAACGTGCCTCCGAAAGGCGGACGCAAGGCCGGCACGCGCGAAACGCCGCTGATCTTCTTGCCCGATTCGCGGCTCTGGGCAGCCTTCCTGGGCACGAAGGTCGGACAACCGGGGGTCCATTAAGCGTCGCGTTGGCTTTGGCCGGTTCGAAGGCCCGCCGAAGCGAAGGCCTGGAGGAAGAGATCCGTTCCCCGGCGAGATCCGATACCCCAACGGTCTAGGATTCTCTCAGCAGGGCTTGCTCAAGCCCTTGGGCACATGCGTCCCAACTATACACTGAACGGGCGCGCCGAACACCCGCCTCGCTGACGGACCGGGCGACGCGGTCGTCCCGTAGGAGGGCAATGGCTGCGCGGGCCAATTCTTCGTGCTCTTCGGGAACGATGAACCCAGTGTGGCCGTGGTCAACAATCTCGCACGGGCCGCCCGGGGACGTGACGATTGTCGGGGCTCCCGAAGCCATGGCTTCGAGCGGGGCCAAACCGAAGGGTTCGCCAGACGTGGGATGGATGAAGACAGCGCATTCCTGGTAGCATTGCAACAGGTTGGCCTTGTCGACGGGTCCCAGGAAGGCGACGTGGTTGGAAATGCCCAACTGGCGGGCCAGGGTCTGGGCCTCCCGTGTGTCGCCACCGCCAACGACCGTCAGGGTGGGTGGGCTCGGGGCGAATTCACGCACGACGATGGCCCATGCAGCGACCGCCCGCTCAAGTCCCTTGTAGGGCGTCCAATGCGCCACGCACAAACCGCCTTCCCGCGGCGCCGAAGATGGTTGGAACCACTGGGAATCGACGCCCGGAGGCACGACCGTCGCTTCGGTGGCGTATTGCCGCTGGACGTAGTCGGCCGTGAACCGACTGTTCGTGACCACTCCGTCCGCCCGTGCGACCAAACGTTTGTCGACTTGCCGCACGAGCGGTTGGGCAACCTTCGCCAACGTTCGCAAGGGATTGCGCAGGGTGTCAACGTAGCCGGCCCCCTGGAGGAATCCGCCCACGTCGTGGCAATACCAGACCTGTGGGGTTGCCGTTCTCGACTTGGCCAGAAGAGCCCAGTGGTTTGCGGGGAATACTTGGGGAAAAACTACTGCGGGCCGTTCCGTGCGGATGATCTTCGCGACCCTTCCGACCAGGGCTGGCAGGGCCAGGGGATGACGCAAGGATTTGGGCGCGGGGCCTCCGATTGAAACGAAGCGGACGCCTTCGCATTCTCCAACCAGCGCATCGTCGAATCGCTGTCCTACGACCACAATCTGATGCCCGCGCCGTGCCAAGGCCGCCGCGGATGCTAGAACGAACGTCGTGGCTCCTCCCGGGTAAGTCATATGTGGATGCACGAACAGGATCCGACTCAAGCGGCTCGGCCTGCCAAGACTTCTTTGACGCGGTGGCGCCAGGTGTGCCGATCCACGATGGCCTTGCGCGCGGCCTTCCCCAACGAGGCTTGGCGCTCGGGGTCGCTTAGCAGTTCTTGGTAGACTTGGGAAATGTTCGCCGAATCCTCACGCAGCATCACGACTTCTCGTCCATCCTGGAACCATTCAGAGAAACCGTTGTAGGGCTGACTTACCATGCAGGCACCAAGCGCAGCGAGCTCGAAGGGTCGTGCCGTGGCTGACGCTTCAACGGTGGTGTGCGTCGTTCGGGTGATGTTCAGGTTGATCCGGCATTTTGCGACAAAACGCCCCATGCTGCCGAAGGGAATCGGACCTAATACTTGGGCTTGGGCCAACGGGACCTTGAAGCCGCCGCCCGCTGCGACGACGCGGATTCCGGCAGACTCGCTCGGTTCCGCGATCATACGCGTCATCCATTGTTCGCGCAGTTCGCTGCCGTGGCCGTAGAAACCGATGTCCCAGCACTTGGGCTCGTCCACGACCGGTTGCAGGAGGTCGGGGTCAGCCGCATAGTAGAGCGTCCTGGCGTCTCGAGCACCCATCTCACGAAGGCGCGGCAACACGCCCTTAGAATTGCTGAAGAAGACGTCAAACTCGGCCAGGTCCGCACCCTCGTAGTAGCTGAACCTGAAACCGCGAGCCATGGCCGTCTCGGGCAGAATCGTGGGCATGTCGCCGTCCCAATACGCCACGCGGATTCCGTATTGCTGCCTGATCCAACCGGGTATGCCCGACAGCTGGTTGATGGGAATATTGAGCATGAGGACGAGGCCGACGTCCTTCTCGCGGTCCAGGATTCGCTGGAGGGCGCGCTTCCATTTTGGTCGTATCCGCGCCTTGACGAGTGAGGCCGCGAGGGTCTTCGAAGCACCGCGCCTTCCCGTCAGTGCGCCGATTCCCGTGTTCGACGCTCGGAAGAACAAACGGCTCTCGATGGAGCAGGGATTGGCCTCGACGCGCCACCACGGCGTTTCAACGGGGTCGCCCAAGTAAGGAACCGCGATTACTTCGTGGCCTGATTCGTGGAATGCCTTGAGCAATTGCCACCACGCAGGCGTGCAGCCAAGGCGGTAGCGCAGGTCAAGGGTCGAGGCGAGGACGAGGATCTTCATTCAGGGGGCAATCCCATACGCGGTGACGACGCTGTTAGGGCTGTCGGTCCGTGGGCCGTGAAGAACGCTAATATTGGCCGCCCCGAGTGGGACGCCGCTTGTGGATTCGTACGACATGGCGCGCCCTAGCCCGCCATCCGCTCAACAAAGGCCAACGCATCCGCGCCTTCCGCGATTGGTTCACTTGGCAGGTGTCGAGCCACCTCGCGCCGGGCCCCGTCTCCGTGCCATTCGTGAATGGCTCACGAATGTTAGTGCGGCCCGGGATGCACGCGGCTACTGCGAACATCTATTGTGGCTTGTACGAGTTCGAGGACATGGCATTCGTCGGCCACGCCCTTCGCCCCGGCGACTTGTTCGTCGATGTTGGAGCCAACGTTGGCACCTACACAATCCTGGCCGCCTCGGTCGGGGCTCGGCCGCTGTCATTGGAACCCGTTCCCTCCACCTACCATGATTTGCAGGCAAACGTTCGGCACAATGGCATGGAAAGCCGTGTGGACCGGCGAAACGTCGGCGCAGGACGTGCCTCGTCCAGACTTCGCTTCACCCAGAATCTCGGATCGATGAATCGGGTTGCTGGCGCAGGCGAGGAAGGCCTCGAAGTAGCCGTCGAACCGCTAGACTCGTTGCTGGCTGGCTCGGCTGCCCGCGTCATCAAGATTGATGTCGAAGGCTTCGAGGCAGAGGTCTTGGCCGGCGCAGGCGCCACGTTGGCCTCCCCAGGTCTGCTGGGCCTCATCATCGAGCGGGGCGTCGCGGATGACGAGGTCCGTCGCACGATGATGACTGCAGGGTTCTCCATGTGCGCTTACGACCCGCTCCATAGGCGGTTGACCGTGCTCGAAGCCGTGCCAACGACGCCAAACATCCTCTACGTACGCGACGTCCTGCTTGCGCAGAGTTTGGTCGCATCAGCGCCGCCGCTGAAGGTGCATCGGAAGTCGGTGTAGGCTGGGCCCTGGCCCAATGCCCCTGGTCGTTGCCGGCGCCCGACGTGCGCGGGCTTTGTCCTCATCGCTTGCGTGCGGTTACGAGGACCGCCCTTTGCCGTCTGTCGAACGTCCTAAGGTCGTCGTTGCGTCCAAGCGCGTGGGCGACTCCTACGGCGTCCGTGAAACTGAGCAGGTGGTTTTCGCGGTAGATCTGTGCCGCGAGCTTCGCGTCGAGCTCTGTCACGACTTCAGGCAGGCGCGTAGCCGTTCATCCTGTCTGCCTCAACCTTTGACGGCACTTCGGCCTATTCGCCAAGCAATTCATGCTTCCAGGGAATCAGGCCAAGGCCGCGTTCCTCGAGTTTTTCGAGCTGCTCCACGACGTGGTAGCGCCACGCCTTCCCCTTGCGCGGCGGCTGGACTCGTAACTCGCGGGTCATGTCGGCGACGTTCAAGCCAGTCTGGACCAGGCGCATGATGTCTGAGACATCGTCAGGGCGGCCGGTCAGGGACTTGAAAAGGAAAATGTCCTCGTTGCTGCACAGATGCACGGTCAGTCGGCCGTACGTGCGGACTTCGGTGGCCCGAGCGGCCATCGTGTCGGTGAGGATGAAGCGATCTTCCATGATGGTGCGCTCGAAGACGTCCAGCCCGACTTGGCCGGGAAGGCGCCACAAGTCGCCGTGAAATCCTTCGTACTCCTTTGGCAACGTGCGCTGGAAGGGCCCGCCAGGCAGGAGATTGAAATTCAGGTTCTGCATGACGGCGCGAATGGCGGCGCGCTCCTGGGCGGTTCGTACGATGATGTCGGCGTCCTTGGTGGCATCTTTGAGGCCGCGCATGCTCATTGCGCAGCCGCCAATCAGATACGCCGTGACGTGAATGGCAAGTTGTGCGCCAATATTGTGCAGCAGGGCTTCTAGCTCCGCGAGGGGCGCCTTGTGGCGGTCGCCGTAGGATTCAACCATGGCTCTCCAGGAACTGGTGCATGGCAGTCAGCGTGCGCGGCGAAGTCCCCAATGCCGTCGCGTCGTCGAAGGCTTCCGCCAATGTGATTGGGGCGTCGTCCTTGAGGGCGTGGATGCGGTACTGGTAGTTGGCGGCCAACACATCCGCCCCTTCTTCCTGGAAACGGCGCGCCGCGGTTGTTGTCAAGGCCCTGATAGGGCGCTTGGATTCGACGACCATGGTGAGGCCACCGCTCTTGCGCAGGACGACATCGGATCGGGGGAGCTTCTGTTGGAGTTGGAATTGAATGAAATACTGCGCGAGGTCCTCGAAGTCGCCGGCGTGGGCCGCAATGGAAATGCCGCGTCCTTGCTTGACTAGAAGTCCGCGCGCCATCAGGTTGGCTAGATTCATTCGAACCGTGTTGACGTGCAGTCCGGTGGCCTTGGCCAATTGTGTCGCCGTGGCTCCGGGTTTGGCGTGCAACGCTGCAATGATGGGCAGGTGCGACCTCGCCAGAATCGGGGTGACGTAGGGTTTGGCCGTCAACGTGCCGTGGAAGGCGCGAGCGAATTGGTCGTCAGCCACACGTATGCGCAAGGGGCGCCGGGACTCGGCTGTTACCAAACCGTGTGCCAGTAGGTTGCGGAAGTGACGCAGTCCCGCGTTCCTGCGGTTGTCCGAGGATAGTTCGTCCACTGATGCAGCGTGGTCGATGGGAATTTGGCGGAACACCTCGAGGGCTTCCTCACCAAGGTCGAAGCTCATGGCATGTCCATTGTAATGCGCCTTAGTTAACTCTAACTATGCTTTAGTCATAAAGACTTTTTATACTCCAACTCGGGCGGCTTTGCAGCGAGCTATTCCGCCCTGCCTAGCAAGGGGTCGTAGCTGATCAGTGCGAGCCGACTGCGACCTCATCCATCACTAACCCGGTGGGGGTGTGCCATATGTCGGCCAATCGTTCTCGCCCTATCGCGGACGCCTTGGTCCGCATGACGCGCTGTCATCGCTTGCGCGCGGCGACGAGTGTCGCCCTTTTCATGCTTCCAGGGAATCAGGCCAAGACCGCGTTCCTCGAGTTTTTCGAGCTGCTCCACGACTGTGCACATGTTTTATCTATGCAAAACACATATCCGCCTTCCTGCCCAATGAGTCCTACGATGACATCCAAGAGGCCAGGGCCGAAACTCAGCGGCTCGCAGGGCTCAACAAAATCCAAGCCAAGGACTCAGGCTTCCAGCGGCCCCACCTCTACGCCCGCCAGCGCGATCTTGGCAAGGACCCAAGCCTCACCATCCCTGAAATCAAAGCCCTCCTTCTCAGCCCGTCAAAGTTCGACTATGCCCGCCAAGACCAGAAGGACTACTTCATCGCCCAAGCCATCCTCCTTGCGGCCGACTGGCAAGGTCTCGGTCGGGTCCTCTTTCACATCCGGGGAACCCCCCAAGAAAAAGTCCTCGTCGTCACCGCTTTCCGTGTCAACGGCAAATGGCAAGTCAAGGTCTGAACACATGCCCAAAAACCAGACTCCCGGTGTAGCCTCAAGCGAGCCCACCTGGGAAGAAATCCAGGCCGTAATCAAGGCGGGAAAGGGCGTCAAGGTCAGCCAAGCCCCGCTGCCGTCCCCCTGGAAAATCGGGGACCGCGACGAATGCCCGACTGATGGGGGGATCATGACATATCGCGATGACTTGGTCTACCGCGGCCGCAACTCGCTCGGCTTGATTGATGTGGCAAACTTGCGGGGTTTCGCCTGCGCAACATGCCCGGAACGCCACTGGGATACGACCAGTTGGGACGCAATCATCCAAGCCACCGAGCGGGCCGCTCCAGCCTTTGATGTCCACGCCAAAGCCAGCACGCTGGCCCGCGGCGCCATTGGAATCTACTTCCCGCGTGACGTCAAGGAATACCACCAAATCCATGCGGGCGACGACGTCGCCATTCAGCAATTGGCGCCCGGCCTGATGCTGGTGAAGATTAACCATCCCGCAGACGAAGAGCGCCCCACCACCTAGAACTGGTGCATGGCCGTCAGCGTGCGCGGCGAAGTACCCAATGCCGTCGCGTCGTCGAAGGCGTCCGCCAAATCAGGTTTCAGTGCGAGCCGACAGCGACCCCGTCCTTCACTAACCCAGTGGGTGCGCGCCACGCCCCAGTGAGACCGCCACGCCGTATCGCGGAGCCCTCGGTCCGCATGACCCGCCGCCCAGGGTTGCTCAGTGGTGTTGACCCTTCAGAATGTTGGCCGCGGCACGAGCCGAATGGTCCAAACGGCGGGCGACCTCGCGATCGCCGCGCCCCTGCAACAACGCCACATCCTGCAACGCCCTTCTCCGGTTTGCAGTCACGGCGCCGCGGGGACCGCCCTGGACGAGCAGCGATATCTGTTCCAGAACCACCGCAGCATTTTCCTTGGCCTCTCGGGCCACCAGGCGACGTTCGCGCCGCGTCTCGTATTCGAAGACGAGGACGCCGCTCAATGAACCGCTGACGATGCCGCCTAGGAGGCCCGCCGATAGGGCCGCGATCAAATCAGCCATGCTTGGACGCCGTGGGGACGACCTTGAACCCACGGAGCCGGAGTTGGATGAGTTTGCTCAATGGCAAACCCGTTGCTTCCTTGAGGCGTTCCAGTTCTTTGAGTTCCTTGTCGTCGAGGGAAATCGTGAGTTGCGGCATTGGTTCACCGTGGAACCCACTTGGTTCCACTGTGATGGATTGGGGGCTTGCGGGCATAACACTTCTTGTTGGCCAAGGGCGCAGGTGCGAGGTCAACGAGCCCGGCATCGTACCGGCCTTGGTCTGTGCGGCGCTGATCTTCACGGCCGCTTCGCTTCGACCTGGCCGTCGCCAAACTGGGGGGCGTCCGGGTAGTTGTGAATCGTCACTTGGGCTAGTTGCTGTTGACGTTGCGTTTGCCCCTGAGCCTGCCAAGTCCGTAATGCAACGGAGGCCACGAACAATCCAGCCAGCGCGGCGAGAGCTTGCGTCACGACGGCCCAGTCCTGAAGCGTCTGGGGCCAGGCGAACATCATACCACCTCGATGGCCACGCCAATGCGCCTAAGGATGGCGTCTGGAAGGGCGACGACGCGGTAACCATTTTGTTTGGCAGTCTGAATCTTGGCGAAACTGTTGAGCGCGGCCCGGATGGCTTCCGCTTTGGAACTGTAGGCGCCGCTCTTCACAAGCTTGTCAAGGTATGCATCGACCTGTTCTCCCAATCTGACGCTGAGGACCATTTCGTCACTGTCCTGGAGTGTATGCGCTTTGTATGACATAAGGGTGCTGCCCCGGCTTCATGGCCGCGGCGGGCAAGACGCGCTTGGTACAGGCCTTGGCCTGCGCGACCCGGGATCGCCGTCCCGTCAGCCCGACGCGGGGGCCGAGTTCGTCGCCCATGTCGCCCACCTAATCTCTTCCGGACAAGGATTGGGCACATCCGTGCAGAACCCGTAGTCTGGGTGAATCACCAGCCTGCCTTCGATATCGTACACGGTCGGGAGCGGCGGGTTGTACGTGACTGCCCTATCCAACAACGACACGACGTCATCCATCACCGGCACAAGCATCCTACCTCCAACGTGTCCTTCGTAATCCGGGATTTGGCTGGGCGTCACGAGGCACCACATGATCGACCAGATGATCGTGGTCGCCAACGCGATGCCAAGCACGACGGGGCGGGCGTTTCGGCCTGCCCGCTTGGAGCCCGCGATGGCGGCGGCTACCACGATTCCAGCGGTGCAGGCTGAGAGGCCAAGCCACGCCCACAGGAACGTGGCGCCATGTTGGTGCGTCGTGTTCGCGAAGCGGTGGCCGGCGTGCACGAGGGTCGCGAGCGCCAGGAAGCCAAGGATGACGCTGGCTGCCGCAATCATCCACGCCCGGCGGTTCGCCTTCGCGTCGAGGGGCCGTAGCCACGGCTTTGCTCCAATCGCGGCTAGTAGGCCAAGGGCGGGAATCATGGGGACCCACATGCGCACGTCGTTGCCGGCGCCTTGCCCGCTCGCCGCGTGCGTGAGGATCAGGGCTTGCGAAACCAAGAGGGCGATGGCGAGCGTCGCTTCCGGCGTCCGGCCGCCGCGTCGAAGAGCGATGAATGCACCTGGAATGGCGGCCAGTAGAAGGGGGGAAACGAGCAGGACTCCCATCGGGGCGGCCTCGACGCGGTGGCCCGTCGTCAGGATGCTGAGCAGATTCTTGGTAAATGGCACGGGGCCGTCCCACCCGATTGCTCCGGCCAGGATTCCGGGCAGCGCGCGCAGGCTCAGGAGGATGGAGTCCGACGTTTCCGTTGTCGCGTTCTCGGCAAGCTCCGATTGGCCCAGAGGCGTTGCCAACTCCGACGATGCGCTCTCGGGGGGCAAGAACGGGGTTCCCGTGAGGTACGTATTCTGCGCCATCCAGGGCGACAAGCCGATGGCGAGGCCCAAGGCCAAGACGGCCCAGGACTTGGCAAGTCCCCGCACGTTGCGCCGTTGCGCCCATGCGCGGGGGAGTTCCGTCAAGACGAGTGCGAACAGGACGACTACGCCGGCTCCCATTGAGTTCCAGATTGCGAGGCCAGCGACCAAGCCGCTTGCGAGATCTCGGCGGGGCGTGCGTGGCGCGCTGCGAAGCACGAGGAGGGCCACGACGAGGAACGTCGACAAGGCGTGGTACTTGAGCCCTTCACCCCAGTAGAGCCACGGTCCGAGGACTGCGGCGAGGAGGGCGACGGTGCGGCCCTTGGGGTCGGGCAGGTGCTTGCCGAGCAACTTCCACATCAACACGGCGCCCACGGCCCACAAGCTCAGGTTGGTGACCTGGAGAGCGACGTGGGGAAACCACAGTGAAAGGTCGGGAGACGTGGCGCGGAAACCGTTCGCTGCCAGGGCGAGGGCGACTAGGAAGGCCATCCAACGGAACGCGAATTCCACTCGGTCCTCGTGCCGGCTCCACTGCCACTGCCGGCTCCACGGCCACCTCATGCCGAGTGCGCCCCACATGGCCACCGTAGCAAGAACCGAGAACGCGAGCCACAGCGGGACGACGGCGTCGACCACGAACAGGGCGCCGGCAACGGGGAGGCTCAGGACATTCAGCATCGTGCTTCCGACGGGGAGGTCACTGCCGGCACTTCTCACGCCGAATCGGTCCCGTTCATTCAACTTGTAGAATGCTTCAGGATACTCTTCGACGAGGAGCGAGCCGTGCCCGAGGTTCCATAATGCGCTCGCCTGGTCCGCTTCGTCGTTCAGGCTTGGCCCGTAGCTCGCCAGCAGCAAGCCGGCCAAGAGCAAGGACCACGCCAGCCGGCTGACCACGCCTCCTCAAGCCGGGCCAAGCAGAAAAGCAATCCTAGACGTATGAAGTCACGTTGGAATTCGCTTCCGGACCGCCTTGGCTTGGCGGTCATCAAATGTCAGGCAAGGCGCATTGCGCTCAACGCAGGTTTGGACGACAATCGCATCAGGCAGGGACAGTCCGCGCTCTTTGGTGTAGACATCCGTAGCGGCTGGAAAATTGCAACACTCTTGCCATTCGATGTTGGGCAGTCCAAGTAAGGCCGCGAACGCCTGTCGAGCCGCCGCCTGTCCGGACTTCGCTTTCACGACGCCCAGAGTTTCGACCAGGATTTCCGTCGGCACCACCAGGGGTCGGGCCGCCATGAGGTCGCTTCGTGCCTGCGCTTGGCGTGGGTCGGATCCGTTGAGGCAGGCGATTAGGAAGCTCGTGTCGGCCACCTTCATGCGTCATCCTCCAGCACTGACGCGGCAAACAATTCGTCGTGGCGGTCGGCCGCGTCGGCGCCAAAATTGAAACTGGGCAGCTCAGCCGTTGGGTCTGCGTCGGCCACGGGGATGGTGACCTTGACCTCGGCGCCCGGGCGAAGGTTGAGGCGCTCAACGTCACGCCGGCTCAGGCGTAGGCCGAACGAGTTGCCCCATCGTAGGAGCTTGCCCCGCACTGCAACTGAACTCATGGATAACTGATTATCCGTCGCTGTATTTGGGTGTTGTGCCGCGAGCGGGTGCATGCCCATGCCAGGCCGCGTCCCAATACAAGGGGGGCCGGACAGGCCTTGGTTTGCCCTAGACACGGAATCGCCGGCGCCATTGCTTTCGCTATCCGCTGGGTCGCTTCGGAACCCTTCAAATGTAGGTCAATGGTATTTTGCCATCGATGACCAAGCAGGTTGTCTTGCGGCTCCTTCGTGAAACGAGGCTTCGAGGTGACCCCGCGCCCTTTGCCAAGTTCCCGCACCGTTTCACGATCAGTTCCCGCGAGCACCTGCGCGAGGTCAAGGGGGGCCGCGAAAATGACCGCCCTGACCCGTGGCAAGCCGGTCGGCCCGTCGACAAAAAACGGCTTGGGCGTCGTCGCCGACCCGATGGTTCCTGATGCCCGTCCTCGACACCAACTTCCAGCGCAACTGGGCGTTGCGGCGTGGCACTACGGCGAGGAAAGGGCGCCTCCAGCGCGCTGATGCAGGTCATATTGGAGCGCGGCATGGGCGACCCGGCCATCCTGGCGCACGCCAAGGAAGTCGGCGCGGAGGCCTGAGTTCAGCTACGCCGAAGCACGCAGGCCTCACATTTTCTTGGTGGCAGGCGCTGTAGGTTTTGCGGGGAACGCGATGTTGTTGTGTACGTCACGCAGGACCTTGGCCATGAGGACAGCGCTGGCTCGACCGAGCTTCTTGCTGATCTTGGCTTGCTTGACGGTGAAAACTGTGTCTACGACGACGTTGCTGGGGGCTGGCAATGAGCCCTGCGCGTAGTCCATGGCGTGGTACGTAGCCAAGGGGACCTTGGTGGTCGTGATGGGGCAGAAGATGACGTGGTCCATCCGCTTGTTGTAGGACTCGGTGCTGACAACTAGGATGGGGCGCTGCTTCTCGCCTTCTCCGTCCGTGAATTGGACGGTTGTGTAAAGCACATCGCCGGCGCTATAGATTGTCAAAGACGGCATCCTCGTCGTTGTCCCAGATGTCCCTCAGCTCATCCATGCCGGCGCGCTCCCAGGGCTCGAGGATGGCGCCGCGCAGAGCCTTGGCAAGCTGTTCCGGAACGCCGATGACGCTGTGCTCTTTGTCGAGGAAAACCACGTTGCCGTTCGCCTCCATCAGTTCCAGGTGGTGCAGGATGGTTCGGGGGTCCTTGCGGGTGTCCCGCGCGATGGTGGCGACCTTGACGGCCGGCGCTTCGCGGCTGAGTTTGCGGACGCTAGCCACGACGACCCTGTGGATGTCGGAGTGGGGGCGGGCAACGGTCACAGGTGGCATGTGGTCAGTCCCTCTAGATAAATCCAGGTTTATGGACATTCCTACAATAGAGTGTAAGCACTAGCCCTTCATGGTGCGGAACCCTGTTGGGGCTTGCCCGTGTCGGCGAAGTTGCTTCACGTCGAGGCCCGCTTTCGGCTCTAACGGGGCTACTTTTCGGTGCAGCTGCCCTTAGCGTCCGTTTCGTTTCTACGAGAACGAGAGCCGCCCTAGAGCCGCGTCTTGGTCGCCGTGCGCCACGCCGCCGCCTGGTGCTTGTCAAACGTCAGCAGGTCATCGCGGTCGGCGAGGGCGGCCTCGATGCCCCACGCGTCGGCGTAACTGAGCTTGGGCTCGGCCTGGTAGCGTTTCTCCACCTGCGCGGCGAGTCCGTCGCCGGTGTCGCGAAAGGCAGGGAGCGCTCGCAGGGCGTGCACGGCCGCTCGGGCTGCCTCGTTGCCTTTTAGGCCGCGCAGGTTGGCGCGCCGGCGGATCACACGGGTCAACTCTGCCAGGGCCCCGCCATGGGTTGCAAGCCTGT
Source organism: uncultured Halobacteriales archaeon (assembly GCA_964643795.1). Classification (GTDB taxonomy): domain Archaea; phylum Thermoplasmatota; class E2; order JACPAO01; family JAHFTW01; genus JAHFTW01. Next base: position 8,782 of record CAZXUC010000034.1, on the reverse strand, counting down.
CGATTTCAGCCAAGACGGCTCGCGCTTTGGCGTGGTTTGGATGAGCCACGTCGAAGAGCGGCACGAGTACGCTTGTGTCAACGACCGCCATGTTGCTCCTCCAAATCGTCGTCGAGAACCTCATCAATGTCGTAGTCGCCGCCCAGGTTCCAAGTTGGTAACGTCGACAGGTCATTGCGGGCGGTTGCGGCGTGCACTTCGAGGTCGACATCCTGTCCCGCCTGGAGGCCAAGGCGGGTTGCCTCGGCGACCGTGATGCGGATTCCAAAGCCGTTTCCCCACTTGGTGAGGCGCCGGCGGACACGGACAGGCATGAGGATTGATTGTCCCAGGTGGGGGATAAACGTTGCGTGTAAACGTTGGTCGGTCAAGGCTGCACGATTGACACAGCGCGAGGGACCTTCAAGGGCCTGGGCCAATGGTTGGCCTCAGTTTTACGTAAACGCCCCGCTGTAGAGCAGGGTGTCGGTGGCCGAGTCGCTAATCGTGATTGTCCCCGGCACGCTGCAGGTGATCTGGTCGCCGGCGGCCATGTTGCCGCTTGGCAGAACGGTCGTCGAGGCTGCCGTCGTGGTGTCGTAGTAGCAACCGGTGGCGGTGCCTCCTAACTGGATGTTGGCCCACGCGATGGGGCCATTCGTAATCGTTGCGACCGTCAGGCTTCCACCCGCTACGGAGCCGCGTTCGTCCTTGTAGAAGCCGACCTGGGGCTTGTCTTCCGGTCCCTTCGACAGGTTGGTTGCGAGGAGGAAGACCACGGCGCCGAGGACGACGGTTATGGCGACCATCAGGATGACGCCAATCACGGGGCTCACGGCCTCGTCCGCATTCCGGAAGGCTTGGTTGGCTTTCATGGACGGGTCGTCCCGGCCCCCAGGGGCGAGGGCGAATACCATCGACTGAGCCCGGGCATAAAGGTGTTGACCAGACCTGGGCCCTCCAAGAAAAACGCGTCAAGCGGCGCGTACTCAGGTGATGGTCGAAAAAAATTGGGGAAAAGGGGAGGAGAGAATCAGGTTACGCTCTATGCGAACGAGCCGGTGTAGAGCAGCGTGTCGGTGCTGGTCTCACTGACCGTGACGGATCCAAAGTCCGGGCAGTTGATTTGGTCGCCAGCTTGCATCTCGGCGTTGGTGGTGGGCTTGGTTCCCGTGGACGCCGAAGTCACCGTGCAGGGGCCAGCTTCGCCGCCAATGACGACGGTGTCCCACTCAATGGGCCCGTTCGTGATTGACGCCACGGTCAACGAGCCACCGAACGCGGCTCCATTCTCATTCTTCGTGAACGCGACCTGGGGCTTGGCGTCGGCGCCTTCGCTCAGGTTGCTCACGAGGACGAAGACGACGGCTGCCAGGACGACCGTGATGGCGACCATCAGGATGACGCCGATCACGGGGCTCACGGCCTCGTCGTTGTGCTTGAATGCTTGGTTGGCTTTCATGTGTGTTGTTCCTGTCCTCGTTACCAAGGACAAACCCCGTCGACTGGACCAGGGGATAAAAGGCTTGACAAAATTACCTAGGTTTCCGATGGAGAAAATGCACAATTATGCGGATTTCACGGCTGATAAGGCGGTAGAAAGGGGCAAGGCACCGCATCGCAAGGAGAAATTGCAGGCCATCGACGTATCCCATCTGCCGAAAATGGATGATGGTTCCACCGGAAGTCAAGGCGTCTTGGGCGCGGCTTTTTCCATCCCCGGCGCAAGGGTCGGCACCTCAAGTTTGGCGGCCGCGTCAATGAGGACGCCATCGTAGGTCACGAGGGTTGCGCCGGTGGACTTGGCTAGCGAAAGGTAGCTCGCGTCGTAGAAGGAGAGGGGGGGAGCCGCGTCGAAGGCCCCGCCTCCGTCGGCGAATTGGAAGCCAAGCAGGAGCCGATCGAGTACTTCGAGTCGCGTCATTTTGTCCAGGTGCCGTTGCCGGCAAAGCATTTGCCCCAATTCGTAGCGCAACAGGTAAGGCGCGAGGAGGTTGGCGTTCACGGCGTGGGCTTGCGCCAGCCAAGCCCGAAAGGAACTGCTCTCGGTTTCCAGGAGGACACCCTTTGCCGCAGCACTGGCATCCACGACGAAGCTAGTGCGACTCACGCTCTTGCCGGAAGAAGGCAACTGCATCGACCTCCGCGACGAAACTATGGGCATCAAGGAATTCGCGGGCGCCGCGAATCTCCTGCAGGCGAATCTGTTCATGGACAGCGGCCCGCGCGAAGGCGCCAGGTTTCAGGCCGCGCTTGCGCAGCCACTTCTCGTCGCTTTCCTCCAGGCGGACGCTAATGACAGGCATGACCTACAATTGGTGTAGTGGCTATTTGTAGTCTACGGGATGGGTGGGGGCCGCACCGGCACCATCAGTGGCTGGCAGGCCTTGGCCTGTACCAGTGGCGTTGCGTCCGGATGACCCTTCGGCTGCCGGTGCATAGACATCGCGTTGTCGAGCTGAAACAGAACAGCAGCAGCTGGCCAACAGCGCATCCTCGCGGGCATCCAACAAGCGCCACCGAGACGGCCCAACGGCAGCCCTTAACTAGCCATACTAACAATGTTGTTAGTGATGCCCCTGCTTGAACTGCCTGGACGACACCACCCCTTGCACGTCCTCGGCCTGCTCGCCAAGGATGGCGAGTTGCGCTTCGGTGAAATCGTCAAGCGAACCGGCCACCACGACGCCGAAGTAGCCCGGGCACTCGAGTACCTGAAGCGCGACCACCTCATCCGATCCCGGACCGTTCCAGTGAAGGGCGAACGAGTCATCTTGGCGTACGGCATCACCGCGCGCGGCACAGCCGCATGGGAATCCTTCGAAGCCTACGGCGACGCAATCCGGGCACGAGGGGCCATTCTCGGACCCCTAGAAGTGGCGGCCGTCAACCGAGTCCTCACGGTGTAGGACTTGGTCCGAATCCTCCTACTTGGCCCCAACCGCTAGCCCAGTGGCACTACGGACAAGGAAACAGGCCTCAAGATTCGCCGAGGCATCGTTCGAGACAATAGCGATCTGAACTCATCGTGGATCCTCATGGAGGAAGACACGACCGCCGGCGACCCCGTGAAGAAGTTCATCGCCTTAGCCACTCACGCCGACACGACCCACATCTTCCTGATTTGGCTACGCGACTGCAAGATGGTCGGCACAGAGGACGAATTCGTGCTCTGGCAGGCCATACAGGAACTCACCGGCCGCGCCCCCGAGTGTTACCTCTTCCACCAAACGGGCGTCCTCAGCATCAAGCTCGTTGACGGCGAACACGACGTCGCAATGGTTGACCCCCAAGGCAAGAGCCCTTACCTCCAGAAAGTTCTGAGCCGCGGCGTCTACGAACAGGAATGGATTGACGCGGATGACTTGCGGCGCCAAATACGGGAAGTCCTCAAAGGCGACCTAGGCGTCACGGCAAAGGGCTCGACAATCGCGATCAAGAAGGACAAGGCGACGGGCCCGCGAGCCCCATAGGCAATCTCAGCTCATGGCGTCAAGGAAAAGCCTCCTGTTGGGCCGCTACGTCTCAACGCAAAAGTGGAGGAAAGCGATGCCGCCGTGCAGCCACAATCTACCGCTGGATACACAAACGCAGATATACGTCGGCCTCCCACTCCGCTCTCCATGGCAGAAATCCTGGTCCACCGCAAAATCGTGCCCTGGGGCAACGGCTTCGGCATTCGATTGACCAAGGCAGAGCTAGCGCGCCTAGGCTTGCGTCCACGTGACGAGGCCGAGGTCATCGTACGGGGGGAACGCAAGGGCGTAGACCTGAGCCACATCCATTTCATCAACTTGGGCCCAAACGCCTCCGAACGCCACGACGAAATCATCGGCGAAGGCATGGAAGCCGACTTCCGTGAGGCGCAGGATGCCGATCGTCGACACTAGCTGGCTCGTCGCCGTGTTTCATGACGGAGACCCGCACCACGACGAGGCCGCAAAATCGGGCCGCGACGCGTCGGAGATTCGCATGCCGGCCTCCGTCATGGAGGAATTCCTGCGGGTCGTCTTTTACCGTGTGCGACGCAGCCAGGGAAACACCGAAGCGCATCTGGTGACCCGGCGGGCCCGGCGCGACCTTGCAGCGTTACCAGCTTTACAGCTCGTGCACGGGTACGACGAGCGCCTCGCGGCGGCGATCCACGACCGCCACCCCAAACTCAGCTACGTCGACGCGGTGGCCATCGCCTCTGCCGTGCGGAGCCGCGACGAACTGTTGACGTTTGACGGGGACCAAAACACCGCCTTCCAGCTGGAAGCTAAGCGCTGAGCACTGCATTTGCGCACGAGGTCCCAACGCACACCGATTTATCCACGACCGTCGTGCATGGCGGCGTGACGTCGGCGGGCGAGGTGGAGCAGTACGGCTACTGCGCCCACAATTGGTGGCTCGCCCAACGCGGAGCCGGCGGCAAAGGTGACGGTTCCGTTCACGGCATCAAAGCCCACAAGGACCGTGGCGTCGCGCAGAAGCAAGTCGAGGGAGAGAAGAAAGAGTTCCGGCGGGCGCTCGATTGGTCCTTCATCATCTTAGCCATGTCAGGCTCCGCGACGTTCCTGACTTTGGAGCTACGCTTCTTGCGCGCTCACGAGCACCACTTGATCCTACTCGCGACCGCGCTCGTCCTCGTCGGCGCAAGCGCCGGCCTCCTCGTCTTGAGCCTGATTTACCAGAAGCGGTACAAGACGCACCAAAAGGAGGGCAGCATGATTCCCGGGCGACTCGTTGCATCAGACTTGTCCGGGACGGGACCGTTGCTGGAAGACCCAGAATGGGGACTACGAGGGAGGCCCGACTCCGTCGTCGCCGGAAGGGACGGGTGGATCCCGGTAGAGTTCAAAGCCGGGAAGACCCCAGAGAGGCCGCACCGCAACCACGTGTTGCAGTTGGGCTGCTACCTCAGGCTGCTCGAAGCCAAGACGGGCCTGAAGCCGGAGTATGGCCTGCTGAACTACCCGGAGGGCGTGTTCCGCGTGGCGTGGGACAAGGCGTTGGAACACGACGTAAAAGAAACGGTTGGCAAGATCAGGCAGGCGGCCGAGAGCGGCGTTGCTGATCGGGACCATGGGCAGCCGCGAAGATGCCGAGGATGCGCCCGACGAGACGCTTGCGACCAACGGTTGGCGTAGGGCGTCGCCGATAGCTGAACGACGGTGGCGAGGGAAGCGAAGGGTGGCAAGCGCGCGCCGCCGGGGTGGGCGCCCCCACGGCGAGACTTCCTACTGACCTTGCTTGTGAAAGAAAAGTCCACTGTCGCGGGGCTCCCGCGATTCGCGGCCGCTTTTGATGATGACACTGGTGCCCGGTGACTCAACCCGAACTGGGAGCGGGGTCGGAGTGTCTTTCTTCGTCATGACAACCTCACATTGCGAGTACGAGTAAATAAACAAATGCGACGGTGTACAGGAGAAGCGGCAAGAAGGGCCGGGTCCGTTTGCGGGTTTAGTGGCTGCTGCAGTTTACCTGCCACAACGTCTTCCACCGACTGGCGCATCTCAAGCGCGCTGCGGCTCCCGGGGAAATCAATACGTAATCCTCAATCCCGAGCGCTTGAGTTTCCAGCGCATCCACCAGCCATAAAGCAGTCCGAGTGCAAGCCCCGAAAGGTGCGCGAAGTTCCCGACGTGGTCATTCGGGTTGAATGCGCCAATCACATCTAGGAAGGCGTAGAAGATGCCGACGACCCACAACGGGAGCGGGATGAAGAAATAGAACAGCACCTTGGCCTTGGGCGTGAGGACGATGCTGAGCCCCATGAGGCACATCAGGGCGCCCGATGCGCCCAGGGCGCCGGCCGACGGGCCTACGAGCGCCTGCAAGTACACCTGCGTCACCCCCGAAAGGGCGCCGGCGATCATGAACAGCGTGACGAAGCGCCTGGCCCCGAGGAACTGCTCCAAGGCCGGGCCGAAGAAATAGAGGAAGATGCCGTTGAAGAGCAGGTGCATGAGCGTGGACGGGTCATGGCTCAAGGTACTCGTGACAAGGCTCCACGGACGCGCGTACCAGTCCACGTTGATCACGAAGATCCAGGCAAACAGCTCCTGCGACGCCATCGCGGCGATGGTGAGCAATTCCAGCACGTACACGCCGACCATGGTGGCCAGCAACGTGTAGGTCATCGTCGGTTGCCAGCCTCGCTGGCGCCCTTCGACGTAGGCGGCGCGTTGGCTCTCGAAGGCCACGCTGCGCCCAGTGGGCGCCTTTTGTTGAGCGTGCCGGTGCCGTCCGGGAATCCCGAGCGGCCGGGAAGCCTCAAGTCACGCGCCTCGGTCCCCACGGCGTGCAGCCTCACGACGAAGCGGCCTCCCCGCTGGTCGTCATCGCCACCTTCGTCGCCGGCGCCGTCATCGTGACGGCTCTAGCCTACGCGCTGTTCTTCGACAACCCGGACCCCGACATCGACCTCGTACAAGTGGACGCAGCGGGGCGCCCCGCCTTCGAAGTAACCGCGCAAGCCGGCGGCCTCAATTGGGCCGACTTGGAGGTCCAGTTCATCGACCGAGCCGGCAGCGACTTGGCGCCCTTTTTCCTGAAGGTCCCGACCGGACCTGTGCGGGCCGGCGACAGGCTCGAGCTTGAGCCGACGCCGGCGGCCGGCCACTATCTTCTCCTGATAAAGCACGACGGCCGGGAACTGGCGCGCCTCGCGGTGTTACTGTAGCCGCGACATCCACGCGGATTCGTCTGAGTCCTTATCAACACGAAATACGTTATGGTGAAGGTGGCCGAATACGAGTTCCTACACTTCCCGCCTGAAGACGTCCTAGTCGATCCCGTGCGCTACGGCAAACTCCCCGAATCCGCCCGCCGCGTCTTCTCCGAGGTCCGCCAATGCGGACCCTTGACGCATTCTGACCTGCGCCGACGCACCGGCATGCCCGCCCGCACGATTCGCTTCGCCGTAAAGCGCCTCAAGGACGAGAACTTCATCGACGCCCGCTCCAGTCTGCGCGACTGCCGCACCTGCTACTTCTTCGTCGACAAGCGCTGCGTCCACGACGGCGCGCTCGCGGACGCGCGACGCCGCGCCGAGGAAGCATCCAAGGCCGGGCGACTCGTCGAGAAGGTCTGAGGCCTGGCGTTTCTCCGTCGCCGCTAGCTGCCGCGGGCTGGCCTCCGCCTGGGTTGCACGCGCCATCGCTTCGGCTGGCGCCTTCGCCGCCCCGCGCGCCGACTAAGCGAAGGCCCGGCAATCCGGCCCCGTTCCCCGCCGCCTTCTTCACCTTTATGAGCCGCAATTGGGAACCGGGGCGCAAGCGTGAAGTAGCGCAAGAACTGACACCGAAGGCATGCTAATTGTCGAGCCCGTGCGCAACACCGACATCGACCCGGTCGCGCGCCTTGCCCTCGACACACTGAAGGAACGCTACGACGCCGGTTGGCTCGCGGATCACGCCACGAACGTACGAACCGGCACTTTCCTCGTGGCCCGGGACGTGCCGACGAACCAAGTCGTAGGCTTTGCCATAGCCGACCGAGCCGACGCGGAAGGGCACCTGTTGGCGCTCGCAGTCGACGCCAATCGCCGCGGCCAAGGCATTGGCAGGGCCCTGCTCAAGGACGTGCGCAATCGGATGGCCCGCAGCGGCGCCCACAGCCTGCGGCTGGATGTCCGTTGGGACGACCCCATGGCCCGCCGCTACTACGAAGGCCTAGGATTCAGTCCTACGGGCATCCACGAACGCGTCTATGCCGACGGCACGGATGCCCTCGAGATGGTGCGCCCGCTGCGTTAGGTGCGTTCTTGGTCCGAGGGTGCTACCCGTGAAGGGCAGCCAACGCAAACGCAGGTAGGCCACGGTCGCGGGCTGGCCCCAGGGCGCCTTCCGCTTCGGCATCGTCGTCGGACGTCGTGACGGTGGCGAGGCGCAGGAAGCGCTCGCGCAGCCGGCTCTGGTGGTCCGGATTGCCCTGCATGACGATCTGCGACAAGCCTTTGCCCAGGAGGAACACCGCGCGCTTGTGGTCGGTCTTGGACTTGTGGATGTGCTGCGGCGAAACGCTCAAGGAATCGTATTCCCCGAACTCGCCGCGCAGGGGTAGGCCTGCATCGTCAAAGTAGCGCTTCATCTGGCATAGAAGGCTGTGAAGCTGCAGCAGCTCGTCCTTGTGCATCCCGAATGTGAGAAAGTAAAGCGAGTAATATATATCTTGGGGCCCCACCCACCAGGAGGGGAACTCATTCTTGGGTGACTACTGAAATGTTATTGTTGCACAATCTGGAACGCGGAATGCAAACACGGGGTGCAACAAGGCACCGTGGCGCCCGCATCCGTGGCCTCTCCCGGTCGTCCAGTGGACCTCCAGGAGATGAATTCGTGCATTTCGCCGGGTTTCGGACCAGGCTCCCGCTCAGCCCTCGCCATTCTCGCCGTAGTCGGCGTGTCTCGCGATTCCTTCGCGGCGATTTTCCTACTGGAGGTCGTCCCGCGTCAGAATCTCGACGGTGTCCGGGACCTTCGTCACGTTACCCATCTTGACGCCAACGACGGTGGGAATCTTGCGATCCGCCGCGATGTCGAGGAGGCGCTGCGTGATGACGCCATCGAACACGACGGCGTGCACTGACTCCTTGGCGTTCTTCAGGGTGTCCGCGAGTTCGCGCACGGCGAGGTCGGATTGGATGGCTTTGCCCGTGTCGTCAAGAAGGACAGCCTTCAGGGAACCGGACAATTGGCCGAGCAACTCGCGGTAGGCCGCGCGCGGGTCGCCGCCCTCGCGGCGGATTGCGGGAGCGACCGGCGCAGCGGCTTCCCCTTCGGCGGTCGGAGCGCCGGCGCCTTCGCGCGGCGCCAGC
>CAZXUC010000033.1:0-27652 GCA_964643795.1 uncultured Halobacteriales archaeon | reverse complement strand
CCGCCCCGCGCTGCTCCGCCCGGCGCCCCGCCGGCCGCGTCCCCAGCGCGCACTCCGCCCGGTTCGGGGCCAGGGTCGAGGTAAGCCATGCCCCTCAAGTCCATGGAGCGGCTCGCGTACAACCTCTTCGGCGACAAGGCCCGCGAATCCAAGGGCCTGCCCAAGCTGGAGGAATCGCTGCGCCGGGCCCAGATGCCGGTGCGCGGCGAGGCGTACCTTGCCAAGGCGTGGGTCGTCGCCATCCTCTCGGCAGGTGGCGCCCTGCTGACGGCGATCCTGGTCTTGCCGTTACTCATCCTCCGCTTCGGCTTGCCGCCGGCGACTTGGGCCGTCCTCCTCGTTCTCCCACTGCTGTCCTCGTACGTCGGGTACCTCGCCGTCATCTCTGACGCGTCGTCCAAGGCGAAGAAACGCGGCAAGGACATCAACAACAAACTCGCCTACGCCACCAACTACATCGCGGCGATGGCTTCGGCCGGCGTCATCCCGGCGGAGATCTTCAAGAGCCTTGCCAAGCAGCGGGTCTACGGCGAAGCCGCACGCGAGGCGGCCATGATCTACAAGGACCTCGAAGTCCATGGCAAGGACATCGTGACGGCGCTACGCCGCGCCATCGAACGCAGTCCATCCGTGAAGTTCCAAGAACTCCTGCAGGGCGCCATCACGACGGTGACGTCGGGCGGCGACCTGACGCTGTACTTCCGCCAAAAGGCGCAACGGTACCAGTGGGAGAACCGCGTCGAGCAGAAGACGTTCATCGAGACCATGGGCCTCATGGCCGAGACCTACGTGACGGCCGCCGTCGCGGGCCCGCTTTTCCTGATTGTCATGGTAGCCATCATCGTCCTCATGGGTTCAGGGGCGATGAGCCAACTGCAACTCATCGTGTACCTCCTTCTGCCCGTGATTAACCTCGGCTTCATGTTCGGCCTCAAGAGCATGATTCCGGCGGTGTGACGTGGCTCTCTTCAAGAAGAAGGACGCGGAGGCAAAGGAGGCAAGGGACGCGGCCGAACCGGGCATGCCGAAGGCGCCAGAAAAGGCGAAGAAGGCCGCGTTCGCCGGCCGCAACGCCACGGCTTCGATCTTGCGCGCCCAAGATGAACGGGCCCTGAAGGAGAAGGCGAATCGACTGGCCAACGCCACGAAGGCCGGCGACCCTGCCCAGCGCGAATTGCTGCACTCGAGCCAACTTGACGAGCGTATGCGCGGCGGGGATGCCCAAGCGACGCCCAAGGACCGGCGCAACAAGGTCTTCTTGGACCTCATGATCGTCGCGGCGCTCGCGGTGCTCATCGCCGTCGTCTTCGGCAAGGTGGGCATCGGCCTCGCCTTCGGCATCGCTGCCCAGACCTACTTGCTGGCGCTCGCCACGGGTCTGCTCACGGCGTGCAGTTTCATCTTCAACACCATCCGATGGCGTGCCTTGCGTGGTGCGCTTGGCGCCAAGGTGCTGTTGAAGGCCAAGTCCGAATTGACGCTCACCATGGTCTCCGTGCTGGCCATGTTTACCGTGGTCATCATGGGCCTCATCGAGGTGGGGGCGCTCTTGGTGTTCCTCCAGCTCGTCCCCGTCGGGGCGGCAGGAGCACAATTCGCCGGCAACTTCGTCCTGTTCCAGACCATCATGCTGCTGGTCTACCTGATGGCGTTGGTGTCCCGCATGAACAACGTCACCTCCTTCCAACCGAAGCCGGGCGCCGTCACGGCCGCGAAGTGGCTTACCCCCATTGCGCTGTTCTTCGTGGCTCTCGGTGCCGTCATCGCGAGCGGTCTGCTGCCTGCAGGGGCCATCGCGGCCCACCAAGGCGTCTACATCGTGACGCTAGGCGTGTTGTTCGAGTTCATGGCGATGCGCATCCGGCTGCATCTGCCTAGCCTGTGGAGTCTGTTCGAGGCCGCGATTGGTCAGTCCCGCAAGGCCAACGAAGAGGTCAAGGACGAACTGCGTAAGCGGGCGCTCCGCGCCTACGTCATGGGTTCCGTGTTCGTGGCCCTCTCAATGGCGTTCGCGGGCTCCATCGCGACTGGCACCATCGGCGTCGGCGGCGGCCGCCTGACGACGGCGCTCATCGTGTTCTACGTCATCGTGGCACTTTCACTGCTTGGCGTCCTGCTCGTGCGGGTCGTGCAGGCTCGCCTCATCCAAGGCAGGAAAGTAGGGGCCGACGACCAGGATGAACTGTCCCGGCTCGTCCAGCAGAAGCGTCGCAACCCGGCTGAGATCTTCCGCATGGCCGTGTATGCGGTGACTGGCCTCATCGCCGCCATCGCCATCGTGCTCTCCCTTCTGACGGGTTTCAACCAACTGGGTGCCTTGCACGAGAAATACGCGACGGATTTCTTCATTTTGGCCGTGCTCTTCGGAGCCGGACCTTACGGCTACTTCACGACGAAGGAAGCGAAACGCATCCTGGCCATCGACGAGAAGTTCCCCGACTTCCTGCGCGACATCGCTGAGTCGGCGCGCGCAGGTATGACGCTGCCGAGGGCGCTCGTGAGTGCCGCGAATGGGACCTATGGCGCCCTCACGTCGGAGATCAAGACCATGGCGGCCCAGGTCGAGTGGGGCGTTGACTTCGCCGACTCGTTGGCTCGGTTCGCGAAACGCACCCATACGCCCCTGATCGACCGCACGGTGAACCTCATCATCGAGGCGCAACGCGCCGGCGGGTCCGTCGTCGAGATCCTCACGGCCGCGTCCGAGGATGCGCGCGAGATTAAGCAGATCATTTCCGAACGCAACACGCAGATGTCGATGTACACCGTCGTCATCTACATCGCATACTTCGTCTTCATCACCGTCGTCCTCGTCTTGTCGGCACAATTCATCCCTGCCTTCAAGGCGGCCGTCGGGGGCACCGGTGGGGACGCAGGCGCCGCGGGGCAGCAAGTGGGCGGCCTGACGTTCAAGGACTTCGACCCGGAGGACTTCAACACGGTCTTCTTCCACGCGGCCCTAGCGCAGGCGGTCGGCGGGGGTCTCGTCGGCGGTGTCCTCTCGAAGGGCAGTCCCGTCGCGGGCTTCCTGCACATCGGCATCATGATGGTCATGGCGTGGTTCAGTTTCCGCGTCTTGGTGGGGATCATGTGAACGGCCGGCCCTGCAATGACGACGAGGCGGGCGCCTTCCCCGTCTTCGAGGCGGTCATGGTCGCGATCCTGATCTTTACGGCCATCCTGTTCTTCACGGGCGTCGGCCGCCCCAGTGACCCAAGCGAAGCGGGAGGCATCGACTTGGCCCAGAATGCGGCGGATATCCTGAGCATCCTGGAGACGCGAGAATTCGGGAGCCCGACCGCTGTGCCCATGCAGGACGTCGGCGCGACGCCTGGCTGGGTCACGCTGCTGGTGCAGGAATCGGATCAACCAGACGGAATTACTGCCCCTACAAGGGGAGAGGTGGACGACCTGATCTCCGAGATTGTGCCGGCGGGCGCCCTTTACGTCCTGCGGCTTTCGAACGGCAAGGAACCCAATCCTCCACCTCCCTTCGATTCCGGGGTCTTGGAATTGTCTCCAGGCGGGGGCCGGATCCCGCACGGGGCCCGGGCGGCCGAGATCTTCCTGTTACCCGATTCCGCTTACGCGGAGTTGGAGGCGCCGGCCGGAGCAGGTACCCCTTACCCAGTCTACGGTCTGCAACTGGTGGTGTGGTTTGGCGCGTGACGACGATTCCGCCCAGATGATGCTCCTTGCGGCCATCGTCTTGATCATGGGCTTCGTTGCCCTTTCGGCGCTCGTCGCGCGCGTGAACCAACTGCCGCCGGCCATCGCCCGCGACCAGGCCGACCCAATCTTCCTGGAAGTCGAGCCGCTGGATACCGTGATCGCTGCATTGCTGTCTCCCGGTGGCGTCGAAGCGCGCTCCGGCTTTGGCCAGGGAACTATGGAGTTTGAGGGGGCCCTGGCCGAAGCGCTGTCCCACGTGGCGGCCCTCGAGGCAGGGCGCGGTTTCCTCTACTCATGGCGACTCTGCGACGGGCCAATCGTGATGGACAACCAAGCCTACCTGGAGTCGACGCTCCTTAGTTTCACCGCGGTGTTTAGGATTGCATCCTCAGAGTTCCCCGTATCCCCTGGGGCAACGTTAGCTGCCTGCGCCTAGGTTCCACCCTCTCGACAATGGAGTTCCAACGGGCAACACTTAAGAAGGACTCCAAGGGGTTGGTCGCTGTGTCGGCTTCAAACCATGACGACGCGGTCGGCCATGTGGTGGCTTTCCTGGTCGCGGGCTTCGTCTTCGTAGGAAGCGTAGGCGCCGTCCTGTACACGTCAGGTCAGGTTGACGGGGCTGCCATCGATGACGGCCAGACCGCTGCCGCGTTGCGGGTCCAAGCCGAGAGCCTGGCGAGCCTGCTCCTCAAGAGTCCGGGTTTGACCTCCACTGGAGTCGACTGGGCCGACAAGGACCAAACGGCGACGCACATCGATGATCCGGCTGAGGCCCTGGTACGCCTGGGCCTTATGGACGGCGAAGTCGGCCAGCGCGGTTACCTGGACTTTGAAAAGTTCAACAATCTCCGCTTGGCGCCCCTTGCCGCGCAAGATGACGGCTACGTGAACTACGACGAAGCGGTCGCTGCCATGGGGCTCCAGGCCAGCGGACTCGATTTCCACATCCGAAGCTTCCCCAACTTGCAATCCGTACGCGAGATCCTGGCCTCGGGAACGAAGGACCAAAACCTGCGCGTCGCGTACATCGGCGACGTCGAGGCCGTGGCAAGCGGCGGCGGAAGCCCGACAGATGGGCTCGTCGTCGGACAACCAACGTGCACGTTGCGGGCCGACGGCAGGGCGTACACAATCTCCAACTCGGTCACGAACGGCGGAAACACGACAGTACAATTCAGTGGCTTCTACGAGGTCGAACTCGGCACCGGGGCGGACTATGTGGATCGCACGCGTACCTACCTCGTCCCCGTCGGCGCACCCCCGGCGACAATCTCACTCGATGTCCCCGCCACGAGCGGCCGCTCCTGTTCGACCGGGGTTGTGACGTTGGAAATCTATGATCGCGCGGTCCGCCTGGGTGACGCGATGGAGTGGCCCATCTCGGGTGGGCCAACGGCCTCGAGTGCGGTCGCCAACGACCTATGGATGAACCCGAGCAAGACGTATTTCAACGCGGGTGAAGACGTCGTGCTGGACTTCGATGGCACCCTCCCGAAGCAGGGCAGCGATCCAAGCGTGACCCTGAGCCTCACCGTGAAGCGTAGCAACCTGACGACGGTTTATGGGCCAGTCGACCTCGTCGTCACGAAGCATGTCAGGTCAGTCACCGTTCTCGCTGCAAACTTCGATTCGGCAGTCACGACCGACTACCTGGCGGAATTGAGCTACCCCGGAGTCGTCAGCGTGACAGACCCAGTTTTGGTCCTGCCTTCAGGTCAGGTGCCAGGCGTCTACACGCCGTCGTCGGGCGCCGTGACCTACGAGGCCACGACGCCAGTGCCGATCGAAGTCGGCTACCTGGAGCAGCTCGTGGAAAAGTTCTGCCCATTCTATTTCGACACGACGTCCTATTCCGAGGCGACCTCGACGCCCTTGGTTCCAGCACCGGCCATCAATCGCTGTAATTTCCCGCGCAACGAGAACCTGCAGCTCGGCGACGTGTTCCCGGACTTGAACGGCGTCATGAACGACAAACTTCCTCTGCGCCTCATCAACCCGCTGGACACGGGTTACGTGCAGCAGTGCAGCGGCAATCTCGTCGGCGGTCCGAGGTATGATTGGACGAAGATCCTGGTGGTCGGTTCGAACGTCGACCACAACAGCATGACGAGCGGCGCAGCCAAGCACGCTGTGTGCGAGTGGGTCATGGGTGGCGGCACGCTCATCGTCTTCGGCTCAGGCGACCAGAATGTGCAGTGGCTGCAACCGATCTTCCATTCGGCCATCAAGTCCAGTTCCGGCGGCATCGCCGTCCCCGACTCGTCGCACCCGGTGCTGCATGTCTCGGATGACCTGCCGGTGACGACGTTCCAGCACACGGGCGTCTGGTCCTTCACTGGCCAGACGGCCCAGGCGCAGGAGAGCCCGACGAGCCAGCTTTTCACCAACGTCGTCGTGGACGGGGCCGACCCGGTTCTCACGGTCAGCGACCCAGGCGCGTTTGGTAAGGGGTCCGTCATCCTCACGACCTACTTGCCCTACGACCTCACGGCCCAAGACCCGGAGCCGACGCCGCCCCTCGGCCTGAACCTCATGAACAATCTTCTCATGCAGGGCTACCGCGACCTGTTCCTCGATTATGGGCCTGAGATTCCCGCCTCCGACCACGACGTCATCCCGGCTGTACGCAAGGCCCAGATTTGCCACCCCGAGTTGGCGCCGGACTGGGACGGCACAGGCGACTGCCCTCCCGAAGCCCGCATCTCGCTTGATGTCATCGTGTACGTCTTCAGGCGAAGTTGAAGACGCGGCTCGGCGGGAAACCCTACTGGCCTTCCTGCGGCGGGTCGGGAACCCCACGCCTGGTTCCTGTGGCGGATAAGGAGCGTTCCCGCCGCGACCTGCTATATGACCATTTGCCTGGTTCCTTGTATATGCGCCCGGACCGAACACCTGCGAATGGGCGTGCAACCCCGCGGCGACGAAGGCGTTTCCCAGGTCATCTCCTTCCTTGTCGCCGGCTTCGTTTTCATCGCCGCCATCGGCTTGGTCTTGCTCACTAGCCAATCGGCCGGAAGCGACCGGGAACCCGTGGCCCACGCTGGCCAAGAGGCTCACGCGGAAAGTCTAGCCGACTTGCTTACTGGAAGCACAGGCCTCGGATGGGCCAATGGCGCCGACGGCTTGGCGCGCCTCGGCCTGGTCGCGGGCAACGGGTCTGGCTTGGATTCCCTCCACCTTGAGGCCTTGCGCGGCGCCCTGGAAAACTCAGATCCAAGCAATGGCAAAGTCGACTACGAGGAGGCCTTGGCATCCCTTTCAATGACGGGCCAAGGCGATTTCCACCTGCGCATCTACCCAATCGGGCTTGACCCGGTCTATGATGCCGCCCAGTCAGGTATCAAGACCTTGTACATTGGCGACTGGTTGACCCTCCCCTCGGCCTTGATCCAATCCGGCAGCGACGACCAGATGATCGCCGCCGCAGATGCAAAGCTCGGCGAAACGATGTACCCAGCCACGGCTGCAGAACGCGCGGCCTTGGCATCGCTCAGGCTCGACTTCAACGACAACGTCTTCCTGCTGCCGTCCAACCCTGTCGTCCTCGTGGATCGACTTCTCGATGACGAACCGCTACTTCAGGCGTTGAACGCGACGCAACTGGAGGGCGACGTCCTGCCGGACCTGAAAGCCTACCTCGACGTTGCCATCCCGCAACGGCTCGAGCACTGCACGGCTGAGGACGGCGCCTATGACGAAGCAGCCCAGCACCCCTGCTACGACATGTTGGTCGTCGGCTCCGGCGTCCTGCACAGCGCGCTCACCGCGGACGCCGTGAAGAGCGCCATCCGCGATTGGGTCCTGTACGACGGCGGGACTTTGGTGGTGTTGGGAAGCGACTCGCAGTCGTACCAATGGCTGCAACCCCTGTTCCAGGTCGGCGTGACAACCGTCAATGGCGCGGCCTTTGCACCCGACATCGCGCATCCGCTTCTGAAGGTCCCGAACGAACTGGATTGGTCCTTCTACGACAACCACGACCAGGGTTGGGACATCAAATCCTCAGGGTCGGGCGCCCACTATACCGACTTCAGCCACGTCATCGTCCAGGACGGAGAGGACGTACTTGCCGTGAGCAACGACGGCGCATTCGGCGACGGGCGCATCATCCTCACAACCTACCGGCCACGCGAAATCGCACAGGCCATCAGCCCCCTCGAGGCGAGTAGGTTCTTCGAGAACGTCGTGCTCTATACCGACCGCGACGACCTGTACCTCGACTACGGCCCCGCGGTCCCCGGGGACGTCGCCGTGGCCGCTGCCATCCGAGAAAGCTACCTGTGGGACGACAAACTCGGCCAAGTGCCTGTTCGCATCGAAGTCCACTACTGGGAACGTTAGAGTCGAACACATTTGTCGCCTGACAAACCCTGACACCGGCCTCATCCACTGCATGCACAGAAGGCACTGAAACGGCCGTTCAGTGCGTTCAGTGGGTTCAGTGGATAGGTCAAGCGACTTCGGCGTCCAACCCTAGTGGTTCAGGGCTTCTACGAAGCGCTGCACTTCCCGCGCAAGGAACGCGGCGAACCCAAGCAGGAACAGCACGAGGACGATGCGGACGAGCCAGACCGGTTCATGGATGCGAGGGGTCGGCGGAGCGCCATCTGGAGTCGCAGGTGCCGAAGCTGGGACTGTCGGCGCGACGGGGCCCCTTCGCGGCGCGGCCGGGCTGCGCACTTCCACGACTGGGCCCGCTTTCGCCTTCGTGCCTGGGGCGGACCCCTTTCGCGCTGCGGCCACGACGCTCCAACCCCCTACCGACTTTAAAGGTCCGGGACCTCGGCGGGGCGTGGACGCCGAGGCCGCTTACCGTAGCATCCGCGAAATCGCGGCCGAAGCCGTCAGCGAGGAAGAACTCAAGGCGTTGTGCGCCAAGGCAGCACAAGGGGGCAAGCCGCGCGCGTACATTGGCTTCGAGCCATCGGGGACGGCGCACGTCGGCTGGATGGTCTGCACCGACACCGTCCGTCGCCTCACGGCGGCTGGCTTCGACGTGACGATTCTTCTCGCTGATTGGCATGCGCAAATCAACGACAAACTCGACGGCGACCTCGAGGCAATCCAACGCTGCGGTAAGTACATGGAAGAGGCGTTCGAGACCCTTGGCGTCCTGCGCGCAACGGTAACGTACCGGTACGCCAACGACTTCGCAAGTGACCCCACCTACTGGGCGATGGTCATCAAGGTCGCGAAGCACGCCAGCCTCGCCCGCATGCGGCGAGCCATGACGATCATGGGGCGGTCGGAGGACGAGGCGGACGGCGACATCTCCAAGTTCATCTATCCCGCCATGCAGGTGGCGGACATCTTTCACATGAAGGTCGAGCTCGCCTACGGCGGTCTCGACCAAAGGCACGCGCATATGCTGGCCCGCGACATCGCCCCCAAGTTGGGATTGAAGGCACCAACCGCCCTGCATACGCCGCTCGTTCCCAGCCTGAAGGGTGCCGGCAGGATGGACGCAAGCGGACAGCCCACCGGGGGTGCGGACAAGGAGGTCTACGAAGCAATGCTGCGCGAGGAGATCCTGCGGGGCAGAGCCCAGCCAGAGGCCGTCGTCGAGGCCCGGCGCCGCCTCGCGGAGCGCAACGTGGTCGAAAAGAAGATGAGCAAATCCGACCCGGACTCCGGCATCTTCATCCACGACTCCGCCGAGGACATCAAACGCAAACTCAAGGCCGCGCACTGCCCGGCGAAGGAGATCGAAGGCAACCCGGTCCTTGACCTGCTCCGTCTCGTCATCTGGCCCCGGCTTGCCGAGTTGCACAAGGACGGACCCCCGCGCTTCGAGATTCACCGGCCCGAGAAGTTCGGCGGCAACAAGCTCTACATCGGCTACGAAGCCGTGCTGAAGGAATACAAGTCGGGTGCACTGCATCCGCTCGACCTCAAGATGGGAATCGCGGACGCGTTGACACTCCTACTCGAACCGGTGCGCAAGTACTTCAAGTACAACCCGGCGAACCTGCACTTCGTCGAGAGCCTGAAACGGACGCGATAACAAGCGTCATTGCGTAATTGCGCAACCACGCAATCACGGGCCCGACGATACGTCCTTGGAGGACTCGATTGTCGACAATGCCGCTTGATCAACGAGGTGTTCGGCGAGGCGGACTCTGCCGCGTGCCTGTTGCAGCAGTCGAGGCAAGTCCTTGCTCCCAAACCGTCCCGTCGCCGGCGTCCACGTAATCTCGGGATACTCGACGCGCTCCAACAACAAGCCGGCAGCGGGGGCAAGCCCGAATGCCTTGTGCGGCTTGCCGCTTGCAAGACTCGCCTTGATGTCGGACACGTTTGCATCCCCGCTTCCGACTGCGAGGGTCGCGGAAACCATCCGCCGCACCTGGTTCCACAGGAATCCGTCGCCCTCGACGCGGAATTCCCATGCCATCGGGGCGGGTTCCACCGTGAAGGCGAAGATGCTGCGTTCTGGATTGCGGCCTTCCTCCATCTTGGCGAACGCGTGCATGTCGTGGCGGCCCACGAACGCGTCGCAAGCCGCGCGGACTCGAGCCACGTCTTCGCCGCGGGCAACAGCCTCGTAGCGATAGGTCCGGCGCCGGGCATGCCGTGGCCTCCACGCCGCGTGTACTTCCGCGGCGCCCGTGACCCACAAACCTTCGGGTAGGCGGCGTTGGATTGCGGGGACGAGGCCACGCAGATGCGGGCGCTCGATCATCGCTTTGCACACGTTCTCTAGTGCGGAGACTCCAGCGTCGGTCCGGGAGCCCGTGCGAAACGTATCTTCGACGTAACCGTGCTTGCGGAGAGCGGACAGCAGTTCGCTTTCAACCGTGCGCCGGCCGGGTTGCCGTGCGTACGAGTCGAAGGCGGAGCCGTCGTACGCGATGCGGAGCGCGACGTGGAATTCGGCCAACGCGCCGGGGACATCCAGGGACGCTATGAGGCCTTGTTCCGCCGCAGCGACACACCGAAAACCATGACTCAGGCGTTTGTTAAACCCCTATAGGTTTAACAAGCTAATTCGCATTGGAGGCCTTGACGATGCCGCGCGACATCTGGGACGAGTACGGATACGGCCGCAACCCCTTCGAGCCGCTGCCACTGAAAGCCACCGGAGAGGATGCCGCGCTCTTCGTGGGTCGCGAGCAAGAAGTAGAGGACCTAGCAACGTGGTTCGTGAGCAACCGCGTCGGTGGCATCGTGGTGGAAGGCCCCATCGGGGTAGGCAAGACCACTCTGGTCAACATCGCACAGCACCGCGCCTACACGCATTCCAAGAAGAAGATCCTGCCTTGCCTGAAGACGGTGGAAACGCAGGACGGCATGTCGCCCCAATCCTTCCTCCTCGAAGTTCTGGCCCACGTGCTCTACAGCCTCGAAAGAATGCAACCCAAGGCAGCCAAGGACAAAGAATACGCCTCCTTGCAGCAGGCCGTTGAGCGCGGCGTGATTACTTCACGCGGCTGGCAAATCCAAGGCAGTGTCCTCGGGACCGGCGGCGGCGTCGGCTACCAACCCATGCACGCCGTAACTCAGCCCGCCGGCTTGACCATGATGACCGTAAACCGCTACCTCGAACGCTTCCGCGCCCTAGCTGCCGCGCACGGCTTTGACCGCATCATGGTCTCAATCAACAACCTCGACATCGTGAACCTGGCAAAGTTCAAAGGCCTAATCCAGGCCGCACGCGACAGCAGTCTCGCCCTCGAGGGCTATTTGTGGGCGTTCATCGGCCCTGTCGGATTGCGCGGCGAGCTTGGAGAGACGAGTCTGCAGCGAGTTTCAGAACTGCTTCGAGGGTCTCCCGTCGAACTGGGTCCGCTGTCCTTGGCGCAGGTTCGCAGGGTCATCTCGACTCGCCTCAAGCTCCATGAAACACGCAAGACGATTCAACCCGTCGCTGACGAAATCGTCAAGTTCCTCTACGAAGCCAGCAACGGGGAGATTCGATACGTCCTGAACCGATGCGGCGACATCGTCGAAGCGGTCACCGCGCACCTTCCAACACCAACAACGGTCAGCCTTGAGAAAGCCCGATGGGTGTTGCGAGCCATCGTTGCCCCCACCATCGAACAAGCCGCCCTCAAACCCAAGGAGAAGGACGTTCTGCGACGCATCGCCGAACGACGCAAGGTGCAAGGGAAGGAGTTCAAAGAGTACGGATTCAACCAATACCAAGCTCTGTTCAACCACATCTCCAGCCTTGCAATGAAGCGATTGCTCGTCAAAGAGCGAAGCGGCCGCGAGGTCGTCTACGTTCCCCGCGGCGACGTCGTTCTCTACTTTGAGGCAAACCCGATCGGCGCGTACCTCTGAAACAAAGGACGCAACCCCCAAACCGCCGGACACCTCCGGGGCGCACTCTTCCCCGCGCTACAAATCCTGGTTTGGCTCCGCGATGGCCTTGCCGTCACGCAGCACGAGGCGGACCGTGCCCGCGGCTGGCGCCGTTCGCATAGGTTTGCCGACCAGGTTGATTGGGTTGCCGTCCAAGTCGCCGTAGATGAAGAAGTACCCGACGTCGCCGGAGTGCGGAGCGCGTAGCAAGGTCCAGCCGGCCGTCTCTAGATGACGCTGCACATCGACGGCGTCGCCGGCGAGCGTGAATCCGATGGCGGTGTCGAGCTGCGTGGTCGGGCGCTCGTCCCAACGGTGCAGGACCAGGTGGAGGCCATCGTGGTGCTTGAGGGCCACGAGGTCGCCAGCGGTGCGTTCGACGCTGAATCCCAACGCTTCGTAGAGCGGCACGTTCGCGGCAACGTCCTTCACGTAGCGGGCCACGTTGCGTAGGCTGAGCGTTGGACCGGTGACGGCCTCGGGTGCTTTTGCGGATGAGGACGCGGTGGAGGGTACAGCCACACGCCGGCCAGGCGACCCCCCTATTTTAGACCCATCTAAACTCTGGGTACGGTGGTCGAACCCTGGCCGCCGCTTGTGAGGCCAATGGTTTATCCTGGTTCGGCCGGATGGTCGCCCAAGTGAACCCTTGACGCATTACGCCACAGCGATGGACACGCCCCACCCTCTGATGAATCCGGTCCTTTTCTGGCAGGTCACTTCCTTCGGCGTCACCGCGGTCGCTCTGCTGGGCATCGTGCTCTCGGTAACGCAGAACGAAGGCCTGCTCGGCACGCTCATCATGTTCGACTAGACGCACAACATCATGCATGTCGTCTTGGCCCTTGCAGCCTTCACTTTCGGATTCGGCAACCCGCCGCTCCGGCATCGCGAAGAACTGAACCCAACGCCTGCTAGACTGCGGCCAAGAGCTCCGGCAGTCGCCTGTCGAGTTCAGAATTGGCCCAGACTTCCTTGGCACCAAGCTCGCGCGCCTGGGCTAATCTGGCCGTGTCCGTGTGGTGCCCGAAGCAGATGAGCCGGGCGTCCCAACGCGTCCCGTGCACGAGCCGAATGGTCTCAACGAAATCGAAGCGCGGATGGTGCAGGTCGACGAGCACGAGTTTGGTGTCGGCATCGAGGAGCATCTGCGTGATGTCGGTCTTGGCGTGCGGGACGTGGACGTCGACCCCGAGTTTGGCGGCGATGTTCTTGACCTTGCCAAGCCACAGGAGGTCGCTCGTCACCGCGAGGACTGCGTGCGTCACTGCGTCACTTGCCGCCCTTCGGGGATGCCTTGCTTGCAACCTTGCTCTGAGCCTTGCCGGCGGGCTTGCTAGGCTTCGCCGCCTTCGCCTTGACCTCGTCCGCGTGGTATTCTGGCGGCAAGAGGTTGGGGATGCCTTCCTCAATGGGGTAGTCGAACTTGCACTTGGCGCACGTGAGGTGGCCTGTGACGATGTCGCCATGCGAATCCTCCTTCTTGACGGAGAGCTTGAGCGGCGATTTGTGCACGGGGCAGCAGACAATCGCGACGAGGTCCTTGCGCATCATGCATCCGACCCGGTGGGGCCTTTTGTAGGCTGCGCCACGACGCCCGCCTGGCGAGCCGCGGAATCAAAGGACCGGCGTTCCCCCAATTCCGCGGATTCCGCGGCCCGTACGGATTCCGCGGCCAGTCAGGGAGGCGCCGGTCGCCGTCGTGCATTAACGGGCCGGAACGGCGGACTTCGCGGGTGCCGCCGGCTTCTTGGCAGACGACCCCGCGTATTCTTGCAGGCTCGACACCGGGTAGGGTTTGCCCTTCAACCCAATCTTCGCCTCGATGGCGCCGACAGCGACCTGGGCAGCTTCCACCGTGGCGAGGAATGGAATCTGGCACTCTACTGCGACGCGGCGCATCTGGAATCCATCGCGCTTCTGCGGCGCTTCGAGGTCGCGGCTCGGAGTGTTGATGATGAGGTGCACTTCGCCTTTGCGCAGCAGGTCGATGGCGTCGGGGGCACGTCGTTCGGAGACCTTGTACACGGTCGTCACGTCAAGGCCGGCCGCGCGCAGGTCGCGCGAGGTCCCGTCCGTCGCGACGAGCTTGAAGCCAGCCATTGCGAGCCGTTGCACGGATGCGAGTACGCGCGCGCGGTCTTCCTTCGCGACCGAGATGAATACGGTGCCCTTCGTCGGGAGCGTGTTGCCGGCGGCCTCCATGGCCTTGGCGTAGGCGAGCGCATAGTTGTCGGCCATGCCCATGACCTCGCCCGTGGACTTCATCTCCGGGCCAAGCACCGTGTCGACGCCTGGTAGTTTGAGGAACGGGAATACTGGCGCCTTGACGGCGACGTGCCGGATGGCGGGCCGAGTGACGTTGAGATCCTTCAGTTTTCGTCCCACGGCGACTTTTGCCGCGATCTTGGCGAGGGGGATGCCGGTCGCCTTCGCGACGTAAGGGACCGTTCGGCTTGAACGCGGGTTGGCTTCGAGTACGAACACGGTCCATTTGGGCGCAGCCGGCGAAGAATCCGTGGCGGCCTGCACGGCGAACTGAATGTTGATGAGGCCGCGCGTATCGAGGCCGAGGGCAATCTTGCGCGTGAATTCCTCCAAGGTACGCAGGACTCCCGACGGGATGTTCTGCGGCGGAATGACCGTCGTCGAGTCGCCGGAGTGCACGCCGGCCTCCTCAACGTGTTCCATGATTGCACCGATGAGGACCTCCGTCCCGTCGCAGACGGCATCAACGTCAATCTCGATGGCGCGGCCGAGGAATTGGTCCACGAGGAGCGGATGCTTCTTGGAGACGCGCACTGCGTCGCGCACGTAGTCGCGCAGCTCTTCTTCGTTGTGCACGACCATCATGGCACGGCCACCCAGAACGTAGCTCGGGCGGACCAGGACCGGGTAGCCGATGCGGTTTGCGACCTTGACGGCCTCTTCGTCGGCAAAAGCGATTCCTGCGTTGGGTTGCGGAATTCCCAACTTCTGCATGAGTTCGTTGAACTTCTCGCGGTTTTCGGCGAGGTCGATGGCGTGCGGACTCGTCCCCCAAATCTTAGTCGGCAAATCGGGGCGCGCCGCGAGTGCAGCCTCAAGTGGAAGGGCGAGGTTGATTGCGGTCTGGCCGCCGAATTGCACGAGTACGCCATCCGGGCGTTCGCGTTCGATGACGTGCATGACGTCCTCCAGCGTCAAGGGGTCGAAGTAGAGGCGATCCGAAGTATCGAAGTCCGTCGAGACCGTCTCCGGGTTGTTGTTGAGGATGATGGCCGCCATGCCTTCCTCGCGCAGTGCCCACGCCGCATGGACGCAGCAATAATCGAATTCGATGCCCTGTCCGATGCGGATTGGACCTGAGCCAAGCACGAGGCAGCGCTTGCGGCGCTCGCCTGCAGGCCGGTCGGCCGGAAGGTGCGCGTCTGGGTCGATCGGGTCGTACGTGGAGTAGTAGTACGGTGTCTTTGCCTCGAATTCCGCGGCGCATGTGTCGACCATTTTGAAGTCGGGGCGAAGTCCCGACTTTACTCGAAGCGCAGTCACTCTCGCCTCGTCTTCGCCCCAACCCCACAAACGTGCAACATGGGAATCGGCGAATCCGTAACGTTTGGCTTGCGTCAAGAGCGGGAGGTCGCCGGGGGCGGCCCGAAGCTGCGTTTCGAGCTTAACAATATTGCCAATCTTGTGGAGGAAGAACGGGTCATACCCCGAAAGGCTGGCAACGCGCCCCACGGCCCAACCGCGTCTCAGGGCCTCAGCGACGGCGAAGAGGCGTTGATGCGTCGCGACGTGGACGGCGGTTTCCAGCTCGGCGTCGCTCCAGACCTGTGGAGCCTCAAGGGAATCGGCGTCGATTTCGAGGCTGCGCACGGCCTTCAGAAGTGATTCCTCAATATTGCGGCCAATCGACATGACCTCGCCGGTGGATTTCATTTGGGTCCCGATGCGCGGATCCACGGTGCGGAACTTGTCGAAGGGCCAACGCGGAATCTTCGTCACGACGTAGTCAATCGAGGGTTCGAAGGCGGCGACGGTCTTGCCGGTGACGGCGTTCGGAATCTCATCCAGCGTCATGCCGAGTGCAATCTTTGCCGCGACGCGAGCGATAGGGTAACCAGTGGCCTTGGATGCGAGGGCGGACGAGCGCGAAACGCGTGGGTTGACTTCGATGACGCGGTAGTCGCCCGTCTCCTTCTGCACGGCGAACTGGACGTTGCAACCGCCAGCAATCTTGAGCGCGCGGATGATTTTGAGCGACGCCGAGCGCAACTCCTGGTGGTCTTGGTCGGAGAGCGTCTGGCTCGGGGCGACGACGATGGATTCCCCCGTATGGACGCCCATCGGGTCCAAGTTCTCCATGTTGCAGATGATGACGCAGTTGTCGTTGCCGTCGCGCATCACTTCGTACTCGAATTCCTGCCAGCCGAGGAGCGACTCCTCGATGAGGACCTGCTTGATGCGGCTGTACGCGATGCCCTTCTGCACGGTCTCGCGCAGCTCCGCTTCATTGTACGCGACGCCGCCGCCCAGCCCGCCCAGAGTGTAGGCCGGCCGAATGAGGACGGGATACTTGCCGATGAAGTCTCGCACGAGCTTGAGGGCCTCCTCGACGTTGTGCGCCACGTCCGCCTTCGCCACGGGTTCGCCGATGCGCTCCATGACCTTCTTGAACAAGTCGCGGTCCTCGGCCTCTTCGATCGCGGTGAGCGGAGTCCCAAGCAATTTGACGCCATACTTCGCAAGGACGCCGGCTTCCGCCAGTTCGGACACGAGGTTCAGTGCAGTTTGTCCACCCATGCCGGCCATGACGCCGTCCGGACGTTCTTTGGCGATGATGGAGGTCAACGATTCGAGAGTCAGGGGTTCAACGTAAACTGCGTCCGCGGTCTCCGCGTCCGTCTGGATGGTCGCGGGGTTGGAGTTGACGAGGACAACGGAATAGCCCTCTTCGCGAGCGGCCCGGCAGGCTTGCGAACCGGAAAAGTCGAACTCAGCTGCTTGGCCGATCTGGATTGGCCCGGAACCGATGATGAGGATCTTGTGGACGTCGGTCCGCTTGGGCATGCTACGCGCCCTCCGCATGAACCACGAATTTCACGAATTGCACGAAACCAACGGTTGGCCCCTGCTCTATGCTACGGTCCCGTTGAACCACGAATTTCACGAAACCAACGGTTGTCCGATGCTCCTCATAGCCTCCCACCGGGTCCCATGTGCCGTGCTGCTCGAAGAAGCGCGTTCGCCCCTGACCTATGGAATCATTGGTGCATTGCTCGAGGTCCATTCCGATCTTGGGCCCGGTTATCTCGAAAAATCCTACCAAGAGGCCGTTGAAATGGCTCTGATTGACCGGGGTATTCCGCATGAGCGCGAGGCCGCAATACCCATTCGATTCCTCGGACGCACCCTTAAGACGATCTACCGGGCTGACTTCGTCTGCGGTGGGAAAGTGCTCGTGGAACCGAAGGCTCAAACAAGCGTCGGGGCCGTCGAGGCCGCGCAGGTCCTTCATTACCTCAAAGGAAGCCGGCTTCCCGTCGCCCTCCTGGCCAACTTCGGGGAGCCGTCGTTGGTCCTCCATCGGTTCGTCGGGGAGAGCCACGATCGAGACAACCCCATCTGATTCGTGGGGTTCGTGCAATTCGTGGTTCGGCCCGCGGTGCGCATGGCCGGCCTCGTGAAATTCGTGGCTAGCCGTCACTAATGCGCCCCCTTGATGACGGGGAACGCGCCCGGCTTCCACTTGCCCTTCTTACAATCGTCGACCATCTGCCAGAATTGATCGAAGAAGTGGCCAGAATCCCACGGCCCAGGACTTGCCTCGGGGTGGTACTGCATCGTGAAGATGGGCAGGCTCTCGTGCCGGACGGCTTCGACGACGCCGTCGTTCGGGCACTTCTCCCACACGACGAGCCCCGTCCCCTGCACGGACTTGGCATCGACGTGGAAGCCATGGTTTTGGCTCGTCATGCGCACGACGCCCGTCACCTCGTCACGCGTGGGTATGTTCGCGCCGCGGTGGCCGAATTTCATCTTCGAGGTCTTGGCGCCCCAGGCGAGGCTCACGAGTTGGTTGCCGTAACAGATTCCGAAGGTCGGCGCTTTCTTCGAGATGGCGAGGATCGTTGGCAGCGTGGACTTGACGATGGCGGGATGCGCCGGGTCGCCGGGGCCGTTTGCGATGAAGAGTGAGTCGGCTTTCGCAGCCTCGATTTCCGTTGCGGTGGCGTTCCACGGAAAATGCAGGACGTTGAAGCGGCGCACGAGGTTGCGTAGGATGTTGCGTTTGATGCCGGTGTCGAGCACGGCGACCGAGTAGGCAGTGGCGTCGAACGGCGAACCGTCCTTGAGGTTCCCCGCGGCGTTCTTGCCGTAGCGCCGCAGTGTCTTGACGGAAGCCTCCCCAGCCAGGTTGTCCACTTCCACGGAAGGCATGGCTGCAATCTTGCGACGAAGCTCTGCGACCTTAGATGCGTCGTGGGTGATGAACGAGCGCAGGCAACCGCGTTCGCGGACCTTGAGCGTGAGGGCGCGTGTGTCAACTCCCGAGATTCCCGGGATGCCTTGCTGCTTGAGCCATGCGTCGATTGTCATGGTGGACTTTCGGTGGCTGGGTTCCCGGCACCATTCGCGTACGACGACGCCGCGCGGCCACACCTTGTCGGATTCCCAGTCGTCGGGGTTTACGCCATAGTTGCCTATCATCGGGTACGTGAACATGAGGACCTGGCCGTGGTACGACGGGTCCGTGAGCGACTCTTGGTACCCCGTCATACCCGTGTTGAAGACCAGTTCGCCGTAGGCGGTTGCATCGGCTCCGAAGGCTTCTCCCTCGACCACGGACCCATCTTCCAAAACCAGGAATGCGGTGCGTGGGGTGTCCAACATCAGTTGTGACCTGGCGTGCAAGGTGGTCCCCGCATAAAGGGAGCGGTCGAATGAGTTCCAGGGGAAATGGAGCTTCCCACGAGGCTGGGCCGCGGACGCCAGAGCGCCGATTTTCACGCGGAGGTCGCGGAAACCGCGGAAACGACTGATTGCGTCAGTTCCGCGCTTTCCGCGCGCTCCGCGTGTGACCCTCGGGCGGATGGTGCCGCATGCCGGGGCCCGGCACGAGACCTGCCGCGGTCATGGCCCTGCGTACAGGTTCGACAGCCATGCCGAACAACATCGCGTTCACGAATCCCGGGACGAGATTGAATAGTAGGCCCGCGAGAATCAGACGCTCCAATGCGCCGGGGGTCGACCGGATTTCCGGCACGATGGCGTACGTGGCCACGTCTGCGGCGACGCTGAACACCATCGTCGCGACAAAGCCGATGCAGGCGGCAAGGATGCGTCGGCTCCAAGGGTCACGTCCGACGGGGGGGCGCTGGAACAGTCCCCCCGCGGCGCCGACCAGGGCCATGGCCGGGACGTTCGCGAAAGAAACGACTAGCAGGCCCGTCAAGAGCAGATTCGTGACCAGCATGCTGAGGCCGCCAGCGGCGGCACCGACCAGCGGTCCATACAATACGCCGCCAATGAAGACGACGACGTACGTGAAGGCGACGTTAGGGAGTGCGATGAAGACCAGACGACCCGCCACGGCGAGGGCCGCGATGGCGGCGATGGGGGCAAACCGTGGTCCGGTATCGTGGCCAGCCAAGCGCAATGCCTCACGGCGAACGGTCGCGCGGCGGACCGCCATGACGACGAGGGGAGGCAGCAGGCCGACGCCCATGACGAGGCGGTGCCGCAGCCGTTTGGGCCAAGTCCCATCCAGCCGTCGGGCCGCCACGAGGCGCTCGAAGTCGCGGCCGAGGTCGTGCGCGAGGATGAGGATCGCGGCCAAGAGCGCAGTCGCACGGGGAGGCAGGCCGAGCCCGTCGATGATGCGTTGCGGTGCAATCCAGGAAAGGACGGCGAGGTTGGCACCTGCGATGGCGACGAGCCGGATGGCGCTAATCGCTCCGGCTTTGGCACTCTCCAGGGAATACCCTACCGGGCCCACGAGCGCGTCGGCACCTGTCCCCGCAAATCCATCCGTCCGGATTACGAGTGCAAGGATTGCGACATTGATGACGATGGCCGCAGCCGCGAAGCCAAGGAAGGTGATGCGGCCACGCCGTAGGGCGAGCGCGGCGCCGACGGCAAGAAACGCAGCGAGCCCAGGCGGCGCCATAAGGCCCGCGACGGTGAGGACGATTAGCAGCAGAACCAGGGCCCAGGCAGACCAGCGCTTCATGGCTGCACCGGCAGCGCCATCGCGACATGCGACGTTGTCAAGGCGCGGAACGTGGGGTCGTGACTTGCGGCGATGACGCAGGCGCCTGAGGCGACCCGAGCGGCCACGATGTCCCGCAAGGCTTCTCGGCCTGACGCGTCGAGGTGAGCCTCTGGTTCGTCGAGCAGGTAGGTGGGCGCGAATCGCCCCAACGTCTTGGCGAGGGCGACCCGTTGCCCTTCGCCTGCCGAGAGCGTCAACGGATGCCGCGGCAAGAGTGCCATCGGCACGAGCTGGGCCACGACCTCGTCGTCAGCGCCCAGCAGTTCAGCGGCAACGGATTCCTTGCTCCATAAGTCGGTTGCGCGTGGCAGGAGCAGGCGTACGGAGCTTCCGGTCTCGTGAGCGACGCCGCGCAAGCGGACGGAGTGCGGTCCGAGCAGCCCGGCGAGGTACAGCAGCAACGTGCTCTTTCCCGATCCGTTTACGCCGGTGACGACGTGGAGCCCTGGACCGAGTTCGAGGTTAGGCAATTGCAATGTAAGGCTGCCACGCTGGCGCGTCACGGCGGGGCTTGACAACACGCTCGCTCCAGTTGGGTTCGCGATGGGTTGCAGCGGGCGCTCATCGACCGGGTCGAGGTCGATTATGCGAGTCGCGAGTTCCTCTAGGGCGTCGGAATGGTCAGCCGCCACGACCGCTCCCGTTGCAGCGCAACGCGCTACGAGGTCCAGGAGGCTTGTCCTTCCTCGTTCGTCGAGCCCTTCCATCGGTTCGTCGAGCAAGAGGAGCGGGACTTGTCGTGCCCCCGCGAGGGCCAGTGCGACGCGACGTGATTCGCCGGAGGACAACGTCGCAACGTCGCGCTCTCCCAGATGGTGGATTTCCGAAGGGGGGACGAGGTCGCGCAAGCCGAATTCACCTTGCACCGTGAGTCCGGCCAAGCCGTCACGAGGCTCCTGCGTTGCAAAGTGGACGGCGTCGCGCAGTCGATAAGCCGGCATTCCTGTTGGATTTTCCCCCGTTAGGCTTGCTTCCTTCGGCGTGATGATTGCGGGCAGGCCTGCCAGTGCGCGCAGCAGGCTGGTCTTGCCAGACCCGTTGCGTCCGCGCAGGACAATGACGTCGCCGACCCGGAGGACGAGTTCGAGCGGGCCGGAGGCCGTCGGGAACGCCGTGAGTTGTGCGACGACATCGGGGGGCGGAGGGGGCGCTGCAGGATGCGCTGATTCAGGATGCGCCGTTGCGGAATGGGCCGTCGCGGAATCCGCCGTCGTTGGATTAACCATGGCGTTCGGGCGCCTCGATGAGCTCGATTGGCACGCGGCGCAGGGTTTCGGTGTTGAGGCGGTCGAAGGACTCCATGACCTCGGCCAAGCGGTCGCGACTTACGTACAGCAACACATCCAACCCCCGTTCGGCTGCATTGAAAGCCGCGCGGTCGGCCGCGAATTCGAAATGGACTTCGCCTTGCGCCCGCGCCAGGATGGATGCGCCAGTCCCGTGGGCACCCACGCGGTCGGGTGCGTGTTTGGAAGTCATTTGGCGCAGGCTCGCCCGTTCGATGCGGGCGATGCCGCCTTCTGAAGGTCCCGGGACGCTCACCACGGTGACGTGGCCTGGTTCGAGTTTCACCATGCCGCGCAATTCGCCTACGACGACCTCATCGCTGACGCGGGCGGCGTTGCGGGCTCGGCCACGACTTGGGGCGTCCTTCGCCGGCCTCGCGGCCAACTCCCCGTTTTCCATGAATAGGCCAACCTCGTCGCCGACCTTGACGGCTGAGGCGGCGACGGCACTCGTGACTTGAATGACGTCAAGCGGTGCGGCAAGTCCGGCCACGGCGTCGCGGAGTTGGCGCACGCCTTCGTGCAGCGCTTGCAGGCCCCGGGGCGAGACTTGGTAGCCGTTCTCGTCTGAACCCAAGCGGCCGGAGCGAGTGAGTTCCTTTGCATGGGCCGACACGGCTTGCACCGTGATGCCAAGGGATGCCGCGACATCGGACAGAGTCGTTCCGGCGCGGCGACCCAGTTCGGCGAGGATTAGGAGGCGAGTGATGGCTGTGCGGTCGCGCAAGCGACGGATTGGGTCCTCCACGCGAGCGCGAAGCTCTAAGGGGTATCAATCCTTGCTGAGGACCATCAAGGAGGGTTGAACCTGTTGCGGGAGCGCGTCGTGGCTTGGGGCCTTGCGGCCCTCCTCGTGGCTGGCGCTTGGTGGGTGTGGAGCGTCGCCCCCAGGGAGCCCAGCGACTCGGGTGCGTTCGACGTCTTCGTGGTGGCACCGGATGGATCGACCTGGGCCAACGGGACCGTGATTGCGACGAATGCGACGGCACTTTCCGTTCTCGAGTTGTTGGCCGCGCAACAGGGATTCGGATTGGACGTAGAGTTCCAAGGCGGCTTCGGCGTCGGTTGCGCAGGCGCCTACGTCCGCGGGATTGGCGACATTGCCGAGACGCGCTCAGGCGGTTGGAACTACTACACTCGTGGTGCGGGTGGCGATTGGACCTGGCAGGCCGAAAGTGCCGCCTGCCATGGGCTGCAAGCCGGCGAACAAGTCGAATGGTGCTGGGTGGAAGCGGACGTCTGCGAGAATCACGTCGCTGGCTTGGCGGGCTCGTCCCCGGCCATGGACGGCGAACCGCCCAAAGCCATGGACCTCCAAGCGCGCAAGGCTGACGCGGTCGCGGCGGCTCTGCAGTGGATGGCTGGCAACCTAACGGGCGCATACGCGGCGGAAGCGGCTCATGCAGCCGGGCTCGATACGTTGGCTTGGCCGAGCAGGGGCAATCCACTCCTCGATTCGGTTCCCCTCGATCTCACGGGCACTGCCGCGCTGCGCCCTCATCTTGCGTTGGCCACCAGCGGCTACCCAGTTGCAGCGCTTCCGCTCCATAACGGGCCCGTGGACGTCTTGCAACGCATCCGCGACACCCAGCCCGCGGCGATGTCAGCGAGCAGCGATGTCGCACAAAGTTTCCAGATTCTTGGATTGATTGCAGCCGGAGTCCTCGCAAACGACACTGATGTGCAAGACCTCAAGGACGCGTTGCTTGCCAAGCAGGACCACGTCTCTGGCGGCTGGGGCTGTGGCGGTGCGGCCAACACCGACTGCACGGGCTTCGCCGTGGCCGCGCTCTTGGCCTCCGATGCTCTTGACCAGATCGATGGCTCGGCGCGCGGTGCGCTGCAGGGATTCCTCGACAGCGCGCGCAACGCCGATGACGGTTATGGCACGGCCGCGGGAGAACGAAGCAACGCGCAGTCCACCGTCTGGGCGTTGACGGCCCAGGCGCATCTTGGACGACCGATTCCGGCCGCATCGTGGGAGTTCCTCCTCGGATTGCAGCGCCCCGACGGCGCCTTCGAATGTTTCGTTGACGGGACGCCATGTGCCGTCGGCCTTGCTACCGCAGAAACCATCGTCGCCCTGTCGGGATTCCACCCCATCCAGTCGGGCGGACCCCGCTCGGCGCCGGTTCAGCAGTAGTCCCTCAAAAGTAGTCCGTCGCGAGGATTCGACCGGCGTGCGTCTCGGGTTCCAAGCGGCGGCGCCAGACGACGACGATTGCCTCGACCAATGCGGCCGTGTAGAATGCGCACAGCAAGACGGCCGTCAATTGGTATTGTTCAAGGACTGCGCCGGCGGCCCAAAGGAGCACGAACAGGTCGCGGTCAAAGACCAGCGTGACGTACGCCAGCACCGGTGGATCGACGGCGAGATTGGATGGCCCGGGAATCCGGCGGGCCACGAGCAGGTGGGTGCGAAGTGCCAGGAGGTCGCCATACGTCATCGCAAGGTGCCAAAGCAACATTGCGGCCAGTGTGGCGCCGAGGACAACGAGGAACCACGGATTGGACATCGGTTCCCAGGACGGCACGGCGGATTCGGCTCGCACCGCGAGGACGCCGAGTGTTACGATGAGGAGGGCCTCGACGATGCGGTTCGCCATGACGTCGAGAAAGATCGGCCACGTACCGATGCGGCCGCGCCGTGCTGCGATGAGGTCGTCGGCGCGGTCGAGCAGGAGACCGACGTAGATGATGGCGGCGCCTTGCCAAATGTGGCCGACTCTGCCATCGGCCATCCGAAGGACGCCGAGGATCGAGAGAGTAAGCGATTGCAGGGAGAGCTGGCCGGGCGCGAATCCCAGCGAGCCGAAGAGGACGGCGACGGGTCGGGCCAACATCGCATTGACGTGCCACAAGGGGCTGCGGCTCGGTGGAGTAGCGCGGCGTGGCCTCGGGTCGATGGGCATGCCGGGCACAGCGACGCTGGAGAGTCGGTGACGAATAGGCTTCCGGTTTGGAAGCGGATTCGACGGAATCCCCCGATTGGACTGATTCGTGATGCGAAACGTTCGGCACGTGGGACTTCCGGCGCGGGGAACTGGAGGCCTGGGATTTCACAGATTCACACAGATTCGATGCCTCGTGATCTTCGCATTCCGGAAGAGCGGAAGTCAGACCAAATTCCCCTAGAATCTGTGCAATCCCAGGTCTCCCATCCTACGGCACGCAGGAACGTCCCGCAAATTCGAGCCTAGACTTCCCGGAACAGGTACTTGTCAAACCCGGCCATGCGCTTCTCCCAGTCTTGCGGGTATAGGTAGCGCAGGGTCATCGCGACGCTTGAGAGGAGGGAGTTGCCGTCCTGCGGCGTGAAGCAATAGCCGACGATGCGCTTGCCGTTTTCTAGCACGGCCACCGTGTTTTGGACGAGTACTGTCTGGTTCAGGATGCGGCCCATGTAGCCGTGGTCGCGGCCGAAGGCGAAGACGGAATTTGCCGACTTCTTGTGCGTGACGGCTAGGCCTGGGAGGGTCTGGAAGCGCTTCTTGATCTCTTCCTTCGTGACGGCCTTCTTGACGCGGATGTCGAAGTACAACGTGTGCATGAACTGCGTGGGGACCTTCATGGCGGTGCTGAACAACTTGAGGTCGAGGCCGAGCGTCTTGTAGAGGTGCGCGACGTCGCGGGCGTGGTGGGTCCCGTACTGCTCATCCTTGTGGCCTCCCACTTCTGGGCTGCCGAGGGATTTGTCTTCGTATACGTCGCTGGCTCGGCGGATGCAGACGAAATTGCCTTCGACGAGGTTGTCCGTCCCGTCTACGAGTCCGACGGCATTCACGACGGCGGAGATATTGTGCGTGTTGCAGCTCACGATCTGCGTGAAGCGGTCGGTGACGGGGTCGATGGCTTTCTCATTGAGCCAACGCGCGTAGGGCTTGCCGAAGCCGAACTCTGAACCCTGCGCCATGAAGCCGCGCCCCGGGGCGTCGTACTTGGAGTAGAACTTCGTCTTGTTCTCCGCGCCGGTACCCTCGGGAGTGCAGTCGATGACGACCGTCGCGCGCTTGATGGCCTCTTCCGACTCGAAGGCGACCTTCATGCCGAGCTCTTCGAACTTGGCCTTCGCATCCGCGGAGGCGGCAAGCTTGGCGCCCTTGTGGATGAGGTCCTGAATCTTGGCGCGGTCCGAGTACTGGGGCGTGCGCTTGTTGAAGGTCACCTCGTCGATGCCGAGCTCCTTCGCCTTATCGGCGAAGAGGGCGATGAGGGGTTCTCCAATGGTTCCGGTTCCGACGACGTGGACAATCTTCGCCATGGCTGCACGGGCCGTGTGGCCTCGTGCGTCGCGAGTCCGCGGAGCCTTAAAAGGCGAATCAGCGGGGCAGGGCGGACAGGTATCGTGCGTTGACACTCGGCCTAGAAACGCGCAGTACTGCTCGCACCAGGAGGCCCTCCACATATCATCCTGTGCGCCGAATTGAGACAGGGTCACCAATGAGGTTAAGTAACGTTAGGAGCCGGTTTCTGTTCAGTCGGGAGTCACAAGCCCATGAAGACCGCCCTTGCCATTCTGACCGCCAGCCTCATCTTCGGGGCCGCCGCCGCGACCGTCGCGGTCGTGGCCGTCGCCGGGGACGAAGAAAGCCGCCTTTCATTCCTCGCCAGGGGCGACGGAGCCGGAGCGGACGAGCATATGCACCACGGCGGCGAAGCGGGCGACCATGCGCATGCCCAGATTGGCATGGCGCGTCCGACGTTCGCGCCCGCCGCCGGCACCGTGCCGACTGCCGAAGCCGCTGCGTCGCTGGAGGAGGTCTCGCACCTCTACATCTACGGCGACGAAGGCTTCCGCCCGTCGAACGGAATCAGCAAGGGCAGCGGCACGATGGATGACCCCTTCCTCATCACGGGCTACTACGTCACCGGGGACCTGTACTTCGGCGACACGGACGCCTGCTTCGAGGTCAAGGAGAACTACATCGCAGGCCAACTCTCGCTGAACTGGAACGGCCAATGCGTTTTCGTCCACCACAACCACATCGACGACCTGCGCGTGAACGAGAACATTCGCCGCGACGGATTCGCCACCGGCGGCTTGATCGAGGCCAATGTGATTGAGTTCATTGGCCAACTGCGCCACTACGACGGCGAAGTCCGCAACAACATCGTTGGGCCCCGCACCACCGAATCGGTCTGGGACGAGGTCTTGGAAGAGACACCGCTCTTCAGCGCGGACATCTTGGTCGCCAACGTGGATGGGTTCAACCAGGGCCTCATCCACCACAACACGTTCTATGGCCCCGTCGAGCTCGACCTGCACGGCCACCACCACGGCACCGGATTCTTTGCGCCCCACAGCCACTACCACGGCATGGACGCCAACCACACCCCGGACCACATGGAGGACCACACCGACCGCTGGACGTCCGTGAGCTTCACCGACAACAAGATCGTTGATGAAGTCGGCTACGGCCTACGGTACCAGGACGCGGACCACGCCGGCGACGATCGCACCGCGAGATCCGAGGACAACGAGTCGCTTGAACTCAACCACACGCATCGCACGCTGGTCGAGTTGTCGCGCAACGTCATCGCGGGCGGCCAGATCCGCATCGACATCTTCAACGCCGACGACAAACTGCACTACGCCCGCAACGATGGCTGGCTCAACATCATGGACAACACCATCACCATGAAGGAGCGCGCTGTCGACAGCCCGGTCCCCCTCTTCGGTCCCTTCTTCTTCGGCCGACATGAGTATGTGCCCAACGTCGGCATCATGGTGCATGCCGCCAAGGAATTCGACGCCGTAATCAGCGGCAACAAGATCGAGTTCGTGGCCCAACCCAAGAACACGCAAGACGACCCGCTTGCGGTCCTAGACGAGATGTTCGGCCAACACCACTACGACATCGACCCGGCGGCGATCCGCCTCGAGTACGTCAAGGACTCGAACATCCTCATTGAGAACACCCAGGCCAAGGGCTTCTACTACGGCATCTACGCGCACGACCTGGACAATATGACCGCGTGGACTCTCGTCGGCAATACGTTCGAGGGCTCCAATCACGAGGTCTACTACGACGAGTCGGTGGCAAACCGCCCCGAACAGAAGTAGCGGGCCTAACCATCGCGCAACCCCCCAACCCCCCAACCACCAACCATCCTCCCCCACCTTACCCCC
>CAZXUC010000032.1:0-31360 GCA_964643795.1 uncultured Halobacteriales archaeon | reverse complement strand
CCCGCCACGACACCGATTTGCGTCAACGAGCTTCAGTTGGCTGACGTCTTACGGGGGTGGAACGGGAGTTGTGGCGTGGAACGAAAGGAGTGGAATGGGCCAGGGGGAGCAGCGCGCCGCTACGGTAGAACCTTGAAGCCTTCTTGGCGGAAGTCGTCGTCCAACGTGACGGCGGCCTCTAGACCCAGTGTCCGCATGACCACGAAACTGGTGCAGTCGGTGAAGCTATACGATTTGTCCTCGCGGTCGCAAAAAAGCGCCCATGCTGCGTCCTCATCAGCAGGCGTGACGTGCACGATTGCGACTCCGCCCGAGCGTATGACGGTGCCCAACGCCACGGCGGCCTTGTGTCCTAGCCGCGCCGCCGCCAAAGTGATGACTTCGTCCAAGACGTGATTGGTGGTCACGGCATGAACGCCTCGACTTTCGAGGAAATCTCCCACGTCATTAGATTCCTTTTGTTTGCGGTCGGCCAACGCGACCCATGCGCTCGTGTCGACGAAAACGCGCACTCCTAGTCCCCGTAGATGACCCGGTCGATCTCTCTGTTCGTCATGGACCGACCGCTCCATTTGCCGCGGACCGACGACAAATCGAGGCCATTCGAGGTCTTCGATGCGTACTTTTCGTCCACCAGCCGGCGCAGCAGCTCGCTTGCGCTCACGCCCTCCTGCTGTGCCTGCCGGGCCAAGGTGAGGTATTGGCTCGAATCCAGCAGCACTTGCATGCGGTGTTTCGTCATAGGTCACAATTGTGACTTGTGACCTTAAGGGTTGTGGCACAGGCCAAGGCCTGCACGAGTTCACTCCACCCAGGGGCGGGTCGGCCGAGTGAAAACGCCAAGAAGCCGGCCGCTTCAGCCGGCAGCGTGTCAAATGAGGAGGCGCCCGCCCTCGTCTTCTACGACGGTCGGTGCGGCATGTGCCGCGGCTACGTACGCAGCGCGATGCAACGAATGCGGCCCGGCTCCATGCGCTTCGTCGAGAACTCCGGCCCCGAGGCGGAGGCCATGCTCGAGCCGCTCGGCCTGATGGAGGCCACGAAATCCAGTCTGATCGTCGTCGCGGGCGGCAAGACCACGCTGCGCGCGCAGGCAGGAATCGAAATGGTGCGCCGATTGCGTTGGCCGTGGAAGGCGCTGCTTGCGTTCTCCGTGCTGCCGCAGCCGTGGCTCGACGCGGTGTACAACCGCAAGGCAAGCAACCGCAAGCGCGACGAGTGCGTCCTGCCGCTGCCCGAATAGGCTTCACGCGGAGGTCGCGGAACCCGCGGAGTATTCCGCGTTTTTCCGCGCCTTCCGCGTGACCGTTCGTCGGCTCTACTTGTCGGAGTAGTGCCCCGTCTTGACGGCCTTCTTGATCTTCTCGAAGATGGCCGTGCCGAGGCGTTCCGAGTCGCGGCGCAGTTGCTTGACTTCCTCGACTTTGAGGGAGCCGTGGCCGCCCTTCTGCATGGCGCGCACGTTGCCGGCGCGGTCCAGACCGATGGTGACTCGGCTGTCGCAGATGAGTTCCTCGTAGAGGTGCGGGTCGGCGAGGATCTTGTCGCCGATCTTCACGAACGTCGTGCTGAAGGCGGCGTTCTCCTCATGGATGGGCAGCGGACGGTCTTTTCCGTCGGCGAAAACGACTTCCTTCGTCTTCGGGCACGTGTGCGGGAGCTTGGCCGACAGGAGGGCCGCGACGCCGGCGATGCTGCAGGCGTCGAAGAGGTTCCCGTCGTAGTCGAGGATGTGGAGGTCCACGAAGACCGCCCAGACCTTCTCTCCCGGGCGAATCGCCAAGGCCTCGAAGTCCATGATGCCGGACTCGCGCAGGCTGCGGTCCGTGACGCGAGCGAGTTCAATCGCCGCGATGCGGGGCGGTCCCGGCTCGAAGTAGGGACTCGCGATTGGGTTCAATTCCGCCGAAGTCATGAAGTTGCCTCGGTTCGGCGTGTCCGGGTACGGCGTCTCGAGTTGAATCTTGACTCCAGCCACGACTTGCGTCTTGCCGAGCTTGACGCGGGCGGAGCCTTGCGCCTTCGAGACGTAGTTGACCTGGATGTCGAGCTTGCGGTACTCGTCCGGAGCGCGCCCGTCTTCGCGTTTCCCGTCGGCCAGGAGGCCGCGCACGAAGTCCTTCTTGATGAGGGAGAGCGGATTGTTCTCCATCAGGCTTCGCCTCCGGTTTCCATGGCAGTTAGTTTCGCATTGAACCGCGTCAAGAGGGCCTCGCGCTGGACGGCGTGGACTTGCTTGTTGCCTTCCACGGCCATGTCGAGCGCCTTCTCGAACTGTTCCGGCGTGAGGTGGCCGTCCATCTGCAGCAGGACAATCTCCCCAGTCGTGTGGTTGATGCCGACGGGGAGGTCGGCGTTGCCGAAGTTGTCCTCCTCCGTCATGAGGTCAAGGATGACTTGGTCGTTGCATTTCCCAGCGGCGACGGCGGAGACGATGCCCTTCATGGGGATGCCGGCATCAGCGAGGGCGACCGCGGCACATACGAGTGCCGCGCAGCGCGTGCCAGCGGCGGCCTCGAGGACCTCCATCTGGACGTCGATGGCGCCACGCGGGAACTTCTCCGTGAGGATGACGTTCTCGAGGGCATCGGAGATGACTTTGCCGATCTCTTGGCTGCGCCGGTCAGGGCCGGGCCGCTTGCGGTCGCCGGTCGAGAAAGCCGCCATCGAGTAGCGGGCTTGCACGACGGCCTTGTCGGCCTCCTGGAACCGCTTCGGGTTGAGTTCACGCGGGCCGTACACGGCGCACATGACCTTGTTGCCGCCCCATTCGAGGTAGGCACTGCCGTCTGCGCGGTACAGGACTCCAGCTTCAATCTTGAGGGGGCGGATCTCGTTGACCTTGCGGCCATCGAGACGGATGCCCTTCTTGTTCACGAGTTCGACGTTCGGGTTTGGGACTCCCATGAGATTCATTCCTCCTGTGCGGCCGGAGCCGCTTTCTGTTCGTCCGCATCCGTGCGGGTGACTTTGCGTTCGACGACCAGGCCGGCATCGATGCCGCCCGGTTTCTTGGATTCGAGGAGCGCCTTGATGCGCTCGGTGAGGTTCTGCGTGTGCGCCTCGTTCGCGATGGTCTGGATGACCTCCTTCGCGAGGAGCACTTCGCCGGGCTCGCCGTTCAGCCAAATGCGTCCGTTCTGGCCGACGAAGAGCCAGCACTCGACGTATTCCTTGAGCAAGTTCAGCATGGAGCCG
The DNA here is from genome assembly GCA_964643795.1 of uncultured Halobacteriales archaeon. Classification (GTDB taxonomy): domain Archaea; phylum Thermoplasmatota; class E2; order JACPAO01; family JAHFTW01; genus JAHFTW01. The sequence goes on along the minus strand of CAZXUC010000032.1, from coordinate 28,162 downwards.
TTCTTGCCGATGACGCGCGCCACCTTCGTCGCGGGCACCTCCATGAGTTCGCCGCCTTCGAGCTTCGACAGGTTGCGGTCCTTGAGGGTGACTTGGATTTTCTTCTGCTCATCGACGAACAGGATCTTGCACAGCAATGCATCGCCGGGGCGCAAGTAGCTCATGGTCTCGCCGAAATCGACGCGCCACGGGACCTCGCTGACGTGCAGCGGGGCGAGCCAGGGGGCGCGGATGTCGACAATCCAGTTGCCCGTGTTGCATTCCGTGATGACGCCGACGACGAGGTCGCCGGTGCGGGGCTCGTAGGCGCCGTTCATCGGGAGAATGTTGACCTTTTCCCCCATCGACTGCAGCAGGCCGGCCGTGGTCGCGATGAGTTGGCCGTTCACTAGCTTCGTTCCGGTGCCGGGGATGGAGCGTCGGTCGCCGACGACGTCGCCGGGGATGACGAGTTGGCGTTCTTCTTTGGGTTTGTTCATAGTCGTACCTTGGAGGGGGTGGTGGGATGGCATGGTAATCAGACGGTCATCGATGCGGTGCGGGGGTACTTGGCGGACATGGAATCACAGGAGTTTCGTGGTGACTTGGCCGTGGGTGAGGGAGTTGAGGCGGTCGTAGACGTCGGCTTGCACGCCGGCGGGGATCTCAAGGACGACTACTAGCGAACCGTCGTTCTGCCACTCTTCCTTCTGGACCTCGCCGAGGCTCTTGATGACGCCGTATGCGGGCCCGGTGTGGGCCGGGGGGACGCGGATTGCGACCTTGACCTTCTCGAAGGCGATGGGCATGATGGGGCGGAGCCGCTTCATTGCGTCCTGCACCTGTTCCTCGACCTGCTTCATCGGGTCGACCTTGAACTTGACTTCCTCGAGGGCGCGCTCAATGCGGTCGCGCGGATGCGGCGTCTTCGTCTGCGGGTTCCACGCGTTCCGGAGGATGTACTCGATGATGCGTTTGTGCTTCGCGTCGGACATCTTCTTGCGCTGTTCCGCGGTGAGTTGCACTTCTCCGTCAAGCAGGATGTTCTTCGTGATGGCGACGACGTCGTCGGTCTCGAAGGCCTTCAACAAGTCTTCGCGGCTCGCTTTCTTGCCATCGGACCAGTGCGTGAAGACCTGGTCGACGGCCAACACGTCACGGAATTCCTGCGGCGAGACCAACTCGTTCTTGCGCAACTTCTGGATGATGGCGTCCGCACCGTCGGGGTCGACGAGGACCTCGTAGTGGTGGGCGGCCTTGTTGAGGCGCGCCACGACAGCCTTCTCCAGTGAAACCAAAGGACTACGCGCCTCCCATTGCCTTCACTGCGGCGCGGACTTCCTCGGCGGGCAGCAGGCGGAACCCGCCCATGCCGTGGCCGGCGCCTTGCGCCTCGACCAAGCCAATCTCAAGCGCGTCGGGGTTGAACTTGCCTTCGGTCCCCGCGTGCAGGGCCTTGAGGCCGAGTTGGATCGCCGCTTCGGGGGCGAGGTTCTCCTTGTAGTCCTTCTCCAAAAGTTCCATGGCGGGCGTGCGGCCGGAGCCGACGGCGGACGCCTTGTACTCGATGAGGGCGCCCGACGGGTCGGTCTCGTACAAATGAGGCCCCGATTCGTCGACGCCAGCGACCAGGAGGGCGGTGCCGAACGGGCGGCCGCCGCCGAATTGGGTGTAGGACTGCTTGAAGTCGCAAATCTTCTTCACGAGGGCATCGACGGAGATGGCTTCGTCGTACGTGACGCGGTTCATTTGCGCCTCGACGCGGGCGCGGTCAACGAGGGCGCGCGCGTCGGCGACAAGGCCAGAGGTCGCGCAGGCAACGTGGGCGTCGAGCGCGAAAATCTTCTCGATGGAACTCGGCACGACGAGCTTGCTGGACACGCGTTTATCGACTAGCAACACGACGCCGCCCTTGCAGCGCACGCCGACGGCCGTCGTGCCACGCTTGACGGCCTCGCGGGCGTATTCGACTTGGAAGAGGCGACCATCCGGAGAGAAGACCGTGATGGCGCGGTCGTATGCCATGTTGCCTTGGGGTTGCATTGCGTTCACCGTGGGGTGAACCTAGAAGCAAGGCCGCCCAGTCCCGCGGCGACAGGTTGCCGCGTGGGGGGAGGCTGAGGGGCCCCATCCAGGCGGCCCGCTTCAGGGGTTCTTGACAAGCGCCGGGACTTGATTCCGGTTAAAAAGTCGAAGGGTCAGGCGACGAACCGCCGACGCCAGCGGAAGGGCCGGTGAAGAGGCAAGGCCCGGGGAGCAAAAACGGAACGGAAAGGGAAGGAAACGGAAAACGAAAAAGCCAGGAATAGGGAAGGAAAAGGGAAGGAGGTGGAAGAGGGCCGATCAAAGTGCTTCGATTAGAAGCGCTTCGGTGGGGCGTGCTTTGCGTAGCAGTCCCGACAGTAAACAGGCCGGCCCTCGGTCGGCTTGAAGGGGACTTGCGTCGCCTTTTTGCAGTCGGCGCAGGTCGCATCATGCATCTCGCGGGGAGGGCCGCGGCCGAAGCCGCCACCGCCGCCGCCTCGGGGGCTGTTGCCCCTGTCTTCGTATCCCATGGGATTTCATCTCAGACAGGCCCCTTAAGGGACCTGTCAGGTGTGCTAGGCGGACCTACTACAAGGGCGTGTAGGGTTGGGGTAGGCCAAAAGTACCGGACGAGAAACGGCCGGAAAACGCACGGAACCGGACGGAAACGGCCGCCAGAATAGCAAGAATAGAGGGAAGAAGGGGAAAGGGGGCTGCGATTTGCCCTAGAAGCGCGGGCCCGTTCTGGGCTTCGCGTGCTTGGGGTAGCAGTCTCGGCAGTAGACTGGCCGGCCCTCGGTGGGCTTGAAGGGGACCTCAGTCGGCTTCTGGCAGTCGGAGCAGGTCGCCTGGTGCATCTCGCGGGGCGGGCCACGGCCGGAGCCGCCACCGCCGCCTCCGGGGCCGGAGCCCATGTCGTCGTTTCCCATAGTTGTCATCTCGTTACGGCGGGCCCTTGCGAGCCCACCTGCCGCGCCAATGTCAGGCCCGGGTTATACGGCTGCCGGCGCCGAGGCCAACGGATGCACGACTCGCGCACTCGTTGGCATGAAAGTACGCTGAAACCGAGCACATTCGGGCCTGTGCCATCCACCGGTAGTCATGCAGGTGCATGTTCGCTCGGGCTGATTGCCCAGGTGAACGAAATGAACGAAGACGAACTGAACCAGGAATGGCTGGGACTGAACGAGACGGAACAACTGGAGGCTGGCCCGCGTGCCGTCGCCGAACCCGTCGGAGTCGTGGACGCACCGGACCTCGTTGAGGATGAGGTCACTATCGCCGCGCCGGACGCTGCGCCGCGAGTCAAGCGTTTGGTCTGGTCACGCGAGCTGCGCGGCTGGATGGCCGGCATGAGTGTGGTCGTGATCGCGATGGCGGCGATTGCGCCGGCGATTGATCTGCCGAATCTGGAGGGGGCGGCGACCATCCCGAGTTCCGTGGAGCCGGGATCGAACGGCCCGGCTTGCCAAAAGGCGGAAGATGACGGCGGCATGGGCGGCTCGACCGTGTCTTGCCGCTACGACTGCTACCGGGACGATGTCATCTCGATTGCCGTGCATGCCTCCGACAAGGATGCTGGCACCCTGGGCAACACGGTCTGCGGCGCCGCCGAAGCGTCATGCAACAGCCCAACCGTGGAATGCGTCGGCAATTCGCTTCCGGAGAAGGCGCAGACCAAACAGATGGGGGCCACCTGCAAAGGGGAATCGGACGAATTCTGGGACAGCCCAGTTAGTGTCGGCTGCGTCGCGGCCGGCACGAGCGTAGAACGTGCATGTGACATCCTCAAGATTTCATGCGGCGAACGTCTGCGCCAACTGTGCCTAGACGCGTTCCCCATTCTTGGGAGGTTAGATGACGCCTTGCTGGATTTCCTTTTCCCGGCGGTCGAAGGCGCCATCCATTCGCTCGTGGGAGCGAGCGTGGCGGATGGCATCTGGGTCGCCTTCGACGGCGAGGAATGCCAGGCTGGGTTGCTCTGACAGGCCAATCCACGTGCTAGTCGCTTTTTGTAGCCTCCACCTTTCTTTCCCCCATGCATCTACGGTCGACGTGCGCTTTCCTCGCTCTGGTTTTTGTCTTGCTGGCAGGTTGCTCCGGCGACGCCGAGCAGTTCACCCCCGTGCCGACGCCTCCAGCAACGTGCATTTCACCCCTTGCGGAGGAATTCCGCGAGGTCGTCCTCTTGGTTGGCAATCGTCATCTGGTGAACCCGGTCGACGGTGGCTGGTCGCGAACCGGTCGAACGACGGAGTTCCAATGGGGCGTAAAGAATCATTTGCCATCGCGGCTCGACATCAACATGACATGGCCACAGCAACCCCTGGGCGCGGCACGGCTCAGTCTGGTACTTGACAATCCTGATAGCATCAAACCGCAGGGCATCTACGGGCCGTACGACGGCCGGTCGCCAATCCAAGTCCGCCTTAACCTCACTGGCAACGAACAGTTCGGTGACCGATTGGCCCTCCACGTGGGCCCGCCATACCAAGGCGGCGAAATCTTCGGCTCCACGGTCCTGTTGCGCGACGAGCACATCGAAATCCAGGTACGGCAGTGGTACCCGTGCGTTTGATGCGGTGATGGCAAGTGTTATTACGTAATAACTTCCAATCCCTGTTGATGGAGCTCTTTCGCAGCCGCCTGCGCCGCGTCGGCAACAGTCTCAGTGTGCTCGTTCCCAAGAAGGCCTTGGATGAGCTCGGCGTTGACGAAGGCGACGAAGTCGAAGTGGCCTTGTTCTTGCTCCCGGACGAGCGCCAGCGCCGGTTCGAAGCGGCCATCGGGTCCGTCCCCGGGCTCGGCCCGTTCAAGCGCGAACGCAAGGATCGGTATTGATGCTTCTCGACACCAGCATCCTGGTTGAGCTCGTCGGGCGACCAGCTACAGAACCCATCGTAGTCCGTATCCTGGGTGTCCTTGCCGATCAGGCGCGATTCGCATCGGCCATCCATCTCGGCGAACTTGCAGATACTGCCCGTCGCAACAACCGGTCTGTGGAAGACGCCGTGCGCGGCGCGCTGGCGATGGTGGAACTCGTGCCATTGACCCCGGAAATTGCGGTCGAAGCATCCATGATCAAAGCGGAGGCGCGTCGTCGCAAGCACGCCAAGGACTTCTCCCTCATCGACGGAATCGGCCTGGCCTCGGCGCGCTCGCGCGGCATGCGCATGTTGACGATGGACGGCGAGTTCGCTGGCTTCCCAGATGTCGACATCATCGATGCCCCCCGCGCGCCCACGTGAAACGGCGCCAACACCAAGCTGCTGGCCTGCCGGACGCCAACGTTTATCCGTGGTTAATCCCAATGGTTAACCTGATGACGACCCTGCACACGCGCGTGGCAAGGCACGGACGCAGCACAGTGCTGATCGTGCCGCCTGCGGAAGCCCGGAAGGCGGGCCTTCGGCCGGGTCAGACCATCGATGTGGAGCCCGTCGAAAAGCAAGAGCAACCTTGGGCCGGTTCCCTCACGCGGCTCGGCGTGACGCGCCGACAAATGGAACTGGCCGAACGGGGCATGTGGGAATGACGAAGGCCGTTTTCTACGACACGTGGGCCTGGCGTGAGACGGCCTTTGCGGATTCGAAGGCCGGCAAGAGCTTGTTGGAGGAGTATGGGCCCGACGGACCTGCAGAGATCCACACCAGTATCCTCGCGCTAGCCGAGTACGGCTCGAGTCTCGCGCGCACCGAAACCGTTGGCCCCGACCAGGCCGCAGAAGAAGTCCGGCGGATCGAGGCCAAGACCCGCCGAATCCATCCACTCGAGATCGAAGATGTGTACGCCGCCATCAAAGTGCATCCTGACCTGCGCAAGGCCGCCGCCAACGCCAGTTTGGCCGACGCGCTCATGCTGTGCCAAGCGCGACGTCTGCGCCTTGCCTTCATCACGGGAGACTCGGCGTTCACTGGGCAGGATGGAGTCCCGCAAGAATGGATCAAGAAGCGCTGAGACGAAGGCGCCCGTCAGCATCTTATACCTCACCCGTCTGGCGAAATCGTCCAAACCCGCCGGGCAACCGGCGGTCCCTCGGAGCTGATCAGGCTTCCGCGGTGTAGACGCAGGCCCCCTGGCCACGGCTACGCCGAGGTCGCAGGTAGGCTTCGTGGTGGACTTCACACCGGTGATTCACCATGTCGAACAAGCCCCACATGAACCTCGTCGTGATCGGCCATGTCGACCACGGCAAGTCGACCCTCGTCGGTCGCCTGATGCTTGACACTGGGCAATTCCCTGCCCATGAAATTGAACGCTTCAAGAAGGAGTCCGCCGAGAAAGGCAAGGGCTCGTTCTTCCTTGCCTGGGTCATGGACAATCTGAAGGAAGAGCGCGAACGCGGTGTCACCATCGACGTTTCGCACAAGAAGTTCGACACCGCGAAGTACTACTTCACGATCATCGACGCCCCGGGCCACCGTGACTTCGTCAAGAACATGATCACGGGCGCCTCGCAAGCCGACGCCGCGATTCTCACCTGCTCCGCCATCGAAGGCCCGCAAGCGCAGACGAAGGAGCACATCTTCTTGGCGAAGACCCTTGGCATCGACCAACTCGTCGTCGCCGTCAACAAGATGGACGCCGTGGCCTTCGCCGAGGACAAGTTCAAGGAGACCGTCGAGGCCGTCAGCAAGCTGACGAAGCTCATCGGCTTCAAGCCGGAGAAAGTCCAGTTCGTCCCCGTCGCCGCCTTCTCGGGTGTCAACACCTCAAAGCCGGCCCCCGAGATGGCCTGGTACAAGGGCCCCACCCTCATCACGGCCTTGGACAACTTTGCGTTGCCCAACAAGCCCACGGACAAGCCCCTGCGCGTCCCCATCCAGGACGTCTACTCCATCACCGGCATCGGCACCGTCCCCGTCGGCAAGGTCGAGACGGGCATCCTGAAGCCCGGCATGCAGGTCAACTTCATGCCCAGCAACAAGAACGCTGAAGTGAAGTCGGTCGAGATGCACCACGAGATGCTGCCCCAGGCCGTCCCCGGCGACAACGTCGGTTTCAACTGCCGTGGCCTCGCGAAGAACGACATCCGCCGCGGCGACGTGGCGGCCCCCGTCGACAAGCCCGCGACCGTCGCGAAGACGTTCACGGCGCAAGTCATCGTCTTGAACCACCCGTCGGTCATCACGGTTGGCTACACGCCGGTCTTCCACGCCTACACGGCGCAGAACGCGTGCACCTTCACGGAGATCAAGAAGGTCATCCGCGCCGGCAAGGAGCAGGAGGACAAGTCCTTCCTGAAGACCGGCGACCAGGGAATCGTCAAGATTACCCCGACGCGCCCGATGGTCGTCGAGAAGGCCACCGAGTTCCCGCCGCTGGGCCGTTTCGCCATCCGCGACATGGGCCAGACCGTCGCGGTCGGCGTCGCCATTGAAGTGGAGCCCCGCTAAGGGCTCCCCTTCCCAAAATGGGAGGGTTTCACATGGCCAACGCAAAGGCACGCATCAGCCTCACCGGCACCGACCCAGCCAAGGTCGACTCCGTGTGCGCCCAGATCAAATTGATTTCGGAACGCACCGGCGTCAGCATGGCCGGGCCAATCCCGTTGCCGACCAAGAAGCTCATCGTCCCCGCCCGCAAGGCGCCGGACGGCGAAGGGTCGGAGACGTGGGACCGCTGGCAACTACGCGTGCACAAGCGCCTCATCGACTTGGACGCCGACGACCGCGCATTGCGGCAGTTGATGCGTATCCAGGTCCCTGACGGCGTCAATATCGAGATTATGCTGCGCAGTTGAGCGCCAAGCGCTCAACTGCGCTTGTCGAGGCCGCGCTTGCGCGGCCTTGAACTCCGCTCGTAGGCTCGCGCAGCGCGAGACTACGAGCGGCGGTAGTCCGGTCCTCTTCCTTTCTTCTCCAACTCTTTTCTTGCCGTTCCAATTCTACGCAGCGGCGCGCCGCGCCGCCATCAAAGCCATCGTATTTCTCCTGTTAGTCGCCCCCGACGTCGGCGGAGTTTGGCGGGTCCAGTCACAGATTGCTTCGAGCGAGCGCGCCGTCGGACGAACATATTTCTACGCAGACTTGGGGACCTCGCGTTTCAGCACATGAGGCTTGCCCAGGCACAATAATCGGCCGCGTTCAGGAAACTCGGACATTGCTGGCGTTGCCAGCCGACTGATTTGAGTCGGGCATCTGCGGTATCTGTGTAATCTGCGGAAAAGGCGAGGGGGCCGACGAAGTTCTACTGCTCTACCAAAAATCCACGGAACCGTCAATGGCGTCGAGGGGGTCTTCGACCTTCTCTTTCTCGGCCTTGTAGTCGAGCGCCTTGGCGGCCGCGATGATCTCGTCGGCCTTCTTCTCGCTGTGCAACGGGACCTCGAAGGTGACCTTCGCGCCGGCGTCGGCGTAGGCGGCCTTGTAGAAGCGCTCCTTGAATTCCGTCGCCTTCGCGGCGTCGGGCGCGATGACGTGAATGCGCCAGGTGGCGGACACGCTCTACGCTCCCTCGATGACTGTGACGGATTGGATGTCGTCCCATTGCCGGATGGAATCCACCACGGCCTCGCCGGCGACGACGTGGCCGAAGACGGTGTGCTTGCCGTCAAGGTGCGGTTGGGGGCTGTGCGTGACGAAAAATTGCGAGCCGTTCGTGTTGGGGCCGGCGTTGGCCATCGAAAGGACCTTCGCCCCGTGCCGCCGCGGGTTGCCGCGGATCTCGTCGGCAAACTTGTAGCCGGCGTCCCCGGTGCCGGCGCGGTTGTTGCCCTTCTGGCGGGAGTGGGGGCAGCCGCCTTGGACCATGAAGTCCCCGATGACGCGGTGCCAGTGCAGGCCATTGTAGAAGCCCTGCTTGGAGAGCTTGAGGAAGTTCTCGACGGTCTTGGGCGCGTCCTTCTGGAAGAGCTCAATGTCGATTGCGCCGCGGTTGGTGGCGATGCGAATGACGGGGAGCCCGCCTTCCTTCTTGGCCATGGACCGGGGGCAGGCGAACAGATTCTTATCCGTTTGGGAGAGGCGGATGCAACGGATTGGTTGGATTTGCCGGATTTTGGGAGACTGCCGAGGCCGCCATGGGTCCGGCCGCCATGGATCCGACGCCCGCATCGACCACGCCGACCCTCGCAATTTTGAAGTCACGATCCGCCGTGTACCATCCGGCAAGGAGCGGATTCGCGACGAGCCCCGTGAGGTGGACTCGCGTCGCCAGGGGGACCTCGCGCAGCGCCTTCACGGCCCCGTCCCAGGCGACAATCGTGGCTTCGCGGCCTGCCACCAGGAGGCGGGCCTCGACTTGGAAGCGCACCGCCGGCGGCGAGCCCGTTGGCCGAACGTCGCTAAGCGATACCAGCAGGCCTTCCAGCGTGGAGTGCGCAGCAGCTGCACCAGCAGCGGCAGGACCCTGCGCCTGGGTTGCGACTTCGATGCTAGGAATCACGACCGCGGCGCCGAGCGAGAGTTCGACTCCGCCGCGGTGGCCGGCCTTGACGGTCGCACCCTTCAACACAAGGTGGCGCCCCGGTTGGAACGGCCCGTCCTTGATTCCACGGGCCTCGTCGTCCCACAACACGAGGTCGACTTCCCCGGTCGCATCTGCAAGCGTGACGCGGGCAAGGACACCTTCGCCACCCGCTTTGCGGCGATATGTGCGCACCGGGCTGACTGCGCGTACCTCCACGACGAGGACGCCGAAGGCTCCCGGGTCGAGGGCCCCGACGAACAGGCGATGCGCTTCGCCGCCGGTCACGGCGCCGACCGCGATACCTCGGGCTGGCGGGCCGCCAGGTCGCACATCGCCGCTTGCCACGCCGTCGCCGCCAGCACGGGCACGCGAGATGCGCGCCGCCACGGCGGGCTCGACGAGCTCGTCCTCCATGGGGATGGCGAGGGTGACTGACCTCATGGCGCTGCCGGGGAGGTGGGCGGAAGCAGCGGGCGCGGCCCCGCGAGACCCGATGGCTGGGGACCAGGCCGCATCATTCATCTGCCCTGTCGATTTTTCCGCCGCATGCCCACGCCCAAGCCGACGGGGACCGACGGCGAACTGGCCAACGAAAACGCGACCTCGGGGGCCGCACTTGAACGGACCGCGCACGATTCCCGACCCACCTTGCTGTGGCCGGCGGCATACCTCCTTGCAATTTTGCTGCTAGCGGCTGCGTACGCCTTCCCGCCCCGGCAAGCGTTCCCTAATGCGCTTGACCCAGCGGCTGGCGCGACACAAGTCATGCTGTGGCTCGCGCTGCTTATCCTTCTGACGGCCTTCCTGTTCGTCGTCGGATGGCACTACTCCGGATACTGGGCGGGCATCCTGGTAAGCCGACGCAACACGTTCAGCCTGTCCCAACTGCAACTCGTCGTGTGGACGCTGCTTGTCGCGTCTGCCGCGTTCGCGCTGTTCCTCATTCGCCTGCGCACCGCGTCCGACGGCGCAGCCTTGGCCTTCGAGATTCCGGGGGAAGTTCCGGCCCTGCTCGGCGTCAGCACCATCTCGTTCGGGGCGACGGCGGCCATTCACGGCGCCAAGAAGGCAAGAACGGCCGACCCTCGAGACATCGAAAGGGGGAAGCGGGCCGCGCTCAAGACAAAAGGAGGCGACTACTTTGCGGAGTGGAGCAATGGCCGCACTAAGGCTCCGGCTACGGCCCCCATGGAGATCCTCGAGAGCGCGCACGGCCGCATGAAGGGCCTCGCCCTCACGTCGCACCTGAGCACGGTCACGGCCTCAGCAAACGAAAAAGCCAACCTAGCGGGCCTATCCGAAACGGAGCAAACGATGCGTCAAGAAACGGCAAGCTTCGTGCAGTGGATGTGGAGCCAGATGGACCGCGAGATGGACGGCGTGCTCTACCGCAACCGGAAGGTGACCGACGCGAGACTGCGCGACATCATCGAAGGCGACGAGATCACGAACGCCAACCACCTCGAGATGGGCAAGCTGCAAATGCTGGTCTTCACGTTGCTCGCCATCGTCGCGTACGCCTTGTTGCTGTACCAGATGTTCGCAGCGGGTGCCGCCGACCGCGAAGGCCTGCCTGACATCTCGGAGGGCCTCGTGGGGATTCTGGGTGCCAGCCATCTCGGCTATTTGGGGACGAAGGCATCCGCCGGGACGCGATCGACACTGGGTTGACGGCATCCTCGACGCAGAGAGCCCTGCGGGTCCGGGCGCTGGCCGGAGCCGTCGGGCTTTCAAACACCGCGCCGGTCGAGGCTCGAATGAAGGAATCAACCGCCCGCGCCAACCAGCCGCTGAACGGCCACATCGCGCTGGTCACAGGGGGAGCCAAACGCATCGGGGCCGCCATCGTCGAAGCCGTGGCCGCGGCCGGGGCGGAAGTCGTCATCCATTACGGTTCCTCGGCAAAGGAGGCCGACGCGCGCGCGGCGGCTGTCCGCAAACGCGGCCGAAAGGCATGGACGATTCAGGCCGACCTCGCGACGAAGGCCGGACGCGCGGGCCTCGTCGCGGCGGCCTCTAACCTTGCCGGGCACCCTATCACCCTGCTCGTGAACAGCGCATCGAGCTTTCCCAAAGCCAACCTGGCGGCACTCGACCTCGAGCACTTGCAATCGAATATCGTGCTCAATGCTTGGGCCCCCTTCGAATTGACGCGCGCGGTCGCTGCCCAACTGCCTGCCCGTCAGACTGGGGCCGTCGTCAACCTCATCGACGCGCGCATCGCAGACTACGACTGGGGACACGTGGGCTATTGGCTCGCGAAACGCATGCTTGCCGACTTCACTAAACTGTGCGCAGTAGAGTTCGCGCCCCGGCTGACCGTGAACGGAGTGTTGCCCGGGGCCGTCCTCGGACCTTCGACTCAACCCATGAGCGCAACTCAGGAGAAAGCGTTCCTGCGCCGTATGGCCAAGCACATTCCGCTCGGCCGCACGCCGACGCCGCAAGCGATCGCCGCGGCGGTGGTGCATCTGCTCGGCGCAGCGACGACGACGGGCACCTTCATCGAGGTAGATGGTGGCCGTCACCTCGGGCGCGCGGTGTACGGATAGGTCGTAGGAAGCGGCGACACCCTAATGCCTGACCTGCCCTTCCCTCGCGTCATGGCACTTCCGGCGGTCGGCGCGCCTGCTCCGCAGTTCTTCCTCACGGCATCGGTGAGCCAACGCGAGATCAGCTCCCCGGCTCTAGTCGGGAGGCGCGTCGTGCTGACGTTCCACGGGCCCCGCACTGCCGACGCCGCCAAGGAAGTGGGCAAAGCCATCCGAGCGAAACATGGCGACCCGAAGAAGGTCGTGAGCGTCAGCGTGGTTGACCTGCGCGCGATGGCGGGCCTGTGGAAGAAGGTCGCAGAGGCGCAAATCAAGAGCACCTACGAACGCATGGGGAGCAAGATTCCGGAAGGCTCCGAAGCCGCGGATTACGTCGTCATCTGCCCCGATTGGGATGGCTCGACTTGCAAGGCATTCGGCGTCGAAGAACCAGACCGCGCCCCTGGCGTCGTCGTTCTCGACGCGTTGGGAAGGGTCACTGCCGCCGCAACGGGCCCCGCTCCCCAATTGGCCGCGACTGCTGTGAAAGCCCTAGGCTGACCGTCGGCCCACACGCCGCCAGCACGCCGCCCGCACCGCACTGGTTCGCCCCACGGCCAAGCCCCAGCCCTCATGCTTATCCCCGTCCGCCCGCATTCCTCGTCAACCGGTTCCCTATGAGAGATGTCTGTGTCGTCGGCGTCGGGATTACCAAGTACGGCAAGCACGACCTGCAGGCCCGCGAACTCATGACGCAAGCCAGCCAGACGGCCATCCTTTCCTCCGGCGTCGACCCCATGAAGATTGATTCGGCGTTCTTCGGCAACGCGTTCGGCGTGGCTGAGAAGCAAGGGCACCTGGGACCGCTCATCATGACCGCCCTTGGCCTTGATACGAAGCCGGCGACAGTCGTCGAGACGGCCTGCGCGTCGGGCGGAACTGCGTTCCATCATGGCTACCGGGAGATTGCGGGCGGATTCAGCGACGTCGTACTCGTCGGCGGCGTGGAGCGCGTCTCGATGCTGGACACCCTGACTGCGACCACTTACTTCGCCTACGGCTCCGACTACACGTATGAGGGCGGCACGGGCTGCTCATTCCCCGGGCTCTACGCCACGATGGCTCGTTCTTACTTCCAAAAGTACGGTGCCACCGAGCAGGACCTCGCACAAGTGGCCATCAAGAACCATGACAACGCGACGCACAATCCCATCGCCCACCTGCAAAAGCGCATCACGCTCGAGGACGTCATGGGTTCGATGAAGGTCGCGGACCCCTTGAAGCTCTACGACGCTTGCCCATTCTCCGACGGGGCCGCCGCGGCCATCCTGTGCGACGAGGAGACCGCCAAGCAACTCACGGACACGCCCATCTACATTGAGGCCAGCGAAAGAGCCGGCAGCATCGCAGCCCTACACGACCGCGTCGACCTGACTAGCCTTCCGGGAGCCATCGCTGCAGGGCAGGCCGCGTTGAAGCGCGCGAAGGTCACGGTGGACGACATCGACCTCTTCGAAGTGCACGACTGCTTCACCATCGCGGAACTAGCAGCCATCGAGGACCTCGGCCTCTTCAAGCGGGGAACCGCCGCCAAGGCGACCGTCGCTGGCGAGACTCGAATCGGTGGCAAGCACGCGGTCAACCCATCCGGAGGACTCAAGGCGAAGGGGCACCCCGTCGGCGCCACCGGCGTCGGGCAGATCGTGGAAGTCTACGAACAACTCCTCGGCGAAGCGGGCGGACGTCAAGTCGAAGACGCGAAACGGGGCCTCACCCACAACGTCGGAGCCACCGGGGGAACCGTCGTCGTCAATGTTCTGGCGCGGAGGCGGTAGATGCCCCGCCTGGAAGGAGCCGAGCAGGCGGTCGCCGCGACGCAGCCAAGCAAGGTAATGCCCGCGACGCCAACGCCTGCCGCGGCACCGCACATGGCCGTTCGGCCGGTCTTGAGCCTCAAGGAGCAACGCGACCTACTGAAGGAAAACAAGGTCGTGGGATTCCACTGCGCCGAGTGCAAGCTCGACCGCTTCAGTCCCATGCTGCGTTGCCCCACGTGCAAATCCAGCAACATCGTGCGACGGGAATTCAGTAGGACGGGCACCGTCATCAGCTACACGATCCAAGCCGTCGCATCCGAGGCGTTCCTCAACGAGACGCCGTTCGCCTTCGCGCTCATCAAGCTCGACGACGGCCCCATGGTCTCCGGGTGGATTCCATGGATCGCGAAACCCAAGGACCTCTCGTCCGGCCAGAAGGTCGAGTATACGTCCAGCTACAAGCCTGGGATGATGTTCGAGAAGAAGTGACGAGCGGCCGTGGCCTGTTCGAGAAGAAGTAAGCCGCGCGCGATGTCCCACATTTCCGCAGATTTCGCAGATGCCCGAGATTGCTGGTCCACAGCAATGCGTTCGGTCTGCGGAATCTGCGCCATCTGCGGAAACGTGGCGTACGAAACCTAGAGCGCTGCCAACACTGACTTGATTGCGGGCACCACATCCCCGGTCACCATGTACGAGGCGCGCGACGCAATCGGATCTCCCGGTTCGCCCGCGATGGCACATATGACGGGGTTCCCCTTGATGGCTTCAAGGAAATCTAGGGCCCCCATCACGCCGACGGTGACGAGGAGCTTGGGATGGACGTGATGGTCGTGCACTCCGACGACGGGTGCCTCCTCCGCGAATCCACGCTCGACGATGCCGATGGTGACGCCAAATGTGCATCCCAACTTCGCTGCGAGCTGCCTTGCCAGGTCGAGTTCTTCCTTGCCCTGGATGCGGGCACCCACGACGAGGACGCGTTCCGCCGTTGCGATGGTCGGTTCGGGAGGTGGCTTGTGTCCGATGACTTGGATCTGCGCCGTGCGTCCGGGGTCGATGTCGAGGTCATGCACCTTCACCGCAGCGTACGGGTCCTCGAGGGGGGCACGGAACAGGTCACGCTGGACCGACACGAATTGCGGATAGCCCTGCATCTGTGTGACGACCTGGAAGCGGCTCAACCCGGATTCGTGCGTGACGATGGCGCGTCGCTCTGTCGTATCGATTTCCACTTTGCTTGCGCCGAGGGAGAAGCCGACGCCGAACCGGTTCGCGGTATACGCTGTGACGGCGTCCCCCGTGCGGCTTTGGAAGACAAGGACGAGTTCGGGTCGCCGCTTGCGTACGACCTCGGCGAGGATCTTGGCCGTGTGGTCGATTGGCACATAGTTTGGCGCCTTGACGCGATACACGGTGTTGATTGGATACTTGCGTAACTCCTCCGTTGCTGCATCGAGCGACTCCCCGATGAGGAGGACCTCCACGCGACAGCCAAGTTCGTCGGCCAAGAACCGGGCGCGGCCGACGAGCGCCAATGTTTCCGGATACGCCCCGGCCTTGGTCGCACGACCTACGACGAGGATGTTGCGCCAATCCGTCTCTTTCACGTCCTCCAACGTGGCGGACGAGGCTTCGGCGGGCGCACTCGACCCGTAGAGTTCCGCGAAACCCCCCAAGTCGCCCGCCTCAGCGTTCTTGTCGAGTTTGTCGCCCATCATGGGCCTCCATTCTTGTCCGCGATGAGACTGCGGCTGCGCATGCGACGGACCAGCGTTGCGCCATCGACCTGCTCCATCGTGCGCTTCTCGTGCTGAATCGCCTCGATGCGGAGGCGCTTCGTGCGGGGCTTCTGTAGACTGCGCAGATCCGCCTGGATGCGGACGACGCCGCGCCGCAAGTGCGCGTCGTGGATTCCCCACGCCGTTGGATAGATCGGGGCGAGGTCGCCGGCGACTACGACGGCCGGCCTTGGAATGCGTAACTCGTAGTCGCCGAACAACGACTCGTATTGGATGCGGAAGGCGAATCCCTCGGTGTGGATTGCTTTCACGCCCACGACGACGGGAAGCTCGAGTTGGCCTGCCACTGCCGCGAGCGTACCGGTGAACCCACCGAATTCGGACCAGGCGGGTCCAATGACGGCGTCGAAGGGACCGTATTGCCGGTACACGTCCGCGATGAGGCTTGCCCGCGCTGCCGCGTCCCCCGCGTAGTCGCGCGTGCCCTCGATGAGGATGCCTTGATCGACGCCGTTGGCCATCGCCTCTCGGATAACCTCTTCGCCGCCGCCGCGATCGACGTGGATGGCGACGAGTTCGGCCCCGTCGCGCTGTAATTGTTGCGCGAGCGCGATGGCGCCTGACGACGGGCGGGAGAGGATACGGTCGACGCCCTCGTGGTCCATCGTGCCCGTGCTGCGGCGCACGCGGAGCTTGCCGTGGTAGGCGCCATTGACGGGGACGAGTACGCGGAGGGCGCTCATGCCTAGACGCCTCCTTCAGCAAGCAATTCTCGCGCAATGATCATTCTCTGGATCTCGTTGGTCCCTTCGTAGATTTCCGTGATGATCTGGTCGCGGAATGCGCGGTCGATTTTGTAGCGCGTCTTGAGTCCGTCGCCGCCATGCAAAAGCAGCGCTCGCTCTCCAGCCCGTCCAGCCATTTCGCTGCAGAAGATCTTCACCGAGGCGGCTGCTCGGCTGACCTTTTCACGCAACACGCGGGACACGGGTTTGCCGTCTGCGACGAGGTCGTAGTACTCCTGCACGAGGGCAGCGGCGTGGTAGACTGCGTATTCCGCCATGTGGATGTCTGAGGCTGTGTCGGCAAGCATCCACTGGATGGATTGGTTCTTCCCGATGGGTTTCCCGAAGCGTTCGCGGGCTTGGGCACGATGCACCATGTCCTCCAACAGCCGCTTGGTCGCCCCAAGGGTCGCGGAGGCCAGGCCCACGCGGCCGCCGTCAAGCACCGTCAAGGCGACGATGAAGCCTTCACCGACGTTGCCGAGGATGTTCTCCTTCGGGACCTTGCAGTTCTCGAAAATCAGTTCCGCCGTGTTGCTGAACCGGATGCCCAACTTGTCCTCGAGGGTCCCGACTTTCAGCCCGGGCGTGCCTTTCTCGACGATGAACGCCGTGACGCCGCCGTGGGCGCCGAGGGTTTCGTTCGTGACCGCAAAAACGACGAGCGTGTCCGCGAAGTTTCCGTTCGAGCACCAGATCTTCGTGCCGTTGAGGACGTAGTGGTTGCCGTCCTTCTTGGCGAGGGTCTTGATGCTGGCCGCGTCGGAGCCAGCCGTGGGTTCCGTGAGCGCGAACGCCGCAATGGCCTGCCCCGACGCGAGCGGCCGGAGGTACTTTTCCTTCTGTTCCGGCGTGCCGAAGAGGTGGATGGGCATCATGCCAATACCCGTGTGAGCGCCAATGATGGTGCCGAGGCTCGCGTCGACGGCGCCGATTTCTTCGTTCATGATGCAGTAGCCGACTTCGCCGAGACCTGCGCCGCCCCAGGCGCGCGGGATGGGCATGCCGAAGTAGCCTTGCTCCTGCATGCGCTTCACTAGGCCCATTGGGCTGTGGCCGCCATGCCCACTCCAATCATCACGCGGCAAGTACGGCTCCACTTCCGTACGCAGGAACGCCTTGCACGAACGGCGAAGAAGCCGTTGGGCGGGCGTGAACTCGAACTCGAAGCTCATGTCAGGGCGCTCCGCCTACAACGTAACCACGAATTACACGAATTTCACGAAACGCACGAACCTCGTGGGTTCGTGTAATTCGTGAAATTCGTGGTTTGGTCCGTCGTGGTTGGTTCAGCACGCGCGGAGCTCCCATCATTTGCCCTTAAACTCGGGGCTGCGCTTCTCGATGAACGCCGTGACGCCTTCGACGAGGTCTTCCGTCGCTGACAGCCGAGTTGCCGCTTCGATCTCACCTTTGAGCGCCTCTTCGCGGCTTACGGCGCGTAGGCCCTTGTTGATTGTGGCCTTGGCTTCGTAGACGGCGAGCGGGGCGCCCTTGTGGATAATCATGCGGGCGATGTCAATCGCAGCCCGTACTTCTTCGCCGTCGGGGACGATCTTGTTGACGAGGCCGATGCGTTGCGCCTCCTGCGCGTTGATCATCTGGCCCGTGAAGATGAGCTCTTTCGCTTTCGCGGCTCCGATTAGTCGCGGCATGCGGGTGCTGCCTCCCCAGGCGGGGATGAGCCCAATCCACACTTCGGGTTGGCCGTAGCGCGAGCGGTCGCTGGAAATGCGAATGTCGCATGCCATGGCGAGTTCGCAGCCGCCGCCGAGGGCGAGGTTGTTGACGGCAGCGATGACGGGCTTACGGCAGTCCTCGATGGCATTCATCGCAGCGTGGCCGAGGTTCGCGATCTCGAGGGCTTGCTTCGGGTCGATGCCGGCGAACTCTTTCAGGTCGGCTCCCGCGCAGAAGGCGTGGTTGCCAGCGCCCGTTAGGACGACGGCCCGCACCTCATCGTTCTTCGCGAGCGTTTCGAACTCGGCCTTGATCTCCTTGAGGACGGCCGGTGACAGTGCGTTCACGGGCGGGTGGTCGAGGGTGACGACGGCGATGCGGTTGTCAATCTTGGTCTTGAGGTATTCAGCCATTGGTGCGTCTCCAGTGTGTGAGCGTTGTTCCTACTCTTGCTTGCGGTAGTCGTGGAAGCCTCGCCCGGATTTCTGGCCGAGGCGCCCTGCTGCGACGAGTTGCTTGATGATTTGAACGGGGCGCTGCGCGACGATTCCGCCCTGTTGCTGCCGGATGGATTCGCCGGCGTGCAAGATGACATCGAGGCCGACGAGGTCTGCAAGTGCAAGTGGGCCCATGGGCATCCCGGCGCCCGTTTGCATGGCGAGGTCGATGTCCTTGGGTTTCGCGACGCCTTCCTCGTAGCACGCGAACGCCTCGTTGAGCATGGGCGCCAGGATTCGGTTGACGAGGAAGCCGGGGCACTCCTTGACCTGGATTGGCATGACGGGGTAGCGGTGGTTGCGCATCGGTGCGAAGAAATTCACCACGTCCTCCACGATGTCGGGGCGCGTCTCGATGCCGGGGATTATCTCGATTAGGGGCAGCGTCGTCGGGGGATTGAAGAAGTGGACGCCGAGGAACCGGCCACGTCGTTCGGGCGGAAGGGCCGTAGCAAGCTCCGTGACGGGGAGCGTGGAGGTGTTCGTTGCGAGGATGGCATGCTCCGGCACCTTCGGGAGGAGTTCCTGGAAGATTTTTTTCTTGAGCGCCAGGTTCTCTGGTGCAGCCTCGATGACGAGTTCGGCCTTGTCAAAGCCATCGTAGGAGGTCGTCGTCTTGATCTTGGAAAGGACGCGCGTCTTGCGTTCCGCGTCGTAGGTGGGTTTGAGCGTCGCGCGGACCTTCGCCTTCTGCTCCTCGGAAAGCTGCACGCCGGTGCGGGATTCGAAGTCCTCGATTGCCTTCGGCGCCTTGGCGGCGTGGAACGCGATGAGTTCGTCTAGGTCTTTCTCGATGGTGTTGATGCCGCGCTTGAGGGCGGCGTCGTCGATGTCGCGGATGGTGACGTTGACGTTGTTGAGGGCAAGGATTTCGGCGATGCGGGCGCCCATGACACCGGCGCCTAGCACGGCGGCTCTGTCGACGAATAGGACCATGGCACGGCTCCGCAGGACTGGTCCGGCAATCTTCGCTGACGGGGATAATGATTGCGCCCGCGGAGAGGTCGATTTTTAGACAAACGCTGACATGTTCAAGTTTCACCGGGCCAGGTTCCAGTTTTTGGCGAGATGGGGCCGCCCCGGGCGTCACTTGATGCGCCCCTTGGGAGCGGTAAGGCAGTCAGCCCGGCTACGCCGTGCGGCACGGACCTCATGCCGTCCCGTTGGTCCTCCTGTTGGAGGCCGAAATCCTCGATTCTCGGTCTTGTACTTTGCCCCACAGGGGGATATAGCCCGCCGGGGCGAGTGGGGGGTAATTATGCCTGGGAACATCCCTCCATACCGGGGGCCCCTGCCCCGTGCACCTGCACGTGCCACAATCACGCGCCCGACCTCAGTCACCGGTGTTCGCACCGCGCCTGCCCCGTCCACTTCTACACCGCGCGCCCCACAGCAATTCGTCTCGCGGCGCGCCGTCCTGGGGAATGCCGCCCGCGCCTCGGCGTGGGTCGGCAACCACAAACTCATGGCGACAGCCGTCGCATTGCTCATCGCTGGAGCCTCCCTTGCCGTCGCGGCCTTGGTGATTCGCCAGGACGTCACGACGACGCCCGCCGCGCAGACGCCCGACGTGAAGTTCCTCGCCGGCACGGACTACACGGCCATCAATGTTGCAGGATTCGCCACGTTCAGCGTAGGCAGTTCCGGTGCGTCGGCGAGCCTTTCCCTTGCCGGCGTGTCTGGCGCCGCCCTCGTCAGCCTGGGCGACGTCATGAAGCTCCAGAACCTCGACGCCGACACCTCGTACTCCGTCACCTTGGCCCGCAGCGCCGTGCCGAACGCGGCCATCACGAGCTTCGTGGTGACCATCAAAGACGGTGGAACGACTCTGCTGACCTGGGACGCCGTGGCGGCCGCGACCTCCAGCGCGTTCACGCTCGTTCCGTCCAAGACCCTCGACATCAGCGTGGCCCTCGTCATCACCGATGGCACGGCGGCGGGCGCCCTCTCGCCTGCGTTCGGAATGCAGTTCAGCCTCAGTCCGGTGTGATGGCATGAAAGCCCGCCTCGCCGCCGGCCTTCTCCTCCTGGCGGCTCTCACGGTCGATGCGACCCTCGTCATCCAGCAGACGGTGACGACGACGCCATCGGCCGTCATCCCAGTCGTCCTGACGTCTGGCGGGAACCCGACGACGACCCCGGGCACGAGCGGCACCTCCGCGGTGACCACGGGCGCGGACTTGCCCCTCACTGGCAGTATCACCACGTTGCAGATTAACCGAGGGACCGGCGCTTGGTCCGTGCAATTGCGCGTAACCGGCGCATCAGGTGTCGGCCTTGGGGAAGCCGCGACGGTTGCCCTGGTCGGCGGGACGACGGAAGCGCTGGTGTTGACCCCTTCGACGAGTTACCCCGTCATGACTTCGGCGGTCACGTTGCCTTCAGCGGGCCCGGACATCGTGGTCACTGCGGCGGGATTGCTTTGCACGTGCACCTTCACCATGCAACTCCTCCTCTTCCCGCCGGGCGCCACGTCGCCGGCACTCACCTACTCCTACACGTTGACGACCGTCTGAACCTGTCAGGCTCCGGCGCCGACCTTCGCCAAGCATAAGTCTCATCAAGCGCGCTGCGTAACGCTGAGCTGCATGGCCGCAAAGAAGTCAGCTGCAAGGAAGGCAAGCCCACGGAAGCCCAGCCCGAAGAAGGCCGCGAAACGCAACAAGGCCGCCGGGGCGAAACGTAACGCGAAGCACAAGCCGACGAAGACGAGCCGAAGGGCGAAATCGGAGCGCCCAGCACGCCCCACCGTGTCGGCGGCCCCCAAGCCGGCCCACGCAATGCCGTACACCACGCGCAGCAAGATCCTCGCGCGGTCCAACCAACCCGTCCCCGACACTCCTCAAGCGCGTGCCGACCAGGAACATCAAGACCCACGCATCGTCGCCGGAACCATCGGCGAAGAGGGCAAGAAGGTGCAGGCAGTCAACTGGGGCCAATTCAAGAACAAGGCCGCAGCGCGCAACGACAAACCGATCAACTGGTTCCGCCGCGGCGCCAAGCCTGCTTCGAAATAGGTGCGACGCCCACCACCGCGGCGAGGCGATGCACACCACGCCGGACGAGCGGCGAGCCCGTCACGCAACTCGCAACGGCTCGCCCGCCCGAATCTCTTCCACATGGCTTACCGCAGTTCGGCGACATCGTCGTCCGCGGCGCCTGCCAAGGTTTTCCCGAAATCCCCGCAATCCCTGACGCCTAGGGAGAAATCCCTGACGGGACGGAGTCGCTGAATCTACTGCGTGGACACGACGATGACGTCGCGGACGGCCTTGATCGCCGTGAAGGGGAACGTGATGCGTCCCTGCTGGTCCTGCGGGTAAAGTCGCGCGTCGACTTCCTCGGCGGGCTCGACGTGGATGGCAACTAGGTCGCCGGTGGAGACGTTGGCGCTGACGTTGCGCAGGATGCCCAAGTAGCCGCCCTCGTTCGACATGACCGTCTTGCCACGCAGCTCGGACTCGAAGACCTTCATTCAGTGCACCCAACCCTTCGAGTGGTCCAGGGGAAATAAGGGTACCGAGAACGCTTCGCGACGTTCGACCAGGAGATCGTTCATCGGCGTGCCGGCGGAAGGCGGCTCGCGTTCTTGGGACGGCGCCCTTTGGCACAAACGGGTCCTTTACTCCTTTAGAGGCGAGAAGTGGGCGATATAGGTCATAGGGGTGGTCGCTGCCCGCCCCCACGTCGCAGTACGAGCGGCTCGCAAAGGCTTGCGCTTCGGAAAAGTCCGGCCGGGGCCATCCCCAAGCCGACATTTGCCGTGACGTTTCTGCCAACGCCTCGGCATCTGAGTAATTGGCATTGGGCAGACGGGGGCCCATGACGTGGTCCAGGCGGTCAACGTCCAGGAGCCGGATTCCCTGCAAATCGTAGAAGGCGGTTGAATTGACCACGATGGAGACCAAAATAGTGTTGGCCTCGAACCAAAGACCACCAGGTCTGAAAATGGGGCTAGAGCTGCGACTGGCCCAGAGGTTGTCAAGGGCGATTCCTGCTTGACGGTAGCCCAAAGTCCAGTCAATGTAGTCCTCACCCTGGCCCTCGGCGCTGCCTCGGTTTCGAACCGCATCCCCGACCCATTCGGCAACTAGGGATGCATTGGCGGCCAAGGTCGCCGCAGCAAGCGCCTCCAGATGTGGAACCGTTGGCCCGGAATCGTGACGCTCGGCCAGGGCTCCCATCGGTTCCAAACCTCCATCGCCTCCATGTGCGAGAGCCCAGACGTAGAGGCCGGGCTGACGCCAGACAATCTGTCTCTCGACTTCCGTGCATTCCTTGGCGAGTGAAAAGCAACCCGGCGACAAGAGCAGAAGGAAAGCACCTGCCACGGCCAATGCCTTGCCAATGGCTAGGGAAGGCTTCGTGGAGGCTGCCCGGGCCTTCCTCCAAGACGCCCGCTTCACGCCCGCTCCTACAAGAACTCCATTCCGCCCGCACTTCCGGACGAGATCTTCTTGACGGCGGTCTGGCCGAGTTGTTCGGCGAGGCGGTCGTAGTACTTGATGACCTCTTCCGTGACGCTGCTGCGGACACTCCGGAGGGCTTCCTCGAAGTGGTTCTTGTTGACGACGCGCGCTTTGCGGTCTTCGCGCAATGCGACAATCGCGGCCTCGCGGCATAGGGATTCGATGTCGGCGCCAACGTAGCCCTTCGTGAGCTTCGCCAATTCCTGCACGTCGACATCCTTGCCGAGCGGCATCTTCTCGGTGTGCACTTTGAAGATGTTGAGGCGGGCGGGTTCATCGGGGGCGCTCACTTTGATGAGGCGGTCGAAGCGCCCGGCGCGCAGGAGGCCGGGGTCGATGATGTCGGGGCGGTTGGTGGCGGCGATGACGACGACGCCCTCCATGCCCTCCATGCCGTCGATGCTCGTGAGCAGTTGGTTGACGATGGATTCCGTGACGTGGCTGCCCTCGTAGGCGCCGCGGCGCGGGGCGATGGCGTCGATCTCATCGAGGAAGACGATGCTGGGGCTGCTCTGCTTGGCCTTCTTGAAGATCTCGCGCACGGCCTTCTCGGATTCACCGACCCACTTCGACAGGACCTCCGGGCCCTTGACGCTGAGGAAGTTCGCGCCCGACTCGTTGGCGACGGCCTTTGCAAGCAACGTCTTGCCGGTGCCGGGGGGTCCATAGAGCAGGATGCCGCGCGGGGGCTTGATGCCCATGCGTTCGAAGCTCCCGGGATCCTCGAGTGGCCACTCGACGGCTTCCTTGAGTTGCTGCTTGACGTCCTCCAAGCCGCCGACCGTTTCCCAGGTGACGTTGGGGACTTCCACGAGGAATTCGCGCAGCGCCGACGGGTCGACGATCTTGAGAGCTCCCTTGAAGTCCTCCGACGTGACTTGCATGCGCTCGAGCAATTCGACGGGCACGGGCTCGTCGAGGTCAATCTCGGGAAGGTAGCGGCGCAGCGCCTTCATGGCCGCTTCGCGCGCGAGGGCCATCAAGTCCGCGCCCACGAAACCATAGGTGAGGTTCGCGAGTTCGTCGAGGACCACGTCCTCCGATTTCGGCATGTTGCGCGTCTGGATCTGCAGAATCTCGAGGCGGCCTTCCTTGTCGGGGACGCCGATTTCGACTTCGCGGTCGAAGCGGCCCGGGCGGCGCAGCGCGGGGTCGACGGAGTCGGGGCGGTTCGTGGCGCCGATGACGATGATCTTGCCGCGGCCCTTGAGGCCGTCCATCAAAGTCAACATCTGCGAGACGACGCGTCGCTCGACTTCGCCTTGCACTTCGTCACGTTTCGGCGCGATGGCGTCCATCTCGTCGATGAAGATGATGGCGGGCGCGTTCTTCTCGGCCTCTTCGAAGGTCTTGCGGAGGTTCTCCTCGGACTGGCCGTAGAACTTGCTCATGATCTCGGGGCCGTTGATGGTGTAGAACTGCGCGCCCGACTCGTTTGCCACGGCCTTGGCGATCATCGTTTTGCCGGTGCCCGGAGGCCCATGCAGCAAGACGCCCTTCGGTGGATCGATGCCGAGGCGCTCGAACAACTCAGGGTGCTTGAGCGGGAGTTCGATCATTTCGCGGACGTTTTCGAGGGCTGCCTTGAGGCCGCCGATGTCCTCGTAGGAAACCTGCGAAATCGCGGAGGCGGCTTGCGCGGCGGCCTCTTCGTTGACCTTGATCTGGGTTTCCTCATTGATGAGGACGATGCCCTTCGGGTTCGTACTGATGATGCTGAACGGGAGGGCGTTGCCGAAGAGCGCAATGTTGGGGACGACGACGATGTCGCCCTGCACGCACGGACGCTTGAGCAAGCCGCGCTTTGCGAGCGCGTCGATGCCGTCGCCGAACTGGATCTGCTGGTCCTGCGAGATGGCGGGCGCCAGCGTGACTTGCTTCGCGGGTTTGACTTCGGCCTTCTTGATGGTGACCTTGTCGCCGATGGAGACGCCAGCGTTCTTGCGCGTCAGGTTGTCGACGTGGATGATGCCCTTGCCCTCGTCGCCCGGGTGGGAACGCCAAACGACGGCGGCCGTCGTCTTGTGGCCTTTGATCTCGATGATGTCACCGGGACTGAGGTTGAGTTCGACGCGCGTCTGGCCGTCGAGGCGGGCGCGGCCGTACGAGACATCCTGTTGGAGCGCCTCGACGACGCGGAGGGTTGCTTCGGTCTTCACCATGGGCGATGTTCCTGGCTGGGCATTGGTCAGCACTTCTATAAAAGCACCGCCAGTACCTTGTCAAACGGGAAAGGCCACCCCGCTTCAAAAACTGTCTTTTGTAGCCATCCCTTCTGACCCTACCTGTCTTGGTCCGCAGGCAGGTTCCCCATCGGCGGCAGGTTCCACTCGTTGGCAGCAGGTTCCACGGTTGAACGTGGCGCGGAAGTCCACTCGCGCCTTCGGCGCGAGGACATGTCAACCAAATCCGTGCCAAGTCCTGAAATAACGCCGGCCCGCACGCGGCGCTGTGAAGGAGGCGCACCCCACGAGCCCCGCCGCCAGTGGCGAGCCGGCGTTGGCGTCCATGGCCCCGATTACGTCGGCTGACTTCGCCGCACCCACCGCGGCGCCGCGTTTCAGTTTCCACAAGAAGACGCAGTTTGCCTGGAAAGCGGGCCTCCTCCTCGCCACGACGATTGCGCTCATCCCCATCCTCCTCTCCAAGGACGTTCTCGCTGCGCAGATTTACCTCTGGGTTCTCGTGGTCGTCCACGTCGCGGGCATCTTCATCGTCGCCCTCGGCGTGAAACGCCACCAAATCGCGCCGGATACGCGCGGCCTCGTCATCCGCCTCATCGCCATCGTCATCCTGGTGGCACTCCTCTACCTCGCATCGAAGGGATTGGACGGCGATGTCGCGGGCTTCCTGTTCTGGGGCAGCCTCTTCACGATCTGGGCCCTGCATACGGCAGGACTCGCGTTGCTGCACATCCGCGGTCGACGCGAAGCCGCATTGTGTCCGTTCGCGTGAGCGCGCCGTCTGCGTCATTACGTCCGGGCTCCGCGCTGGCATGCGAAGCGACTTCCACGATGCGGACTCGTCAAGTCTCACCATCAACGTGAAGTAGCCGGCGATAACGTGGACGGCCATGGCCATCCGCGCAGCGCTGGTTCGCATCGTCGCGTCCAACCACCTGCAGCTTCCCCTTATGGGCGTCGCCGCCTTCCTCGCTTCGGGCCTTCTCCTGCCGGCGCGCGAGTGGATGCCGACCTGGTCCCCGCTCCTCGTCATGGCGGCCGCCGCCGTTCTGGCCGTGTCCCTTCTCGGTTTCGCCGTCGGACTCGCGTGCCTCGGGACTTGGGTCGGCCAACGCAACCACGCCCTCTGGCTCGAACGTCACGAATTGCGCGCAAGCAAGGCCGGCCTCGCCCACGCCGTCGCCATCCTCGGCCGCGCCCGCGCCCAATTCTGGGCCGGCATCGCCGTAGCCGCGCCTACCATGTTCCTCCTGCCCCTCGGATTCATCGCGATTGGTGACTCCGACGATGCCGGCTTCATCGTCGTCCTGCCCGTCTTCGTCATCGCGGCGACGACGTGCGTGCGGGCCGCCGTTCTCCTTGCGGATGGGCGGCGGTCCGTGACGAACGGGGTGCGGGAAACGAAGCGAAGTGTCGAGGCGTGAGCAGGGCCCGACGCACGAAAGCCGCGTCCACCTTGCGTCAAGCGTAGCTGCCTCGGCCGTGTCCGTGGCTTCGCCTCGACGCCTCGCCGGGAAGCCCGAGCGCTCGCCGCGGCCAACCGCTCCATTTGGCTTCGACCCGACTTCTCCACCTTTGCAAGGGGGTCCGGGGGACCGCAGGTCACCCGGCGGGGGGCAGAGGGTGGGGGGCAGCGCCCCCCACCGCGCGGGCGAAGCCCGCGCTTCAGGTTGAGGACCGAAGGTCCTCAGCGGGCACGGTGGGATTCGAACCCACGTAGGGCGGCTTAGAAGTCCGCTGCCAATCCTAGCTTGGCGACGTGCCCCTACGGGCGGGGCGAGGCGAGTGCGTCAGGCCTTACGCCTGGGCGGAGCTCTTCTCTCGTCGACGACGGGTGGGGCACCGGGGATTTCCGGGGGCGCAGGCGGCGGGACACGGGCACTCGAACGTGCCGCCGAGATAAAGGTCGCGCGGGAGTGGGCTCGCTCGGATTCGAACCGAGGACCTCCCGGTTATCAGCCGGGTGCTCTACCAGTCTAAGCTACGAGCCCGCTACGTGTTTTGCGCCGACTAGAGGGTGGTACATAAGGCTAGGGCCGATGGTCCGCCCTCAAGGGTTATCTGCCTGCCTGGAAATGGTTCGCCGATGGCCACCAAGCCCAAGGCGTCTGCACCCGCCACGCAACTCGGGACGACGACGCACACGACGCCGACCGCGCGCCACGCGCCCGCCACGACCGCCACCACCGGGCCCTTGCCGTTCGGGGAACGCGAATCGACCCGCCTGATCTTCATCCTGCTCGGAGCCGTCATCCTCGGCGGGGCAATCATCAGCCCGTGGTGGACCCGCGGCACAAACGTCGACGAGGAAAAGGCCCAAGAATTCGACGACGACTTGGCAGTACCCGGCACTGAAGGCCTTTACTTCAACTACGCCCCGTTCCGGACCCCAGGCGGCGGCACCATCTCGTTCGACGCCGGCCGTGCGGCCGCCGTCGCGATCCTCGGCATCGCCCTGGTCGGTTGCGGCTTGTTCGCATTCACGGCCACGGCTGCGCGTTACCTCATGGCAACCGGCCGCGTCGAGATGAATCACAACGCACCCGTCCGCCTCGCCATCGTCGCGACCATCTGCGGCATTTTCGCCGTCCTGTGGGGCGCCTTCTTCCTGCCCCTCATGGGCGACAACCCGGGCATGCTCTACGGCGACGAACGACCTGAAACGCTGGGAGCTGACTCCGACGGCATCGTGGAGACAACCCGCTACGCCAACGTCGGCTTCTTCCTCGGCATCGTCGGCGCCGTCGTCTACCCTGCATACCTCTGGGCCGACGCCGCGCGCGTCCGCAACGCCCACTTGGACACGACCGCCGCCAACTGGACCGCTGCGAAGGCGACATACTAGACGCATCGCCGGTTCCTGCTCCCTTCCTCCCTTATCCCCTCCGGTTCCCTCGTTTCTCTGCCTTTCTCGCGGGCCTACGGCCCGCGCGCCTGCGCACAACCCTTTTCATAGGGCCCCATGTCGCCGCAGCCAACCAACTGGGCGAGTAGATCAGTCGGTAGATCGCTGCCTTCGCAAGGCAGAGGCCGGGGGTTCGAAT
>CAZXUC010000031.1:0-31725 GCA_964643795.1 uncultured Halobacteriales archaeon | reverse complement strand
CTTAACTCATTTCAAGCGGCGTCGGCCCGTGCCCTGAATACTGTCCCAAAGCCGCATGCAACGAAACACCTATGGGCTGGACATGGACTCTGAACAGGGAACGAGATGAAAGCGGTCATCCTGGCAGGGGGCAAGGGCACACGGTTGACCGAGGAGACCGGCATCCGTCCAAAGCCCATGGTGGAGATCGGTAACAAGCCGATTCTTTGGCACATCCTGAAGACGTTTGAGGCACACGGCATCAACGACTTCGTCGTCGCCGCCGGTTACCGCGGCGAGATGATTGTGGATTACTTCCGCAACTTTCGTCTTTACAGCGGCGACATCACGTTCAACATGAAGACCGGGCGGGAGGAGATTCACGCCCGACGCGCCCCCGACTGGAACGTCACCGTGGCGTGGACCGGATTGGACACGATGACCGGCGGCCGTCTCAAGCGGCTGAAGGACCACGTCGGCAAAGAGCGCTTCATGCTGACGTACGGCGACGGCCTCAGCAATGTCGACATCACCAAGCTTCTCAAATTCCATGACAAGCACGGAAAACTTGCAACAATCACCGCCGTTCGGCCCACCACGCGGTTTGGCAACCTCGACCTTGACGGAGACTGCATCCGACAGTTCAAGGAAAAACCCCAGATGGAGAATGAGTGGATCAATGGCGGGTACATGGTGTTTGAACCGGAGATCCTAAAATGGATTACGGGCGACGATTCGGTCCTTGAACGAGAGCTCATGGAGCGCCTGGCCGAGGAGAAGGAGCTCATGGCGTTCCGTCATGCCGGGTTCTGGCAACCGATGGACAACGTTCGCGAAAAGCTCCTGCTTGAGACCTTGTGGGAAACCGGCCAGGCCCCGTGGAAGGTCTGGGCGGACTAGCAGCGCCATGCCCCGACTGCCTTTGGCGGACCTGCAACGGCTGATGGCGGAGCCGCGGGCTTGGCTCGGCTTCCGGGACGCACGTGTTTTCATCACGGGAGGGACGGGCTTCATGGGGACCTGGCTCGTGGAAAGCCTGTCCCGTGCCGAGGCCACGCACGACCTTGGGGTGAAGGTGACCGTCCTGACGAGGAACGCAAAGCGATTCCTGGACCGCGTGCCCCACTTGCGTGACGCCCGCTGTCTCGACCTCATCCAGGGCGACGTCCGCGACCATCGGCCAGCCGACGGCGTCTTCACCCACGTCGTGCACGCCGCGACGCCGGCCAGTGCCGCCCTCAACGACGAGTCACCGCGCCTCATGCTGGACACCATCGTGGAAGGGACGCGCAACGTCCTCGAGATCACCCGCACCAGCGCGGCGCGCCGCCTGCTGTTCACCAGTTCGGGAGCCGTCTACGGCGCCCAGCCTACGGACCTTGACCGGGTCCCGGAGACCTACGCAGGCGGCCCCGACCCGTTAGCCCCGGCCTCCGCGTATGGCGAAGGCAAGCGTCTCGCAGAGCACCTGGTCGCCGTGGCCGCCAACGAGACGGGCCTCGAGGCGAAGGTCGCCCGGTGCTTTGCCTTCGTTGGGCCATGGCTTCCGGTCGACGCCCATTTCGCGGTCGGAAACTTTCTGCGCGACGCCCTGCGGGGCCGAACCATCCGCGTCGCGGGCGACGGGACGCCGGTGCGGTCCTACATGTATGCCGCGGACCTCGTTCGCTGGCTTCTCGTCATCCTGCATGAGGGCCGCTCGCTCCGCGCCTACAACGTCGGCTCTGACGAGGCCGTCAACATCCAAGAACTCGCCCGGCGCGTTGCGGCGCCGTATGGACTGGATGTGCACCTGGCCAAGCAACCTATGCCCAACGTACCAGCCTCGCGCTACGTCCCCGCGGTGGACCGTTGCAGGAAGGAGCTTGGCCTGGAGGTCGAGGTCAGTCTGGATGAGGCCATCGCAAAGACCTTTACTTGGCATCGGCAGGCGGGAGCATGACCGCCAAGGTCCGGGTGGCCGACTATGTCGTGGGCCGCCTGGCCCAGCACGGTATCCGGCACGTCTTTCTGGTGACTGGCGGCGGCGCCATGCACCTCAACGACGCCTTCGGCCGCTGCAAGGACATGCAATACGTCGCCTGCCACCACGAACAGGCCTGCGCGATGGCGGCCGAGAGCTATTTCCGCATGAGCGGCCGCCTGGCGGCGGTCAACGTCACGACGGGCCCAGGCGGCACGAACGCCATCACCGGAGTGTGGGGCGCCTGGGTTGACTCCCTCGGCATGGTTGTCGTCTCGGGCCAGGTCAAGTTCGAGACGACCGTGGCCAGCACGCCCCTGCCGCTCCGCCAGCTCGGTGACCAGGAAATCGATATCGTGTCGATGGTCAAGGGGATCACCAAGTACGCCGTGATGGTCACGGACCCAACGACGATCCGTTACCATGTCGAGCGGGCGTTGCACTTGGCGACGCTTGGCCGGCCCGGCCCCGTGTGGCTCGATATCCCCATGAACGTCCAAGGCGCGCTCGTGGATCCACATTCGCTATCCGCCTATGACCCAGCGGAGGACGCCGCGCCGCCCACAACACGCCTGGCGCAACAATGCGAAGAGGCCTTGACCCGCCTGCGTGCCGCAAAGCGCCCGGTGCTAATGGTGGGAGGCGGGGTACGATTGTCCGGCATGGCCAACCAATTCCTCCAGCTCGCCGAGCGCCTGGGAATCCCGGTAGTAACGGCTTGGAACTCGCACGACCTCATCTGGGATGACCATCCGCTGTACGCGGGCCGACCCGGCAGCATCGGCGACCGTCCCGGCAACTTCGCGGTGCAGAACGCCGATTTCCTCCTGGTTCTCGGGTGCCGATTGAACATCCGCCAGGTCAGCTATGCTTGGGAGAACTTTGCGCGCCACGCTTACAAGGTCATGATTGACGTCGATGCAGCTGAACTGGCGAAGCCGACGCTGACCATTGACCTGCCTGTGCAGGCCGACCTGCGGCAGGCCATCCCGGAGCTCCTGCGCCAAGCAACGGGTCCCATCGTGGCCCACCAGGAATACCTGGCCTGGTGCAAGGAACGGTTGCGCAAGTACCCCACCGTTCTTCCGCAATACTGGGACACAAAAGGCGCCGTGAACCCCTACTGCTTCGCGCAGGCCCTCTTCGACGTCCTGCCCGCCGATGAATTGGTCGTGACGGGCGATGGCACGGCGTGCGTGGTCACCTTTCAGGCGGCGTGCATCAAGAAGGGGCAGCGTCTCTACACCAACTCAGGGTGCGCCTCGATGGGTTATGACCTGCCCGCGGCGATCGGGGCATGCATCGCGATGGACCGCCGTCGAGTCGTCTGCCTCGCCGGCGACGGCAGCATTCAACTCAACCTGCAGGAACTGCAAACGATTGTCACGCACCGCCTCCCCATCAAGGTCTTCGTGCTGAACAACCAGGGCTACCATTCCATCCGTCAGACCCAGCACGCCTACTTCCCGGACAACATCGTCGGGTGCGGAACTGAAAGCGGTCTTGGATTCCCCAGCTTCGAGCGCCTAGCGGCCGCATATGGAATTCCCTATTCGCAGATTCGCAACCACGACGGGATGCGGGACGCCTTGGACAAATCGTTGGCCATCGAAGGGCCAGCGATGTGCGAAGTCTTCCTCGACCTTGCTCAGCAATTCGCCCCCAAGCTGGCCTCGCGCAAGCTAGCGGATGGCCGCATGGTCTCTTCCTCCCTGGAAGACCTGGCACCCTTCCTTTCGCGCGAAGAGCTCAAGTCGAACCTGCTAGTGCCGACACACGAGGCATGACGTGGCGCGGACCGTTCTCGTGACTGGCGCCTCGCGCGGCATTGGCAAGAGCATCGCCGACCGATACACGGCGGCGGATTGGGTCGTCGTTGCGCCGACGCGGCGCGAGCTTGACCTCGCAGACCCTAAGTCCATGCGGGCGTTCCTGGCCGATGGCGCCGCTGGCCACGTGGATGCCTTGGTGAACAACGCCGGCGAGAACAAGGTCAATCTGATTGACGCGACTAGCACCGACGACTGGGAACGCATGCTACGGGTGAACCTCACGGCGGCGTTCCAGTTGGTGCAGGCCTGCGCGCCCGGAATGGCCGAACGCAAGTGGGGCCGCATCGTGAACATCAGCTCCATCTACAGCCACCTGGCCCGTCCTGGGCGCGTGGCGTACAGCAGTTCCAAGTCCGGCCTCAACGGCCTAACCCGGGCCGCCGCCGTCGAGTTCGGGCCCCATGGCGTCCTTGCAAACGCCGTCTGTCCCGGCTTCGTGGACACGGAACTGACCCGCCGCAACAACACGCCGGAGCAGATCCAGCAGTTGTCCCAGCTGACGGCCCTCAAGCGTTTGGCCCATCCCACCGAGATAGCCGAGTTGGTTCATTTCCTAGGATCCGAGAGTAATACGTTCATCACGGGAGAGACCGTGGTCGCTGACGGAGGCTTCAGTTGCCAGTGACGAACCTTCCCGACTTACGCATCAAGTCGGGCGAAGGAGACTACTCGGTCCGCTTCTTCACGTCGCGGGCCGCGCTGGTCAAGGAGCTCCTCACGGTGCCCCGCGACGTCGTGATCGTAATCGACCGGCAGGTTCACGCCCTACACGCAGGCGTCCTGGCGCCCCTGCTGAACGGCCTTCCGGTGCTCGACGTCGACCCAACGGAGGATTGGAAGACGCTCGATGGGGTCAAGACGGTGGGCGAGTGGATGCAGAAGCAGGGGGCGTCACGCCGGACGACCCTAGTAGCTATCGGAGGTGGCATTGTCCAGGACGTCGCAGGCCTCACGGCTCACTTGTACTATCGTGGCATCAACTGGCGCTACGTTCCCACCACCTTGCTCAGCATGTCGGACTCCTGCATCGGCGCCAAGGTCTCCGTGAACTTAGGCGCATTCAAGAACCAGCTTGGCTGTTTCTGTCGCCCGGCCGAGGTGCTCGTGGCGGTCGAATTCACCGAGACGCTCAGCGACCACGACCTCGCCTCCGGCTACGGCGAGATTCTGAAGCTGATGGTCATCGGCTCCGAGGCGAATCTGCGTAGCCTTGAGCGCCACGTGCAAGACTCCGGGCTGCGTGGTCCGCATCTTGCGCTCCTCGTGCGCGCTGCCCTCGAGGTCAAACGCGGGTACATCGAATCCGACGAATACGAGGCGGACCAGCGCCGAATCTTGAACTACGGACACACGTTCGGGCATGCCCTTGAGTCCTTGACGGCCTACTCAATCCCACATGGACTGGCGGTTGCTTGGGGCATGGACCTCGTGAACTGGATCGCGCTCCGGCGTGGGACACTATCGCAGGCGGACTTCGACCGCGTGCATGGCTTCGTTCAGGCTCGTCTTCCTTGCCGAATCCCCGTACGCGTCGCGGCGTCTGCCTTGCTGCAGGCGGCACGCCGTGACAAGAAGGCCGCCGGCGACAGTGTGCACCTGTTGCTGCCGACAGGCGTCGGCGACGTGCGCATCGTCAAGACGCCAATTGACGCCCAACTCGAACTTGACATTGCGTCGTATCTCGATGGGCCGAACGTCTACATGTGAATGGTCACTTGCCCTTGGCCCGGATGGCCTCGATGGATTTCCGGTAGCGGTCTTCCATCATGACCAGGCGGGCGTCGTCCTCGCGGTGGATGGCCCCGTAGTGGTTCTTCTTGTTTCGCAGCCAATCGAGCTCGAATTCTACCGCCTTCAGGAA
This sequence comes from uncultured Halobacteriales archaeon, assembly GCA_964643795.1. Classification (GTDB taxonomy): domain Archaea; phylum Thermoplasmatota; class E2; order JACPAO01; family JAHFTW01; genus JAHFTW01. Next base: position 26,090 of record CAZXUC010000031.1, on the reverse strand, counting down.
CGCCTCTTCCTTGTTGGCGAGTGCACCCGGGCTTTGGAACACGACCTTGCGTGTCTCGAAGCGGTCGAGGTGCCCCTTGGGAAACGCCTGGAAGAACGGGATGGAATGGACGGAGACGCCACCCCCAACGACGACTGCCAGGTCATGCTTTTTCGCTTGGGCCGCGGCTTTCAGGCAGATGTCGAGGACCTGTTTGCCGTTGATGGCATCACGGTCGAGGCCCATCGAGCCGGTCAGGTCGACGCGCCCGAGGACGATGCCGCCCCAATCCTCCGTGCCGCCCATGGCCAGCATCTCGTCGAAGTTACCGCAGGCCGTCTTCGTCTCTAGGTTGATGAGGAACTTCATGTTCTCGCGCTGCTCGGGCGAGAACGCCACCTTCACGGCGGACATGTACTTCTTCAGGGCATATGCCGTCTCCACCATCGGGGCGACGATGACGCTGCTCCCAAGGCTCGCCGCCTCGAACATGTCCTTGATGGCCTCGCAGCCGCCCACCTTGACAGTCATGTCGACCCCGGCCCGCAAGCTGATCTCCTTCAGGCGCATGGCCTCCTCGATGCGGGTGCCCTCCGCCTCGAACTCCATCTTGACACCGGTGCAGTGATACTTGTCTTTGAGTTCGACAAGGTGCTTCACCATTTTCAGTTCGAGGAGGTTCATGGTTTCACTTGGCAACTCCAGTGGAACAATGTTCAAGGTTCTTTCGGGTCGAGCCCGAAGATGTGGATCAAGGACTCATGGAACTGTTCCCGGAACGACCTGCTTTCCAAGAACTGCCGCCCAGCTGCTCGGTATTCGTCGATTTGGCTGCGGTCGAATCCACGGACGTCGACCCAAAGGTCGGTCCAGGAATCGTACTCCGCCGCATTTACGAAGGCCGTGCGAGGGACCAGTTCGCTGACGTCAGGTGCACCGAGATAGCAAGGAACGGCGCCGGCATACAGGCAATCGAAGATCTTCTCCGTGACATATCCAGCCATACGGCAATTTTCAAGGCACAAGGCAAAGTCGTGGCGGGCCAGGACTTCATACTTCGAGGTGACCGGCCCCCGATACGCGCGCTGAAGGGCCAGGAAATGCCGAAGTTGCGGCCAGAAAAACTGCCGTAGGGTGTACCGGTCGCCGAGCAGGACTTTGTTCCAGCCGTAGCCGTACAAGTCGACGGCATCCTGCTTTGATAACTCGGCCACGGCGCGAATGCGTTCGGAATACAGCTCCTTCCCCCTGAACCAGGGTCGCTTGTTCGCGTTGATCACGACCATCTTCCGGATCCTATCGCGGTTTGACCAGTGAGGTTCCATGACTCCGGCCTGCGGCTGGGGGAACCGCAGGCGACGAAGTCGCGCAACCTCGACGCCCTCGAGCGAGTAGCCATCCCCCACCGTGTTAAACAAATAAACAGTCTCGAAGGTCTTGCCCAATTCGGGCAGTTTTCGATAGAATTCGCCGGCATTCGTGGGCGGCTCAAGAAGCAGGTAGGCCTTGGCAGTCAAGCCGCCTGACAAGGCTCGCTTAAGATGCTCGACTTGGCCGAACGAGTAGTATTCACCTGGAGAATGGCCATCCCATTTGTCAATCGTATGAATGCGATGGCCGTCGGCCTGCAAGGCTGCACGCAGGCGTTTGTTGGGCGCTAATTGATTGTCGCGGTCATTGGGCGGTCCAACGGCCTCGAAATATTGGTCGCCGAGGAACTGTCGGTGCGACGGTTCTACAAAGATGTCGCGACCCATCCTACCACCATCGTTCGCGAACGAACTCCAGCAAACGGCGTGTTGAACCGGGGATTGCCAGGTCCGCGCGCACTAGCAAGCCGAGTCCCAAGACGCGCATCCCCCCTCGGGCGGAGACTGCGTAATGGACGGCGTCCAGGTTAATGGCGCCCTTGAGGAGCTCGCGCGCTAGGTCATCACTTCCGGTCAGGTGAGCGATGTTGGCACGGATGGCCTTGTTCCGCCGTTCATAGCGCTTGAAATTGCGTACATCCTTGGTCGTGAGGAACCGCCGGACGTCCGGCCGTTCCATGTATTGGCGCAACACGTGGATGAAATCGGGTTCGGCCACGCGGTGACGGCTTTCGTGGTATCCAAAACTCTGCGGTCCGCGACGGTAGCGCACCAGAGGCTCGTCGAGGAAGCCGAACGAGTGCTTCATCATGACGCGGAACCAGACGTCCAGGTCGGCGCTGGTCCTGAAATCCTTGTAATTCCATGTGGCCAGGTCGCGATAGACTTCGGCACGGGCCATGACGGACGGCGTCACGACGGGGTTGCCGTACTTGACGACGAGCCGGAAGCCCTCCTCGAACCTCACGCAACGGTTTCCCCGGATCTGGCGTGGCCACCAATGGTAGCGCAGAAAGCGACCACCGCCATCAATGTAGGAAGAACGTGACGACACGGCTCCAGCTTCGGGGTTGGCTTCAAGGAAAGCGACCTCTTTTTCGACGATGCGGGGCTCATAGACATCATCCGAATGGTAGATTGCCCGGAACTTGCCGTGGCCCAGAACCATACATTTCTCGAAGTTTGCCTCGCCGCCGATGTTCGTCGCATTGCGGACCAGGCTGAGCCTTGGGTCTTTGATGGATTGGACGATGTCGGGCGTGGCGTCGGTCGAGCAATTGTCCGACACAATCACCTCGAGGTTGGAATGGGTCTGAGCCAGGATGGACCGAAGCGTCTCCTCGATCGTCGGCGCCGCGTTGAAAGCTGGGACGCAGATGGTGACGAGCGGTTGCTCCACGGCCGTCGCTACAAGGCCCACCGCCAAAACACTTCGGTCCCGGCGAGTGTCGGCAGATACAAGGCGCAGCTCGCCGTGGCCCGGGCGTGGCCGCTCCGGTTGTCGTCGTGGGTTTCAACCGGCCAGAACACCTCCGTCTAACGCTACATCACTTGGAAAGATGCCAAGGGTTCGGCGAACGTGCTACGACCATCGTGATGGACGGTCCCCGCTCGACGGCCGATGATTTGGCCGTAGAACAGGCGCGTGGCGTCGCCTCAGAATTCGCCGGGCGTCATCGCACGGTCCGAATCGTGTTGCGACCCGCAAATCTTCGATTCCGCAACCTAGTGGACGGGGTGACCGAGGCCTGCCGAGAGTCGGGCGAGGTCATCGTCATCGAGGACGATGTTCTCGTGAGCCCGGATTTCCTCAAATTCATGGACCAGGCGCTTGAACGTTACCGCGGGGACGAGCGGGTCTGGGCGGTCTCGGGCAATGTCGTTCCCAAGCTTGAACGCCCCTCAGATGAGTGCTTCTTCCTTCCGGTCGCCACGACGTCGGGATGGGCGACCTGGTGGCGGGCGTGGAAGCACTTCGACCTCCAACCCCCGGGCATGTCGACCCTCCTCGGGGACGCCGACGCGTTGCGCGCCTTCACGGTCCATCCGGGCAGTTTCTTCGCCGAGACCCTGCGTCGTGTCGTGCAAGACCCTGCGTTTGCCTGGGACCCGCAATGGCATTTCATCATGCATACGAACGGGAGGCTGAGCGTCCAGCCACCTGTTTCGTTGACTTGGAACTGCGGCATGGGAACCGGAACGAATTTCGCTTTCGGCGCCGGCGGACCGGACACCAAGGCTGTCCTCCGTTTCGTCCAAGACAAGGGCGGCCCGGCGGTGGTCAATCAGCCGCGCTTGGTCCGGCAAGTCCAATTTCCCGAACCTCAACTGGCCCCGGCCGACATGGCCCGGTTGCGTTCGCACTACCGTGCGCTACGTATCGAGGTGGCGCTGAAGTACGCCATGTTCCATCCTGGCCGGTTTGTTTCCCGGGTTTGGGCGCACGGCCGATGGTCGCGCTAGGCTGCGTCGCTGCGACGAGGTCCGGCGCCCCATGCGGAAGCCACCGCCGCTGCGTAGGTCTTGCGGATGCCGGCTTCGACGCCGAAGGTTGGTCGCCAGCCCAGGACCTTCAGGCGTGAGACGTCGAGAAGCTTGCGTGGCGTGCCATCGGGCTTGGATGAATCGAAATGAAGGCGGCCGCTAAACCCAGTCACTTTTGCCATCAGGGCTGCCAGGTCCCGAATACTCAGGTCGTCGCCGGTGCCGACATTGATGGGGCCGTCGCCTTCGTATTTCTTGAGCAGCACGAGACAGGCACTCGCGAGGTCGTCGACATGCAAGAATTCGCGGCGAGGCGTGCCCGAACCCCACACCACGACCTCGTCGCCGCGTTCCTTTGCCTCATGGAATTTGCGCAGCAACGCTGGAAGGACATGCGATGTCTGCAAATCGTAGTTGTCGCCCGGGCCATAGAGGTTCGTCGGCATCGCCGAAATGGCATTGAAGCCGTATTGCGCGCGGTACGCTTGGCACATCTTGATGCCGGCAATCTTCGCTAACGCGTACGCCTCGTTCGTGGGCTCGAGAGGCCCCGTCAGCAGATATTCCTCCTTGATCGGCTGCGGGCAGTCGCGGGGGTAAATGCAGGATGATCCCAGGAACAGCAGCTTCTTTGCGCTGGCCTTCCACGATTCGTGGATGACGTTCGTCTGGATGGCCAGATTCTCGTGGATGAACTCAGCGGGCGCCGTGCTGTTGGCCAGGATGCCGCCCACCTTGGCCGCGGCCAACACGACGTACTCGGGCCGTTCCTTCTGGAAGAAAGTGTGCGTGGCGGCCTGGTCCGTGAGGTCGAGCTCGCGATGCGTGCGCAGGACGAGGTTGCGGTAGCCCTCGCTCTGCAAGCGGCGCACGATGGCGGAGCCTACCATGCCGCGGTGGCCGGCGACGTAGACCTTGGCGACCCTATCCATGACCCGCCCCCCGGGCGGCGACCTTGTGCCCCGCGTCCTTGAGCGTCTTTTCTTGGCGAGCCAACTCAAGGTCGCTTTCGACCATCATCGTCACGAGGTCCTCGAAGCCGACCTTGGCCTTCCATCCCAATGCCTTGCGCGCCTTGGACGGGTCGCCCTCGAGGTGGTCGACTTCGCTCGGTCGGTAGTATCGGGTATCGACCTTGACGTGCTTCTTCCAGTCGAGGCCCGCCTCCGCGAACGCGGCCTCAGCGAACTGCTGCACAGAATACGACTTGCCGGTGGCGATGACGTAGTCATCCGGTTTGCTTTGTTGGAGCATGGCCCACATCGCCTCGACGTAGTCGCCGGCAAAACCCCAGTCGCGCTTGGCAGCGAGGTTGCCGAGGTAAACGTGGTCCTGCAAGCCCACCTTGATGCGGCCGACCGCGCGCGTGATTTTGCGCGTGACGAAGGTCTCACCGCGGCGGGGCGATTCATGGTTGAACAGGATTCCATTGACGATGGACATGCCGTAGGCTTCGCGGTAGTTGACGCCATACCAATGGGCGGCGACCTTGCTCACGGCATACGGACTGCGCGGATGGAATGGCGTCGTCTCGGATTGCGGTGAAGGGGCTGCCCCGAACATCTCGGATGACCCGGCTTGGTAGAGTCTGACCTTGTGGTGACCTTTCTCGTGGTCGCGCACAGCTTCGAGGAGGCGAAGGAAACCGAGCCCATCGACGTCCGCTGTGTACTCCGGCTGGTCAAAGCTCACCTTGACGTGCGATTGCGCGCCGAGATTGTAGACCTCGGTAGGTTGCACGAGCTCCAGGATGCGTCGCAGGCCGGTGCCGTCCGCCAGGTCGCCGTAATGCAATTGGAGGCGGGAACCGGATTGATGCGGGTCCTGGTAGATGTGGTCGATGCGTTCCGTGTTGAAATTCGAAGCGCGTCGGATGATGCCGTGGACATGGTACCCCTTCGATAGCAGGAGTTCTGCGAGGTAGGAGCCGTCTTGGCCCGTAATGCCCGTCACCAGGGCGACCTTGGTCATGACGTCCCCCGCACCAGCCGTGGCATGAGATTGAAGACCAACGCCGCGAAGATTCCAAGCACGCCGACCACGACGAGCATGACCGTGATGAGCGCCCACCCAACGGCGAGCTGCTGCCTCTGGTCATACACCCAAGCCGTCCAACTTCCCGAGACGATTCCGAGCAGCAGCGACAGGACGCCAGGAAGGCCGATGAGAAGCAGGGGATGCCGCACGCCGACTTGCACCAGGATGTCGTTGAGCACGGCCGAGGCATGACGGACGGGGCCTTGCGTCGAGCCTTCGACGTCATACCGGCAATGAATCGGGACCTCTTCGAGTGCGATGCCTTTGGCGTGGGCATCCATCAGGAGTTGTGATTCCACGGAGAAACCACCCTGCATGGGCTGCAGTTCCTGCAAGGCCTTGCGCGAGTAGGCCCGAAAGCCGCTCTGGGAATCCGTGACCGTCATGCCCGCGTCCTTGCGGCGGGATCCCGCTGCGGTGGCGTAGTCCAGGACGCGCTTGCCCACCTTGCGCCAGAGCGGCATCTGGGTGCGTTCGCCCCAGCGGCTGCCAATGACGAAGTCGGCCCCGGCACGCACCTTAGCCAGGAGCAGCGGCACTTCATCGGGGTCATGCTGCCCGTCGCCGTCTAGGCAAACCACGGCGTCAAAAGCTTTCTCGCGCGCATAGGCCCAGAGCGTGGCGTATGCCTTGCCCTTGCCGCCATTGCTCTCGTGCCGGAGGACCGTCGCGCCCGCCAGCCGCGCCACCTCGGCGGTCTTGTCCGTCGAGCCGTCGTCGACCACTAGGACCTCGTCCACGTGGCGCCGTGCTCGCAAGACGACTGAGCCGATGGCCACCTCCTCGTTGAGGCAGGGGATGGCGCACAGGACCCGCATAGAGGCTCCACTTCTCAATGGCATTTAAGGCGAATCGGGAAGCCGGGATGGCCAGATGCGGGATGGTCAACGTCGTGAGTCCCGGCTGGGATGGTGACAAACCGCACGTTGAAGCCAGCCTACGTCGTCTTGGGCCCGTGCAGCCTGTGAATCGGACCGGTTGGAGCGTCCGCACCAAGGCCGCCATCATGTTGGCGTCGCAGGCCACGTCCGCCATCGTTGCGTACGGCTCCCTGCTGATCGTCGGCCGCTTCTTCGAACCCGCATCCTATGGAATGTTCGCATTTGCGCTGGGGGCCAGCGGCCTTCTGGCGTTCTTCACCGACATTGGCGTTTCGCTCGCCTATCAAAGGGCCGTTGCAGGCGGAGCGGCGCCACGCACGTTGTTCGGCGTGATGCTGCGGCTGCGCCTAGCGCTCACCGGCATGGCCGGCTTGGTAGGGCTTTCCTTGTGGTGGCTTGCGGGCGTCAACTTGGAAACGCGAGTGTCGGACGCCACGACGTGGCACGTGTTGGCGATCGTGGCTTTCTTTCAGGTCTTTGTGCTGATTCGCACGACGGTTGAGTCGACCTGGATGGCCCAACAGCGGATCCACCTCGTCGAGGGGCTGCGGCTTGTTGACTCCGTCAGCGTGCTCTTTCTGTTGTCCAATGCCGGTCTTCTCCTGGCGGCCCTCAACGGCTGGTCGCCGCCGTTCGTGGCCGTTGGTACGTTGTGGGCAGATCTTCTTGGGCTGCACGAGCCGTTAGGGCTGGAGGGTGCTGCGATGCTCATCGCGGGCTCGTACGCCGCAGCAAAATTGCTTGGCTTGGGCATTGCCCTGCGCTGGGCTAGGCGCGATGAATTACGCCTCACGGCATGGGATCCCATGGCCGCGCGGCGCCTCATAAGGTCCGCCCTCCCACTCGCCCTCGCCCTTGCTGTGGCGGGAATTGTCACCTCCAACGACGTCGTCATGCTCGGGTATTTCTGGGGAGCCGTCGAGGTCGCCCAATACGCAGCCGCACAGCGCCTCGCCGGAATCTCATTGCTGGCCGGCGGCTCCGTTGCGGCGCTTCTATTCTCCCGGTACGCAGAGTTGCACTCCCAGGGGGACAAAGCCGGTACGGATTCGACGTTTCGCGCGGCCCAGCGCTTCATTGTGCTGATTGCGGCACCGCTCGTCGCCGCCATGGTGGCCCTCCCCCAAAACGGGCTCCTTGCCACCGTGGGACCGGGGTACGTCGCGTCGACCACGCCAGTACGTTGGCTCGCAGGTTGGGCGCTTTTCTCGACCCTGAGTCAGCCCGTTGTGACGCGGCTGATGGCGGAGGGGCACAATCGGGTGTTGGTGATTGCGGTCGTGCTAAACGCGGGGTCCGATGTGGTGTTGAATCTCCTGTTCATTCCGCACTGGGGCCCGTCGGGAGCAGCAGCGACGACCCTCGTTTCCGCGGGAATCGGATACGCCTACCTCCGGTTTTGGAGCAAGCGCGCCCATGGCACTCCGCTGTGGGAGCCTGGCGTTTTCAGGACGCTTTTTGCGGCCCTGCTGGTTGGCGTCATTTGGTGGGTGGCAGGGCAGTCTCTTCCAACGACGTGGCTCGACAACGCATGGGAACTGCTGGTGGCGGGGATTCTAGGGCTGATGGTCTACGTGGGTTTCCTCTTGCTGCTCAAGGAAGTCGGACCCGAAGATGGCCGCATCGTGGCGCGCCTGTTCCACCCAGGCGCTTGGCTACCCCGAAAGCAGACGGAAGAATAGACGCGTCAAGGCCTGATGAACAACCACGGGTGCGGACTAAGCCACCGTCACACTCTTCGCCAAGTTCCTCGGCCTGTCTACCGGCCTTCCCAATCCAGCGGCGGCATGGTACGCCAGCAACTGGCCGGCCAGGCTCATCGGCATGCTCGCCAGCAACACATCCGTCACTGGAAGCCTCACAATCGTCTCTGCCGGCCCCTCAAGGTCGCCGGCGGCGTCCTGCAGGATTACGTGGCACGGCGCGCCCCTTGCGCTCACCTCGAAAACCGTTGTCAACGCCTTCGTGGCTCCGTGCGCGGGGACGAAGAACACGCACGGGGTCTTGTCGTCGAGCAAAGCAAACGTCCCGTGCTTCAACTCCCCCGCCCCGAACCCTTCCGCGTGCAGGTAGGTGATTTCCTTGAACTTGAGCGCGGCCTCGAGCGCCGTCGCGACGTGGATTCCGCGTCCGAGGAAGAAGAGACTCTTGGCGCCCGCCAGCTTGCGGGCCAACTCCCTTAGTTCAGGCTCCTTCAACAGCACGGCCTCCATCGTGCGTGGCATGCGTTCCAATTCAGCCGCCAAAGCGGCCAGGCGGGACGGAGGAAGGTGCCGCGTCTGCAATCCCGTTTCAAGTGCCAGCAGGGCCAACGTGGCAATCTGGCCGAGCAGCGTCTTCGTCGCCGCCACGCCAACCTCTGGCCCCACTCTCGTCAACACTGTCCCGTCCGCCATCCGCTGCAGCGTGGAGCCTTGATGGTTCGTGATGGCCAAAACGGGCACGCCCTGCGATTCCACGTGGCGGATGGCTTCCAACGTGTCAAACGTTTCGCCGCTTTGGCTCACTGCGATGGTCAGCAACCCCGGCTCCGTGGGTAAGAGTCGGTCGCGCAACTCGGAAGCGAGGATGGCCTGGCTTGGGATGCCGGCCCATTGTTCGAAGAAGTGGACGCCCATCATGGCGGCGTGGTGACTGGTGCCGGACCCCACGATGCGGATTCTCTTGACACCCTTCAGCAAGGCGCCGGCTCCCGTCTCGATGCGCAAGGGGTCGGCGTGCAGCCGGCCGGCGAGGCACTGGTTGATGGCCGTCGGCGCGTCCATGATCTCCTTGAGCATGAAGTGCGGGTAGCCGGCTCGCTCGGCCTGCTTGGCGTCCCAGTCAATGGTGGTGACCTTGAGCGTCTTGGGCTTGCCGTCCTTGTCCCAGACCTGGAGGCCCTTGGCTGATGCGATGCCGCGGTCGCCTTGGTCCAGGTAACCGACCTTCCGTGTGTGCGGGAGTAGTGCAGTCGCGTCGCTCGCGAGAAGGAGTGCACCGTCGTTGCCGAATCCGACCATTAGGGGGGCCTTGTTGCATGCAAACGCGATGGCTTCCGCCTCCGAGTCGAGGATGAGGAAAGCCCAAGTGCCTTCCAGTTGGGCAAGCGTCGCCTCGAGGGCTTCGTGCGGCTCGCCTTGTTGGCGTTCGCGTTCATAGAGGTGGACTAGGACTTCGCTGTCCGTTTCGCTGAGGAAAGTGTGTCCGGCGGCCTGAAGGCGGGCGCGTAGCGCGTGGTGATGTTCCAGGGTTCCGTTGTGGATGACGGCGAACTTCCCGGTCCCGTCTAGATGGGGATGCGCGTTTGCCTTCGTGACGCCACCGTGCGTGGCCCAGCGCGTGTGCCCGATGGCGATGCGTTCCTTGCCGGCGGGCGTGGGTGGAAGCTCTGAGACGCGACCGATTTCTTTCTGGACGTCGATGCCTTCCTCAGCAAGCCAAGCGATTCCCGCTGAATCGTAGCCACGGTATTCGAGGGTCTCGATGCCCTTGCGGGCGAGTCCTGCAGCGCCCGGGAGGCCGACGATTCCGATGATGCCGCACACGTTAGGCACCTACTCTGGCGACCAAACCGTCGAAGCCCTTGTCAAAAGAAGCGATTGGTGCCGCGAGCCGCTGGGCGCACACGACAAGAAGGCAATCCACGGCTGAGAGTTCACGGTCGAAATGGCGGAAAAAAAGTTTCTCGGCAGCCATCCAATCTGCGGCCGAGCCTTCAATGAGTCGCAATTGAGGTGGAAGTTTTTTCTCAGCGTCCCCGCGAAACATGCGAACATAATCCTCGCACGCCGCGCGGTTCTTGGTACGTCTCTGCAGAAGGGTCAGCCCCTCCTGTAGAACGGCGTGAGGACTTACGGCGGCACCGTATCGCCCTTGACGGACCTCACGCATGATGTTCACCGCGCGATCGAAGTTGGCGTCGGACCGCACCAGGGACGCGGCGGCGACGCTTGTGTCCACCACGATGCTCATGGGTCCTCGTACACGATGCGGTCAATGTCGGACGGATCCCAACTTCCGCCGTCGTGCACGACCTTGTCCCAGCGCTTGGATTCCTCCACCGTCAAGGGGCGCCAGACTGCTTCGTCAAGAAACTGTTTGCGGTGACGCGCGACGAAGCCGAGGGTCTGGGTCAGAAGTTCCTGTTGCGAGGGCCTGGTTCCGCCCGTGGCCTGCCACTCGTCCTGGAGACGCCGCATGACCTCCTTGTCCCCTTCCTTGATTCGCATCGTTGTAGACATCATGACTACATGTATCCACCATGGATATGAGGCTTTCCAAGCCACGTTAGACCGCAACCCCTTGGTCGGGAACGGAAAGAACCGAGCGGCCGGCTGAAACCTTGGCTCCGCGCCCGATGACCCCCCCGGGAGCCACCGTAGAGCCCGGTTCGAGCGCGGCATCGGCGCCGACGACTGAGGCGGCTGGGCCGGGGATGCTTACGCCCGAACCGATCTGGGCTCCGTTGTCGACGATGACGCGGTTCAGGCGCGCGTGGGACCCGATCACTACGTTGCTCGAGACCGTGCACGCCGTGAGATAGGTGAAGGGTTCGACGCGGACGTGGTTGCGCAGCGCGGTTCCTGGACCCAGCACGGCGTGGGGGCCGACGTCGCAGGATTTGCCGATGTGGACGGGGCCTTGCACGACGGAGCCGGCGCGGATGATGGAGTCCTCTTCGAGGATAACTGCGCCCGAGATGTGGGCGCCGGGTTCGACGGTCCCCGCGATGCGGCCCTTGATGCCCGCCATGAGCCGCTCATGCAGCGCAAGCAGGTCCTCAGGCTCGATGATGTCCGCGTATTGGCCCGCCTTCGCCTTGAGGACCTGCCAGGGGCCGTTACGTTTCAGGTCCTCGCGGACGGCGGCTGGTAGGCGGAAGGCGGTGGCCTCGAGCCCGTCCAGGATGCGACGCGGCAGGACGTATGCGCCCCCGCTTGCGATGGAGTCGGGGGCCGCCGATTCCTCCAGTGCGACGGCTTGGTTGTTGCGTAGGGTGGGCACGCCATGGCGCGCGGAGCGGTCGTCGGGGACGGCGACGAGCGTAGGCTCCTTGGCCTTCACGAGTTGCCCCAGGAGGTCAAGGTCGTACCACGCGTCGGCGGGAAGCATGAGGATGCGTTCGCCCTTCAGTTGGCCGGCAGCCTGGTGCAGGGCATGGCCCGGGCCGAGTTGGCGGGCCTGTTCGACGTACCGGAGCTTGAGGCCGAAGGCAGTGCCGTCACCCAGGAAGGCCCGTAGGCGTTCGTGGCCATGGCCGACGACGATGGTGGCGTCCTTCACGCCAAGCTTGGCGAGGTTGTCGAGGAGGTGCTGCAGGATGGGGCGCCCCGCCACGAGAAGCAAGCCCTTCGGCCGATCGTGCGTCAGTGGACGCAGCCGAGTTCCCTGCCCGGCAGCGAGGATGACGACCTCCATCTCGGGATGTCCAGCGGGAGGGCCGGTTAAGTAGGTTCGGAGGTGGAATTGCCTGTGCGGCGCGTGAACCGCCGTGGGACGCGAGTGGTCCTGCCACAGGTTTCCGCCGCGGTCGGAATGGCCCGCGGGATGGCCCTATTTGTATTTGCCAGACGAAACGAAGGGGTAAAACCAATCTCAGGCCAACCAGTGTGTCAGACTGATTATATGGCGACCCCGGCATGGCTGGGATGCGTCCACGGACGCTGGTGAACGAATGAAGACCCTGATGACTCTGGTGATCGCAGGCCTGACGACAATCGCATTGGTTGGACCGGCCGAGGCCGAGACGACGACCGCGGCCACCATGCCCCCAACAATTGATGCCCAAAAAGCGCTTGAGTGCCTGGCGGTGAAGGACGTGAAGGTGGTACTCCCCTGTTTGCAGAACGTTGGGTCGACGCCATGCCGCCAGGGGCCGCCGTCTTGCAACAGCTGGTGCTACGAGTTCCACGAGCACTTGGAGACGTATTATGTGATGGGGGTTAACGCGAACAAGTACACGTTTGTGTTGGAAGGCGCAGGCACCGACAAGACACCGAACCGCGACCGCTATCCCGACGGCAATCCGTTGAACATGCTCGTTGAGAGCGCTCCGGCCAAGGTACTCGGGCTCCATGTCGTCAAGCTTGGCGGCTCCTTGAATTGCTGATTACCATGGTTGGCCACGCGATGAATGCAGCAATGATTGGGGTTCTTTTCTTGCTTGCGGGCTGTTTGGGCGCCGGCGAGGAAGCGCCGGCCGCGACGTCCTCGGGCGCTAGCCCATCCTTATCCCCAACGTCAAGCGGCTCCCCCGGAAGCGATTTGGAACCCGCTGCCCCCGCGATGAACTCTACCGTAGCTGCGAACAACTGCACAAAGTGGTCTACCAACATGGCCTTCCCCTTGACTGCAGGGCCGGGTCCGGCGCCCGCGAGTTGGGAGCCCGAACCACAGCTGTTCACCCAGGTGTGGCTTGCCTTCTTTGAATGTCAGCGCGTTTCCGTCGGCCTCGTCGAGCGGGGCCCAGTCCGGATTCTGATGGAGGGCCATAACCGGATTTCACCCCCAGAAAAGTGCACAACGACGAGTCCACACTGGGACGTGTTTTTCTGGCTGACCGGAATCTGGACGAACGACACGGCGGTTACTTCTGCCCTTTCCTCCTTTGAAATGCCGGCGCATGACGCGCAATTCGACCGATCAGACACGCCGGTCGCGGACTTCACGAAAACGAAATGGAGCTTTAGGCCCGTAGGCGGCGCGCCAACGGAATTGGAGTTTATTTCCAACAGCGGCGATTCCGTAGTAGCCGGAGAATTGGAGCGTCTTTTTTGGGAGACACCGCCCGGCGTCTCGGTCGTCACCCTGGAGCAAACTTGGCGGGGTCCGTCAACCCAGGTTGGAACGACGACGGGGGTCGTGGGTGCGCCCCTGATTCTCGCGTCGACAGCGAACGGGGCCTTCGTGGGCAGTGCAGGGAAATACACCGACTGGGCCTTTGCCGGCGACGTCATTAGGTATGGTGATTTGCAATGCGGCCCGTAGTTTTCTCTTCGCTTGTCGCCGTGAACCTGGCCGTGGTTTGCGTTGCAGCGGCGGAGGCTCCCTCCTCGCCGGTCTTGTCGTTTCAAACGCCGGCACTCATTCAGGGCGATCTAAGCGCCGAGGGCCAATGGCTGGCCTTAATCGTGGATGCCGGAAGGCCTGCCGCGTTCGAGGTGACGATGCCGCACGAAACGCCTTGGCACAACAAGACGACTCTACATACCCTGGTTGCAGCAGCCGACGGAGAAGCAGAGCCCCCCAAACCGGAAACCCAAGACGCATACGGCCAGCTGCCGGCCGGAACCGTGCTCGGGCTAGGCTTCGGCGAATTCACGTCCGGTTCAATTTTTCTTGAGGCCCGAAGCATCTCGGTCCAATTCTCAGGGCCGGGGAACCTTGAACAGCGCCGGGCCGAATCGAATCGCGGCGACATGGCGGCCGTGAGCGAACGAGATGACGAAATCCTTGGAACGCACGCTGCTGGTGGGCCTGACGCGGTGGCCACGCTGCGCGGCGACAATGGGTCAAGCCCCATCACGATCGTGGCGCAGGGAGTAACCTCACTCGAATTCTTTGCCGCAGACACGAAGTGTCAAGGCGGTGACTCCTGCGTGACGGGGGGCGGCTCGCGCTGGCAAAACGTGTCAGCCCCGGCTGGTCTTGCGTCGGTATCAACTGAGTGGCGGTCCTTCGTGCAGCTAGACGGCAGCGAGATCACCGTGACTGGCCAAGGCTATGCAAAATCGTTGGCCATTGGTTCCGAGAACCTGCAAGCTTCACTAGCCGGAATCATGCGTTTGCCCCTAGCCGCGGCTCAATCGGGCTGTGCGGACTGCATCCTCCCCGAAAACCAAACGCTCTGGGCGCGCGGCGACATCCAATTCACCAACCTACAACCCCACGAAGACGGCCTCTCCGCCCAACTCTCCGGCGACGTCGCCTCCCTTCGCTACGACGAAACCAAAATCGACCCCTCCCTCCTGGGCCTTTCCCCCGCTCAATCCGGGGCGGCCATCGCCGCAGCCGCCGTCGGTGGGTTCCTCGTCATCAAGTTCCTCGTCGGCGCGCTCTTCACTCGCCTTTCGCCTGAGAGGGCCCTGGAGCATCCGCGGCGTCGAGCGATTCATGGATTCGTCATCGATAATCCGGGGACGAATTTCCGGGACATCGTCCGGGAAACTGGTGTATCGTCAGGTACCGTGCGTCACCACTTGACGATTCTCGAGCGTTCTGGCCACTTGATGGAGCGGCAATTCGGTGGCACCGTGCGCTTCTTTGAGAATCATGGCAGGTACAATGCCACGTGGTCGACCGTTGCGCTGCTGCGTGAACCAGACCTGGCTGACTTGTACAATTGGCTCGAAGCCCACCCCGGTTCCTTCCAGAAGGACGTCCTGACGGGCATGGAGGAGCAGGGCTGGAGCCGCTCGACGACGCAACACCGCGTGAGCCGCCTCGTTGACGGTGGCGCCGTATCGATGAAGACGCAGGGCCGCTGGAAATGCTACGCCGTGAAGGGTAGCGAACCGTGGCAAGCGCCGGGCACGCCGGCGCCCGCGCAAGCCCTGGCGCCCGCACGGTTCTCTACGCCGCCGGCGTCGATGGCGTAAGTCGCGGTGCGGCTCCGGGGGGACTCGATACGTGATTCTCAATCGCGGGCGCTTGAGGCTGTCGGTAGACCCTAAATAGGTAAGCAACTTACCGATATATCGGTAAAGGTCATATGCAAGACCAATACACCGATACAAGGGACTGGAGGCGAGAGCGTGTGCTGCGCCGGCTCCTGGACCCCTTCTTCGGTCAAGGAAAATCACGCAGCCTCTACCGGATTGCCAAGGACGCCGACATTTCCTATTCCTGGGTCCACCAAATCGGCCGAGATCTCGTCCAGATTGGCGCAATGACCAAAAAAACCCACGCCGGCCAAGTCCAGATTGCCCAACCTGAATTAGCCTTCCAATACTGGAGCCAGCACCGTGCAAACCGTCAATTTGCCGACTACCAGGTCAGTGACCCTATGGCGTTGCTCAAGTCGACGAGCCTACGCTACGCCGCCACCACGTACGTCGCTGACAACGTCATCCAAGGCTACCTCTTCCCACGTCGTGCCGACATCTACATCCGCCAAGACGAGGCCAACCAATGGCACGCAGAGCTCGTCAAGTCCGGTCTTGTTGGCGCCGGAAACTTCCGCATCATCACCGGCGACCCCGACCTCGTCGAGAAAGTCATGCCGGTTCCCGGCGCCAAACAGGCCGGCATCTCCACCGTCCGCGTTCCCCAACTTATCCTGGACCTCCTCGAGGAAGGCGGCCCCTGCAAGGAAGCCGCGCGCCTGCTCATGGAGAAGACGTATGCCTGAAGCACGCATGCCTGAAGCTCCATACACCGGGCCAGAGACAAAACTGAGCCTCGGAATCCTGGAATCCCTGGTGCCTGGCATGCCCGCGCCAACTTTGCTGCTGGGCGGTTGGGGCGTGTAGTTCACCGTCACCGAACGATGGCGCAAAGCGACCGGCCAGGATTATTTCGGCAGCCGCGACATCGACCTCGGCTTTCACACTCCGCCAAGCGCAAAGGCCGAAGACTTGCGCCAGGGCAACATCAAGGCGGCCATGAATCACCTGCTCAAGTCCGGATTCCATAAACACGGCGCCTACCAGGTCCTGCGCTACCACGCTTTCGACGACAAGCGCGTCTTGACGAAGGAACAGGCCGCGAAGATGTCGTCTTTCGACATTTTTGGGATCGCCGTCGACCTGATTGCAAGCCACGAACGCCCCGACTTACGCGACGCGATGGGATTCCAGGCCTTCAGCGAACCCCTGCTGGCCCTTGCCTTCGAGAATCCTCAGCACCGCGTCGTCCACTGCATCGCCGGCCACGACGTTTGGGTGCCCGCATCCCACGTGCTGGTTTCTACGAAGCTCACCAGCCTGCCCCAACGCCAGAAGGACGACAAGAGCGAGAAGGACCTCTGCGATCTTTACGCCCTCATTCTCTACGGCGGCGTCGATATTCGCACGCTGCGCCAGCGCGTGCATGCCATCTTACCGTATGCTCGCCAGAAAGTCGATGCTGCCGCCGCCTCGAGCTGGGTCCCTTCCGCAGCACAGTTTCTCGCAGTGGATGAAGAACTCCTGCGCCGTGCCATCCTGCAGTTGCGCTGAGGACGTGCTGGCCGGCATTGAGGCCATCGGCCTGAGCCGCTTCGCTCCAAACACTTCATGACGCCCAGGCGGAGTGTGGCTGCATGCACGCTATCCTCCTCGCCGCCGGGAAGGGTCGCCGGATGTGGCCGCTCTGCACGACTACGCCCAAGCCCCTGCTATCGTTTGCGGGGCGGACGCTGCTGCACCGGATGTTGGATAACCTGCAGGCCGCGGGCGTCACGGACACCCGGGTCGTCGTGCATCATGGCCGAGCCAAGGTGGAATCTGCCGTCAGGGCGTGGCGTGGAACGATGGAGGTCAAGGCGGTCCGCCAGAAGGCGCCGCGCGGAACTGCGGACGCCGTCGCCACGGGGGCGCGAGGGCTTTCGGGTGATGCCCTCGTCGTCATGGGAGATTGCATTGCGCCCGTCGAACTCTTGACGAAACTTGCCAAGTCAAGGGGATTCGTCGTGGCCGCTGGCCAGGTTTCCGACGCCCGAAGGTATGGTCTTCTCGGGGTCGCCGGACGCAAGGTCACTTCGGTCAAGGAAAAGCCCGTGAAGACGGGGGCTGGTTTGGTCAACACTGGTCTCTATCGTGTTCCTGCCGACGCGCTCGTCGCGGCGGGCGCCGTGAAGGCATCAAAGCGGGGCGAATTCGAATTCACGGACGTGTTGGGTGCGTGGGCGCGGAAGGGCAACGTTTCCTGGGTCAAGGCGAAGGGTTGGCTGGACCTCGGCACGCCGTGGGATCTTCTTGCACTGCTTGAGGCTCGCCTTGGACCTGAACTGGATTTCTTACTCGACGGTGCCAAACAGGGTGGTCCCGGAACGATTGAACCGGGCGTGCAGGTCCGTGGCCGCCTCTACGCCGCCGCCGGCGCGGTCGTGAAGTCCGGCGTCTACATCGAGGGGGATGTCTTCGTCGGCAACGCGTCCGTTGTTGGGCCAAACTCGTACCTGCGAGGACCAATTCTGCTCGGGGCGGGTTGCAAGGTGGGAGCCAATTGCGAGGTCAAGGCATCGGTCCTCCTCGACAAGGCCCAAGTCCCCCATCTGAGTTACGTTGGCGACTCCGTCTTGGGCGAGGCCTGTAACCTTGGAGCCGGAACCGTCATCGCGAATCTGCGGCATGACACCGCACCCGTGCGCGTGCATCACGTTGATGGACCGGTGGACACTGGCCGACGGAAACTCGGGGCCATCATCGGGGATGGGGCGAAGACCGGCGTGAACTGCACGTTGAACCCTGGGACCATCCTGGGGCCGCAGACGATGCTGGCGGCGGGTGCAATTGTAAGGGGAACTCAACCCACCCGCCCAAGGAAGCAGCGCTGAGCTGGGCAACAGTGCACAATCGGCATGCAGTACAGGCCCACACCAACGAGTGTCCGATTTCACCCAACCCCGTAGAAGTTGGATAACGGCCCCCGGATTCCTTGGTAGGTGGAGTTCCCGACCGTCGCTGACATCGTCGAAATGCACCGCAAGTTACTCGAAAGGACTGGCGGGACTCCTGGACTCATGAACGTCGGATCCATCGAATCGGCGCTCCATCGTTGCCAATGGGGATTTTTCCAGCAGGCGCCCGACTTGTTGGACCGGGCGGCATTTCTCCTTAGAGGATTGTGCCAGGACCACCCATTTGCTGACGGCAACAAGCGCACTGCGTTCGCAGTCGCCGAGGTCTTCCTTCGGGAAAATGGCGTCCTCCTGGATGCAGCCGGTGACGAGGTCATCGCGTTCATGCTCAGCGTTGCCCAGGGCAAGGAGAATCCGATCACAATTGCTGAATGGCTCCGTTTCCATTCCCAGAACGGTTAAGACCCAGGAGAGATGAACATGACAATCATGACCAAGAAAAAAGCCGCCACCCGCAGCGCTGCGAAGGTCCGGTCAAACGGCCATAGGCTATCGCCGAAAACCCAGAAGATCTTCGACCAGATTCTCGAGGAGCGCGACGAGGTTTTCCGCCGCCTCGCCAAGCTCTAGCCGCCCCGGCGTCCGCGCAAGCTTATTTGCCCATCTCTGGGTGGGCTCGTTGTGGCCTGGGTCGGCATCCTGCATGGGCTGTGGATTTTCCTTCCTGCCTACGTGGCGAACATGGGCCCCGTCTTCGTCGCGAAGCTCATCCCAGGCTGGACCGCCCCCATCGACGGCGGACGCGTCGGGAAGGATGGAAACCGTATTCTTGGACCCGGGAAGACGTGGCGCGGCCTCGCGGGCGGCACGCTCCTCGGAGCGTTGACCGCGCTGGCGGTTGCGTGGGCGGCGCAGCGATGGAATGTAATGCAATCCTGGGACTACGGCGCCAGCGCTGGGTCGCCCTGGTGGGCTATTGCAATCTACGGTGCCGCAATTGGCTACATGGCGCTGGTCGGCGACGCCGTCAAGTCATACTTCAAACGCCGGTTGGGCAAGCAGCGGGGGGCGCCGTGGGTGCCGTTTGACCAACTCGATTTCGTGGTCTTTGGCCTGGCTGCGATGGTTCTCGCAGGCCCGGTCTTGGCAGACGGATGGGTCCGCGGAGCCCTCCTCGATGACTGGGCCGTCCTCGCCACGATCGTCCTCCTCACGCCCCTTCTGCACTTCGCCGTCAACATCATCGGCTACGGCCTCAAACTCAAGGATGTCCCGTGGTGATGCGTGCTTGGTAAACGATCTCCTCGACGATGACGTGATTAATCTACGCCGCGGCGGCAAACCGGATTCTCCTGCCGAAGCCCCGGTTGCTCCTGGTGTTTGCCCGGTTTGTCGCATTCGACCGGGGCGAACGGCGTGCCGCTCCTGCGGGCGCGTCGTATGCGCGGCGGATTCGTGGGTCATGCTTGCCCTCTGCACGACGTGCGCGACGGAGGATGGCGTGCGCCGATACCATCGCGGCGCACAAGTCGAAAAGTCAAATTGGCTGGAGGGCAAGACGTGACGGAAGGGAACGCAGTGGAGACCGCGGCGGACCTTCGACGAGCGACACCGGACACGCCGGCTGGCTCTGCGCCCGAATTCGCTCGGCCCGCCGCCAAACGCGAAGCGACGAGCCGTTCGTGGCAGGCCTTGGCACCTTTCATTGTCGGCCTCGCCTTCTTCGCGCTGCTTGCCGCGTTCAATCATGCCAGGGGCATCGATTTGTGGCGCAATTATGCCGCCTCCGGCGTCGTGCTCGGCGCGCCGGTAACGTGGGCGCTCTGGTACTACGACGTCCGCGTGCCGGCGTACATACAATCGATTATCGTCATCGCGCTGCTGCTGCATTACGGCGGTGGCTCGCTCGCATCCGTCGATCCATACCACATGGGCCTTCTCGGCATGCACGGCATCAACGGCGCCTACCACCACTTCGAGTGGTGGGACCACTTGACGCACTTCGCCGGCATTGGTGCGGGAGCGATGGCCATCGCCTACCTGTTGGACCGATACCAGGCGCGGCGCGGGCTGGCTTGGCCGGCCGCCTTCATCTTCATCGTGGCCGTCTGCGCCGGCCTTGCCGCCGGCGTCGGCGTAGAACTGTATGAATACCTTGGGAAAAGCGCCTTCCAGACCATCGACCAGGGCGGCTATGCGAACACCATGAACGACCTGAAGTTCAACCTTTACGGTTGCATCGTCGGCGCGGCCCTTGCCGTGGCTTTGGACCGGCGCCGCTTCACCGCGCGGATTCGAGCGCATTGGGACGTGCCGAGTTGGACTTTGTCCGGCAGGCCATGGTCCGAGCGCGTTCCCACCGGCATGGTGGGTTTCATCGCGTTCGTGTTTGTTCCAGCCATGGGTTCGCTCGCACTCTCGGCGAACTTCTCCATCCAGGGCCCGCCGTTGGACGACGCCGCCCACTATGACCCGGCCCTGCAGATCCTCTTGTATTGCGCCATCGCCGGGATCCTGTCCGCGCCGTTGGCCGCTGCGGTCTCCAGGCGCCTGCGCCGAAATCCCCGGCAGGTCCCCGCATGATTCGCATCATCGTCGCCCTCCTTGTCCTGGCCGTCCTCGGCGCCGTCTTCGCGGGAATCTATTACGCACCCCGCAACTTCGAGGTTCGGGAACAAGGCAAGGCCGCATTCGGCATGGGGCCCGGTGAGGTCCAGTTGGAACTGCTGCCGCGCGGCCCGGTTGGGTCGCCGATCCTCGTCAAAGTGCAGGCCTTCGGCGCGTTGGACTTGTATGTCGTGAATGAGGAGTGGACGCGCCACATCGCCGGGGGCGGCCGGTTAAGTCTGGAGAACCCGTTCAGCTACTATTCCCATCTGAGCCAAGTCGGTTTGAACGGTTCTGTCGAGTTCACCCTCATCTCAGACGGCGCCACGAACTTCGTGCTCCTTTTCGACAACTCCGACAACTACTACGCCAACGACACCATCCCGCAATCGACTGGTGCCGTCACATACCAGTGGAGTGCCCGTTACCTGGAGCAGGAAGCGCGCAGCCTAGTCCTCGGATACTTGGCCGCCGTGCCGAGCGTCCTACTAGTCGCGGTCACGATTGGACGAAAACTGCAAAAACGGAAGCGCTAATCGGCCTTTCGTCGCTTGGCGACGGGCTTCGCTTTGCTTGGAGTCACGGCCTTCGCCTTCACCGTCGCGGCCGTCGCACGCTTCTTCGCCGTCTTTGCCGGCTGCGCCGCCGGCGCCGCCACGGGCTTCCTTGCGATCGACTTGCGAGCCCTGGGCTTGACGGCGTTTTTGTGCTTGCTCGAAGCCGCCGCGTCGTTCGCCGCCAACGTGGCTTGGCGCGGAGATTTCTTGGTCTTCGCCTTGACGCCCTTCGGCGTGCTGGGTTTTCGCTCGGCCGACGTCGCGCTTGGCCATGCGGAATCTTGCGCTGGGGTTGGGGCATGAGCCGCCGGCGCGGGAGGGATGCCTTGTGACGGTTCAGCACCCACCGAATACGTGCGCCGCTCCGGCCGTGGACCCGCAGGCAACTCCGGCATTTCGGGCGTGCGAATCTCCACGTCTTGATCCGGCGTGGCAAACCGACCCCGGCCGCGTCGCCGCCGACGCCGCCTGCGACCTCCGCCTTGATCAGCGTCGTACTGCTGAGCCCGGGGACCGCTCTCTCCGATCGTTTCAGCCGGTGGTTCGAACTGCGCGTCCACGGCAGCGCGCTCCGGCTCGCGCGCATCAGGCCGTCGCACCGGAACGGGCTGGCGCATCGGAGCTGGCGGTCCGCGCTGCGAGCCCTGCCGGCGCTCGCGGCCCTGGTGACGACCGTGCCGCTCGTCGCCACGGTACGCGCCACGTCGACCCTCGTCGCGTTGCGGCGCCGTTGGGTAGTGCAGTCGGACCTTCTCGGTCGTGCCGAGCAGCTCGTTGAACGCGGGATGGTCGCGCAAGGTCCGCTCGTCGCCGACGAGGATGAAATTGCGGCGGGCCCGCGTCACAGCCACGTTGAGGCGGCGCTCGTCCTCGAGGAAACCGAGCCGGTGCTGGGGGTTACTGCGGACCGTCGAGTAGAAAACGACGTCCCACTCGCGGCCTTGCGCCCCATCCACTGTGGACACTTCGAGGTCGGGGAGTCGTCGGCGCATGGATTCCCGTTGCGCCTGGTACGGGGTGAGCACGGCCATCGTCCATCCATTCTCCCGGCATTCCGATTGGAACATCTCGACGAGGTGGGCGACGGCCTCGACTTCGAAGTCGTTGGAGATGGAGCCATTGCGGGCGCGCTCGTTCTCCCGACCCGTGACGTGCTGGAACGCAGCGGCCGGGAGGTTTGGAAGTCCTTCTTGGGCAGCGGCGGCCGGGTCGGTCTCGATTGCCCCGCCGTAGTACCTGTGGTTCGAGAAGGCGACGATGGGTTCCCTCATGCGGAATTGCGTGCGCAGCATCTTCGTGCGTTCGTTGCCGGTCAAGGCCTCGATCCGTTCGAAGAGCGTCACGTCAAGGCCCGCCTCTTTTGCATCGATGGAGACGACGGTCGGGGGCAATTGTTTGGGGTCCCCAGCGAGCACGAGGCGGCGACCGCGCATGACGGCGGCAAGGCTGGAGGGGGCAGTCGATTGGCCGGCTTCGTCGTGCACGACGTAGTCGAAGATGAATGGGGACATCCCGCCCTTGGGATCGATATAGCGGAAGGCCCCGTAGTTGGTGGTCGCAACGATGATGCCTTGCTGAGCCGCCCAACGCACGAAGGGGGGAGCCTCGATGGGGTCGATGCGGGCCGGTTCGGCGGCTTCATCCCGCAGGTTTGGCGCGTGGCCGATGCGGACGACGAGGAACCCGTTGCGCCGCAGGCCGACGACCAGGTTGTCAACGGCTGCGTTCGAGTCTGCGGTGGCCAGGACCGAATGCCCAGCTCGCGCCAGGGCCATGCAGAGGTGCACGAGCGTGTGCGTCTTGCCCGTCCCGGGCGGTCCATGGATGAGGCGGACGCGACCGCCGGACAGGACCGCGTTGACGGATTCCCGTTGGCTCTGCGTGAGGACGCCGCCCTTGAGCTCTTGGCGAATCTCGGCCGGGGGTTCGGTCTCGCCGAGCAGGCAGGCACGCAGCAGGCCATCGGGCCCATCATCGGCCGGCTGCGTTGCGGACAGGGCGCGTGCGGCGCCGAGCGATGCGGAATGATAGGCTTCGAACACCTTCGCGTCGAACACCAGGTTCACGGTCACGGCGTCCGGCATGCGACCCCGAGGCGCCCCGGCCGGGAATTCCACAGTGACGCGTCGGCTGGCGATGCGCGATACGAGGCCGCGGCACAGTTCCTCCCGCTCTCCTGCCGCGACGATTGCCACTTCAGAGCCGGGGCTGATGTTGGTGATGGGCAGGCGCCCGTCGCGAGCCTCGAAGGTGATGTGGTCGCCGCTGCGCTCCGCAACGCCGAGGTTTGGCAAGGCGACGCCTTCGCGTCGGCGCTCGCGTTCGGGTTGGCGCTCGTGCATGTCACGCAGGAATTCGCGCTCGTGCTCCTCAGCGAGGACCAGCGCGTCGTTCCATTCGCGTAGCACTGCCGCGGCGGCCGCGCGGTCGCCGGAGCCGATGCGCGTCTTGTCAGGGATCGAGTGGAAGGTGTCCTCGTCAAGCGGACCCTTGAGCTTATGCTTCGCGCAGTAAGCCGTCGAGACTTCCAGCAGACTGGAACTCGGGAACACGAAGCGGAGTTCCGGGTAGCGGCCCCAAGCCGTGACCAGGTCTGCGCCCTTTGCTGCCGCCGCGAGAGCCGCAAAGGCCTTGCCGCGCCAGGCATGGCGGCGGGCGTCGAACAGGCTCGGATGCGGCAGGTCGGGCGTGACGGGCGTGAAGCGCGGATGCGCGATACGGAGGAGGTGAAGCGGCCCCGATTCGGCAGCCACGAGCAGGGAAGCAGCGAGTCCGCCCACGGCGCGGGCCGCAGCCTGCACGCGCTCGGGTTTGATGGACTCGCCGGCGTGGGCGGCGGCGGCAGCTTCCGCCACGACCGGCGTCAGGGCGTACAGGTCCTCCTGTGGGAGGCCGCGCAATGCCAAAGCGACGCCGACGAGGGATTCGAGGTCCTCGACGAGCATCGCTTTTCCCGGCTCCGTCGCGAGCAGCAGGCCCGCGGCGACGCGGTCGATCTGGTTGGCGGCCATGCGCCACTTGTCGCTCCAGGGCGGGACCTTGCACAAGTCGACGGGAAGCGGAAGCACGACGGCGTCCTCCACCTGGCCGGGCTGGCCGATGGTCTTGAAGGCCACCGTGGCAAGCCGCAGAATGGCTTTGAAGTCGGCCGTCGGGCTTGCGAGGATCCACCCGGTCGGCGGGGTCTCGTGCTTGTCGGGGATGTCTGCCAACCGCACGGTGGCCGCGGCGCCCGGAACGGGGACGCCTTCGTGGACGACGACGAGTCCCGATTGCTCCTTTGCTCTGCGGATGGCAACGTCGCGTGCGCGGCTGCGCGCGAACGGGCCGGCCTCGATGACGGGCAGCCTGGTGGGAATGTCGGTTGCTTCCCAGGGACCCTCAGGACCCCTTGGTTCGAATTCGCGGCGACGTTGCGGCCCTCGACCGACCGGGCGGGGTGGGGCGGGTTGGGCCTCCGGCCGTAGCATCTCCACGTGGAGACGGTAGTCGATGCGGGGAAGGATCCCGAGGTCGCGTGCTTCGTCCTCGGTGCTGCGGAAGAGCAGGGGGCCAAATGCGCGCGCCCACGGCCGGCTGGAGAGCAGGTCGATGGCGCTCGGTTGGCGGCTCAAGCTGAAGCGGTGGCGGAATGGCGCGTTGAGCAAGAGCTCCCCGAGGCCGGGCGTGACGCCGTCAGCGTCGAGGAGGATGAGAAGGCCGTTCGAGGCGAAGCGTCCCCAACTCGGCAGGTCAATGGTTTCGAGTTCCTGCAGGTCGGCGACGACGAGGGCGCCATCGTTACGGGGTTCGAGGAAGTGGTGGTCGATGAGCGTCGTCGGACGCGGGCCGAAACGTTCGGCCAGTGTTGTGCGAATCTCCTCGGCTTCACTCGGCGCGCAGGCAATGAGGCAGTTCGACGTCGGACTCGCGTTCGTGATGTCGGCCAGGACTGCGTAGGGGAGATCACCGACGGGGAGTCCTAGCGACAAGGCAACGAGGCCATTGCGGCCGCCGTCGCTCCAATTCTCGAAGCTATCACGCTGCCACGGATAGTGCAATTCGGCGCCTTCGATGCGCCCCATCGTACCAGATTCGCCGCGGGCACGGTTGGCGGCGGCACGGGACGAGGCTTCGCTGACTGCATCTTGTTTACACTCAAGGCACGTTGCGCGCAGGTTGCCGTGGGTACAGTAGCGGGAAACCGCCATGGGCTCCATCCGGATGCAATGAATTGGGAGCGGGAAGGGGAGCCGCACGCGGCTCGACCGGGATGCAAGGGGGAAGGACGCAGCCTGGAACGGACTTGGCCGGCAATGCCGGTCGTGGAAAGGGGCCCCCTCGCTGCCCGAAGGCAGCGAGGGGGAAGTGGTGGACAGCGAATACTTTTCCCGTCGGCTCGCGCACGACAGTACAACGGTAAACGTGGAGCTGCTTAACTTCCGTGTTCGGAATGGGAACGGGTGATCCAGCTCGCTATGGCCGTCCTACCACGAATGTGAAGACGGATTTCCCGGATTGCGGACCAATTTGCCGGATTTTCTAATCCGACAAATCAAATTGCAATCAGGCGAATCCATCGCGCGCACACGCAGCCTTTTGGAAGCAGAAGCACCGAAGTCAATCTGACTCGGATGCGGACATTTCAGTCATGTAGGTATGGACGTTTCGTAAGGGCGGGCTGAACACCTCGTTGCCTCGGTGCGTACACCCC
>CAZXUC010000030.1:0-34575 GCA_964643795.1 uncultured Halobacteriales archaeon | reverse complement strand
GAAGCACCAACGGCTCGGGGCCCCGGTTCAGTATCCGACTACATACCCGTCACGGCTTGGCCGGCATCTTCGAAACGAGTTTTGTCCCAAGGCCCTTGGCCATAGCGAAAGGACAGCCTTTCCTTTTGCACTCAGTGGGCAGGACCCCTGCTGTGCAGGGTCGCGGGCGGCCATCTCAACCTTTTTGGACGGCAGCCGTCCTGGCGGTCCTCGTGAAGA
Organism: uncultured Halobacteriales archaeon; assembly: GCA_964643795.1. Taxonomy (GTDB): domain Archaea; phylum Thermoplasmatota; class E2; order JACPAO01; family JAHFTW01; genus JAHFTW01. The sequence goes on along the minus strand of CAZXUC010000030.1, from coordinate 34,356 downwards.
CCCCCAGCATTGCCGTCGCCCTTTGCATCGTCGTGGCCACGATGGCAGGCTGCATGCAGGACAAGCAGAGCTCCCAGGTTCTTTTCGAGACCAGTCTGGGCGACTTCGTCGTGGAGCTTTGGCCGGACAAAGCCCCCCGGACGGTGGAGAACTTCCTGCAGTACGTGGATGACGGGTTCTACGACGGGTTGACATTCCACCGCATCTTCCCGGGTTTCGTCGTGCAAGGTGGCGGATACGAGCCTGACCACGAGACGTTGCGCACACCGCGGGGCCCCATCGCCAACGAGGCCAAGCTCGACGTGCCTAACGAGAAATGGACCCTGTCGATGGCGCGGCTCACTGCGCCGGACACGGCCACGAGCCAGTTCTTCATCAACCTGGATGACAACCCGTCCCTCGACAAGACCTCGAGTGCCCCCGGATATGCGGTCTTTGGCAAGGTCATCACAGGGCGGGACACGATCGAGGCCATGACGAAGGTGACGCCGGGGCGGTCGTTTGGCCAGGCGGGTGGCTACTTCCCGGCTGATCCCATCATCATCGAGAAGGCGAGTCGCGGGTCGGGCCACCGGGAGGCGCCCGTCCCGGAGCCACCGGAGGCCTTCGCCTGCCCGGCGGGACCGGTGCCCGGGACCGCCGGCGTCGTTGCCGACACCATCACGCCAGGCATCTTCTGCATCACGCACTCGACGGATGAGATCCTTGTCTGGGCGCGCAACTTCGGCGACGTGGCCGCCCCCCTCGAGTGGTCCCTGACGGGGCCGGATGGAGGCTCCCTGCCAGACGGATGGAACACGTCGTTTGCGGCGCCGGGGGCGACCCTGGGAGCCGCGCGCTCCGCCACGGAGGCAGCGCACACGATGATGCGCGTCATGGTGCCTTCGGGCGAGGCCGGCGTATTCCCCCTGGAGCTGCGCACCGGCAACAGCGTCGCGCCGCTTGCTGCGCATGTCGACCTTCGACACCCGAACGTCGCCAAGGAAGGCGACAGCGTCAACGTGGCGTACACGGGACGCTGCGTCTCCGATGGCCGCCAGTTCGACAGCGGCGAATTTCCGCTGACCCTCGGTGGCGGCCGCGCCATCATCGGCTTCGACCGGGGGGTCATCGGCATGGGCCTGAAGGAATCCGCCACAATCTACCTGCCCGCGCCGATGGCGTATGGATACAACGGCGGGCCGTGCTCCGGCGACCAGGCGGATCTAATCTTCGATGTCGAGATCCGTAAGATGTAGGCGGCTATCTTCATACGGCATAGGAGACACCTGAAGCCAGGATGGCCGCGTGGAGGGCACTTCGCTTGGCGCCTACTCGTTGTGCTGGAGTCTTGCCACGGAAAGGGCGCCCCCCCCCCCCCCCCCCCCCCCTGTAGGGCAATGCGTCGCCAGCGACCACACCGACGGCAACGGTCGCGGCGGCGCCGCCAGTCCCGACTGCGCGAATGCCGAGGGCAACATTCCCGACGAGTTCCACGCGGACCTGCGCCACAGCAGCAAGGGCATGCTCTCCATGGCAAACGCCGGCGCCGGGACTGGATCGAGCCAGTTCTTCATCACGTTCGCCGCCACGAGTTGGCTCGACGGCTACGACGCGGCGGGCGCACCCAAAGCGTGCGGAACCCAAGGCGTCAGTTGCCACCCGGTCTTCGGCAAAGTCGTGCAGGGCACCGATGTCCTTGACAACGTCAACGCGCAGGCCGGCAGCTCGAGCGGCACACCCCGCATCCCAGTCACGCTGGTCGGCGCCACCGTCGCGTGGCCTTGACGCGGCCTCGGCTCTGCGGTTACACGGCCTGCCCCGCCTGACGCAGCCGGCCGACGACACGCGGAACGCGCGGAGACGACTGATCCCGTCAGTTTCCGCGGGTTCCGCGCGCTCCGCGTGCCGGATGCATGCGGGTTGGGGGCCTTCCTTGTTCTGGGGTTAGCCGACGGCATACAGCTTTTGCACGGTCCATGTTGGGTGCAACCGCTGGACGCCCGCCCTGCCCTCAACCCGCCGACGCCGCCCTACACGCGTGGGGACGAACGGCGAAGGAGGCGGGACGCTGGGGCGGTCGTCCAGTCCTAGGCTGTTGGAAAGGTCAAATCCCGCTCCGGCCTCGCAAGCGCAACGACCTGCCCCCGCTCGCACCCCAAGGAAGGCGCCTTACTGCGGTGAGGAAAAAACGCCACGTGTATTGGGGCGCCGGGGAGGTCGACACTTTCTCAGGCCAAGGCGCTGGTGTAAGTTCGTCGCGCGGCTGAGTACAGGAGGCCTGGGATTGCACGGATTATCACAGAACTCGGTCGTCGTGCCCCTTGCGCTGCGATGAGTGAACAGTCATCTGTGCATTTCTGTGAAATCCCAAGCCTCCCACACTACGGCCGAGGTTCGAGCGACTCAGGTCTTGACTTCGCCCGTGTCGTCCGCAACGGCAAGCGCCGGCATGACGGCCACGGCCATTGAGGTCGTGCAGAACGTCTGCTATGACCAGCGTTGTTCTGGCATCGCGGAGAACTGGAGGCTTGGGATTGCACAGACCAGCACAGATTCGTTACCTCGAAGCCATCGGACAGAACGCGCCTGCTCGTCGCGAGGGGAAAAATCTGTGAGCCTCTGTGAAATCCCAGGCCTCCCACACTGGGGCCGACGACCGACCCTACCCGACCATCTTCTTGTAGACGCGGTAGTTGAGTAGGCCCAACAACGCGGCGAAGACGAGGCTGGCACCGAACACGATGAGCATGTCCATGACGGGCCATTCGACGACCATGCGGTCGCCTTCGCGGACACCAATCATCAATTTGCGCAGCACCTCGATGAGGTAGTTGACGGGGTTGTAATCGACGACGTGCTGCAACCATTTCGGCATGGCTTCCTTCGCCTGGAAGGCGGTGCTGAGGAACAACGCCACGAAGAACAGCGGGAACGCCGATTGGGTTGCCTGGTCGGACTTGGTCTTCATCGACAACGCCATGACCGCTAGTCCTGCAGTGCAGCCGCTGAAGAACGTCGCTAGCAGAATCATCACGATGGCTCCGAGGAACCCGCTCGTGACGGTCGCGCCCAAGGCCAGGCTGAGTAACAGGACGAGTGTCCCTTGCAACGCGACTCGAGTCATTTCTGCGAACAGGCGAGCCACGATGACTTGCCAAGGACGAGCCGGCGTCGTGCGGAGTTTGTCGAAGTAGCCGCTGCGTAAGTCCACGATGAGAGCGGCCGTCGAATTGGCCATTCCGACGAAGATGGTGAACAGCATGATGGCGGGCGCGATGTAGGCGCGATAGTTGACGTCCGGATACGCCGCTGCGAAGGCTGGCAACTTCGTGACGCTCTCGAACAGGCTGCCGAAGAGCAGGAGTTGAATGACTGGCATGACGATGCCGAAGACCAGTACGACCGGTATGCGCGGCATTTGGCGCATGTTGCGCGCGTACATGAGGCCGAAGTTGCGCACGTTCTCCCCGAGACCAGTTGCGCTACTCATGCCGTCACCTCGACGCGTCGGGCCGGAGCCTTCGGTTCCTTGCTCTTGCGCCCCGTCTCGTCTTCCTTCGGTACATCGGCGGCCTTGCCGGCGTCCTCGAAGCTTGCTCCGGTGTATTGCAGGAATACATCCTCGAGCGTCGGCGTGAGCACGCGCGTGCCTTTGATGGCGATGCCTTCCGCGACGACGGCCTGGAGTGCTGGCAGAAGTGCCGTGGCGCCGTCCTTTACGCGAATGTCGAGTTTGTCGCCCTTCACGGTGACGTTGCCGGCGCGGAAGATGCGTTGCAACGCCGCGTGTTGCCCCTCGGTCAAGCCGCTTGCAAGTTCAATGCTCACAGTATCTGCGCCGACGGAGCGTTTGAGGTTCTCCGGCGTGTCGATGATGGCGATGACGCCGCGGTGGATGATTGCGATGCGGTCGCAGTTCTCGTCGGCCTCCTGCATGTAGTGCGTGGACATGAGGATCGTGATGCCTTCGTCGTCGCGCAGTCGGCGCAGCACGCGCCACAGGTCAGTGCGAGACTTGGGGTCTAGACCCGTCGACGGCTCGTCAAGGAAGAGGACTTCGGGCGTGTGAATCAGCGACACGGCAAGGTCGAGGCGGCGTTGCATGCCGCCGGAAAACCGCGTAACGCGGCGCTTGGCGTGCTCCACTAGGTCGAACGTGCGCAGGAGTTCGGCTGCCTTTTCCTTCGCCTTGGCGCGCGAGATGCCGTACAATCGGGCGTGCATGACCAGCATCTCTTCGGCGGTGGCTAGGTCGTCCATGCCGACTTCTTGCATGGCAAAGCCGATGCGCTTCTGCACTTGGCGGGCCTGTCTGCCGACGTCGAGCCCCAACACTTCGGCTGAACCCGCGGTCGCTTCTTGCAGGGTGCCTAGGATGCGCATCGTTGTCGTCTTGCCGGCGCCGTTGGGGCCGAGGAACCCAAAAATCTCCCCTTTCATCACTTGGAAGCTGACGCCTTTCACGGCTTGCGTGCCGTCCGGGTAGGACTTATGCAGGTCGTGGACGGCGATGACGGGGACGGCTGGCGCGGCCACGCACGCGGCCACAATGGGTCGGCGTTTAGGCTTGATGATAGGCTTGATGAATGAAGGAACGGCACTACTAGGTGCAGGAGTGGTTCGTGCGTGACCCGTCTATGGACGGGCAAATGCCTATGCTGGTCGGCCCTCTGGGTCGCATGTGTTTGACGTCGCAGCGGTGCGCAAACAGTTCCCCATCTTGGCGCGGCGAGTCGCGAGGGATGGCGGGACTACGGCGACTCCAGGCCGGGCCGCAGGAATCTTCCACCGGTCCGCGCGCGGCCACCCCTTGACCTACCTCGACCACGGGGCTAGCACGCACGCCCCCCGTGACGTCCTCGAGGCCGTGCAGGAATTCTGTTCCACGCGCTACGCCAACATTCACCGCGGCAATCACACGCTATCGCAAGAGGCGAGCGAAGACTTCGAGGCGGCCGGCGAGACCCTCGGCCGTTTCGTCGGCGCCGACCCCGCCACGCAGCCGGTCATCCTGGGTCAGAACACGACGCATGTCCTCGACATCGCAGCACACCTCGTCGCAGCCCGCCGCGGTAAGACCTTGACGACGATGGCTGAGCATCACTCCAACGACCTCCCGCATCGGCGCCGCGGCAAGACCGTGCGCGCCGACGTGGACGAAGAAGGCCGCATTCTCCTCGAGGATGTCGAGCGTAAGCTGCGCAAGAACCGCATCAAGTTGCTTGCCGTGACTGGTGCGAGCAACGTGACGGGCCTCATGCCGCCCATCCACAAACTCGCCCGCCTCGCCCACGACCACGACGCCCTCATCCTCGTCGACGCCGCGCAACTCTACGCCCACGCCCCAATCGAAGTGAAACCCGCGGAGCACGCGGAGCACATCGACATGATCGCCGCCGCCGGCCACAAGGCCTACGCGCCCTTCGGGTCAGCTTTCCTAGCTGCGCCCAAGGAGCTCATCGACGAAGCGCCACCCTACGTGCCCGGAGGCGGAACCGTGCGCTGGGTCACGGAGGACGACGTCCTCTTCACGAAGGGACCTGACCGCCACATGGGCGGCACCCCCAACATCGTCGGCGCCATCGCGTTCGCAGCAGCCACGCGCTGGCTGAGCGGAATCGGCATGGAGAACGTGAGGAGCCACGAAGAAGAACTCGTAGAACTCGGTCTCAAGCGCTTCAAGGAACTCGCCGACGACCACGGCGTGCGCCTCCTCGGCCCCACCGACGCGACCTGCGTCAAGGAAAAAGTCGGAGTCTTCGCCTTCGTTACGCCATCGTTGCAGCATGACAAACTCTCCATCGAACTCGATCGACGATACGGCATCGCCACGCGCAACGGCTGCTTCTGCGCGCAGCCCCTCCTCAACCGCCTCCTGAAACTGGGGGCCAAGCCGGAATGGACGCGGGCAGTGTCAAGGGGCGAGGACGTCGAGATTCCGGGCGCGACGAGGGCGACGTTCGGCATCTACAACCGCGAGGAGGACGTCGAGATGCTGGCAAGGGCGATTGGCGAAGTCGTGTCGGGGAAGGCAGGCGATTCCCTGGTCAAATTAGCGAAGTCTGGCAAGGCGATGGCGGCGAACCCGGGTGGAAAGAAGCACGCGGCGACGGCGCGCGAAGTAAGTTAATCGATGCCTGCAAGTCGTTCGGAGGGGCATTGGCCTGGACCCCGGCGGCAAGCCACTTCGCGTTCAAGGGACCTTGTACCGGAAGCCCTTGGCGACCAGTTGGGCCAGCACCTCAGCTCGGGCCTCTGCGCTGAGGCAACCGTATTCAACCAGCCGCTCCAGCAACCCGACCAAGCCCGTGTACGGTAGGCCAAGCCGGGCCGCCACGCGCCGAGCCAGCCCATCGTCCAAGACACAAGCCACGGCCGTTCCCTTCGGTTGCTGCTGCACCCACGCCAGGACCGAGATTTCGCCGTCGCCGAGTTGCGGGTAGCGGCGCCCCAATTCGCCCGCCCCGGCGGGAACTTCGGTCAGGCATGTGACGCATTTCATTTCGCGGAGAGGAGCCTTCGCCTTTTCCGTCGAGACCTCCGCCATCACGGCAAGCGGGACCACAAGGCCGTAGCCAAGTCCGACGAGACTTTCGAAAATGTCGGGCCGCTCCACTTCTTGCAGGACGGCGATGCACGTGGAGGCGTCGAGAGCAAGCGACGCCGGAGGCAGAATCTTCAGGCGGCCAAGCCCCCGGCGCGGTTCCGCATGTCGCCGAGGGTCATGCCGGCGAGCTTGGCAGCCCGTTCGAGGCTGACCTTGCCCTTTCGGTAGAGCGAGAGGGCTGCTGGAACGCGGTGCGCTAGGGCCTTGTCCAAGACCTCAGAGCGATTGGTCATGTCGGGGTAGGTGAAGTAGGTGAAGACCAGCACCTCCTCCTCGTTCAAGTCGTTGAGGAGGGCCTTGACGTCATGGATGTGCTCCTTGGCATCCGGCGGCATGTGCTTCTCAAGCACGCGGACTTCGGACAGCGCCTTGGGATTGATGCGGAGGACCTTGCCGTACTTCTCCGCCTGCACCAACCCGCTGGTGGTGAGGTCCTTGAACGCGTTCTCCACGTTTTCGCTGTACGGCCCCATGTAATGCGGAGCGAACTCGCACTCCTCGCCCAGTCGCGGTCGCGCCAGCGCGAGCAAGAACATCGCCTTCTGGAGGTGGAGAGTATCCGGGATGGGCTCGGCACCGTCGTCGAGCAGCAGGCCCAAGATGAACTTGTGAACCAAGCCCAAATCCTGGAGTCGGTCGGCGGCCATTCAATCCCCTTTTACCGTAGGACACCTTGGGGCATATAAGGAGGTAAACATGGGTTCGCCGAAAGTGCGCGTCGTCGAGCAGGACGACGACACGATGTACCGGACTACAGAGGTCCAGTTCGGCGGCCAGTCTACCATTCGCACGCCCGGAAAGGCGTTGGACCTCACGAAGGTTACGAGTTCGATTTCAGTCCATTCGGCCATCGGTGGCCTCAACGAGGTGTACAAGAAACTCGCCGTCGCCGGCCTTCCCAAAATGCGCAACGACCTCGACCTCCAGCGCAGCTTCTCCGAGCCAATCGACCGTTCCCTGCGCAAGGGCCGTACCCGCGGCGACGTGAACGTCCTTTTCCTTGAGTGCGACGAGTTCCGCATGGCCGACGCGGATCGCCAGTACCTCGCGGACCTGGTCTACACTCACTCGGATGTCGTCGCCGTCCCCGTCGTCAAGGGACTCGACCGATTGCTGGACGGCGGCAAGCGCCTCGTCGAGTACGTCAAGTTCGTAAAGGGCTTCGTCGCGGATGTCGAGAAGCTCAACCACAAGACCATCATGGGCATGTTGTCGCCGCTGCCCCAGTCTCAGACCGAGGTCGTAAGCAGGGCGTTCTTGGACCTCGGCCTTGGCGCGGTGTGCGTGGACTTCGACGGCCGCAGCCCATCGAGCCACAACCAACTCAACATGCGCCCACTCATGCGCCGACTACGCGAGGAGGACGCTGCCGAGAAGACCGTCCTTTACGGCATCAACGTCCAGACCGGCAAGGCAGGAAAACAGATGGAGGCCGGAATGTCGCCCGCTAAGGACGTGACTGCCTTCGGCTTCGGCATCGACATCCTGGGGCAGAAGCACATGAAGCTCAATCTCACGAGCGAGGTGGCCAAGAAGATGAAGACGCAACCGCCGACCGTTCGCTTCTTCGCCAAGGACGAGTACCTCTACCGCCGCATCCTCGTCTCCAAGGTCGGGACCATTATCCCGAAGGACAGCGTGTGCACGGCCCGTGCTTTCGCGGACCCAGCCCGCCGCACGCAGGCCTTGGCGCTCTTCAACATGGAACAACTCGGCCTGGAAACGGTTCGCCTGCGCCAAGTCATCGGCAAGCAGAGCATGGTGAAGTACGTCAAAGGCAAGAAGGGCTTCGAGCAGGGCGATTTGAAACACATGAAGAACGCCAAGTCGGGCATGATCGAGGGTGGAAGTTTGGACGATTGGGGGTAGGCGGGCACTATAAGCGGCGGCCTGGTACGCGAGATTGGCTGGCAAAGGAAAAAAGCGCCGTGCGTTACCAATTCAATATGGTCTCGCCGACGAGTTTTGGCACCTTTTTTCAAATGCTGCGGGACGGAGGATTAGCGGGGTTCCGCTCCGAGCTTGATGTAGCGGTTATGAAAGCCTCAAAAACGGCAGAATGAACGGCCGTGGCCCAGTCCGACTTGGATGACCTCAAAGGCGATGGCGGCGAAACCGAACGGAAAGAAGCACGCAGCGACGGCACGCGAAGTCAGTTGATGGTGCCTGAAATTCGTCCTGAGTCGCCGGCCTCAGGGGCCGTCGCCGGACCTGGGCCCCATGAACCGATCGCCGTTGAAGTGGATGAGGTGCTTGGGTGTGGCAGCGACCCAGACCTCGGTCTCCCACGCTAGATCTGGCAGCCAGCGCCGGAACTCGGCCATGTCGGGGAATGCGCTAACAAACACTGGACCTGCCTTGCTTCCGGCCTTGGCCAGAATGGCTCCCAGCTCCACCTTGCGCTTTGGCGTCACGGGGCCATGCGACGTGGCCACCTCAATCAGGAACAGCCAACCCTTGTCCGGCATGTGGAGAACGACGTCGGGGAGCTTGTCGTGGCGGTTCGCAGGAAAGCCGACGCGCTCGAGGCCGGCGGGGTCGATGAAGGCCTCCTTGTGCGTGGTGTCTCCGACGTACAGGACCATGGCGCCCTTGCGTGGCCTTGAATCCGGCCACCTCGGCTGCGAATTTGCGCGTTCCGTACGCCTGAACGACGCGGAGTGCCGCATCCGTAATTGCGTAGTGGGCCTTCGGCGAATTGGTGGGAAGGGTCGGTTTGTCGGGGTTGTAGTCGGCGACGCGTGCCTGTATGAACTGGTGGAGGACGAAGCGGCGGAATGTTTCGCGGGTGTTTGGGGCGAAGGGCTTGCGCCAGGTGCCGCGAACGAAGTCCATGACGCCCTTGGTCACGCCGACGCTTTCTTGGCGAGCCTTCGCCCACGACGAGCGCGGGCCGAGCCGGCACAACGCGAGCAGTGTGTAGCCCGCCATTTCGTTGCATTGCGCGGTCGGGAGGCCGATCACTTGCAGGATTTCCCGAGCTTCCTGTAGCCTAGCCATGGACGGCGACCGAAGGCAATACCTGGTTAATGACGGCCTCGAAGGCCTGGGGGCCGGTTTTCTCTGCGGCTAGGACCTTGCCGCCTAGTTCGCGGATCAAGGTCTTGGGGGGGAGTGGAAGGGCACGCAACTCTGTTGCGGAGACCTGGGTATTTCCGTTGGAGATGCGGAAGTAGCTGTCTAGCAGGGGCGAATTTAGTAGGATGGCCAGGCCGGCGGCTTCTTCGCGCGACATCGGAGCGGCGTCCCCCACGATGTAGTTCAGGTGATTCTCCAAGCCCACGAGCGAGGATGGCAGGTCGCCCTTGAAGTAGGGCGCCGCAACGATTCTGCGCTCTTCCTCTTTGGCGCTGAAGCGGCGCAGGAGCACCATGTTTTGGTCAGGAACCAGGTAAGGCTTGACGCTCGCGGATATCCGAACGTGTTGCGCTTTCCTTTCCAAGGGCCAGGTGGCGGCCATGGCTCGCACGTTTTGGAGCCAAAGCAGGGGAGCGTGTTGGGCACCGCCTTCGTCCGAAACCTCCGGCGTCCGGAACGCAACGATGGGGCCCGTGCTAGCGCGCCAGCCGTGTGTCTCCAGCCGGTCCGTCCACGTGTCGACGGCCTCCAAGACTTGATCGTCTTCCAGGGTAAGGGGAAGGCGGACGATGGCGTCCTGGCCGTGTAGAACCAAGCCGATTGGAAGGCGCCGAGTCGGGCAGTTGTCCAGGTCGTGAATACCGTCGCTCACGCTGACCTCAACCGTGACGTTGGGGTCGGGCTTCCCCTTCACTCCAGACAAGATGACGTTCTCCTGGAGGACTTCATCGCGGCCGAAGGCCTTGCCCCGGGAGTGGAACAAGTGCAACCGCGTCGGTCGGATCAGCGCGAAGAACCGCTTGCGGAATTCCGTGAAGTATGGTCCGGCGGCAAAACTGCGCGGGGTGATGAAGACCAATTGGCCACCCGTTCGCAGCCGTTGCGCTGCCAGGGCCATGAAGACCGCATAGATGTTCGGCTGACCCTTGAAGTCGAAGCCCGCCGCGCTAGCCCTCGGGTCCTCCCGGTTGAGCTTGAAGTAAGGGGGATTGGCAATCACCAGGTCGTAGGTCGACCGCAGGCCGTCGAGTCCGGCGTGGGGGGAAAGGGCGAAGTCCCGCATGAAGACCTCAAAGCTGACGGCTGCGCCGCGTTCTCGAGCGGATTCGGCTGCGTGGGCCAGGACCCGCCGTACGACGTCAGCCAGGTCGGGGTCAATCTCGTAGGCCTCGATGTGAATGGATTTGGCACCTAGCTCGACTAGGCGGGCGACGGCGGCGCTCGCTAGGATACCGGAGCCTGCCCCGGGGTCTAGGAGGCGAACTGGCCTATTGTCGGGCCACAAGGCAAGCCCAGCCATGAACCTGGCCGCTTCGGGGGGAGTGAAAAACTGACCCCTGGCCTTGCGTACCGCGGCGTCGACCTGTGCAAGGTATTCCGCCCCAAGGCGGTCAGCGAACGCGACCGGGTCTTGCATCCCAGGCGGGCAATGCTGTTCGCCCTATTATGGCTTGGAGCCGGGGGTGGGCGAAGGTGTCTTCAGGAGGGGGCGCCCCAGGTGTGCGGAGGCATCCCGCGTTGTGTGCTCCGCCTCGTGCCCCGCAAAGTCCCAAATACGGTCGATGTCCATGAGCACGATTTGAAGCGGACCTTACAGGTGGTAATCACCCAGTACGAGGACGGCTAGTTCATCGGCGTCGAGGCCGTGACCGTCGCGGCATGACCCACCACCCCCAAATCCCCCCTCTCTCATCGTGCCCGCGTGGACTCCCCCGCGCAGGCACCCCGCGAGGGCTTGGGGCGTCTCTTCACGCGGTTCCTACGCTTCGGCCTGCTTGCCTGGGGTGGCCCCGTCGCGCAAATCGCGATGGTGCGCGAGGAACTCGTCGACAAGGAGCGGTGGATGGAGCCGGCGCGGTTCAATCGGACGCTCGCCGTGTATCAAGCGCTTCCTGGTCCCGAGGCGCACGAGCTTTGCGTTCACTTCGGGATGCTGTCGCGGGGCCGCATCGGGGGCCTGCTCGCCGGCCTCGGCTTCATGCTCCCCGGCTTTGTGCTGATGCTCTTGGCGTCATGGGCATACCTTGAGTTCGGCCTCACTGACCCGACGATTCTAGCCCTTCTCGTCGGCTTCCAACCCGCCGTCGCCGCACTCGTTACGCGCGCTGCTTGGCGGCTGGGTTCGCATGCCCTGCATGATGCGTGGCTCCTCGGTCTGGGTGCTGCGAGCGCCGTCGTGGCGCTGCTCGGCGTGCACTTCCTCATCGTCATCCCCATCGCGGGCCTCGCGTACATGCTCGTCAAGGGCGGCATGCCGGTCCTAGCTGGCCTGGCCATCGGGGCGGCGGTCCTCGCAGCCGTCGCCTTCGCAGCGCAGCATGAAGCATTGGATCCCATCACCGCGAGCGAGGAGGAAGTGGCGGGCCCTGCGCCGTCGCTCACTCAGTTGGCGGTCACTGGCCTCAAGGCAGGCCTCTTGACGTTCGGCGGCGCCTACACGGCTATCCCGTTCGTCGAGCATGATGCAGTCGGCCCGGACGGATGGCTTTCGACGAGCCAATTCCTCGACGGCATCGGCATCTCCGGCATCCTGCCTGCCCCGCTCATTATCTTCACGACGTTCGTCGGCTACCTCGGCGGCGGGTTCGCCGGCGCCCTCGTGATGACGGCGGCGGTCTTCCTGCCTGCGTTTGCCTTCACGTTGCTTGGATTCGAACGCCTTGAACGAGCCATTGCAAATGAGCGGCTGCATGGGTTCCTCGACGGCGTCACGGCCGCCGTCATCGGCCTCATCGCGGTCACGGCACTCGGAATGACAGTGCGCGTCATGGGCGCCGCGCTGGGGGCTGCGTTGTTCCTAGCGGCCCTGTTTGCCTTGACCCGTTGGACCTCCAAGTGGGCCGTCCCGGGCGTCGTGGTGGGTTGCGCGCTGGCGGGCTACATGCTCGCGGTCCGCTGAGACCCCAAGCCCGAAATACGGCCTCCTAGTCGAAGCGCCCGTGTACATGGACGTTGACTGCCCCAAGTGCGGCATCGCGACGACGCATGACGTCCCCGCGCGCCAGGCAGGACGCACCGACTACCCCGTCGCCTGCCCCGAATGCAAGGCGCAGTTCGAGTTGTGGCTGGATCCGCAGTGGTTCATGACGCCGTAGGGATTGCGCGCAACGAAGTTCTACCGCGCGTCCGCCTACCGGCCGACTGAACCGCGGATTTCGCGGATTACGCGGAACGCAGTGCTACCGCACTCCGCGAAATCCGCGTAATCCGCGGTTGCGTCGGTGCGCGGAACGAGGTTCCACCGCACTGCGCAAAATCCGCGGCCAGGTCGTCCTAACCAGTAAGCGCGCGCCGGTTCGAAACGATGACCAGGAACAATCCGGGGATGACTACGCCAGACAGCAGCGCCCACGTGACGGGGCGCCCCGTTGCGGCTTGCCACACCATGATGGAGCCGAGGCAGACGGCGCCCGCCAGCGTCAAACCTAGGCCGGTCCACGCGAGGGCGCGACGATTGGGGACGCCAAAACTTCCGTCCACCAAGCCAGACTCCATGCCGCCGCGATTTGGCGCACCGCCTTTGAACCTTCCCCAGCCGCGACGGCTGCCATTATTCTGTGATAGCGGGGATTCGCCTTCCCTGGACGTACAAGTATGCGGATACGGAGCCGAGTGCTAGGGCGAGGCCGGCGAGTTGCGCTCCCGTGAAGCGGTCGCCGAACAGCAACGCTGCAAAGATGGCGGTGAACCCCAACTCCGCTGCGACGAGGATGTTGACGGAACTGGCGGGGGCCCTTTGCAATGCCGCGTTGAAGAGGATGAAGCTCGCGAGCGTCGGAATCGCGACGTAGAGTGCCATCCACGCCCACAATTCGCCGTCGGCGCGAAGCAGGGCGGGAGGCCCTTCGACGATGAGGGCCAGCGTGTAATAGTAGAGCGTGCCGAACAGCAGGCTTGCCCCCATGAGTGGCTTGAGTGGGATGGCCGGTGCGTGGCGACGCAATGACACGGTGTACAACGCCCAGACGATGCCCGAGCCGACCGCGAGAGCGAAGCCGAAGGCGGCGAAGCCCGGACCTGGGGCGGCCCAGCCGAAGAGGATGAGGTAGCCTCCTGCGAGCAGTCCGATGACGGCCGGCCAGAACCAAGCGCCGACGCGTTCCTTGAGTAACCAGCCCGCAAGGGCCGCCGTCCACAGGGGCGCCGAGTAGAAACCTAGGGTCGAGAAGGTGGGTTCGAGGTGGACGAGGCTGTAGAGGAAGAGGGTCAGGCTCAGGTTCGCCAGGAGGTTGAACCACAGTACTTCGCGGCGGGCGAGCAGGCGCAGCGCTTCACGCATCCCGGAGCGCCCGAGCCAAGGCATGATGGCGATCGTCGCCAAGAGGAAGCGGACGCCATTGAGGCCCAGCGGCTCGAAATCCGCGAGAAGATGTTTACCAACGGGCGAAAGCAGGCCCCAACTGGCGAAGGCAAGAAAGCCGAGCACCAGACCGAACCATGGCCGCCCGTCTCGCATGCAATCGGCTCAAGCGCCGCGCCATGAAAACCTCGTCTGCGCGGGCCTGCGGAATCCGCCTACCGTCTACTGCCTACCGCGCGGCCAGCTTGCGGGGTGGACCCGATCCCACGACGAGGCGTACCGCATCCGAGCGTAGGACGCCTAGCGCCTCAGCTATCTCGGTGATGCCGTCCAATTCAGCGGCGTCAAGGTTCCCATCGGCGCAGGCCACGGCCACCGCGACCTGCATCGCCCACAAGCGTTCGCCCGGCTGCAAGGTCTGCGCCACCCACGCGAGGATATCCGCCTTTCCGCCGCCCCGGGCGGCCGCGGCCAAGCCCTCGACGTAGGCCCGGGACGAGGAATCGATGCGTGCCCGTCGGCCCTCCATGCGGGTGAGCGCGGCATCAACTTCCACGGCAAGGCGTTCGCCGTCGCTGTCCGCGATCATGAGGCCCAACAGCAGGACGGCTTCATCCTTCGTGAGGGAGCGGCTGCGGGCCATCACCGCGCCATCCCAGTGTGGGCGTATCAGGGTTGCGGCTGGCTTCCGTTGCGCCGTGTCGATGCCACCGGACCGGTTCGGTCGTTACGGTACCGCACCACTTACGCGAGTTTTTGCATGTCCGCGGGACGCGCGCCGCTTCCTCGCCTGGCCACCGACGAGAAAAATCTGTGAATTTCTGTGCAATCCCAGGCCTCCCACACTCGGGGCGACGGCCTACCGTGACTCGGCACGATTCGCTCTCCAGACGTTCAGCTGCACGCAGAGTGAACCGGAGGCCTGGGATTGCACGGATTCACATAGAACCGCTTCCTCGCCTGGCCACCGACGAGAAAATTCTGTGAATTTCTGTGTAATCCCAGGCCTCCCACACTATGGCCAACGACCCCGTTCGGGCGCGACAACCTGGTTCAACCGCAAACCGTGCACGACGCCCCCGTCGCCGGACTGCGGTAGGCTCCCGACCGGGGCTTCAAGGACGTCGCACCCGCGCAATTTCACGCGAGTTTGTGCATGTCCGCGGGAAGCGCCAGGCGCTTCACGCGAGTTTGTGCATGTCTTTCAATTCAACCCAGAATTCCCTGAGCTCGTCGGGCACCGCGATCCCCGCGATGGGCGCACCGAGGCTGAGGCCCTGTTCTTGCTTGGCCTTCCACACCATGCCGTTGAAGGCGACGATTGCGTCCGTGGCCTTCGCGTCGCGCGTGACGCCGATGGGGAGCGGGAAGGCAGCCTCGTGGACGTCGAAGCCATAGATATTGAGGCCGTAGTAGTGGCTGCTGAAGGGCGCGATGGGGGCAAGCAGGAGTAGGACATTGCGCAGGACTTGATGCAGGGTCCAGCATGCCGCCGTGTCGCCGTTGTAGGCGCGGCCTTTCACCATTTCGACGTAATGCGGGGCGAAGACATTCCACACGAACGTGCGCACCGCGTTGGCCGGGGTGAAGAAGTCTAGCTTGGCATAGGCCGCAATCGATTGCGACACGGTTTCGTCGAGTTCGCCGAGGATCCATTGGTCGGCCGCATGCAGCCCTTCGGGTCGTCCCGGTTGCGGGAACTTGCCGACGAACGCGGCGACGTTAGCGAGTTTTTGCAGGAATTTCCCGGCGCCTTGGATCTTTTCCTCGTTGATACGAAAATCGTCGCCCACACCGCACTCGCCCGTGATCCACAAGCGGAACGCGTCGGCACCGAGCTTGTTGATGACTTCGTCAGGGTCTATGACGTTGCCCAGCGACTTCGACATCTTGCGGCCCTGCTTGTCCATGCCTAGGCCAGTGATCCAGGCATGCTCGAAGGCCTTGCGTCCCTCCAGGAGCCAGGACTTGAGGGCCGTGTAGTAGAGCCAGGTGCGGACGATGTCGCGGCCCTGCGGGCGAACGCTGCAGATGTGGTCGGCGCCCCATTTCGTCGCGCGGAAGGGGGCCAAGATGTAGAGGTTAGAAACGGACGAATCCATCCAGGTGTCGAAGACCTTGGTCTCGCCGAAGACACGCCAGTCGGGGTGCTGCTGCGCGAAGGCCGGCCATGGCGAAACGGGCTTTCCAGTCGTGCGGTCGAACACGCGCGCTCCCGTCGGGGCCTGCCACTCCTTGGCCTTCTGGGATTCGTCCTTCCACGGCTGGTGGTACTGGTGCTGGGCGGCCTTCATGTCGACGGCGGGGACCACGACGTACTTGCCGGCATCGCGGCCATCCTCATCGGCCACAATCCATAACGGAATCTCCGTGTGGTAGAACCGGCGCCGCGAGATGGGCCAATCGATGGTGACCGTGTCGATCCAGTCGAGTAGGAGTTGCCGATGCTTGTTTGGGTGGAATTCGATTTCTCCAGCAATGCGGCGCATGTCGTCCGTGCAATGCGTCTGCTTGACGTACCACTCCTTGAGGAGGATGACTTCGACGGCGGCGCCGGAGCGTTCCGAGATGGGGAACTTCTGGTCCACCACGACGTTGCCCACCATGAGGCCTCCCGCTTCGAGGAGTTCGATGGCCTTCTTGCGAGCTTCCTCGACCTTAAGACCGGCAAGCGGGCCGGCGATTGCGGTCATCTTCCCATCCAAGCCAATCGCCTGGATGGGTTCCAAGCGCAATTCGCGAAACAGCGCCACGTCGGCTTGGTCGCCGTAGCTGCATACCATCATGATGCCGGAACCGAAGTCGGCCTTGACGTGCGGATGCGCGAGGATGGGGACGGATTCGCCTGCCCGAGCATGGATGCCGGCTTGCACGCCCCCTTGGCCTCCCCCCGGAAGGACCGCGTGCTTGCCGATGAGGTGCTTCGTCGCCTCGTTCTCGGGGTGTACCAGAACGGCGCGGCAGGCGCAGATGAGTTCCGGCCGCGTGGTCGAAATCTGGATGGCTTCGCCCGTCTCCTTGACGATCCACTTGACGTGGTTGAGTCGCGTCTTGCGTTCCTCGTATTGGATGTCCGCGTCCGCGATAGCTGTGCCGAGGCGCGAGTCGTACGCGTTGGGCCGCAAGTCCTCGACGATGAGCCCCTTCTCGAACAACTCGAGGAAGCACGCTTGGCTGAAGCCGCGGTAGTCAGGCGAATCCGTGGCATAGGAGAGGCGACCCGTGTATTGGCACGACAGGCCGACGCGTTGCGCGATGCGCACCATTTCGTCGGAATACTTCTGGATCTCCGCCGCGCAAGCAGCATTGAATGCCTGCCGACCCGCCACAGCCCCCATCTCTTTGGCCCACTCCGTCATGCGTTTGTTCGTCTTCTTCTCGACGGTGGCCTCGATGTTGATGCCATTGCGGTCCACGCCCCACGGGAACAGGACGTCGAAGCCCTCCATGCGCTTGGCGCGCGCGATGACGTCGATGAGCGAGTAGCCGGCGACGGCCCCGATGTGCCACTTGCCGGACGGGTAGGGCGGCGGCGTATCGATGGACCAGACCGGCTTCGAGCCGTCACCGTGGAATGGGGGGATGCGTTCCGCGAGGTCGGCGGCAACCTTCGCCTCGAGTTGGACGGACCACTTCTCCAGTTGAGGCCCCGCGGTCCCTTCTTGAAGCGTCGAAGCCCCCTCCTGGATCCGTGCAGGGGCGTCCATCATGGCGTTGCGGCCACTCGTGCGGCGTTCTTAGGCACGACGGATGAAGGTGCTGCCACCTCACGGCAGAACTGGAGGCCTGGGATTTCACAGAACTTCACAGAGTTGACTTTGACGCGGTGGTCACCATGGCGTTCACGCGGAGAACGCGGGACCGGCGCAACGACCAGGCTACAGCGACCTCCGCCTGAATTCCCAAGTGGGTCGAGGCTACGAATCTGTGAGTGTCTGTGCAATCCCAGGCCTCCCACACCTCGGGTCGTGTTGCCTAACACGCCTGGCCGCGGTGGCATCTCGCAACACCTTTTCGCAAAGCAACCGATAAGGTAGCATATGATTTATAAAGCCGAATTGTCCCTGGCTCGTTAGTATGCGCTTCGCAAGTCTGCTAGTCGTCGTAGTCGTCCTAGGCGCCGCTCTCGCGGGCTGCACCAAGAAGGGCGGAGACGACCACGACCACACCTACACGTGCGCCAATGGTACGGAACTGGACCTCGAGGACTTCCCGGACCACGACGACGCCACGTTCGACGCCGAAGCGCACTGCACGAGCACTGGGACCGGCACGGGAACCCGGACGACCACGACGGCAGCTCCCCGCGTCAACATCAAGCCGACGCTGGTCATCAACATCACGAACTCCACGGGCGTTCCCGCAATTGTGACTCTTCTCGACGGCAGCCTGACGTTCAGTGTCGTGGGCTCGACGGACGCAGATGGCGCCATCACGGGGGCCGCAGTCAGTGTGCAGGATTCCAACACGACGCGGACACGCAGCCTCTACAATCCGACGACGAAGGCCCTCATCCCGGCGACGCTCATTTTCGATACGGCCGGCGTCGTCAACGTCACGTTCGTCATCATCGATGACTTCGCGGGCGTCAACTCGACCACGACGAAGGTGTACGTGAACACGATCACGCAGGCCACGTGGGATCCCATGGGCTACCTCGTCGGCGATAGCCTCACGACTACCACGTGGCCGGACAATTGCCTCAGCCCGACGCACGTCGAAGGAAGCAGCCAGGAGGTCACGGACTCGGCAGCAAGCGCGACCACGAGCATCAGTGTCAAGAGCAACGCTTCCTACGTCGTCGTGCGAGAAGTGACGGGCAACGTCCGGATGGTCATCTGTACGCCCGCCGCGCCGGGGCCGACGACGGCCATCAGCCCAGCGGCCGATGCGCGTGCCGTGACCGACGCCGGCGTGGTCTTCGTGAAGTCGGAAGGCTACTACGTCCGCCTCGTGGCCTTGGCTCCGCCCCCGACGCCACCGCTGACCGACTTGATTACCGTCTCGATCGAAGTCCACTACGAGCCGCGCCCTGCGGCCCCGTAACGGCGACGGCGACTGAACCGCACACGGCGCTCGCCTCGCGCTGCGTTTTCCGCACGGGGCACAGCGGCGCCTCCTGATTTGGCTTCCATACCTTTTCATAGGCGACGCCATGGCCCGAATCACTTAGGTGGCACCATGGGACGAGTCTCTGCGATGATTGGCGGCGAAGCCGGTTTCGGCATCATGTCCTCGGGAGAACTCCTTGCCAAGTGCCTCACGCACGGCGGCCTGTGGGTCTACACGAACATCGAGTACCCATCGCTCATCCGCGGTGGCCACAACGCCATCCACGTCACTGCTTCCGACGAGCAGATTATGAGTTACTACCCCGAGTTGCAGTGCCTCATCGCCCTCAACAAGGAAACCATCGATTTGCACATCAAGGACATCGTGACGGGCGGCGTCGTCGTGTATGACGGCGACGAAGTCAAGGTCGAAGCCGGCGGCGAATACTCCGTCCACCAGGCGCGCGGCGTCTTCTTCCTCAGCGTCCCCCTCAAGAAGTTGTCCGAGGCTGCGGGTGGCGCCATCACGAAGAACACGGTGGCCGTCGGAGCCATGCTGGCATTCATCGGCTACCCCTTCCACTACATCCAGGACGGCCTCGAAGAAATCTTCGGCAAGAAGGGCGGCGACATCATCACGATGAACGTCACGGCCGCCAAATCCGGCTACGAGTACGTCACCGCGCACTTCGCCGATAAGATCGTCCACCCCGTCAAGGAGCACAAGGACGCGCCCAAGCGCATGATGATTTCCGGCAACCAATCGACTGCCCTCGGCCTCATCCAGGGCGGCCTGAAGTTCTACGCGGCGTACCCCATGACGCCCGCCACGGCGATCCTGCAGACCATCATCCAACACGGCGAACCCTACGGCGTCATCGCGAAGCAGACGGAAGACGAGTTGGCGGCCGGCCTCATGGCAATTGGTGCCAACTACCAAGGTGTGCGCGCCGCGTGCGGAACGTCCGGCGGCGGATTCTCCCTCATGGTGGAGGGCCTCGGCCTCGCCGCCATCGCGGAGATTCCCATGGTCTACGTCGATGTGCAACGCGCCGGCCCAGCGACTGGTCTTCCGACGTGGTCGGGGCAAGGCGACTTGCGCTTCCTCATCCACGCCAGCCAGGACGAGTTCCCGCGCTTCGTAATCGCCCCAGGAGACGCTCGCGAATGCTTCTACGCGGCACACGAGTCGCTGAACCTCGCCGAGATGTTCCAAGTCCCCGTGCTCTTAATGACCGACAAGAACCTTGCCGAGCACCACCAGACGTGGGAGCCCTACTCGACGCAGGGCCTCGTCATCAACCGCGGGAAACTCCTCAAGGACGGCCAAGCCGTTCCTGATGCAAACTACCGCAAGTTCGCCCGCCTCGAATTCACCCAGGACGGCGTCTCCCCGCGCACCGTGCCGGGGCAGAAGGGCGGCCACCACACGATGGCCTCCGACGAGCAGGACCGCTTCGGCGACATCACCGAGGACCCGACAAACCGCACGAATCGCCACCTGAAGCGCTTCGCGAAGATGGAAGGCATGGCCAAAGCACTGCCCGCGCCGAAGTTCTGGACCTGGGACGCACAAGGCAACGTCGTCGAGGACAAGCACCCGGAGAACGCGATGGTCACGCTCGTATGCTGGGGCGGCACCAAGGGCCCCGCCATCGAGTCCCTTAAACTCCTGCACGCTGCTGGCGTCAAGGCGAACGTCCTACACATCATCTACATCTGGCCATTCCCGAAGGAATCCCTCGAACTCATGCTCGAGAAATGCAAGCACACCATCATGGTCGAAGCCAACCACCTCGGCCAAATGGAGGGCCTGATTCGCGAGTTCCTGCTGCGCGGCTGCGACGCCCGCATCCACAAGATTGACGGCCGCCCGTTCAACCCCATCCAGATGTACCGCGACACGATGAAGATCGTCAAGGCGAACTTCACCGACGTCATGAGCATCGCGACGGAGAGCTACGCGACTTTGGAGGTCAAGGCATGATGCCCGCCACGCCTAACCACGAATTGCACGAAGCCCACGAAACGGACTCCGTCCGGTTCGTGAAATTCGTGAAATTCGTGGTTCCGGAGACGGTGCAATTCGTGGTTCCGGAGGCGAGCGCATGAGCGCGCCTGCTTCCCCGACGCAGGGCCAGACGCAGCAACTCCCCGTTACGGTCAAGGACTACACGACGGAAAGCAAGCCCGACTGGTGCCCCGGCTGCGGCGACTTCGGCATCCTCAATGCGCTCAAGAAGGCCCTCGTCGACTTGCAGAAGCAGCCGCACGAAGTGACGGTCGTCGCCGGTATTGGGTGCAGCAGCAAGCTTCCGCACTGGCTCAACTCCTACGGGTTCCACACGTTGCACGGCCGGGCACTTCCCATCGCAACGGCGGTCCGCTTGTCGAACACGAAAAACGACCTCATCGTCATCTCCGGCGACGGCGACGGGTACGGCATCGGCGTCGGGCATTTGGTGCATGCGGCTCGCCGCAATGTCAACATCACGATGCTGGCGCACAACAACCAGATCTATGGCCTCACGACGGGGCAAGCGTCCCCGACGACGGACCTCGGGCACAAGACGAAGACGACGCCGAAGGGCAACTTCGAGGCACCCGTCAACCCCATGACGCTCGCCATCGCGTGCGGCGCGGGCATGGTTGCTCGCAGCAGTGCCGGCGACCCGAAGCACCTCACCGAGACCATCAAGGAAGGCATGCAGTACCGCGGCTTCACGCTCATCGACATCCTGCAGCCCTGTGTCACGTTCAACAAAGTCAACACGTACGCGTGGTACAAGGACCAAGCCACGAAGCTTCCCGCCGACTGGGACCCGACAAACAAGGCTAAGGCCTTCGAGATGGCGCTAAAGTGGGGCCACAACGACATCGCCCTCGGGACGCTGTTCAAGGACACGACGCTCCCGACGCTCGAGGACCACTACCCCTGGGCGAAGGAGAGCCCGCTCTACAAGATGGACCTCTCGAAGATTGACGTGTCGCCGACGTTGCAGAAGTTCGTCTGAGTCCGGCGGTAAGCCTGCCGTCAAAGGGGCCTTATCGCCCGCGAGACATCGTGCATCATGGCAACCGCCACGACGACGCGAGCCCCGACGCCGATAAAGTCCAGGAAAGCGCCGTCTGCGCCGAGTCAGGCAAGCACGCCGGCACCACGGAAGTTCACGCGGTCAAGCACGGACAAGTGGGTCGCGGGAATCGCGGGCGGCCTGGCGCGTTACTTCAACATCGACGTTCGCCTCATGCGCGTCCTCACCCTGGTGGCCTGCCTGACGGGCGCCGGCCTCCTCGTGTACATCATCTTGTGGATCGTCATTCCGCTGGAATAGGACCTGCAAGAAGCGCTTGGGTCAGGCCAACGCTTGCGCGGTTTCACCAACCTCTAAGTAGGTATAATGTCCATCGTTAGCCATGGTGAAGATTATGTTCAAGGCCAAGGCCCTGAAGTGGGGCAACTCGTACGGGTTCCGGGTGACTAAGGGGGACTTCGAGCGCGCAAGGATCCAGGTCGGCCAAGAAGTCGACCTGCAGGTGGGCGGCGAGGCCGGCAAGGTCGACCTGAGTCACATCCCTACGTTCCGCAGCGGCGATCGCTTCGCGGGCCGCGATCACGACGAGATTCTGTATGAGGCAAGACTCGAGAAAATGCTCCGATACGGAAGCATTGACCAGGCTGACTTCGACAAGGAGGTCGCCAAGATACGACGCATCATCAAACGGAGGGGTACCCGTGTGGACCGTTGACACCAGCTGGCTCTATGCCTTCTTCGATGAATCGGACGCGCACCATTCCCGGGCCCGCGAAGACGCCGAGACCGCAGGACCGTGGCTTGTGAATCCGATTGCGCTCGTCGAGACCCTCAACCTCGTGCGCCACCGGACCGACCGCGCCACCTCGGTTCGCTTCTACCAGACCCTACAAGGGATGGGGCAGGTCCGGCTGGTCGGGGCCCCCAAGCCGGCGTACATGGCTCGCCTGATGGAACAGCACGGCGGCATTTCGTGGGCGGATGCTGCAATCCTTGCCACCGCCGTTGGCGAGGGTGGCGATCTGCGCACGTTCGACAAGGACCAACGCAAGGCGTTCGAAGCTCTGCGGTAGTGCTTGGACGTCCAATGGCCGCGCCCCCAAGGCTTGATGGCCCGCCACCGAATGGCCACGCGTTGAGCATCCCGACGCCGCTACGCTACCACTGGGTCCGCCTGCGCGCTGCATGCCACCCCACGGAGGACCCGGCGAAAGTGTCGGAAGCCGTCCGTTTCGTGTCCGGCCTGCAACCCGAGGACTTTCTGGCGGCGCTTCGCCATACACCCATTGAGACGCACCACGGCGCGTCCATGGCGGTCGTCGAGGCCGTCGTCGAGAAATCGCGGGCAGTCCGCGAACTTCTCGGCCGCATCTTGGCCATCCCTGGCGCTCGCGCCGAACTGGCGTCAAGCCTGGAGGCCCGCACCGACGAGGACGGCGTCTTCTACTTGCGCGTCGACAAACAGGAGGCCTTGCGGGGCGGCCTCGTGCTGACGCGCGGCGAGGACGCCATCCAACTCCGCCTCAAGATGGAACATTACCCCGCGACCCGGGATGCCGCCGTGGCGTCGCTGGCGCGGATGCTTGATGAGGCCGGCGCCTGAGGGTTCAGGGTAGCCAATGAGGTGCCGTCGGTGGGGGTGGGCGGCGCGCCTGAAGGTTCAGGGTACCCGTTGCCGCGCCGTGGGTGCGGGTGGGCCGCGCGCCGCGGCGCGCGCCCCACCCGCCGCCGGAGGCCCTTTATCAAGGCGTTGGCCTCGGGTCGTTTGCTGGGAGCGTCGCGTCGGTGCCTATTGAGGAATTCGAGACCACCTGTCCCAATTGCAAGAAGGATTTCGACGTCCGGTCCGACGACGAACAAGTGACCTGCCCGCACTGCGAGGCCACCATCAAGTTGACGGAGTCTCCGGCCACTGAGACGCCGCGCTCCACGCCCGTTACCGCCGCGAAGCCAATGCCAGCCGCGAAAAAGCCGACCAAGACCCCGGGCAAGGCCCCGGGGCCAAAACAAGAATTCGACTCCACTGACGTCGAGGCCAAACCCCGCGGCTTCGCGCGCCTCAATTTCCTCAAGCGCCTCGACCGAACACCGGCCGCCGGCGCGGGCCTGCCTCTACTGGATGTCGAAGGCATCGGCCCCACGTTCGCGAAGAAACTCAACGCTGCCGGGTTCGCGACGACGGAAGACCTCCTTGCCGCCGACGCCAAGGCCGTGGCGAAGAAGACCGGCATCTCCTACGTTGAACTGCGCAAATGGCAGGACATGGCTGAACTCATACGGCTCCCCGGCATCGGCCCGCAATACTCCGAGGTCTTGGTGCGTTGCGACATCAACAGCGTCGCCGAGCTCGCCCGCCAAGAGGCCGAGCCGTTGTCCGACCGCATCAACGCATTCCTCGCTTCCAAGAAGACGACCATTACGGCGGCCAAGATCACGCCGAAGCGCGTCAAGCCCTGGATCGCCGAAGCAGCCAAACGTGCGCCACCACCGGTCGACGTCGGCGCGCAGGCCTTGCGTAAGGTCCGCGGCAAACGGGAACCTGCCGACGAAGTCCGCGCCGTCAAGCCGACCAAGGTCGATGACAAGGCATTGGCGGAGGAAGCCAGACACGACGCGCAACGCGGATTCTTGTCCCGCTTCCGCCGTCAGCGTGCGGCCGAGGAAGCCAAGATAGTCGTCGTCGAGTTCCAAGAACCTGCAACGACGCCACGTCGCAGCCTGTTCAGCCGGACAAGCGACCCCGACGCGGCACGCCGCAAGGCCGAAGCCAATGAGGAGAGCCGCTTGGCGAAGCAGGCGCAGCGCGACGGCAAGCTTGCCGCTAAGGCACGCATCGCGGCCGCGAAGCTGCAAGCCGCCGACGTGTCGGCCGACCGGGCGACCGCCGGCGCCGCCAAGGCCGCTGCGAAAGCCCAAGCCAAAACGGAGAAGCTTGCGCTCAAAGAGCAGCAGAAGGCGGATGCCCTGAAGGCGAAGGAGGCTGCAAAAGCCGCCAAAACCAAGGCGGCTGAGGCGAAAGCAGCGCAGGCGAAGGCTGCCGAGGCAAGTCGCGTCGCCGCGTTGAAGCCCATCGCTGCTGCGAAGCCCAGCAAGAAACCGGCCGCGGACTCCACGAGCCGCGGAATCATGGAATCCAGGGAACGTCTTTCCCCAGGTGCCGCGGATTCTGCGGCTCCGTCAAAGCCAATCCTGGCGTTCCTCGCGCGCAAGCCACTCGAAGACGTAGCGTGCGCGCAGTGCCGCCACAAGTTCACCGTCAAAGCCGATCAACGCAAGGCGACCTGCCCCAAGTGTCGGTCAGAACTCCTGCTCGTCCCAGACGACGGGCCTGCCCAGAAGAAAGTCCCGAATGTGCCGGCAACGGTTGGCAAGGTCGATGGTAAGACGGCCCCGGCCAAGACCGGCAAGACTGTTGCGCCCGTCGCCGCCCAAATCGACGATAAGCAAGTCGCCGCCGCTGCCAAGGCAGCCGCTAAGGCCAAGGCGAAAGCTGAGAAACTCAAACTCAAGGAAGCAAAGAAGGCGGACAAGCTCGCCGCGAAGGAAGCCAAGTTTAAGGCGAAGACTGCCGCCAAGGCAGCGAAGCTGAAGGCGAAGGAAACCGCGAAGGCCGCGGAACTCAAATTGAAGGAGAAGCAAGCCGCCGCCAAAGCAGACGCCAAGCCGACAGCGGCCTTGACCGAGAAGGCTGGCAAGGGCAAGGTAGTCGCGCCGAGCCAAGCCGCGAAAGGCAAGGCCGCTGCGGCGCCCGTCGCGACCGTAGACGACAAGCAAGCGGCCGCGGACGCTAAGGCGGCCGCCAAGGCCAAGGCGAAAGCTGAGAAACTTAAGCTCAAGGAAACGAAGAAGGCCGCGAAGGTCGCAGCAAAGGAAGCCAAGCTCAAGGCGAAGCAAGAAGCCAAGGTCGCGAAGCTGGCCGCGAAAGCGCAAGCCAAGGAGGCGGACGCGAAGGCGGAGGCCAAGCAGGCGGACGCGAAGTTGGACGCGAAGAAGGGCGATGCCAAGGCCGACGCCGCCGCGAAAGGCAAGGCGCAGACCGCCACGGCCAAGCCTGGCGACGAGACAATTTCGCCGAAGGCTCTTGCTCGCCTCGAGAAGCAACGCCTCAAGGACGACGAGCGGCGCAAGCAGGAATTCGCTCGCCGCGAAGCGGACCGCGCGCGTTTGGCCGGTTTGACCGGGGCCGGGCTATGGGAGCAGGCCGTAAGCCGCCCGCTCAACGTGCCCGGTCAGGATGGCGGCGTGTGGGAGAAATCCATCGAAGCGCAAGTAGCCAAGGCCTCCGCGGGCGAATCACGCCGCGAACGCAAGCAGGCGCTCTCCGGCAAGGTCCGCCTGGTCGACGGACGCAGCCTGTTCGCCAAGATTCCCGAGGACAAGCCGATCCGCGAGAAGCCCAGACTGCCGGACGGCAAGTCGCCCTTCATCCACCTCGCAGAGGACGAGCACAAGTCGACGCCTCCCCCACGGCTGCCGGATGGCCGCAGCGCCTTCGAGCGCCTGCCCGAGGACGAGCCGGCCGACTACGACCGCTTACATGTCTTCGGCCACAAGCCCGGCGCCGAGTACACGACGAAGGGCGGCTTCCACATCGTCGAGGAAGTCGTCGCGGTCCAGGCGCCCAAGGAAATGGAGCTCGGCACGGCGCGCGATCGGCGCGCGTCGCGTCGGGCCGCCAAGACGGAGGAGGCCGACAAGAAGCGCCGGCTGAAGGAGGAACGCCAGGCCAAGCTCTCGGCCGCGAAGGAGGAATCGCGCAAGATGCGCGAGGAGCGCCAGACGAAGCCGGCAGAAGCCGCGCGCTTCGCCATCTTTGGACGCAAGGACGACGAACCGAAACCGAAGCCTGGCGCAGTCACGCCCAAGCCCGACGTGAAACCGGCAAAAGCCGCCGACGCGTTGAAGGATGCGAAACCCGCGAAGCCCGTCGTCAAGGAAGGCGGGCGTTTCTCGTTCCTCGGCTTAAAGCGCGACGTGAAGGACGCGAAGGGCAAGGCGGACGCGACGAAGACCGAGTCGATGAAGACTGAGCCTAACAAGGTGGAGTCGAAGAAGCCCGAGTCGAAAGCCGACGCGAAGACGACGAAGGCCAAGGCATCCGTCGGGTTCTTCGCTCGCTTCAAGGGCGACGGCAAGGCCAAGGCCGGGGCGAAGCCCGTGAAGGGCGCCGCGTCCAAGTCTGCGAAGGGCAAGCCGGAGGCCGATGCGAAGGAGGCCGAGAAGGCCAAGCTTGCCGCGCGGGCCGAGAAACTCAAGCTCAAGAAGAAGGCCAAGGCCGACAAGATTGCCGCGAAGGAGGCGAAGGCCAAAGCCAAGTCGGTCGCCAAGGCAGCGAAGCTGAAGGCGAAGAGCGACGCCAAGGCAGCGAAGTCGAAGGCGACGGAAGACGCCAAGGCCGCGAAGATGAAGGCCAAGAACGAGGCGGTCGCGGCGCAGGGCAAACCCGGCAAGGCGGACAATAAAATCGTCGCGAAACCAGCCAATCCTGGCAAGTCCACTAAGGCCGCCAAGAAGGCCGACGCCGTCGACAAGTCAGCCGGGGAAGGTCTGCTGGGCCGATTCCGTTGGCCCGCCAAGGAACCGTCCACGGCCGAAGCTAAAGCGGCTGCCAAGACCGATGCAAAGGCGGAAGCCAAAGCCAAGAAGGACAAGGCGGCGGTGCTGCAAGCCAAACTCGACGCCAAGGCCGACGCCAAGAGGAAGGCCGAAAAAGCGAAGGCCGACACCAAGAAGAAAGCCGAGGCAGAAAAGGCCGCCAAGATTGCCGCGAAGGAAGCGGCCCGCAAGGCGAAGCTCGACGCCACAGCAACGAAGGCCACGGCCGCAGAGGCGCGTCAGGTCAAGGCCAATGCCAAGGCCGATGCCGAAGATGCGCGCGCCAAGAAGGAAGCCAAGGCCCAACGGCTCGCCGCTCTACAATCCAATAAGGCCGCGAAGGCCAAGCTTGCCGCGACAAAGGCCGCTGCCAAGGCGAAGGCCCGCGACGCAAAGGCGCTCGCGAAGCTGCAGGCTGCGGAAGCCAAGGCTGCGCGCAAGGCGGCCACGGAGGCCGAGGCGGAGGCGGCAGCGGCTGCGCAAGCGGCCGACGAAACCGTCGAAATCCGTACCATCTATGTGGATGCAGATACGGGCGAACGCATCGACCAGGACGAGCCAGCGCCGCCGACGCCCGCTCGGGCACCCGTGCCTACGCCAGCGCCCGCCGCCCGGCCCGCGCCTGAACCAGAGCGCCGCGTCACGCCCCCGCTCACCGCCGCCACGGATGCTTGGGAACCGAATCAGACCCCGCAGACTGGACGCCCGAAGGCACCTCCGGCCACCACGGCGCCGGCCCGCGCGGGTACGGCAGTGGCTTCGCGCGGCGTCACCGGGACTCCCCCTGTGGCCGCCCGCCCAGTCGAACGGCGCGTCGCCCGACCACTCACCTATGACCAGGCCAAGATCGACGCCGCCCTACGAACGCACGGGGTCGCACCGCCGGACAAGCGGGTCCTTGGCGTCTGGCAACCCGGGGAACAGCCCAAGAAGTGAAACCACAGGCCAAGGCACGGACCAAAGTAGTTTCATCCTCCTTCCCCCAGTATCCATCTAGCCGGGGCGACTGGGTTGCCCTGGTGCCACAAATGGCCAGACAGAAACAAGGACAAGCGGTTGCCATGGACATCGACGAAGCAACCCTCGACAACACCGAAGCCCTGAACGACCCCAAGAAAGAGGGTGCGATTCGCATGACCGTGGAGGACCTGCCCGGCGTAGGCCCCGCCACGGCGGACAAGCTCAAGGAGGCCGGATACGAAGAGCTCATGGCCATCGCAGTGGCAAGCCCCGCGGACATCGCAGAGAAGTGCGACATAGGGGAAGGGGTCGCGCAGAAGATCATCAACGCCGCTCGCCGTCTCGCCGACGTCGGCGGCTTCGAATCCGGCCTTGACGTGGCCGAGCGCCGCAAGACCGTGACGAAGATCCACACGGGCTCGAAGGCCTTCGACGAACTCATGGGCGGCGGCATCGAGACTCAATCCATCACCGAGTTCTACGGCGAGTTCGGTTCCTGCAAGACGCAGTTCGCCCACCAACTCGCCGTCAACGTGCAGCGTTCCCAGGCCGACGGCGGCCTCGACGGTCACGCCATCTACATCGACACGGAGAACACCTTCCGCCCCGAACGCATCACGCAGATGGCGGAGGCCCTCGGCATGGACCCGCAGGAAGCCTTGAAGAAGATCCACGTCGCGCGCGCCTTCAACTCCAACCACCAGATGCTCCTCGTGGAACGCGCCAACGAAATCTGCCGCCAGTTCCCGGTCCGCCTCGTCGTCGTGGACTCGCTCACGGCCCATTTCCGCGCTGAATACGCCGGCCGCGGCATGCTTGCCGACCGGCAGCAGAAGCTCAACCGTCACATGCACGACCTCCAGCGCATGGGTGGCCTGCACAACGCGGCCATCATCGTAACGAACCAAGTCTCGTCGAACCCGGAGGCGT
Organism: uncultured Halobacteriales archaeon; assembly: GCA_964643795.1. Lineage (GTDB taxonomy): Archaea > Thermoplasmatota > E2 > JACPAO01 > JAHFTW01 > JAHFTW01. Next base: position 4,818 of record CAZXUC010000030.1, on the reverse strand, counting down.
TCTTCGGCGACCCGACGCGTCCCATCGGCGGCCACATCGTCGGCCACACCTCGACGTTCCGCATCTACCTCCGGAAGTCGAAAGGCGGCAAGCGTATCTGCCGCCTCGTGGACTCGCCACACCGCCCCGAAGGCGAAGCGGTCGTCACGGTGTCAGAAGTGGGCATCCGCGACGGCATTTGACCCCCAGTTAACCGCGGATTTCGCGGAACCCGCGGATCTTGACGTGCATCGGGCAACAGCCCTCGCGTGTCCGCGAAATCCGCGAAATCCGCGGTTTGGCCGTCGGCGCATGCGCGGCCTAAATCGCCAAAGAGGCTATCCACCCCCTTCCGCCATGTTCGTCTCGTGGCATTCGAGCACAATGGCTACACCCTGCACGCCCGCGAGATTGCCTTGAAGGGCGGCCACAAGCAGGTCATCTACTTCTTCTCGAAGCGCAACCCGAAGTCGGGGATGCCGGTCGAAATGCCGGAAGGCTACTCGGTCGCCGTCAACAAGCGCACTGGGCTGCCGTACCTGAAGAAGGAATGAGGGACGGCCCACACGCAGGCCTAACCTTATGGCGGATCCTGGGCTCGCGGCGCCATGGAGGACGAGCAGGACGAGGAACAAGTCGGCGACGAGCCGGTCATCCTGCAAGAATGTCCTACGTGCGGCGAGGTGACGGAACACGACCTCCTACGCGCCGCCGCATCTGGTTGGACGCTCAAGTGCAACGAGTGCAACATCGCCCGCGTCGTGCCCGCGCCCCGCAAGGAGAAAGGCACTATCATCCCTATCATCCTGAGCCACGGCGCGGCATCCCGCAGCACGCAGGTCGAGGTCGGTCGAGAATCCCCCGTTACGATTGATGACGAGATGCAAGTCGATGGCATGCGCATCCGCGTAACTGCCGTCGAACGCCCCAACGGCATGCGGCCCACGTCGGCGCTCGGCAAGTACATCAAGACCATCTACGCCGTCGAATTCGACACCGTGGCCTTGCGCTACACGGTCAACCATGGCGAGATCACGAAGAGCTTCCTCGAGGAAGTCGCGCCGGAATTGGAGGTCCAGATCGGCGTCGTGCGTAACGTGCAAGGCGTGAACCTCGTCATCAAGACCCTCAAGTCGGACCAGAACCGCACCCTGCATCGCGGCTACCTCCTCGCCCGCAACGTCAACCGCGTCTTCGCCGACCTTGCCCCGCTCGGAGTCTACGTCGGCGACCGCATCAAGTCCCGCAAACGCGGCGCACCGAAGGGGAAATCCAAGCCCCGCACGAGGGACTCCCGGCCACGCGGGCTGGGGCCGCGGCGAAAATAGGCCTGGCTGATTCGCCGGATTGCCCCTAATTGGCCGGATTGCCTAGGCCGCCTTGGAGCAGGGGGTGCTTGCCTGCCCTGCGAAGGGCTTAAGGGGAGGCGGCATGACGGTTTTGCGTGCCGAGCAAGAAGCGCCCCCCCGCGAAGAAGGCCTCCGCCAAGCCCAAGGCAGCCGCGAAGCCGAAGCCAGCCGCCAAGCGCGCGGCGAAACCTGTGGCGAAGAAGTCCGCCGCCCCCCCGAAGCGCGTGGGCAAGTCCGCGGTGCCAATCAAGTCGGCCAATCCCGCGCCCGGTGGCAAGCCAACGATTCCCAGCAAGTTCGGGTCCCGTCCCGCGACGAGCCTCAAGCCAATGAAGTTCGGCGCACCCACGGGCGAACCAACACCCGCCCCAGTTGACGCCGACGCAGGCGAACAGGTCCCGATTCCACCCCTGATGAAGCCGTCCGAGAACGGCGCCCTATGCCAGATCGAGATCCTCAAGGACGGCCACTTCTTCATCGCGAGGACCGTCACGGAATCCGGCGTACAGAAGGAATACAAGAACACGGTCTTCGAGGACCTGCTCACCGAGATGTTGATTACGCTGCAAGAGCAATTGGCGGAGTGAAGCGCAGCGAACGACGCGGATTGGCCTTGCAAGCATCCCCGCGAGGTTGCAGCACATTTCTGCTACTCTAGACGGCGGGACCAGGCGCAGCGTGCAAATACCCCGCCCCACTCGGCAAGAACCAACGGGCCCCTGGTGTAGCTTGGTAACATCGCAGGTTTGGGACCTGTGGCCGCCAGTTCAAATCTGGCGGGGCCCACTCACATCCTATCAGGTCTTTCTACTGCCCGCCAAGTCCCCCGGCATGAGCGCCTGGAGCGACTCCGATTTCCTTGCCGCCGTGGAGGCCGGGTCATTCTCCGCTGAACCTTGGCGCCCCGAAGACTTGACGCCCAACGGACTTGACCTTCGCATCTCGCACATCCTCATCCCCGAGCGCCACCCTGAACCCATCACGACGGGAACCGCCATCATTCCGCCTATGACGCGCTTCATCATCGGCACGGAGGCGTTCATCAAGATGCCCATCGACGCCGTCGGTTCCCTGTGGATTCGGTCGAGCTATTCTCGCAAAGGCGTCATCGCCGCCTTCGGCAAGGTGGATGCAGGCTTCCACGGCAACCTCACCGTCGGGGCGTTCAACGTCGGACACGAACCGCTATCGATTCCAATCGGGGACCGCTTCTGCCAAATCGTCCTCGAGGGCCTAAAGTCCGCTCCACGCCGCAGCTACGCGGAGCAAGGACGCTACCAGAACCAACGTGGCGTGACACTCGCCAGGGGATGACTCCGCCATGATGTCCTCTGACTCGTCGCGTGGGATTGATCCCCCACCGTCCAACCTGCTGCCAGCACTTCCACTCTCCGGGGCGAAGAACCCCTGCCTCTCGAACGGCTGCAGCGTGTGTTGCCACGACACGGAGATGCTGCTCACCGAATCCGACGTGGCACGCATCGCCGGCGCACACCCGAAGCTCGCGTTCTTCTTCGCGGCGGACGACGGCTACCTGCAACTGCGCACGCGCGACGGCCCACCTGCAAATGGCGGCACGGGAGCTCCATGCATCTTCCTCGACGCGAAGGGCAAGTGCACGATCCACGACATCCGTCCTGAGGGCTGCCGCCTCTACCCGGCGCTCTGGTCGGACGACGTACGCGCCGCCGAACTCGACAAGGAGCATTGCCCACATACGGATGGCTTCGCCTTGCCGACGGCCATGCAGGACCACGTGCACCGCCTCGCGGAACGCCTGCGGCATGAGCGCCGACGACGGCAACGCTGACGTTGGAACCGCGCCGCCAACTCCGCCGAACCTACCGGGGATTACGGAGATTTCGGGGACACTGGGTTGGCGGGCCCTCCCCGTAATTCCCGTAATCCTCGGTCGTTTGGGCGGCCATCGTGCACCGCGGGATTGTCGTTCGGCGTGTAAATGAGGTTATAGCGCACCGGCCCCGTTCACGGGTGATGAGCGCCTTGATGGCCAACCTCGCCGTGGCGGCAGGCGTCCTGCTGGTCGGTCTCTCGACGGTACTCCTCGTCATTGGCCTCATCTCTTACGGGCGCATGAAGCATGTCCGGTTCCTGTGGATAAGTGTGGCATTCTTCGGCTTGGCGGCGCAGGGCTGCTACGTGACGTACCTCCTCTACCAAGGCCGCGCCGATGTCGTCGCGGGCGAATCCGCCCTGCCCGTACTCACCGTCGTTAACTTGGGCGTCGTCCTCGCCCTGTACCTGGGTGTCCTGAAGCGGTGAAACTTGCCACCGCCGCCCACGGCCGACTCGGTGCTTGACCTCGCGTCACGCAAGCGCATCGTGCAATTCGTCGCGGAGTCCCCGGGCTTGCACATGCGCGCCCTCGCGGAGCGGCTGCAGATGCCCGTCTCGACGCTGGAGTATCATTGCTACCAACTCGTGAAGCACGGCCAACTCGTGACGCGGGAATCGGGCGGCTTCAAGGCATTCTACCCAGGCGAGGGGATGGATCGGCGCGACAAGGACATCTTGTACCTGGTCCGGCACGAGGCGCCGAGACGCATCTGCGCCCACGTGCTGCTCAACCCGGGCGCAACGCCGAAGCACATCAAGGAGGCGCTGAACGTCTCCGCTCCTACGCTGAGTTTTCACCTCAACAAGCTGAGGGCGTCGGGAATCCTGCGCGAAGAGCCTGCGGGGCGCACGAAGCTCCTCTTCGTCGTGGACCCCGAGCGAGTAGCCAGCATCCTTGTCACCTACAGGAAATCGTTCTTCGACGAAGTCGTGGACCGCTTCAGTGCCACGTGGCTGACGATGGCGCCGCCGGTCGTAAAGAAGCAAAAGCCGGGCGAGTCGGACGACGAAGACGCAATGGAAAGCCGGGAGGCCGCCAGCTTTTCCGGTCCAGTGGCACAAACCGAGTTTACGCACGTCGACGATTCCGGCGGCGAGGAGCGCGTGGGCTGACGGCGCGCGTGGTCGACGCATGCGTCACATGGCCTACTGTAGTCCGCCGACGTCGTCGTCCACGGGTTCCAGGTTGACGCCGCGGCCGTGGTGTGGGAGGCCTGGGATTGCACGGATTTCCACAGAATCTTGACCTCGACCCTGGCACGAGGACCATTTCGTGACCCTGGTTTGTGTGAACTCCCCTGCTCCCTTTCTTCACGCGGAGCGCGCGGAAAACGCGGAAACGTGGTGCCGCGAGGATCCGCGACCTCCGCGTGAAGCGATGCACGGCGCCGCCATCTTCGCCGACACGATTGAGCCTCTCGCGGCCGCCTACGCCCTGTCGCAGAACGCGCAGAAACCGCAGAACCCCGGTTCTGTGCGTTCTGCGATTTCTGCGACCGGTCGGGCCGGTTCTGCGATGGGTCGTTGCGGGAACCGCTGCGGCCTCTGACGTCGCAAGCGGAAGTCGGGTCCCGTCGAAGACTGATTCGAACGGGGCGCGCGTTTGGCTTGCCGCATTGCTGATGCGCGTGAA
>CAZXUC010000029.1:0-34734 GCA_964643795.1 uncultured Halobacteriales archaeon | reverse complement strand
GGGGGGGCACGTGCGCGCCGGTGAGGCGCGCACAAGTGCGGCGGCCGCCCCGTCCTTCAGGGGGGCGGGGGCAGAATGCCCCCGCAAATGACTGGGCGCGAAATGGGTCCGAGCGAAGCGATGGACCCGTTTCGTGCTACTGTTGCTCGTAATCCTGCGCGTACTGCAGGTTTTCGAACTCTTCCTCGGCGGAGAATTCGACGCCGCGGCCCTCGCGTTGGTGTTCGCCGACGGCGAACTCCATGTCCATCGTAAGTTCGCGGAACAAGGCTTCAAGTGACCTTGAGGTCAGTTCCTTGTCGCCTTCCGTCTCCGTCCAGATGACGGCGGAGTACGTGCTGTTGGGGTTGCGGCGAATCTCGACGCGCGCGAGTTGTTCTTCCATCGTCAGGGCCGCTGGATGGCATCCCTTATTTGAGCGTTCCGAGCGGAAGGGTCGATTGTTGTGCATGCCACGCTGAGCCACATGACGCGTTCCGGGGGCCGGCGGTGGGTCGCGGGTCGAAAGCCAGGTCTGGGCGCCGTGGCTTACTGCCCCTTATGAATGGTCACTGTTTCGCCGGCCCAGAATGGGCGCCCGGATCCGCAAGTTGGCCGAGGATGACATCGATGGCATCTGCGAGTTGTGGAAGGAATTCGCTCGCCTGCGTGAAGGCCTCACGAAGTCCAAGATTCTCAATGACGACGCCGCCGACTACTTCTTTGGTTATGCGACGGGCCTCTTGTCGCGCAAGGACACGTTGACGCTGGTCGCCGCCGACGAAAAGAAACTCGTGGGTTACCTCATCGCGACGAAGCAGCGCCGACCCCCGATCTATCACCACACTCAAGTGGCCTACCTTTCCGATTCCTTCGTCGCCGAGGGCCACCGCAACCAAGGCATCCTGCGCCAATTCATGGTGGACCTGCACAAGTGGTGCAAGATGGAAGGCATCACGGCCATCGACGTCCAGATTTTCGAAGGCAACAAGGACGCCCGGGACGTTTACCAGAAACTCGGATTCCGCGAGTACCGGGTCGTGTTGCGCCAAGAAGTCATCCCGGCTCCGCTCGACTGAGGTGCTGGTACGGCAAATGTCCCGCTCATCTACAACCCTGCGGCCGGTCACGGCCGCGGGGCCGCCCGACTCAAGGAAGCGACCGCCAAGCTTGCGCTGAAAGGCATCAAGGTCGACGCCGTCAGGACCGACCGGCCGGGACACGCCACGGAACTCGCACAGGGCCTTGCGGAGGAAGGCAGCGACACGATCCTAGTTCTGGGCGGCGACGGCACGTTGTCGGAGGTCGCGAACGGTACCCTTGCATTGCCGCCGTCACGCCGCCCCACGCTTGGCTTCATGCCGGCGGGCACCGGGAATGATTTTCTGCGCGACTTCGGCATCCTTGACCTCGATGGAGCCGTCGCGGCAATTGCCCGCGGCCGAACGACGATGGTGGACGCCGCCAAGGCGACTTGGCCGGACGGTTCGCGTTTCGTCATCAACGTCTCCGGCACGGGCCTCATGGCGAAGGCGGCCGACCGGTGCAACCGGCAGTTCAAGTGGCTTGGGCGGAAAGGCTACGACGCCGCGGCAATGGTCGAGCTGGCCAAGATGCGGGCCTCACGCACACGCTTGACACTCGACGGTCGCACGATTGATGGCGACTACCCCCTCGTCGCCGTCTGCAATTCCGTCAATACGGGAGGCGGCATGATGATGGCTCCAGGAGCCAAACCGACGGACGGCCTGTTGGACGTGCTTGTCGTGGAAGGCGCGGGAGCCCTCGAACTGCTCAATCTCCTCGCCACGAAACTCCGCAAGGGCCGCCACATCGAGAACAAGAAGGTCCGCATCGAGAAGGCCGCCACCATCCGCATCGAGCCGGATACGGTCGGTCCCCTCATGCTTGATGGCGAAGTCATGGGTACAACGCCAGTCGAGTTCCAAGTCTTGCCGGGCGCGTTGCGTTTGCTTGCTTGACGGCACCGCCCTGGCGCACGACGGCACTCCCCTCGCCCCCGACGCCGCCGTCGGCGGACTGCGGTAAGCCGTGTGACGGAGATTCGAACACGCAAGACCTCGCGAGTCTAGCGACCATCCGACCGGGGATTACGGAGATTTCGGGGACACTGGGTCACAGTCCGTTCCCCGTAATCCCCGTAATCCTCGGTAGGCCGTCGGGAGTGGTTCTGCGCAATCGGCGAAATCTGTGGAAGCGCTGGAAGTCAATGGACCAGCACCTTCGTTTCCTCTCGAGGGAATATCCTGAAGAACAAGGTCCATCTCGCGAGGGGCGTGGCACACTTCACGGTGCGCGAGGCCGAGGACCTCTACCAGGTCCCAGGCTGGGGCGATGGATACTACCGCATCTCCGGCGCGGGCACGCTTGCGGTCCTGCCGCTCGGCCCCGACGGCCCCGAGATTGACGTCCACGAAATCACTGAGCACCTCGGCCGCGAGGGCCTCGGCACTCCCCTGACGTTGCGTTTTCCGCAGGTCCTGCAGCACCGCGTCGACCGTCTCAACAAGGCGTTCCACAAGGCGCTCAAGGACAACAACTGCAAGAACGTCCACTATCGCGGCGTCTTCCCCATCAAGGTCAACCAGCGCCGTGAGGTCGTGCAGACGCTCACCAAGTCGGGTCGCAAGTGGGACTACGGGCTGGAAGTCGGCTCCAAGGCGGAACTGATTGCCGCCTTGACGATGGACCCGAACCGCGACTCGCTACTGGTCGTGAACGGGTTCAAGGACCGCCCCTTCCTTGAGGCGGCCTGCAACGCGACGCACTTCAAGGACGAGGTCATCATCGTCCTCGACGAAGTCGGCGAACTCGACCACCTCTTGCCGCTCATGGAGGCGGCGACCGTCAAACCCGTGCTCGGCATCCGGCTCAAGTTGCGCAGCAAGGCTCCGGGCAAGTGGGCGATGTCGGGCGGCGAGCGCGCCAAGTTCGGGTTGACGATTCCCGAAGTCCTCTACGCCATCGACCGCGTCAAGGAGGCCGGCATGCTGGACCGGATTCAGATGCTGCACTTCCACATCGGCTCGCAAATCTCCGACATCCGCCGCATCACGCAAGGCGTGCGCGAAGCCGGCCGCATCCACGCCGAACTCGTCAAGATGGGCGTCCCCCTGAAGTATATCGACGTCGGCGGCGGCATGGCGGTCGACTACGACGGCTCCGGGTCGTCCGGTTCGAACTCAGCCAACTACAGCATGGAGGAATACGCCTCCTCGATTGTCGCGACGCTCAAGGACGTGTGCGACGAGGCCGGCCTGCCGGTCCCCCACATCATCAACGAATCCGGTCGCGCCGTAGTATCACACCATGCAATCCTGGTCGTAAATGCCGTGCGCCGAGTGCCGTACCTCAACATCGAGCCCGAGGGCGAACCACGCGAAGATGACCCCACGAGCCTGTGGAACCTCTACTACACGTACCAATACCTGTCGCCAAAGAACGTCTTCGAGTCTTTCCACGACGCGGTCCAGTACCGTGAGGACTTGCAGAACCTCTTCGATCTCGGCCACCTGGGCTTGGAGTCCTTGGGCCGGGCTGAGACACTGTTCCGCGCGATCCTGGCAAAAGTTCGTGACACCCTCAAGGAAGAAGAGGAGACGGACGCGGAGGAATACGAGCAGGCCAATGCGATGCTGAGCCAGAAACTCGTGTGCAACTTCTCCTTGTTCCAATCGCTCCCGGATGTCTGGGGCGTCAAGCAACAGTTCCCCATCCTGCCCATCCATCGCTTGCGCGAAAGCCCCAACGAAGTCGCGACTCTGGCCGACATCACGTGCGATTCCGACGGCGAGATCCGGCGCTTCATCGACCCGGAAGGCACGAAGGCGACCCTCCCCACGCACCAGATGCGCAAGGGGGAACCCTACTACCTCGCTATGGCCCTCGTCGGTGCTTACCAAGACACCCTCGGCGATTACCACAACCTCTTCGGCGAGACGAACGAGGCATGGGTCGAAGTCGACGGCGCGAGGGGAAACTGGACCGTCACCAGGCAGACGCAGGGCTCGAAGGTCTCTGACATGCTACGCTGGGTCCGCTACAACCCCGCCGACCTGCGTGATTCCCTCAAGGACCGCATCAAGCGCCTCAAGGACAAAGGCACGATCGACGCCGACACGGCGAAGGAGCTGACGGTCAATCTTGTCGGCTTGATCGACAGCTCGACCTACCTTGAGCCCCCAAAGGCAGCATAGCCGGCATCACATCGTGCGCGTCGGTTGCATGCAACGTGCACGAAAACGTGACGGCGCGCTCCAACAACCCCTATAAGCGGCCACCGGGGTCGGGACGTCGGCAGGTCTTGTGGCGCGCATCGACGAAATGGTCTCCGGTGGGCTCGCGGCCATATCCATTTTCTGCAGCCGTCACGCCAAGCTCGTAATCGCCATCGCCCTCATCACTACGGTCGTCTTCGGGTTTGGGGTCTCGAAGATCACTACGAACGTCGACGTCGCGGATGTCCTGCCTCGTGGCAACGCGAACACGGATGCCGCCCATAACCTGACCGACCGCTTCCGCTCCACGTTCACGCAGCAAGTCACGCTGCAACTGCACGTGGACGAGGAAGGTGCCCATTGGGCGGACGACAACGCCAAGCTTGTGCACCGTTACCAGGGTCAAGCGCTTGCGCAGGCGTTCTCCAATAGCCCCGACGGACCCTTCGAGTACCGGCCTGCACCCAACAACATCACGGACGAAGTGTACGTGCGCGCCATGGCGGAACTCGTCGACTTCATCCAAAATCGTACGGCTTTCAGTCGCTCCATCTCCATCTCCAACCTGTACAGTCTCATCAACTGGACGCTGGCAGGCGGCCAGAACGGAGCGGACGATTCGGCCTTCGCCCTGCCGGGCTACTCCACGCCGCAGGACGAGATGCGGTACTACCAAGTCGACCTCACCGTCAAGGCTGCCATCCTAGACACCGTGGATGCGATCTCCAGCCCGTCGTGGAACCATGCGGCGGCGCTCTTCATGCCAGCCGCCGACAACGACCTGGCCACGCGCGTCCTCGGCGAGCAGATGCTGCGCGTGCGGGACGAATACGTCACCGCGGTCAAGGACGGAGGCACCACGTTCACCGTCTTCGGCCCCGACAATCCGCCGCTCTTCACCGTGGACCTGCCCATCGCGAACGCGCATTCCTCCGAGTTGGTGCAGCACGACACGGTGCGCCTCATGCCCATGATTGGGGCGTTCATCCTCGTCTGCCTCTTCATTGCGTTCCGCAACCTGCGCGCCATCGCCGTGAGCTTCACGACCTTGGCCTTGGGCATCGTCTGGTCGTACGGGACCATGGGCTACATGGGGATCGCCCTCAACACGCTCAACATGACAATCGTGCCCCTCGTCATGGGCATCGGGATCGACTACTCCATCCACATGATCAACGAGTTTGTCGAGCATAAGTCGGAAGGGCACAGCGACGCGGAAGCGTTCCGCATCGCGGGAACGCGCTCCGGCTTGGCGTTGTTGATCGCAAGTGCCACGACGGTCGGTGGACTCACCGTGCTAGTCTTCAGCCCAAGCCTGCTCATCGCCCAACTTGGACTCATCTCGAGCGTCGCCCTGACCGTCATCTACGTGCTTACCATCACATTCGTCCCCGCCGCCTTGACCCTCATCGGCGGCTCCGAGAAGATGGGCGCGCAGTTCAGCCGCAGCCGCCTCATGCCGGCGCTAGCGCGCGGCGTCTCGAAGGCACGCTACCTCGTGATGCTAGTCCTCGTCCTCGTCAGTATCGTAGCGTACGCGGGCACGAAGGCGCTTGAGAAGGAGGCTTTCGGTGACCCCGGTCGGAACTACCTCCCAGACGACCCCATCCGCAAGGAGCATGAGCAGGGCCTAGCGTACTTCTATGAAGCGGAAAACTCCGACGAGAAGGCCAACATCTTGACCTTCGAAGGGGCCGGGATTTTGACGCCGGACGCCATGGAGTACTACCGCGAGATTGAACGCAATCTCAGGACGCAACCCGACGTCATCCCCGATACGCTGCGAACGTTGCCGTTCTTCATCGAGACTTGGCTCACCGTTAAGGGCGGGCCCATCGGTGCCGGGTCGCAGGTCGCCTTGGAGCAACTCCTAGCGGGCGGCGCGCTGCCGGGTCCCGTTGCCCAACAAGCGGAGAGCTTCCCCGCTACCGAGGACGAGATCCGTGAAGAGATTCGTCAGATGTTCGATTCTCCCATGAAGGAGCTCGCTTCCATCATCGTGAACTTCCCGGCAAACGACATGGCCGCCATGACGTTCAGCGTCCGCGCCGCGACGTTCGAGGAGGCCGAGGCCGTGTGGTGGCAGGTCTGGGAGGCCGTCGGCAAGGCCAACACGACGTTCGGAGGCCAACCACCACCCGGCATCACCGTCGCCTTCGTCGGCAACACCGCGACGAACTACCTCTTCATCGCCGAACAGTTGCCGTGGCTCACGTACATGAACATCGCGTCCAACTTGATCTTGGCCATCCTCGTCTTCACCTTGACGCGCAGCGTCAAAATCACGTTCGTCACTCTGCTCATCTCGACCCTCACGACGCTATGGTGGTTCGCGCTCCTGCCCAGCTTCGGCATCGGCCTCGCCATCACCCTCACGCTGCCCATCGCATTCATCGTCGCAATCGGAACGGACTACGCGCTGCACTTCATGTGGAACATCCGGCAGACGGGCAACCCACGCGCGGTCTTCGAGTCGACGGGCAAGGCAGTCCTCTTCAGTTTCATAACGACGACGGGCGCCTTCGTCTTCTTCATCTTCCTGCAGAACGTCGCGGTGAGCCGCACCATGGTCGCCACCACCATCGCCTTCGCCGTCATCTTCGTCGTGACGATGCTCGCGGTTCCCGCCTTCTTCCCCGTGCGGGAGAAAGGGTACGACTACGAAGCCCAGGCGCACGAAGCAACGCCGCCGCCGGATCACGCCCGCGTTGCCCCGCGCAGGCGCAAGGAGGTGTAGGCGTGGCGGAGTGGAAGCCGCGGGCGCAGCCTATCAAGACGCCGACTCGAAAGCCGCCCACGTCGAGCGCGAGTGGCGACGTCAACGTCCCCGGCCTCGACTCGTTCGGCCGCTTCATTAATCGCCGCGACCTCGATGCGCTTCGCCCGGTGTTGAAGCCAAACGAGCGCGTGCTCTACGCCCTCGAGGCGTTCCATGACAAGCAAGGCCTCCTCGCCGCGACGGACAAGCGCATCCTATTCGTCAGGGCTGGTCTGCTGGCTTCACGCGTGTCCACGTTCGCCTACGCGGACGTGTTGCGCGTTCGCGTCGATCTCGACATCGACGAGGCAACCGTGACGATCGTGACGAAGACCGGCGACATCGTCTTCGCGAAATGCAAGAAGCGACTGGCTGAGGCGTTCGGGGAGGCCGTCATGAACCGACCGCCGGCGCCGGGGGCGTTGCTGGATTTCTCGCCAGGACCGAAGGGAGCGAAGGCAGCGAGGTTGGAGCGGCTGGACCGAATGTTCGCGCGGGGCACGATGACGAAGGGCGAGTACGAGCGCAGCCGGCGAGCCATCGTGCAAGGGGATTGAGGCGGAACCCAGTTGAATTACGTACAGCACCGGGCGAAACCATATTGTAATGGTTACAACTATTGCAATGCATGGCGGAATACCATAATGTCCCAGTAAAGCGCGCGACGTGGCTCCGTCTGCGCGATTACAAAATGGTTTCAGCCACCTATGACGCGGTCCTAAACGAGCTCATGGATTCTGTACCGTTGGAGATGCTGACGGAAAAGGTCCTTGCCGAACACCGGCACCGGATGGCCACGTTCGATGGTCGCCCCTGGCGTGAACTCCGGGAGGAGCGGCGCCAACGTGGACAGCCCAAGGTTTCGCGTCCTACTCGATAGCCGTGCTGACCGGGAGTTTGACGATCTTCCGGGCGAAACCCAGCAACGCTTCGAATTGGCCTTCGCGGCGCTTGAGTGGAATCCGTTCCGACGACGACCAGGTTGCGACGTGAAAAAACTCGCAGGTCAGCGCGACGCATATCGGCTCCGCGTGGGAGACTATCGTGGCATCTTCGAGGTCCATGGCTCCGACGTCTGGTTTTCCGCCTTTGGGAATCGTAGTCAGATGTACAGGTAGGCCAAGCCCTCGAGAACAGAATAGAGAAAGAAAGGAAGGGGGGTCGGGTCCGGCGCGGCGGAGGCCGCGCCGGCAGGCGATAGGCCACGCCGGGGCAAGCCGGGCGACTTCACGAAGAAAAATGGGTGGAGGGGGAAGAAGCCGATCCGGGCCGTCGCGGCCCGCGAAACGGGTTCCGAGGGCCGCGAAGCGGCCCGATGGAATCCGTTTCCTACATGTCCATGTCGCCCATTCCGCCCGGCATGCCGCCGCCACCGCCGCCGCCGGCGGGGGGGCTGAACGATTTGGCTGCGATGACGTCGTCGATGCGCAGGATCATGACGGCCGCTTCGGTGCTGGCCTTGATCTCTTGCGTCCCGACGCGCAGGGGCTCGATGACGTGGTTCGCGACCATGTCCTCGATCTTGCCGGTGAAGACGTTGACGCCGGCGTTCTTGTCGCCCTTCTTGTGGGCGCGGCGCAGGTTCAGCAGGATGTCGATCTCGTCCAGGCCCGCGTTCTCGGCGAGCGTGCGGGGGACGACTTCGAAGGCGTTCGCGTAGGCCTCGATGGCCATCTGCTCGCGGCCGCCGACGGTGCCTGCGTAGTCGCGCAGTGCCATGGCGATCTCGGTCGCCGCGGCTCCTCCGCCCGGGGTCATCTTGCCGTCTTCGAGGGCGACGCCGACGACGCTGAGGGCGTCATGCATGGCGCGTTCGGCTTCGGCGACGACGTGCTCGGTGCCGCCGCGCAGCAGGATGCTCACGGCCTTCGCGGACGGGCAGTCCGTGACGAAGGTGAACTTGTCCTCACCAATCTTGCGCTCTTCGACGTTGCCGGCCTTGCCGAGGTTGGAGGCCGTCAGGTCGTCGAGAGTGTTGACGATGGTGCCGCCGGTGGCCTTGGCGAGCTTCTCCATGTCCGACTTCTTGGCGCGGCGGACCGCGTAGATGCCGGCCTTGGCGAGGTAGTGCTGGGCGAGGTCGTCGATGCCCTTCTGGGTGATGAGGACGTTCGCGCCGGACTTCTTGACTTTCTCGACGAAGCCCTTCAGCGTCGCTTCCTCTTGGTCGAGGAACTGCTGGAGCTGGTTCGGTGCAGTGATCTCGATCTTGGCGTCGACTTCGGTCTTCTTGATCTCGAGGGCGGCGTTGACGAGGGCGATCTTGGCGTTCTTGACGCTGGATGGCATGCCCGTGTGGACGCGCTCCTTGTCCAGGATGATGCCCTGGATGAGTTCGGTGTCCTCGATGGAGCCGCCGTTGGCCTTCTGGACCAGGATGTTCTCCTCGATGTCGACGGTGGTCTCGGCGCCCTTGCCGGTGCCGGTCTCCATGACGGAGGTGCAGGCACGCACGACGATGTCCGAGATGAGCTCGGAGTTGGCGGAGAGGTTCTTGCTCTGCAGGGCCGTCGTGGCGATGTTGCGCAAAGTCGCGGTGTCGTTCTTCCTGATGGGGATTGCCATCTCGATGAGCACCTTGAGGGCCTGTTTCGCGGCCATGTTGTAGCCTGCCGTGATTGTGGTCGGGTGGATGCCCTTCTCGAGCAACTCGCCCGCCTGCTTCAGGAGTTCGCCCGTGAGGATGACGGAGGTCGTAGTTCCGTCGCCGCATTCGGCGTCCTGGACCTTGGCGACCTCGATGACCATCTTGGCCGCCGGGTGGGCGACGTCGATTTCCTTCAGGATGGTGGCGCCGTCATTCGTGATGACGACGTCGCCCATGGAGTCGACGAGCATCTTGTCCATCCCACGGGGACCGAGGGTGGACTTGACCGTCTCGGCAATGAGGCGGGCGGCGTAGATGTTGTTCGACTGCGCCGTGCGACCGCGGGTGCGCTCGGTGCCTTCCTTCAGGATGTAAATCGGTTGTCCGGTGCTTGTGCTTCCATTGGTCATGGTTTGCATCTCTCAATCCCTGGGGAGAACCCCAGGCGATGGTCCGAGGCAGAAGGGTACCGCTCAAAGCGCTTTCGGCGAAAACTGCGTTAGAGGTTCTATATGAAGACTTGTGCTGCGCCCGGAAGGCGCTGAAGTCGTCCGGCGGCGCGGCGCGTCTGCGCTTGCGGGGATCGTTCCCTTCGCCTCGGTCCGGTTTGCGACGTTCCCATCGCTGGACGTGCCATCCATTCGCCCTGGCACGGGCGACGGTTGAGGGGGCGCCTTCGTCAACTATACTATATCTGCTGCGGCGGCTCTTGTCGTCGCACGATGGAGGCACGGAAGGCACGCCAGCGCTTGCTCTTGGTCGTGGACGATGAGCCCGACATCAACGAGGGCCTGCAAACGTTCTTGGAACACACCGTTTCCAACTTGCAGGTGCGCACGGCCTCGTCAGGCGGCGCGGGGCTGACAATCCTGCGCCGCGAGGCGATGGACCTCATTCTCACCGACTACCGCATGCCGGGAATGAATGGCCTGGCCTTCCTGGAACAGGCTGCCCTCGTGGCGCCCCACGTTCCGAGCATCCTGTTGACCGCGTTCCCGGACGTCAAGCTTTCCTTGCAGGCCATGCAGCAACTCCACGTCGCCCGCGTTTTTCGCAAGCCCTACGATCCGGCGGAAGTGCGCAAGGCCGTCGTGGCCATCTTGGACAACACGGTCACGGCAGAGCAGCGCGCCGAGGCCTTCCGGCACAGCCTTGACCAAAGCCGGGAACGCCCCTAGACCAACGCCGCCGGCTCACGTCGACGTTGCCGTCGCGTTCGAGGCCGCAGTGACGCGCAACGTCAACGTCCCATCCATCTCCATCCGCTGCATTGGGCCGATGATGCCCCCCAGCGCCCCAACGTTTTCGACGCGGAGCCAGACCTTGGCGCCCAGGGGCGTCGTTGCGTTGCCCTCAATCGTGACGGGCAGTTCGCTTTCGACCTCCATCAGCGGCGCGCACCCTCGGCGTGAAGGCCTTCGTCCTCATCAAGGCGGATCTCGAAGCACCGGTCCCCGCCGCCTCCGTAGATGCAGGTGAGCGAAATGCATGTCTGCGTCGGCGGGTGGGCATTCCCGGAAACCGGGAGGCCCTCAAATGTCGGCGCGGGAGCCTCGACGGGGACGGTCGGGTCGTCAGCTTTCCGGGCGCCGTCGTCGGCACACCCTGTTCGTGGTCGAACGGGGCATCGGCGCCGACGTTTGGGTGTGAGCCCCCCGCCCGCAAAGGGTAAATCCCCAGCCTGCGACGCCGGCTTGTGCGCTGGTCTCTGCCCCTCGCCGTCGCCACGATCGCCGTTCTTGCCGGTTGCCTGGATTCGTCGCCGGCGCCCAAGCCAAACGTCGACGATCCACTCCCCGGCTGGCCCGCCTTGCTTGAGCCGCTTGCCCAACCGCTGGCAAACGGAAACCTGACGTGGAAGACGACGGACTACGCCCTCGGAAATACGACGGTCGGCGGCCCGGACGCCATGCATGACGGCTACGAGTACGACGCGCTCATCCGCGGCACATTCACGATTCCCGACGGCGTCGGGCCGTTCCCGCTCGCGGTCTTCCTGCATGGCCAGCACCAGTACGGCAGCGAGCAGGCCCCGTACCGCAACGACCGCGGCTACGTCTACCTCATGGAGCACCTCGCAAGCTACGGCATCGCTGTCGCGTCGGTCCTGGGCTACGAGGTCAACCGCTACAACGGCGCCGGCGACACAGGCATGTGGGCCCGCGGCGAACTCGTCCTCGCGACGGTCGACGCATTCAACGTGAGCGAGTTCGCGCCGCGCCTCGACTTCAGTCGGGTCGGAATCATGGGCCACAGCCGCGGCGGCGAAGGCGTCGTCACGGCCGCCGAGGTGAACGCTGGCCGCGCGGCGCCAGTCAACCTGACGAGCATCATCGCGCTGGCCCCCACAGACTTCGCGTACCGCAACGTGCCCAACATCCCCTTCCTGACGCTCGCACCCTACTGTGACGGCGACGTCTACAACCTGCATGGGCTGCGCCAGTTCGACCAAAGCCGGTATGTCGACAGCAACGTCGTGAAGGTGCAGCTCCTGGTCATGGGTGCCAATCACAACAACTACAACACGATGTGGGGGGAAGGCTACACCGGCCCCGTGACGTCCAACGGCGACGACGCGCCGTTCGGCCGCCACCAGAACACCCATTGCGACCTTTCCCGCGACTACATGGGCGGGCGTCTGTCCTTGGAGGAGACGTACGCTGAATCGAAGTTGCACCTCGGCGGCTTCCTCCGTTGGACTTTGCTTGATGACCAAGGCATGGCGCCCTACTTCCTTGGCGCCAAGCAACCGGCCGAGGCATGCCCCGGCCTGGTCGCATGCCCTGGCGCGGTGCACGTGAGCACGATGACGCCGCAACGCCGCGACCTCTTCTGGGCAGAATCAACCGGCGTCGTGGGCGCGCCGGGAGTCGCCGTGCCCGATGCCCCGGTGTGCCAATTCGACACGTGCGCCTCGAACGTGTACTCCAGTGCCTGGATGGCGGACCTACAGATGATGCCTGACTCCGCGTCATTCGACTTGCAGTTCTCGAGCCCGTTGGACGTGCGCGAAACACCCATCCTCAACGTTCGTGTCGCCGTGCCGACGAACGGCGGCATCAACGCTTTCGGCCCTCCTCTCATGGATGTCGTCTTCACCGACGCCAAGGGCACCGCGACGGTGCAAGTCTCCGATGCGGGTCTGTTCCTCCCACCTGGCCTCGTCGTTGACCCGGGCGTGGGCGCATTCGGATTCGTTTCGGTCGGCGGCGCGAAGGTCTCCGCAAACGCCGTCACAATTCCTGTCCCAACGAGCATCGACGCCGGGAACCTCACCGGCATCAGCTTCACGTTCACCCCGGCCGGGCCGACGGGCAAGATTCCCGACCGCATCCTTATCGCGGACGCTTGGATGAACCGCGAGAGCGGCGCCGCTCGAACGCCGGATGGGCTTGGCCCCGCCGGCGTTTGACCAGACAGGCTCCTCCAGTCACTGCGCGAAGCCGCACGACGACGACCTGCCGCGGAATCTTTGGAATACATTTCCTGGATTCCTTGATTCCGCGGCTCGCGCGGGCGTCGCAGGCGGCCGATGCTCACAACACGTACTCGTACACGAGCCACCAATGCACGCTCGCCCCGACGAGGACGAAGAGGTGCCACAAACCATGGTACCCCATCCACGCGGGCCACAAGTCGGGCTTCTTGAGTCCGTAGACGACGGCACCACCGGTATACGACACGCCACCCGCCGCAAGGAGCAAGATGGCAGTAAACGAGAACGCGTCGACGAGCGCGGGAATCGCGATGAGGACGGTCCAACCCATCGCGATGTAGAAGGCGACTGACACCCAGCGTGGTGCGTGCAGCCAGTAGACCTTGACGAGCGTCCCCGCGACGGCGAGGCCCCACGTGACGCCAAAAATGGACCAACCCCACGCGCCGCCCAACCCGACGAGGGAGAACGGCGTGTACGTCCCCGCAATGAGCCCGAAGATGGAAATGTGGTCGAGTCGGCGCAAGGCACGGCGACCCGTGGGCGATTTGGGGTGGAAGGCGTGGTGCAACGCGCTAGCCGCGAGCAGCACAATGAGGCTGGAGCCGTAAATGACGGAACTCGTGATGGCGAGCGGGCCATCGGCGCGGACAGTGAGGAGGACGAGGCCGGCGACCGCCGCAAGGGCGCCCATGGCATGGCTCACGAAACTGAAGCGCTCGGTGGGGTCGACCTCGAATTCGTTCGCAGCCACGAGGGGGGTCGCCGCCATGTTCGTTGCCCGGCTAGCGAAGCGCCCGATAAACGCTGCGTCAAGCCTTGATGACCGTGGCGGTCAAGGACCAACTGCACACGGAGCCTTCAAAAGCGGTGCCCGTGTGGGCGCGACGCCAAGGGGCGACGGGCGGACCGTTTCCTCCGCGTTTGGGCTTGTAGTGTAGCTTGGATAGCACAGGAGCCTCCGGAGCTCCAGACCCGAGTTCGAATCTCGGCAAGCCCGCTCGACGGACAGAAGGAGCAATGCGAAGCAAGCGACTTCTGGCCTTCTCGCGCGATGCCGCCGTAGGCGGCGAGAGCAACGTGGACCTCTGTGGCCCGGCACCGTTGCACCTAGCCGCTGCCCCACGCGACACCAACGCTTGTCCTACAATCCAGGCCAAGGTGTGTGCTACGATGATTCTCGTCTACCCCCCGTTCCTTTCATCATGGCCACCACGCCATTCCCGCAAGCCAGTCCCGCCCTCCCGGCGGAATCGTCCGACCTCAGCGCCGCCCTGCGCGACCTGAGCACCCAAGTGGGGCTCCTCGCCCAACGCATCGCCTCCCGTGGCGGCGACCCCGCGCAGCAAGCCGCCTCGGCGCTTGCCCCCGCCGACGAGGGCCTGTTCCAGACGCTGCGCAAGTGGCGCGCCGATAAGGCCCGCGCCGAAGCGTTGCCGCCTTACATCATCGCGTCCGACGCGACGCTGCGCGCGGTCGCGACCCAACGCCCCAAGGAGCACGATGCCCTCGCGAACGTCCGCGGCTTCGGTCCCAAGAAGGTCGAAAGCTACGGCGACGAGATCATCGCGGTCGTCAACGCGAGCTAGGCCTTTGCACCCTTCGCCCAGTCGCAGAAAACGCAGAACGCACAGAACGCCGTAGGCTTCTGCGGATTCTGCGGATTCTGCGACCCGGGGAGGGCCACAGCCTTGATACTCCCCGCCCTTGTGGCGTAGCCATGGCGGGACCCAAGGCGCCCCCGAAGCAGGACCCCCTGGACTTCGAGGAGTTGCGCAAGCAACTCGAGGGCGTCGCGACGCAATTCAAAGAGGCCTTCGACAAAGTCGCGGACGAGGCGCAGTACCAGTTCGACAAGGAACTTGCCCGCGCGCTCGCGAAGCATCCGGACCTCTACGCCGAGGTGCGTAAGACACTGCGGCAAATCAAGAAGACGGCGGACAAGACGGCCGAGGCGTTCGGGTTCAAACCGGAGTGAACAGGATTCGCCGGATGCGGCTGGATTTGCCGGATTCCTGGCGAGTCAACGCGGCATGGCCCGGTACCGTTCGACGAAGTAGTAGGCCAAGCTGAGTATGAGCAAGACCACCAAAGGTGCCAGCAGGAGCACGAGCCCTAGGGCTTGCTTCCAGCCGTCATCGCTCAACACTAGGCCGGCGCCGATGAACATGCTGACCACGAAGCCCAGCCAGAGGAGCGGATAGCGCAGTCGGCGGTCGGCCACGGGTGGTCCACTCGGGGCTCGCGTTTCAGGTCTTCCGTCGACGCGGCCCCGCCTCCGGCCGACCGGGGATTACGGGAATTTCGGGGATTGCAGTTGCCGGCCGTCCCCGTAATCTCCGTAATCCTCGGCAGGTTGGTCGGCGGCGGACCGTCGGCCGCAAGGCCACCACGCGCATCTAGCCCGACAATGGCCCCGGTAGCGCCTTCAGCGGCTTAGCCGAACCTGGTGCCGCGACGAGTTTGCCTTCCACGATGACGGCATGGCCCGCGAGGTACGTATGACTGGGGAACACTGCTTTGTGGCCTTCGAAGGGGGTCCATCCGCACTTCGAGTGCAGCGTCTCCACCGTGACCTTCGTCGGCTTCTTGAGGTCGTAGACCGCGAAGTCCGCCCGCATGCCGACATCCAGCACGCCGCGGTCCTTTATTCCTAACAGTTCGCACGGACCCAATGTTGCAGCGTCCACGATGGTCGCGAGGTCCATCTTTCCGCCCACTTGCGCGAGCATCAAGGGCATCATGGTCTCGACGCCAGGCACGCCGCTTGGCGCGGTGTGGAACGCGTCCTCCTTCTCCACCTTCGTGTGCGGGGCGTGGTCAGATTCGAGGATGGGAATCTTTCCCGCCGCGAAAGTATCCCACAGGGCTTTGCGGACGGCCGGGCTCCGCACGGGGGGATTCATCTTGCCGTACGCGTGGCTCAGTCCTGCCGTCGTGTCCAGCAAGAGGTGATGCGGGCAGGCGCCCATGCTGAACTTGGCGGTGCTCGCCGCTTGGATGGCATCG
This sequence comes from uncultured Halobacteriales archaeon, assembly GCA_964643795.1. Lineage (GTDB taxonomy): Archaea > Thermoplasmatota > E2 > JACPAO01 > JAHFTW01 > JAHFTW01. The sequence continues at coordinate 18,727 of CAZXUC010000029.1, read as the reverse complement.
GGGCTCGCGATGTGCGCGATGTGGATGCGCGGCGGTTTCTTCACGCCAGACATCGCCTTCATGGCGTCGTAGATTGCTTCCACTTCGGCGAGGGCGGGTCGCGCTTGGTCGTGGTCTTCGAGCGTGCCCTCATTGCGTCGCAGGTTGTTCAGGATGCGTTGCGATTCGCAGTGCAGGGCGACGGGGCGACCCGCTTGCCCAGCGGTCTTGAGGATTTCACCAAATCGCGCCTGGTCCTCAAGTAGGAGGTCGCCCGTGCTCGCGCCGAGGTACGTCTTGACGCCGACGGCCCACTTCAGCATCTCGGGCAATTCGCCTGTGTACCAAGTGCCTCCAGCCCACACGGCGTAGTCCACGACGGATTTCTTCGCAGCGAGGGCAAGCTTGTCCTTGACGGTGCGGGTCGAGATGGTGGCCGGCAACGTGTTTGGCATGTCGACGAAACCGGTGACTCCGCCGTACGCCGCCGCGATCGAGCCGCTCTGCAAGTCCTCCTTGTGCGTGTGTCCTGGGTCGCGGAAGTGGACGTGGATGTCGATTGCGCCGGGGAGGATTGCCTTCTTGCCGAAGTCCAAGTGTGTCTCGAGGGCCGTAGTCTTCGCGAGGCGGACGATCTTTCCCGTCTTGGTGTCGATGTGCAGGACGCCTGCGGCGAGTTTGCCGTTGCGGTAGATCATCCCGGCGACGGAGAGGTCGGCCCGGTCCGCGGCTGACGCCACTAGATGACCCCCCAGACGCCCAATTCGCCGGCGCCTACCATTTCACGCACGGAAGCCGAGAAGTCGCGGTACCAGCCGCGTTGGTGCAGGAACTGTCCAAGCAGGACCCCGGTGACGATGCCTTGGAAAAGCAGGACGGGGATTGCGAGGGCCGCTGCTTCGGTGTCCTTGAACGCGAGGACGAGCAAGGCGACCTCGACTGCCCAGAGGACGGTGAGGAGGGCTCCGGCGAGATACGGTATGTTGCGGTTGGACCGGCCGGTCACGCGGCGGTACGTGTGCAGCATCGTCTCCTGCGCGACGCTGTGCTTCATCCACGCGTTCCAGGCGGAACGGAGGCTGGCTTCGTAGGCGGCGGTGCGGCGACGGCTCGCGAGGCTGCCAACGAGGAGGCCGCAAAGCAGTCCGACCGCGTGAACGCCGACGCCCTGCCACGGGTAAATCAGGTAGGCCGGCACCAGGAGCAGAACCGCCACGATTGCCATGACGACGATGCGCCGGGCGATGGCGCGGCGGTCGGCCTCAAGCAGTTGCACGAAGTGGCTACCCACCCCCCCTGTTGGCACAGGAGAGGCACCCTCTGGCCGTTCTTAGGCAGGCCGGTTTGGAAACGCCCGGATTCCCGGAATTCCCCGGGATTTGCCGGATGAGCGCTGCCAGATGGCGCAGAATGCGCATCACGGGGTGCATTGAGGCCCTGCGGGGGGGGGGGGGGGGGGGGGGGGGGTGGGGGGGGGGGGGGGGGGGGGGGTGTTTACCGGGCGTATGACTCGGTTGCCGCCAAGCGACTAGGCCTGCGGCGGCGGTGCGACGGGCGCCCCGAGCCAGCGTCCAAAGACCAGGAACGCCGTGTGGCCGAGGCCGTCGTGGGCGGGGCGAACGCCGCGCTCCTTGATGGCCCATTCGCGTTCGATGAGTTCGAAGGCGCGCACCTGCGCGAAGCCAAGGCTCGTGAATGCCCGCGCCGTCTGTTCCATCTGGTTGGCTTGCGGCGTGTAGCACGCGACGGTGGCGCCGGGAGCCAAGGCGGAGATGACGTACGGGAGGGCGGACCATGGCTCAGGTTGGTCGAGGACACACGCCGCGAACGGGCCCTTGACGCCGCTTGCCAGCCCCTCCGTCAAGTCGCCGAGGTGGACTTCGAGGCGCTCCCCGAGTCCCGCGCGCTCGACGTTGGCTTTCCCCCAGTCGGCGAAGTCTTGCCGCAACTCTTGCACGACGACCTTCCCAGTCGGCCCGACGGTCCAGCAGAGTGGGATGGTGAGGCCGGCGGAGCCTATGCCGGATTCGAGGACGCGGTCACCGGGGCCGATGCCGAGTTCGAACAGGATCCGGCTTGCGTCCTTGGGCAGGATAATCTGAGCCTTGCGCGCCAACGTGGCGGCCAGGTCAGCCAGCGATGCCCGGACCAAGAACACGCGCTTCGCGCCGACGGCCTGCTCGACGCCGTAGCGCGACCCAACGAGGCGGTCGGGGTCAACGATGCCGAGCCCCTTCTCCTTGCGCGTGCCCTTGCCGTCGGCCTGCAACAGCCACCGGTCTCCCGTCACGGCGTCGACGGCGATGAAGCGGTCGCCGACCACGATGACCTGGTCGGTCTTGGCTTTGCCCACGCTGGTGCCAGTCGGCTCCACTCCTAAACGGTTCGGGCGTTGGGGACATCCGGGAAACGACCAGCAGGGTGAAGACTTGGTGCGCTCAGGCCTTCGGCCCGAGCGCCGCCTGCAGCTTCTTTTGCAGGTCCGTCATGGAAGCCTTCACGGCCGCCTCCTGCTTCGTGATGCGCGTGACGCGAATCTCCAGCGTCTCGAGGTCCTCCTTGAGGCGCTTCAGCGCTTCGGCCTTGCCTGCCTCCTTCATGAGCAACGCGCCGACCGAGCGGTAAACGGGCGCATCGTCGGGCAGGGATTCGAGGGCCTCGATGGCTTGCTGCGCTTCCGCTTTCATGACCTCGAACTGGCTGCGCTGCTGCGCTGCTGCTTGGTATTGCTGGTTCATCGCTTGCAGGTTGGCCAACTGCTGTTGCATCTGGGGAGTTAGGGTCGGTTCTTGCGCCATGTCCGGGGCGACGGTGGTCGTGTTCTAAAGCCTACAGACGGATTCTCCGGATTGGCACGGATTTGCCGGATTGGGTTTCACCGCAGCCCCCTCGAATCCGGCAAATCATGGTGCAATCCGGCGAATCCCGGTGGCCGGCATCGCCCTTAAGAGTTCGAACAGGTTCGACTTGACCGTGAACGGTCCATGGGAATGACCGAGTTGCTGTTCCAAGTGGAGCTGCCCGAATGGCCCATAGCCACCTTCACTCGCGACGTGCGCGATTCCCGCGTCATCATGAACCACATCCGGTTCGACGAAGACCACTTTCCCACGCGCAACATCTTCACCGTCCTCGCCGAGCCCGCCGATTACATGCGCCTCATGGACACGCTGCGGGAACTCTACAGTAACCTCACTATCCTGCGCCAGGACCCGCACGTCCTTTCCGTCCTGGTCGAGCCCAGCCCGGAGCGCATGAAGTTCCTCAAAGGCCCGTTCACGAGCGCGTTGCGTGCCATGGGCCCCGACCGAATCCTCAGGCCCATCGTCATCAAAGACGGCTGGATGACTGTCTCGATCATCACCGCGGCCAAAGTAGAGATTGGCGACATCATCCGCACGGCGACGGAGAACTTCAAGAAAGCCGGCCTCAACATGAAACTGGTGCGCTGGGGCGAATACAAGCCCGAGGACCACCCCATCGGCGACTACGAGGAGAAACTCACGCCGAAGCAAGTGGAGATCGTCAAGATGGGACTCGCACTCGGATTCTACGACAACCCGCGTCGCTGCAACCTCGAGACGCTCGCCAACGTGTTCGGCATCAGTAAGGCCGCGGCACACAACCGGCTGAAGAGCGCCGAACGGAAGATCCTCACCAGTTACTTCAGCTGACGCCGGCTTCACGCGGAGGCCGCGGTTTTCCGCGCGTTCCGCGTGCTTTAATTCACAGCCGGAAGCGGCAACCGCAGCGAACCATCCACTAAGGAGAATAATGTGGACGCGCGTGTAGGGTGTCATGCCCTCAGGTGGGTCCACGGTCGCCGAGCGTGCGCACGAGGACGACGTCGGCTCCACCACGGAGGCGCTTCTGGTGGCCACGTTCGCTCCCATTTTTGCGCTCTTGCTCTTCTTCCAGGGCCACGAAGCAATGGACCGAACCGAGCCGGCCCTCGCAGCAGCGCGCACGTTCTACATCGCCGCCACTCTCGTGGGAATCGGCATGGCGGCGGCCCTTATGCGGCAAGGCCTCGATGCGCTGTGGAAGCGGGCCGCCATCGCGCTGCTCATCGCCGTGCCCATGGGTTGGTTGCTGGCCGACGCGGCGCAAGCGTACGGCGCCGCCAGCTTTTTCGCGTTCTTCCTGGTCTCGTTTTACCTCCTGCCGCTTGTTGCGCTCGTCTTCGTCATTGGAGCCATCGTCGCTGCCGTGCTTTCCTCACGAGGCAAGCGCGACGAGGGTGCCGCCGCGTTTCTCGTGGCCTCGTGCGGCATCGGATTTGCCGTCGCGGGGGCGGCGTTGTACCATCTCGTGACGTTGTCGCACCAGGCGGACTTGGCGCGGGAAGCACACGACACGCCGGGGCTTGCAGTGATGCTGGTGGTGCTTGCGCTGCTTGGCACGGCGTTGCTGCGGCGCAAGTGACGCGTCAGTCGGCCGCCGTTCGCGCTCGTTCGAGGTGCGGCTGCAAACTGTTGGCGTAATACTGCACCAAGTCCCACCGGACGGCATGCGTCCCGTAGCGGCCTTCCGATTCGAAGAGCAGCCCGCGCCTGGAGAGCACGTCGAGGGCGCGGTCGAGGATCTCCTCTAGGTCCTCGGATTCGGTGACGCCGAGGTGCACGGCGTCGAGGTCATGGCGTCCGGCACCGTGCTCGTCGAGGCGCAGGCGTTCCTGTTCGCGGTGCGCATACGGGTCGCCGGCAAAATAGGGCGCGGCGGCTTCGTGCAGCAGGTCGACCGCTACGCGCAACTGCGCGATGAGTTCGCCACGCTGGACCCCGGCGGCCATCTGCTGGGGGCCGACGCGCGTCATCGCCATGCAGACGAGCGGGACTGGCGTGACGGGGATGCTGCGCCCAATGCGGGCCATTAGTTCGTCGCCGAACGGCCGAAGGATCTCTTGGCGGGCGCGGCGGTCCTCTTCGCGCAGGAAACCTGGGTTCGACTTGAGCCAGTCGTCGAAGCTGATGGGTGCGCCGAAGTGGATGGCGCACACGCCATGCTTCTTGATGCGCTTCGCGGCGAAGCGGGCGATGTTCGTGGGGACGGAAACCAACCCTCGCCCGAACAAGGACAGCAGACGCCGCGCCTTCTGTGCGGGCGTTCGCCTCCGGAGCGGGTGGTCGCCTGCGAGCGTCTCGCGGACGAGGACTTCGTCTTCGAGGACGCGGTCGAAGTTGATGCCGACCGGGACGAAGACCAGCGGCTTCGTGAACGTGGGGTCCGCCTTCGCCCGCCCCATATGGTCGAGGAGCCCAAGTTTGGCCGGGCGGAGCCTGCCGTCGCGGCTAAGGCCGCCCTCCGGAAACATCGCTTGCGTGACGCCCTGCTTCGTGATGAGTTGCAGGTACGCCTCCAGGGTCCGGTGGTAGAGCGGGTCCTTCTCCCCTCTGCGCACGAAGTAGGAGCCGAACGACTTGAACAGGCCCTCGAGCGGCCAGACCCGCGCCCACTCGCCCACGGCGTAGGAAATCTGCACGGACTTTGAAATCATGAAGCCGGTCACCACGAAGTCAGCGTTGCTGCGATGATTCGAGACGAGGACGACGGCGGCGTTCGGCGGGACCTTCGCCATTGCGGCATCGAGGCTTGTCTTGTCGAGGCGGACGTTGTAGAGCGCGTAGGCGAAGATGCGGGCGAGGCGATAGCCCACGCGGTAGTACGCAAGGAGGTTGAATTGCGGGACAATTTCGTCAAGCCAAAGCCGGACCTTGGCTTGCACCTCCGCGACGCCTTTGCCTTCGGCTTTCGCCCGCTCGGCCATCGCCGCCACGAGTCCGGCGTCGGACAGGACGAGTTCCTTCACGACGACGCGGTGTAGGTGTCGGAACGGGTCCGTCGGGATGCGGTTCTTGGAGAGGAAGCGGTCAACCCGGCTCTCCTGGCCCGAGTGCAACCAACCGACGAAGGCCAGGCGCAGCAGTTCGTAGACGAGGACGGCGCCCAAGGCCACCGGGAGCCACTGCCAGCCGACCGGGGTCCAGGCCACCAACGAATGCCACGACCCGTGGGGACTTGGGCGTTCCGGATGCGCGGATTCGGCGGATTCCCTGATTCCCGGATGCTGAGGCCAGGACTGCCAGGCGCCGCTGGCGCTTTCCCGCCAAAGAATGGAGAACCGTTAAATCAAGAACCCGGGGTCTCCTGGTCGAATAGGAGTCCGACCATGACCCGCGTCATCACCTCGAAGTGCATCGGGACCAAGGACACAAGCTGTGTCGACGTCTGCCCCGTGGACTGCATCCACCCGAAGAAGGACTCCCCCAAGTTTGGCTCCGAGACGCACCTCTACATTAACCCGGACGAGTGCATCGACTGCGGCGCCTGCGAATCAGCTTGCCCGGTCAACGCCATCTTCCCGGACGACGAGGTCCCGGAAGCCGAAAAGAAGTACACTCAGATCAACGCGGACTATTTCAAATAGGAAATTTGAGCGGGTTAGCTCGGCCGGCCTTCCACAAACCTGAAGCCAACGACCCCGTCGTCGACCTCATGAAATGGATGTTGGCCTCGGCCTGCGCGTTCTTGGCCATGATGTCTTCCGGGTGCCTGAGTAATTCTTCGGGCGGTAGCGAGGGCCAGGACGCCGACGTCTGCGGCATCGACGCACTGTACCCATGTCTCGGCAACGTCACCGCTCCCCACGTCGACGCGCGCGCCACCCTCGACGCGTTGAAGCAATTCAGTGAAGCCTTCCCCTACCGCCAAAGCGGAACGCCCACTCACCTCGCCGCCCGCGACGACCTTGCAGGCCGTTTCACTGCGGCTGGCATCGAAGTCGTGCGCCAGTCCTTCGACTCCGGCTTCGGCCCCGCCGGCTACCCGGGCGAGAACATCCTCGGCTTCAAGTGGGGCAGCGACCGCGAATCATGGATTGTCATCGGTGCCCACTACGACATCACGGAGGGCGCCGTGTATGGCGCGTACGACGACGGCTCTGGGACCGCCATGGTGTTCCAACTCGCCGCGGCCTTCGCGAACTTCAATACGACGAAGACCATCGTGTTCGCCCAGTTCGACCAGGAGGAACTCGGCCTAGTCGGTGCGAACGCCTTCATCACGGCGGTCGAGGCCGGGAAGTTCGAGTACAACGGCACCATCGAGGGCATGATCGACCTCGACATGATCGGCATCACGTATCCGCATCCCGCGCACATGATCGTGTGGGAAAACTCGGAAGACCTCACCGCAAAGATCACGGAACTCGCGGCCACCATCGGCATGCCCGCCGACCACGTCGAATTCCGCAGCTCAAACGTCGGCTCCTCGGATGGCGCCGCCTTCATCCAAGCCGGCATCGCCACGGCGTACTTCTTCAGCGACTGGGACGAGTACTACTTACCCGGTGGAGTGGAGTTCCCCGGCGAGCCGATCGCTTACGTGGGAACGTATCCGTGGTGGCACAAGATGGACACGTACGAGACGATGGTAATCTCCGCCGGTGATGAAGCGACGCTTCTGGCCGGGTTCCAGAACACGCTCGACGTCGTGAGCCCGTTGCTTGCGTTCATGGCAAGCAACGAGTTCACTGGGGATGCGGACGAATAGGAACCGGTGCCGCGCTACGAACAGCGCCTAGATGCCGTACGCCTCATCGTGGTGGGCCAAACGGATCAATCGGACGACTTCGCGCGCCTCGCTTGCTTCGAACAAGAGGACGAAGGACCCGAAAACGTGGACGCGGCGAAGTCCGGCCATGGGCGCCCGCAGTGGCTTGTAATGCAGCGGGCTCTGCAGGAGTTGCGCGACCTTCTTGTCCACGGCTTGCCGCATGGCCGCATTGCGGCCGCAGAGCTTGCGGTAGTCCTTCTCGAAGTCCGCCGACGCTTCCAAAGACCAAGTCACGGCTTCACTTCAGCAAGTCGTCCATGTCCTTGACCTTGCGGAAGGGGCCCTTGCGAGCACGCTGCACCTGCTCGACGAACGCGGGCCGGAAGGCGGGGTCGAGCACGTGCTCTTCGTAGGCCTCCACAATGCGCTCGATGGCTTCCGACTTTCCTTTCAGCCCGTCCCGCGCCTTGACGACGTTGACGACGCGGTTGGCATGCTCTGAGAGGTCGATGACGGCTTTCGGCATGTTATGTCAAGTAACGCTAAGTTACGCGAAGGCATAAGCGTACTGGCTTGGGCAGGAACCCGGGGGGCACGGCCTTGGTCGAACCGCCCCATCGGAACGCCCATAAGACCAGCCAGGAGTCGCCCGCACAATGGGCGTTGTCCAGCTCAAGACGAACCTGCGGCTCTTCGAGGCCATCACCATCATCATCGGCTCGATGATCGGGTCGGGGATTCTTCGTCTGCCCGGCAACATGGCCGACACCCTGCACTCGCCCAACCTCATCCTCCTCGCTTGGCTTGTGGGCGCCGTCCTCACGGTCATTGGCGCCCTCGTCTTCGCAGAGATGGCGGCCATGTACCCGAAGGCTGGGGGACAATACCATTTCCTCAAGGAAGGCCTCGGCCCGTTCTGGAGCTACCAGTTCGGCTGGGCCATGTTCTGGGTCATCATGCCGGGCATCGTCGCGAGCGTGTCGCTCGCGTTCGCGGACTTCCTCGGCGGCCTCATTGGCGGCAACGGCCTCCCGGGCGACCCGACGCCGCTCATCATTGGCGGGCGCGAACTGATTGAGCTGCCTGCTTGGGGGAACGCCTACGCCGCCATCGCCTGCATCATGTTCCTTGCGGGGCTGAACTACCTGTCCACGAGGTACGGCGGCTGGGTGTCGAACTGGACCGTCATCGGCAAATACGTCGGTCTGGCGGCGCTCGTCGTCATGATCTTCGCGTTCTCCGACCCGGACCCCCAGGCCTACAAGGCCCTGGCGCCAGACGGCGACGGATTGTCGTTCAAGCCCAGCGACCAGGCGGGCATGGCCCTGTTCCTTGCCTTCGGCGCCGCGATGTCCGCCACGTTGTTTGCATTCGACGGTTGGCCACAAGCCACGTACGTCGCCTCGGAAATCAAGAACCCGAAGCGCAACCTGCCGCTGGCGCTAATCCTCGGCCCGCTCATCACGGCCGTCATCTACATCGCGCTCACGGCCGCGTACTTCTACGTCATCCCCATCGACCAGGCCATCGCCATCGGCCAAGACCCGGAGGCGCGCATCGCCGTCGACGCGGCCCGCAACGCCGTGGGCGACCACGGCGCCACCTTCATCGGCATCGTCGCCCTAGTGTCCGTGTTCGGCACCGTGAATGCGTACGTCCTCACGAGCCCGCGCATCTTCTACGCCATGGCCAAGGACGGCGCCCTGCTGCGCGGCATGGCCAAGCTGAGTGAGAAGCGCGCCACGCCCGCCTTCGCCATGCTGATGTTCGCATTGTGGTCCAGCATCATCGTGATGTCGGGTGCATACTTCCAGATCGCCAAGATGGTCGTGTACGGCCTGTGGCTCCTGTACATCCCCACCGCCATCGCGCACATGCGCCTGCGCAAGCTACGCCCCGACGTCGAGCGCCCGTTCAAGACGCCGCTCTACCCCGTCCTGCCCATCGTGTTCCTCTTGGCCTCGGCATTCGTCGTGTACATCTCGTGGTTCGACCCTAAGGACCCGACCCAACTGCACGCCGATTGGCTGTACACGGCGGCAGCCACGGCCATCATGCTCATCGGCATCCCGTTCTACTTCTTGCAGCGCCGCAACCCGTTGGCGCATGACGAAATCACGGCGACTGGAAAAGAAGCCTAGGTGATTTTGCCGTTCGGGGGGTGGGAGGCCTGGGATTGCACAGATTCACACAGAATCGAACCGTCGGCCAGCTTCGGCTTCACGCGGAGGGCGCGGAGCAACGCGGAATTAGACTCCGCGGGTTTCCGCGTTCTCCGCGTGACAGGCACGGTGTCCGGCGCGTCGAGGTCAAAGCTCTGTGACGTTCTGTGAAATCCCAGGCCTCCAGTTCTGGCCGCTCGGGCCCACCCTGTCGCCTCAATGTTAGCCAGCGAGGCCTTCGGCAGGACGCCCTTGTGCCAACGGTGCGCCATACGCCTTCGGGTTGCGCTTGGAGTCCCAATAGAACAGCTGTTGCGGGTGACTTGGCGAGGACGCAAGCCCCGGCGAGGACGTAGGATTCATCCCCTCCCTGCGACTCGGCTCCGCCGTTGCCGGGCACATTCACGTTCGACGGCCGCGACATCCCAATCGAGCCGGGGGACACGCTTGGCTCGGCGCTGCACCGCTCGGGCACGAAGGTCATCAGTCGCAGCCTGAAGTACCACCGCCCCCGCGGCCTGTACTGTTGCACCGGTTCGTGTGCGTCGTGCTTCGTCAACGTCGACGGCATCCCCAACGTCCCCGCCTGCATGGCGCCGGCCGCAGCCGGCACGCAAGTCACCTCGCAGAACCGCCTCGGCTCCGCGCAGCATGACCTGCTCGGCGTCGTGGACAAAGTCTACCGGAAAGGCTTCGACCCGCACGGCGCCTTCACTAAGCCACGCATCCTCAACCGGGCGTTCCTCGTCGCCGTACGCATGATGAGCGGCCTGGGAAAAGCCCCCAAATCCGACGTTGCCCCCTCGCCCCGCCGCCACACGCTCCACGTCGATGAAATCATCGTCGGCGCCGGCTTGCATGGACTGCGGCGTGCCCGCGAAGCCTGCCGCCCAGGTCGCCGCGTCCTACTGGTCGATGAGCTACCGGGCCTGGGCGGCTCGGCGCGTTGGGATGCCGGCGAAGAGGAAACCCGGCACCTCGCCCACATCGCGCCCAGCCTTCCCGGAATCGACGTTTGGACCAACGCACTCGCCTTCGGCATCTACGGCACCGTCGTCGCGATCAGGCGTGACCGCGACCTGTGGGAAGTGACGGCGGATCGGATCACCATCGCACCCGGGCAATACGATGCGTGGCCAATGTTCGAGAACAACGACCTGCCGGGCGTCTTCAGCTTGCGTGGTGCGCGTCGGTTGACCGGCGAGCACAAGCTATCCGTCGGCAAGCGCGTGGCTGTACACGGTGCGCGGCTGCCGGATGATTTCGCGGCGGCCTTGCGAGGACTTGGTGCGTCCGTCGTCGGCCAGGGCCTAGTCGAGGCGGCGCGCGGCGGAACGGAAGTGACCGCGGCGAGAATCGACGACAAATGGATTGGTTGCGATGCGATTGTGTGCAACATTCCGGGCACGCCGCGCGTCGAACTGTTCCAACAAGCCGGCTGCAAACTCGGCTGGCAAGGCGGCGTCTTGGGCCCAGAGCGCACGGCGGGGGACGGCACGACGTCGAGGGCGGGCCTGTTCGCGTTGTTCACGGATGTGGCGCCCGGGCAAGTCCCCTTCATTCAGCCAACGCCAGTGTCCGCAGGGGTCGCGCCATGACGACGCCGAAAGAACTACTCTGCCGTTGCGAGGACATCACGACGACAGATTGCCGCAAGGCCGTCGCCGCTGGATACGATTGTTTTGAGGACCTCAAACGCTTCCTCGGAGTCGGCACCGGACCATGTCAAGGCAAGTCGTGCGTCCAGGCGGCGATGCAAATCGTCGCGACCGCGCGCGGCATCCCAATCTCAGAAGTCGACGTCATGACCTTCAGGCCGCCCGTCCGGCCTATCGAGTTTGCCACTCTTGCGGCGGACGACGGTTCCGACGGTCCACCGATGACACCGATTCCCACCGATGACGGTGCTACCTCATCGGTGTCATCGGTGACATCGGTGGACAGGGAGGAACGTGCATGACGGCCGACCGCCCCATGAAGGATTCCTACCAAGTCGTCGTCATCGGCGCCGGCGCAATCGGTCTGGCCGTCGCCCATTACCTTACGCTTGCCGGCATCACGGACGTCCTCGTCCTCGACAAGGATACGCTCGTCAAAGGAGCCACGGGTCGCAACGGCGGCGGCGTGCGCGCGCAGTGGAATTCCAAAGAGAACATCGAACTCGCGAAGCGCTCCATCGCCGCATTCAAGCACTTCGCCGGCGACACGGGGCACAACATCTTCCTCCGGCAGGGGGGGTACCTATTCCTCACCCGCTCCGAGCCGCAACTGTCGGCCCTACGGAAATCGACCGCCTTTCAGAACGAGCACGGCGTCCATACTCGCCTCATCAACCTCGAAGAAGCAAGGAGGCTCATCCCAGGATTGAACACCGACGGCTGCGTGGGAGCGACCTACAATGCCGATGACGCCGTATTGTTCCCGTGGCCGATTGTGTGGGGCTACAAGGAGGCCGCCGAGAAACGGGGAGCAACAGTCCAAACCAGGACAGCCGTCACCGGACTCCGCGTGCAAGGGAATCGGATCACTGCCGTCGAAACAAATAGAGGCCCGGTCAAGTGCGAGTGGGTCATCAACGCCGCGGGTGCATGGAGCCGTGACCTGGCGCGTTGGGTCGGCATCGAACTCCCAGTCAAGCCGGAGCGGCACGAAATCCTCGTGTCGGAGCCGCTCAAGCCCTTCCTCGACCCGATGCTCGTGGATTTGTCCAACGGCTACTACATCAATCAGGACATGCGCGGCGAACTCGTTGGCGGCCTCGCCACCCACACGGAGGAATCCATGGATTGGTCGAGCAGCCTCGACTTCATGCGGGAATTCGCCAAGACCACGGTGCGCCTGCTGCCGCGACTCGGCCCCGTCCGCGTGTTGCGGCAATGGGCTGGCTCCTACGACAAGACGCCGGACGCGAAACCAATCCTCGGAGTCGCCGAGAAGGGGCCAGTCAACCTCGTGCAGGCGAACGGATTCTCCGGGCACGGCATGATGATTAGCCCCATGGTCGGGAAACTCGTCGCACAACTTGTCGCCGGAAAGAAGCCTGAGCTCGACCTGCGGCCCTACGCGTTGGAGCGCTTCGAGCGTGGCGAGGTCGAAGTCGATCAGTTGGTCATCGGGTAATGTACGACGACCGCCTCCCGCCTGCGGCCCTTGCCGCGCAGCCAGATTGAAGTGCAACCTCGCGTTGGCAGCGGCATGGCCGAGGCAGCACCCCTACCGAGCATTGGCGCCGCCCTGGAAACATTCCAGGAACTCGACATCAAGGATGCCCTCATCGTCGTCGCGTTCCCCACGACGGGCTCGGCTTCCAGCATCGCGGCGAATTACCTCATCCGGCACCTCGAGATCCCGCTCGTCGGCCACATCCGCGCCCCCGACATAGCTGGAGTCACGGCCATCCAGGACGGTGTCGCGACCTCAGCCATCCGCATCTTCGGCGGCGATGTCGCGTGCCGCCTCGACAAGAAATGCCCGCACATTTACCTCGTCACGTCGGACCTACCCCTGCCTCCGGCGCTGGCCGGACGGGTCGCGGATCTTGTTCTGGAGTGGGCACGACGCGGACTTGCCTACCTCGTAATCGCGTTGGAAGGCGTCGTCCGCGGCGCTGGGGATGAGACTCCGGATGTCTTCATCGCCTCCGCGCAGGAGCCCGTCCTCAAGGAGTTGGGTAAAGCTGGCATCAAGGTCATGGAGCGGGCAATCATCGCCGGTTCGACCGCTCACTTGCTGCTTGCAGCGCCGGGACGCGGAGTCCGGGCAGGAGCGATCCTGGTCGAAGCCACGCGGGACCACCCCGATGGTCGAGCGGCCGCCGCCCTCCTCGAGGCGTTCGCCAAGGTCGTGCCGGACGTGAAGATGGATTACAAGCCACTGCTCAAGGAGGCGCTCAAGCTGGAGAAGGAAATCCGCAGGGCCCAGGAATCCGCGACGCCGAAAACTGGACCAGCGCCGGAGAGTTTCATTTAGGCGGCGACCCGTCGCCGCGCGGCATTGGATTCACTGGCCGCAACTTCACTTCTGACCCGCAGACGGGGCAATCCAAGTGCTTCGGCATCTCCTCGAACCAGCGCCCGCACCCGGCGCACCTGGGTTTGAAATCCAGCGACTTCGCGATTCCTGCGGTGTTGACTGTGCGCGTCTCGACCCCCAAGCGTCCGGCCACGTCGAGCAGCGTGAAATCATCCGTAAGCAGGATTGCCTTCAAGTCAACGGCCAGCGCGACGAGCGACCGGTCCGCCGCGCTCAACCGTCCCAGGTTGCCCGCCTTGCGTCCGGCTGCTTCGACCTTCGCCATGGCGCCCGGGCTGGCGGAGCGGATGTCCAATCCGAGGTCCTTCCACGTCTCGAACCTGCGCGCATCGCGGCCGCCCGGGGAAATCTCTGCGTCTGCTTCCGGCGTCGTCGCCCACGTGCCATCGCGCGGTGGGTCCCTTCCTCCCAGCAGCAGGGACGTGTCAAGAACGTACGACGGCACGAGTCATCCAGAGGGGGGCACGATTTCAGGCCTGCGACGCGCCCACCAATCCACCGAAGCCATCGACGGCACCATTCCGACCGATCCACCGATGTCACCGATGACACCGATGGGTTGCTACCTCATCGGTGGTCATCGGTGTCATCGGTGGACGGGAGGAGTGAATGGCAGCGAGTGGCTGAGAGGGGTGGAGTCGGTGGATGGCGGAACGCGCCGACAGCGCCTAAAGTCGCGGCGGGTTCGCAGCGCCGTGGACCCCACGACGACGTGGACGCTCATCCTTTCGACGGCATTCCTGCCGCCCCTACTTCTTATGGTATGGGTGCGAAATCACGAGAAGCACAACCGAGAGCCCTTCTTCGCAGTGCTGAAGCTCTTCGTCTTCGGCGCGACCTTAGGCATCGCGATGGCGCTCCTGCTCAATGGATTGTTCGGCGTCGGAATCGCGCAGACTGGTACGCTGGGCATCGATAGCGTGGTCCTGGCCACCGTCATCGGCGCACCATTCCTGGAGGAGTTGTCCAAGGGCGTCGGCCTCGGCTTTACAAGGCGCCGGATGCTCGAACTGGAAGACGGGATCATCTACGGCGCCGCCATCGGCCTCGGCTTCTCCGCGACGGAGAACCTCGTCTATGGCCTCGTGGCCTTCCAAGACGGCGGCCTAGCGCCCGCCCTCACGACCGAAGCTGCCCGCGTCTTTTCCTCGAGCCTATTGCACGGTGGGACGACGGCCCTGCTTGGCTTTGGGTACAGCAAGATGGTGTTGCGTGGCGACGCGTTCCCGACCCTTCTGCCATTCTACCTGCTCGCAGTCGTCATGCACGCCGTCTACAACTACCTCGTCTTGTCCAGGTCGTGGACCGGCTTTGCCGTCGCCATGGTCCTGGTCTTCGCGGTGGCTGGGTACCTGCGCAAGCAAATTCGAACGCTTGATGCCAAGCCGCCGCACGAAGTCGCCTAACCGACGATGAGCAGCGGTCGCAGCCCGCACAAAGTGCTCAGAACGCAGTTCTGCGGGTTCTGTGGGTTCTGCGACCCGTCGTCTGAAGGGGGCGGGTGCCCGTTCCCCTTATGAGGGTCCTCTTTGTCGCGGCCCCCATGGTCAAAGTCGGATTCGTCGGCGCAGGCACCATCGGCGCGAACTCCATCTTCGCGACACTCATGTTGACTGACCGCATCGATGAGATTGCCGTAGTGGACATCGCCGAGGCCGCCGCGGTCGGCCGCGCGCTCGACCTCAACACGGCATCCGTCGCGTTCGGCCGCCGCACCCGCGTCCATGGCGGTACGGACTACAAGCTCCTCGCCGGCTCCGACGTCGTCGTCGTGTCCGCTGGCCTACCCCGCAAGCCGGGCATGACGCGCCTCGACCTCTTGCAGAAGAACGTGTCCATCATTCAAGGCGTCGCTCGCAACGTCAAGCAGCACGCGCCGGATTGCATCTTCCTCCTCGTCACGAACCCCGTCGACGTCCTACTGCACGTGGCGTGGAAGGAACTCGGATGCCCACGCGAGAAAGTCATAGGCATGACGAGCCTGCACGACTCCGCCCGCATCACGGACATCGTGCGCGACATGACGGGCAACCGCGAAGTGCGCGCCACGATCCTGGGAGAGCATGGCGAGACCATGTTCCCCTCCCCGACGCTCAGCAGCCCCGAGCTCGCGACGGTGGATTGGGCTGAACTCGAAAAGAAGACCCGCGGCCGCGCCATGGAGATCATCGAACGCGTCGGTGCCACCGCCTATGCACCCGGCGCATGCACGGGCCGCATGGTGAAGGCCATTATCGAGGACACCCGCGAAGAGATTCCGTCGGGTTGCATCCTCAACGGCGAATACGGGCACAAAGACGTCTGCACCGGCGTCCCCGCCATCCTCGGCCGCACCGGACTCGTGCGCATCGTGGAATACAAACTCAGCAAAGTCGAAGCCGCCAAGATGGAAGCCACCATCGCGACGACGCGCGAGAAGATCAAGGAAGCCCACCAAATCCTCGCGGCTCCTCCGGCGGCTGCGCCGGCGCCGGCCCATTGACGAAGTTGCAGCGATTTTGGAGGGCCTCGGTGGCCCTCGCTGGCCTGGCGTTTGGAGGCCTGGGATTGCACGGATTAACACAGAATCGAGTCGTCGGCCAGCTTCGGCCTTCGCGCGGAACAATGCGGAACTAGACTCCGCAGGTTTCCGCGTTCTCCGCGTGACCGGCACGGTGCCCGGCGCGTCGAGGTCAAAGCTCTGTGAAGTTCTGTGAAATCCCAGGCCTCCCACACTACGGCCGCAGTTTTATCGTGGCGTGGCAGCACAGGCTAGAAGATGGTAAGTTGCCGGTACTTGTGGACGATGCCGTCGGCGGACTGCGGTAAGCTCCCGCTGGAAGATTCGACGTCAAATGGGAGCCCCGTGTGCTGCGAAGCGGCCCGACGATAATCCCGTGACGGGCGAGGCGAAAACTGTCCCCGGAATCCTCGGAATACCCGATTCGTGGGGCGTGGGTCGTCGGGGCTGGCCTCGACGGGCGCGTCGCACCACTGACCTGGGCAGCAATGCAGCGGGACGGGTTCAGTCCCCTTTGAAGTCCGTCTGCATGTTCGTCTTCCACGCTTCGTGCTCATCGTGGCAGGGCAGGCTGTCCTGGACATGCGACATGAAGGCCAGGTTCTCGGGGACGCGGTTGCTGATCGGCAGACCTTCGTGGCAAAACATGCATTCGGCGTTGTCGGGGTCCATGGCAATCGCTCCAGTCAAGCGCAGCATCGATCTTGCGTTATGACAAGCCTTCTGGGACAAAACCCGGGCCAAACCGTCTCGATGCGCGGTACGGGATTTGAACCCATGCTTGTACCTTGGCAAGGTACAGTCCTACCACTAGACTAACCGCGCGTTGGCGTCGCGACTGGACGGCTCTATTTGAGTCCAACGGTGAGTCCAACAGAAGGCGCGGCGGCAACGGGCAACAAGGCACTGGGGAGGAATGTGAGTCGCCCCGCCCGCGATTGCTCATCACCGAGCTGTCGACGGCTCAGTTGTCCAAGGGGGTCCGGGGGACCGGAGGTCCCCCGGCGGGGGGTCAGGGGTGGGGGGCGGAGCCCCCCACCGTGCGGGCGCAGCCCGCACCTCAGGTCAAGGAGCGAAGCTCCTTGCTGCTCAGCCCGCCCGTCTTTTCGTCACGACGTCAGCAGGGATTCATTCATCATCGCAGCGACGGCGCGAGTCCGCGCGGGGCTTTAATGCGTCGCCCTCATCGCGTGTCGTGATGGAGTTGCCGCAGCGTCTGCGCGGGTTGCGTATCGTCGATGGCAAGTTGCCCGGGGCGGGCTTGCCTGGACTCGATGAACGGCATGCGCTGCAGGAGTGGCGCGGCAAGATTGGGGCGCCGCCGTTCTTCGTGCGCTTCGAAGACGGGCGCGACGCGCCCCTTGACGAGGTTCAGCGCTTATCGCGCCTGGGCGAGTTGTGGGTCGATCCGGGCGCCGTGACGGCTGACGATGCAATGGACCTCGCGGTGGCGGGAGCGCGGCGCATCGTCGTGTGGACGGGTGCCGAGGGTCTTGCCGAGGTCGTCGAGGCGATGCCGGAGTCGGTCCTTCTTGGTTGGGATGTAGCCCGACCTGGTTGTGGTTCGCTTTCCGCCGCCATCGCGCTGGCGCAGCAATACAGTCTTCCCATTCTCATCGCGGCGCGTCCCTTGACGCCTGTGGAAGGAGTCGACGCATATACCCTCGAACCTGGAGGCGAGGCGTGGTCCCTCGCGTTGCAGCGCATTGCGACGGTGCCGACGTTCGAAGGAGAGCCGGAGGCAGGCGCGGATGCCGGTGCCGCGGGCGAAGGCGGCCCGGCGGATGGCGAAGTAAATTTTCCCGAGCCACAGAGGAACCCCTTTGGCTTCTGACCTCGAAATGGCCCTCGCGTTCGTCGCGAAGCGGCAGGCGCGTCGGGGCATGACTGGGCAGCGCTGGGCTCACATGCTCTCGCTTGAGATGGGCTGGATGAATCCGGGCCAAGCGCGCAGTTTCATTGCGAGGGCCGAGCGCTCTGGATTGTTGGCGCAGGACGGCGAGGAGTTGCGGTTCGTCCTCGACCCGCACAGCGTCGAGATTCCACGCGGGTTCAAGCCGGACCCGGAGGCGGCGGGCGTCGTGCGGGCGGAAGCGGAGCCAGACCTGTTCCTGGTGTGGGTCGCGAAGGTGGCTGCGGCGACGAGCCAGACGCGCG
This sequence comes from uncultured Halobacteriales archaeon, assembly GCA_964643795.1. Lineage (GTDB taxonomy): Archaea > Thermoplasmatota > E2 > JACPAO01 > JAHFTW01 > JAHFTW01. The sequence goes on along the minus strand of CAZXUC010000029.1, from coordinate 343 downwards.
AGCAAGTGCTCGGACGGGTCGCCACCTTGCAGCAGAAGATGGGTGGCCTGCTGACGGCCGAAGCGGCGGTGCTGTGGCTGGCCCGCGATGCGGGACTTGACATTGTAGCGGCCGCGCAGCAGGCCGAGAAGGGGTTGTTGACGGCGCGGACGTCAACTTGACGAATCATGTAGTCTGGTGACAAGGCCACGGTGGTCCGAGGGTTCCTCATCACGTCGTTCGAAGTCTCTGTCACATGGATTACCGCAGTCCGCCGGCGGCGTCGTCCACGGGTTCCAGGTTGACGCCGCGGCCGTGGTGTGGGAGGCCGGGGATTGCACGGATTTCCACAGAATCTTGACCT
>CAZXUC010000028.1:0-35518 GCA_964643795.1 uncultured Halobacteriales archaeon | reverse complement strand
GCGCAGGTTAGGGACCGCTTGGTATCCGGCGATGACGCCAAGCTCGGTCATGCGGATGATGCGGTCCTTGACCGTGTTCACGCTGAAGCCGGTCACGCGCGCGATGCGTGCCGACTGCAGGGCATCGAGCGGCTTGGGCGTCCGTTCGTACGGCCGGACCCCCATCGCCCGAAGGATGCCGACGTCGATTGCGTCCACCATCTCCGAGGTGCAGCCTTCAGGATAACGCCTTCGCAGCCTGGACGAGCCCGTGGCAGCACTGTATCAGGCTTGGACAGGAGCGACTTCGCGGCCGGCCTCCTGCCATGCCTTGAATCCGCCATCGAGGTGCGCGACGCGGTCGTAACCGAGGCGGCGCAGGCTGGCGCCGGCGAGTGCGGAACGGCCACCGGAGGCGCAGTACAGGAGGATGCGGCGCGAGCGTTGGAACTCCGGCTTGTGGTAGGGCATCGAGGGGTCAGCGTAGAATTCCAGCATACCGCGGGGCGCGGCTAGCGCGCCGGGAATGGTTCCGTTCTGTGCACGCTCGGCTGGTTCGCGCAAGTCGACGAGTAGGACGTCCGGCCCTTGCAGGGCCTGCGCCATCGCGGCGGACGGCAGGTTGTCGATCTGCGTCCGGGCCTCGGCGATGAGGTCCTTGACGGATGTCGCGGGGTTGGTCGTGGGCTTGGTCGTGGTGTTGGTCGTGGTGTGGGTTGCCATGGAGTTTCGCTCCACAGGTCCATCAACCCGCGGAAGCATCGAACCAGCGCCGGCGTGACTGACGGAATCGGACAACGCGACCCTACAGGGAAAAAGGCCGAGGCTGCGGTCCCGACGCCGGAAAGAAAGGAAAAGGCTCGATTTCGTCGTCGAATCTGAGCTCGATTTCGAGGGGAAAAACCGGAACATCGACTCCCCGCTATTTTTCGGTCTCTCGCCGATTTCGAGAGGAGAGCCGTTCAAACCTGCTCCCCGCTTCCCACGAGCCGCCCTTAGCGAAGGTTCTTGGCTCGGTACGCTCAGTCGGACAGGTGCGCGTGGTGGTGGCGGTCGCTTTCCTGCTGGTCCCAGCGCTGGCTGGATGTGGCGCCCCAGGGACGACGCCCCTTGTCCCAGAGTTCGACCCGTCTGTTCCGCACTGCGTAGGGGAGTGCGGGCGCGTCGTGGACGATTCGCCCGCCACGTCATGGGAGCCCTTCGTTGCCGTCAATCCGAAGAATCCCGATCACATCGTCATCGCGCACGCTGACCAGCCGAGCAGCTTCGAGGAGTACTACGCGACCGCGAGTCGCATGCGCGTCTCCGTGAGCGAGGACGGCGGCGCGACCTGGGAGACGCGCGTCGTCCCGAGCGGGCTCGACGATAGCCCGTTCCACCCGCTCGCGCGGTACAAGGCCATCGGCTACGACCCAGTCATCGTCTTCCTCCCGGACGGCACGCTCGTCATGAGCGCAATCGCCACGCTGCACGTCCTCGCCCCGGATGTTCCCGTCATCGCGTACGCGGGGTACACGCTCTACACAACGCGCTCGGTCGATGGCGGTCGCACCTGGGGCGACGTGCGCATCGTCGACACGGGCGACGGGCTCGTGGCGCTCGAAGAGGTCGGCGCGATGTTCAAGGCCAACGACAAGGAGTGGCTGACCGTCGGGCCCGATGGGACCCTGCTGCTCGTCTGGACGCAGATCACCCAAGGGCAGCCTGACAACGATTTCAGCCAGGAGGAGGGCCGACGGCTCGTCTTTTCGGCGTCCGAGGACGGTGGCCTCACCTGGTCGCCCGCCGGCGTCGTAGACGATGAAGGCAATCCCCACGGCGCCTCGCCGGTGATCGGGCGTGACGGCGCCTGGCGCGTCGCATACCTCGAGCGGGCAAGCTACGAGCTGCGGTTCGCGGAAAGCCGCGACCGCGGAGAGACTTGGGAAGCACGCACCATCGGGCAGACGTCGTGGTTGCCCGCCATGCGCGCGCAGACGCTCGCCTCGGGCGTCGAACGCCTCCTCCTCGCGTATGCGACGGGCGGTTCGTTTCTCGAGGGACAGCACCAGACCGAATTCACGTGGTCCGACGACGGCGGGGCTTCGTGGGCGCCCCCGCTCATCATCGACGTGCCCGAGGGCGAAGGGCCATCGCTGCCCGACGTCGCCCCCGCCGCCGGCGACGGCGCCTGGATCACGTACTTCGACGTCGAGGGCCCCAGCAGCGAACAACGCTCGCGGTATCTCGCCGTGAAAGTGGTCGATGGCGTCGCCGGCGCGCCGCTCGTTCTGGACGAAATGGAAGGGACCACCCTGAACCTGGGCCACTACATGGGCCTCGCCGTCACCCCCGATGGCGACGCGCTCGTGGCCTGGGTCACCTACAACGAAGGCGAATACGACCTCGTTTGGGCACGCATCACCGGAGGCGACTCGCCCGTAGCCCGGCCCATCGTTCATCCCACGGTGCCGGCCGGCCTCGACGAGCCCGTCGAGTACGAGTTCACGGGCCACGTGGACCTCGCGTACCATTGCCTGCCCGCCGGCCACGGCGACGTCGAGGACGCGACGGTGGACTTGCATTCCGCCGTCTTCGAGTTCGAGGTCCCGCCTGCCACGCGCTTCGTCAACGGAACGCTCGAATGGGCCACTCACGGACCCTCCACGCCTGTGGTAGATTTCGATGACCTTGACGTGACCCTTTACGACGCTCAAGGCGACAGGTTCCGCGGCCCCGACGTTGTGCCCGAGGTGTTCTCGTTCGAACTCCGCGACGGCGACCAGGGCCCATGGACGGCCCTCGTCGAGAACTGCCAGAACCCGCCGACCGATTTCACGCTGAGCGTGGAGTTGTCCTGATGCACCGGCTCCTGCTTGCAATCGCGCTGGTGGCGTCCGCCCTCGCGGGCTGCGTTGGCCAACCTGCCCCCAAGTAGACTCGGGCACTTCCGTGCTGTAGGCGAATGGTAGGCGACGGCGATTCGACCCACTACAAAATCGCCTAATGGGAAAAGGTGGAAAATGGGTTGCCAGAAACCTTGGGCTCTGGGCTCGATTTCGAGGGGAGACCCGTACCAATCGACTCCCCGCTACTCAGTGACATCGGCTCCATTTGGAGCTTGATTTCGGGGCCTTCTCCGCGAAAATCGTGTCTTGCCTCGGCCACGGATGTTTATCTTGGGCCTTCCAGCTCCTTCGCCATGGCGGCCAACCAGACGCAAGCGGCTCCGACCTTCGATGGCGAGAAGTACAAGACGACGACGAAGGCACAATGGGAGAAGGCCGCGGAGCCATGGTCCCGCTGGGGCCCGACACTCCACACTTGGCTCGGCCCGGCGACACAGCAGATGCTCGACAACTGCGGCCTCCAAGCCGGCGGCGCCGTGCTCGACGTGGCCGCCGGCGCGGGCGAACAGACCCTGGCCGCCGCGCGCCGGGTCGGCCCCACCGGCAGGGTCCTGGCGACAGACATCTCGCCGCGCATCCTCGAGTTCGCCGCGAAAGCGGCGCAAGAGGCAGGGTTCCCCAACGTAACGACGCAAGCGGCGGACGGAGAGAACCTAGGCCTTTCGGAGGCCAGCTTCGATGCCGTCATCTCGCGCGTTGGCCTGATCTACTTCCCCGACCAGCAGAAGGCTCTGCGCGGCTTCCTGCGCGTGCTGAAGCCGGGTGGGCGCTTCGCGGCCATCGTGTACTCCACGCCGGACAAAAACAAGTTCTTCTCGGTCCCCATCGGCATCGTCCGCCGCCGCGCCAACACGCCGCCCCCACTGCCCGGCCAGCCGGGTCCGTTCAGCCTCGGCGCCACGGGTGTCCTTGAGCAGGCGCTGGGTCAGGCGGGTTTCCGTGACGTCAAGACCGTCCGCGTGTCGGCTCCGCTCCGCCTGCCGAGCGCTGCCGATTGCCTTCGCTTCGAACGCGAATCGTTTGGCGCCCTTCACCAGATGATGGCCGCCCTCAGCCCCGCCGACCAAGAGGCAACGTGGGCAGAGATCGGCAAGGCGCTGCGCGAGTTCGAGACCAACGAGGGATTCGTGGGGCCCTGCGAACTCATCATCGTGGCGGGCACGAAGTAGGACGCACCAGCAATTGGACGCCAGGGCGGGCCCGCCACTCGTTCAAATCGAGTCCAGTGCTGGGCGCCGCTATCACATGGAGAGGCCGCGAAATCAACCCGGAACTGATTTCAACCGCCTTGTCCGCTGGTATCCCATGGCAGATTTCGTTCGCGTGACCTCCTGGACCGCCGCCGTCGCGGGCATCGTGGCGCTCCTGCTTTCGCCGTTTTTCGCCGCCGCTTACTTGGCTACTGAGGACGGGGCGGACGAACCCCCCGCATTTGCCTGGGACGACGCGTTCCGGAACGCGATGGGGGACTCGTTCGGGTACGACGACCCCGACCAGGCCTACCAGATGTACGGCATGCTGAGCTGGACGATGCCGTTGGCCATTCTTGCGGGAGCTTACGCGTTGCACGCGCACCAAGTCCAAGCGGGCCGCAAGGCGGAGCCGATTGGATTTTGGGGCTTGGTTGCTGGCGCCGCGTTGACACTCGTCGGGACGGTCGTGGTGTTCTACATCTCGCTCTCGGATGTGACCTTCTTCGCGTTCCTCGTTCCCGGAATGCTGCTGATGATTCTTGGCTGCCTGGTCTTCGGCATCGGCACGATTCGGGCAAAGGTCGCCCCCGCGGCCATCGGATGGTTACTGGCCGTGGGTGGCCCGCTGCAGATCGTCCTCAGTAGCGTCCTGGGTCACAACCCGCTCGCCTTCATGTTCGTCCTCATCGCCGTGGTTTGGGCCGGCTTCTGGAGCCTGCGCGTCTCCGTGTCTCCCCGGGCTGGACCATAAGACCTCGGCCAACCGCTGACCTGCCGGCTTTTTGACCCCACAGCCGTCAGTGGAAAAGCCCGTGGAACCTGTCGCTCTCTTCCTGAACCTCGGCCTCGTCATCGCCCTCGTCCTGCTCAACGGCTTCTTCGTGGCCGCCGAGTTCGCCATCGTCAAGGTCCGGCAGACGCAGCTCAAGGGACTTCCCACGGGCCCCCGCCGGACCGCCGCGCTCCACGTTACGCAGCACTTGGACGCGTACCTGAGTGCATGTCAACTGGGCATCACCCTAGCCTCGTTGGGACTGGGCTGGATTGGTGAGCCCGCGATTGCCCACCTCATCGTTGAGCCGTCCCTGGATGGCTTCGACCTCTCCGACCGCGCCATCTCGGCCATCGCCTTCGGTGTCGCCTTCGCAATCATCACGGTCCTGCACATCGTGCTAGGCGAATTGGCTCCCAAGACCGTCGCCATCCGCAAGGCTCAAGCGACGGCGCTCTGGGTCGCCTTGCCTTTGCAGGCGTTCCGCCGCCTCTTTTCGCCCTTCATCTGGCTCCTTAACGGCGCCGCCAACGGCATCGTGCGCCTTTTTGGCCTGAAGCCAGTGAGCGGGGAGGAGTCTGACTTCACGATGGAGGAAATCCGCCTCCTTTTGACTCAAACCAGCGGCAGCCGGGCTGGCGTCCGCACGTCGCAGGTCGCCGAGCGCGTCTTTGCCCTGCACGACATCACCGTGGCCAGCATCATGACGCCGCGTGACCGTGTCCGTTTCCTCGATGTCCGCAAGTCCTTCGACGAGAATCTCCACCTCGTGACGGAGAACACCTACAGCCGGTTCCCGCTCTGCGACGGCGGCCTCGACAGTGTCCTTGGCTTCCTGCATTACCGCGACGTTTACCAGGCTAGCCAGCGCGTCCCTCGCCCCCGCCTGCAGGACCTGCGCCGCGAGATTGGCGTCATCCACAACAACCAGCGCGCCTCCAAGGCGTTCTTCCACATGCTCGAGAAGCGCCGCACCATGAGCCTCATCGTCAACGAGTTTGGCACGACGGTCGGCGTCCTGACGCTGGACGACCTTTTCGAGGAGATGATGGGCGAGATCCCGGAGGACTTCGACCGTCGCGAGTCCATGTTGCGTGTGGTGTCCCCGGGGCACTACATACTCGACGCCAGTATGCCTCTGCACGAGTTGCAAGTGGTCCTGCGCGAGCCCATCGATGGCAAGGGCGCCCACACGGTGGCCGGCTTCCTGAACCATGTCTTCGGCCACATTCCGGCGCAAGGCGAGACGGTACGAGTCGGGAGCTACGCCTTCTGGGTCCGCGAAGCAGACAAGGCCCGCTCACGCACCGTCGAGGTCCGCCTAGTCGAAGAACAGCCCGTGCCGGAAGAGACGGACCAGCCGGCCAAGTGATTGGCGGCGCCCGCGCTCAAACCAGATACAGCATGACGAACAGGAATTCGCCGCTGAGGATGCTCGCGATCCAGAGTCCGACGAAGGCCCAGGTTGTGGGCGGGTTTTCCCGGAAGAAGTTGTGGCCTCGTTCGTTGTCGCGCCACGCCAGGACGGTGATGAAGATGAGGAACAGGAACATCAGCAGGCTCAGAATGCCGTGCAGGACGGCCGTCGTGATGAGCCAGTCCGGGGCGTCATGCAAGCTCGAGGAAGGGGCCAGCATGCGGACGGCCATGTACGAGATGTTGACGACGGCCTCGAAGACCAGCACGCACACCAGCAATCCGCGCCGGAAGTCGTTGTGGCTCCAGGCGCGCCAGACGACGTAGAACACGGCGGCAGTAACCAGCAGTTCGCTGAGTGCGCTGAAGATGGAGTAGGGGGGAATCTGCGTCATGGTTCACCAGACCGTGTGGTCGCGCATGGCTTCACGATTCGGCTCCCTGTAGAGTGAACCCCGCTGGGGCCGGGTCAACGTAGAAGAGTGTGGCGTACAGGTTGAAGCGCACGTTCTGCGCGAATCCGACGCCCAGGAACGGGGAGCTCTCGCCGGCGTGCCAGAGGTGGCTATGCGGATAGGTGTCCACCTGGAAGCCCGTTGCGTTGCCGGGGACGGGCTCGGTTCCCTCCTCGTAGTTTCCGCCTGGTTCCAGGCGTGCGGTGAACGATTGGGCGTCGTTCCAACGGCCGTACTGCGCGTACGCGCCACCGCTGTCGGGGGCCAAGCTGCCGCGCACCGTGATGCGTAAGCCGTCGAGGCCTGGGTGGCCTGCGCCGTCGAAGACGACGTCGATGACTAAGGTCTTCCAGCCCGGGTCGGCCTGGAAGAGGAAGCTCTGGTTGGCCTCGAAGAGGGGCGGCGGGAGGGGACGTCCTCCGCCGTTCTCCTGAATCTCGTCATTGGCGGCACTGATGACGGAGTCGCAGCTTGGCGAGATGATTAGGACTTCGAGGGCGCACTCCAGTACGCCCGTGAACTCCAACGTGCGGTTGTACGGCTGCGTCGGCATTCCCGGCAGCATCACAAGTCGAACGGCTTTGTCGGCCTGCTCCGGCGTCACGGTCAACGCTGATTCCACGAAGCCGCTGGCGGTGGCGATGAGGGTGTAGATGCGCCGGTCATGGCGACCGAAGTCGAAGGCACCGTCCGCGTCAGTGACCGCCATGAGGTCGGTCGCAACCACCGTCACCGTGGCGTTGGCAATCGGGAACAGCGCCGGAGTGACCACGTGGCCTCGCAGATCCATCGACTCCGGGGCAGCGCTCTCGGACAGAGTTTCTAGGCCGTCTGATTCGGCCGCGCTGGATGCGTCCTTTGCCCCCGTGCAGCCGGCAAGGAGGAGGCAGGCGAGGAGTGCTATGATGCGAAGACGGGGCACGGACGCCGCGATTTCGACCCATCTAATACCTTGGCGGTCATTTGTTCAGGACATGTCAGCGGCCCGGGACATGTCCACCCTCGTGGTTGTTGACATCTCCAGCAACGCCTGCCTCAATGGCCTCGCCGATGCGCGCGAGGAGCGCCGCGGCAGGGCGATTTCGGGAGCGCATTCGGGCTTGATTTCGGCCAGAGAACCCTGAAGCTCGAATCCCCGCTGTTCACTTTACAGACAAGCATTCAACAAACCCGTAGCGTCTCGAAAGGGGAGGCAGCGTGCATCCTCTTTATCCCAAGATAGTTTGGCGCCCGCATGGACCCTACACCCGCCGAGGTACCGCCTACCGGACCACCTGCGACGCCGGGGTGGGTCAAGCTCCTAGGGCTGGCCGTTCTCGTGGCGGTCCTCGCCTTCGTCGTCCTGCACCTGACCGGCGCATCTCCCACGGGACATTGACGCCAATGCTGGGTCCAGCCACGCGCAAACTTGCCCTCACGCTACACATCATCGCTTCGCTGGGGTGGATGGGCGCCGTAGCCGCATTCATCGTCCTCGACGTTGCCACCGTCGCCAGTGACGAAGCCGCCGTTCTGCGCGCAGCGTACATCGGCATGGACCTCATGACGCGCTGGACCATCGTCCCCCTCGCCTTCGCCGCCTTTGTGTCCGGAATTGTCATGTCGTTGGGGACCAAGTGGGGACTCTTCCGCCACTGGTGGGTCGTCATCACCCTGCTCTTGACCATCGTCGCAACGTTTGTGCTCCTCGTGCAAGTGCCGTTGATTTCGCATCGCGCCGAGATGGCCGCCGACCCAGCCACCACCGACACGAATTTGCGGAACATGGGCAACCTCCTGCTCCACTCCGTCGGGGGAACCATCGTCTTGCTGGTGATCACGGTGCTGAACGTCTACAAGCCACGGGGACTCACGAGGTACGGTTGGCGCAAGCAAAGGGAAGAGGCGAGAAACGCGCGTTAAGCGCTCACGTGGAAGGACGGCCCCCGCTATCCAGGGGGAGACACCCACCTAAGCCAGCACAGTCTCAAGCGGAATCGACCGCGTAACGCACTCGCTGCCAGGGCATCGTTCCTCGGCCAGCTTGAGAAGTCGCTCCAAGGTCTTGCGGTCGGCGCCGGCGGCTTCGACGGTGAACTTGACCCGCTCGATGATGTTGTCCTTGCTTAGGCCCATCTGCTTGCGCAGGTCCATCCAGTTCTCGGCGGTGACTTGCAGTTTGGTCAACGTCACGCCTTCCGATGTCGCGGTGGCGGCGAACGTCACGGCAAAGCAGGCGGCCAAGCCGGAGAGGCACACTTGGATTGGATCCGGACTCGTCCCCCACCCTCCAGCGAAGGGCGGGAGTTCCACATTGACCGTCGCCTTTCCCTTGGGGAACTCCAGGGGCACCGAGAATTGCGGGGTTCCCTCCTTGAAGCTCCAGGAACCCGTGACGCGTTTGTTCTTCTTGCCGAGCGCCGCGTCGGTTTGCAGCGCCTGGACGAACTTCTGCATCTCGGCGAGGTTCACGTTGTTCATGCGGCCGCCAGCGCTGCGCGGTGGAAAAGCCATTGCCGATGCGCCGGACCTCGCCGAGGATGCCCGGAACCTCCTCATTATAGTGGACGAGGCCATGACAGGAAAGATGTCGCGGGTCTCTGCAGGGGTCGCAGTGGCGGCAATGGCGTTGCTGTCGTCCCTGTCCTCAGGCTGCTTGACCTCGTTCGAGGGCCGTTTCGCGTTCGAGCTGGAGGACGCGCACATTCAAAGTTCTCCCGGGTGGAGCGACCCGGGGCTCTACGATTCCTTGCCGCACAACGGCACGTACATGGGTTTCGAGGTGACCACGAACGAGGGCCCCGTGTACGCTGGCTTCGATCCTTGGCCTGATTCGCCGGAGGTGCACGAGTTCCGCGACGCCGGTCTCGCCGCCATCTACGGGAACTACAGTCTGGACCAGGTGCGTTGGCGGGAGGTGGGTGACGACCCTCGCACTGGCATGGCGTTCCACCTGAGCGACAATGGCCTCCACGCCTGGATTGGCTACGACGTCCCCGAGGCCGACGTCCGAGCCCGCGTGCGCGCACTGGCGGCGTCGTTCTACGCGGCCGACGACTTCGGCCTAGACTACATGGAGGCCGAGTTCATGGCTTCCCGGAACGAGACCTGGATGAGATGCGAGCCGCCTAGTTGCTACATCACCGGCGGCCATGACTGGACGGGTGCTGGCATCGACGGCGCCTCCTGCTGCGCGGACCCTTCGCGGACCAGGACGCCCTCATCGTCACTCCGGACGACACCGTGATGTACGCGCATTGGGGCGCCGACGACCTGTCCGACAAGGAAGCCGCCAGCGCGGCCAGGGAGGCAGTGCACGACCTCGACCGAGACGTTCCGGTGACGTCGGGGTGGCGGTTCATCCACGACCGCCAAGAGGGCGGAGCGGAATGAACGAGTGGAAACAGGCTTCCTGGCATTAGACAGGCCAACGCCTGTACCGAGCCTTATTCCTAGGGACGACGCATCGGTCCATGTGGTGACCCAAACCATCGTGCTGGAATACGCTCCTGAGACGGGACACTACACGGCCACCGTCCCGGGCTACCCGGCGATTGTCGCGGACGCGAAGACCGAACGTTCCGCCATCCGATTGGCGACAGAAGCCATCCGGTTCCACCAGGAGCATTGCCCCCCTGGAAGTAGCACCAAGCGCGCCCTACGTCAAGGCAACGTGGACGAGGACGATTTTCGGACCGCCCTATGACATTCGGAGTCCATTCGCAACACTCCCCCTGCCCCTTAAGCGGGGCTTTCTCCTCGACCGTCCAATGACAGCCCAACCGGGGCTCACCGTCGGCCGCATCACTGGTCAAAGCGTCACGGAACTGCGGTTCCGCATCGGCCCGGACGAACCCGTCCACTTGGGGGAAATCCTCATTGCTGGCGGCCAAGCCGCAACGATTCATTCGCCGTTGCCGCCAGCTGACCCAATGGTACGCGGCGCCAGCCCAGTGCCATCAGCGGCATCTGCGTCATCTGCGGAAAAGGCGGCGTTGCGAAGCAGCCCACCCTTCTACCTCCGCGTCGTGGACCTCGAATACGGCGCCGACGCCCGCGACGGAGCCTGGGAGGAGCGCACCGCCGGGACGCTCATGTCCTCACCCGAAGCCGAAGACCTAGTTCTTTTCGACCGCGACGAACGCCTCTTCAAGACCGCGGTGTCGGCGCCACTCGGCTACCTGCAGGCTGACGGCAAGTTCCGCAAACCCAAGACCATCCCGGCACACTTTGCCGAAGTCCGCCGCCCCCGCGCCGGAGATTTCGGATTTCTGGCTCCCCGCCCAGGAGACCTCGAACTCGGCCACCTGCGCTCCGGCGATGAAGCGCTGCCGGACCGACTCGGCCTCGACCCGAAGGCCCTTGCTCAACATATTGGCGTCTTCGCCACGACTGGCATGGGCAAGTCGAACCTCGTCAAAGTCCTCGCCGGGTCCTGCTTGGAATCCGGCCAAGTCGGACTCCTGCTGCTCGACCCGCACGGCGAATACGCCGACGGCGGAGCGAACGTGCATCCCGACGGCCGCCCGCATCGTGGCCTTCTGCACCATCCGCGCAACGACCGGCTGCATGTGTACACGAGTCGCGCCATCGCAGGATTCCAGGGCCGCGTTCACGAACTGGCCGTATCAGCATCCGAGATTACGGCCGCTGATTTCCATAATGTGTACCAAGTCTCCGGCGCGCAGGAGGAAGCTCTATGGGCGTTGTCGCAGAAGTTCGGCAAGCGCTGGATTGAGCAGACGGCTCAACGCACCATTGAAGAACTCGACTTTGCCCTGGGCGCTGGAAAATTCCATCCCGGCACACTCGGCGTCCTACAACGGCGCGCGGAGCAGATCCTGCGGCAACCCGTCATCCACGCCGACCACGCGGTGAGCACGACCACCGCTATCCTCAGCCATCTCGAATCCGGCCACACGGTCCTCGTCGACACGTCCGGCTTGTTCCCCAGTGAGGAGCTCCTCGTCTCGGCGGTGCTGGCGCGAAGTCTGCTCGAACGGTACCGCGACGCCGCACGCGACGCAGTCCATTTCCGCGCCTTGCCCGCGGTCTGCGTTATCCTTGAGGAGGCGCAGCGCGTACTCAACCAACGCGGCGGATCCTCCAACGTCTTCGCCCAGATTGCTCGCGAAGGGCGCAAGTTCAAAGTCGGACTCGGCGCCGTCACGCAACAACCACGCCTGCTCTCCGATGAACTCCTGAGCCAACTCAATACTCTCTTCATCCTCGGCCTGGCCGACCCGACCGACCGCGAACGCGTGAAGGCCGGAGCGCGGCAAGACTTGAGCCAAGTCGCAACAGAGATTCAAATGCTCGAACCCGGCGAAGCCCTCGTGACGACTCCGGGCGCTCCGTTTGCTCTGCCGCTCAAAGCACACCTGTACGAGGACCGCATCATTGAGCTCACCAAGCAAGGCGCACAAGCAACCGGTGCGACGCCCATGGTGACGACGAACGCCAAGCGGCCAGCCATCAAGGCTGACTTCTACTGACGGGAGGGGCAGGCGTAATGGTTCGGATCTTCCACACGTCGGACACTCATCTCGGCCATGCGCAATACCCGCGGCTGGCGCCGAGCGGACTGAACCAACGCGAAGAGGACATCTACGCCGCTTGGCACCACATCATCGACCTTGCCGTCGCGGAGAAGCCGGACCTCTTCATCCACGCTGGCGACCTCTTCGACGGCGTTCGCCCCGGCAACCGCGCCCTCGGACACGCGATGGAAGGATTCCTCAAGCTCAGCCGCGCGGGCATTCCGACGGTGGCAATTGCGGGAAACCATGAGCATCCGAAGATGCGGGAGACCGGCTCGCCGTTCCGCCTCTTCGAACATCTGCCGGGAATCCACGTCGTATACCAAGGCGCCCGGCAGACGATTCCACTGCAAGTCGGCACTCCGTCGCCCGGCAATGGCGGCAATGGCATCCACGCAGCAGTGCGCGTCCATGCGGTCCCGCAATGCAGCGACAACGACGTCCTCGCAAGTGAAGTCGCATCGGCCCAAACACGGAAATCGGCCCTGACGCAAGCATCCGCATCGGCGGCAGGCATCGACATCCTAGTCGTGCACGGCTCCGTCCCCAGCATCGCGGCCTTCGGCCACGGCGAATTCAACGAACTCACCCTTGACTCGTCATGGTTCCCGCCGTTCGACTACGTTGCACTCGGCCACTTCCACGGCACGCAGCAAGTCGCGCCCAACGCATGGTATTGCGGAGCCCCGGAACGAGTAAGCATCGCTGAATCGGGCCAAGAGAAGGGATTCCTCGACGTACGGATCGACGCGCATGGGGCGCATCCAAAGTTTCGACCAATCCCCACGCGACCGTACCTCGACCTTCCAGTCCTCGACGGCGACGGATTAGACGCCGCCGCCTTGCGACTCGCCGCCGAGACGAACATCGCGCGCGTGCCCGCGGGGGCAGTCGCTCGCCTACGCATGAGGAAGCTCGAACCCAGCCTACGCGGCGTCCTCGACGTGCGAGCCCTGCAACGGGCAGGCGCCCACGCACTCTACCTTGACCTGCGTACCGAGTGGAAAGAGGCCGGCCTCGGCATCCGCGGCCTCGGCGAACTGGGCCACCTCGCGACGGAACTCGACGCATTCGCTGCAACGCAACCGATGGAAGGGCTCGACCGTCAACGCATCTTGGAGAAGGCGCGGGGGCTGCTCGTGGACGGCGTTACGGTCGACGGCCCACCAAACGGCCATGGGAGCCAACCATGAAGGTCCGAAGACTGGTGCTGCGAAACTTCCGCCGCCACAAGGACACGGCGCTTGAATTCCCTGACGGCGTCACGGCAGTCATCGGCCCCAACGGCGCAGGAAAATCCTCCCTCCTCGAAGGCATCACGTTCGCATTGTTCGGCGCCGGCGCGGCACGGACGCCAAAGGACCTGCTGCGGCACACGGGTGCCCCGCCCGGCGACGGCGTCCACGTCGAACTCGACCTCGACCTCGGCGGCCAAGCCGTCGCAATCGTGCGCGAACTGCGTGGCAAGAACCTCACCCCCAACGCTAGCCTCACGATTGACGGCAACGCCATCGTCGCTGCGGGCGCTGGGTCGTCCGAGGCGGTCACCTCAAAGGTCGAAGCCATCCTCGGCATGGAGCGCGACGCCTTCTTCACGACAGTCGTCGCCCGTCAAGGCGAACTCGCCAGGCTCGCCAACGAACGCCCAGCCGACCGCAAGCGGCTCGTCCTGAAGATGGTGGGCGTGGACCGCATTGATGGCGCCGTCGAAAAGGCGCGGGAGGCCCGACGCCAAGCCGAGGCTCGCCTTGAGGCTGCACGGTTGATGCTCGGCGACGCAAAGGCCATCGAGGAGCGCATCGCATCCTTACGCATCGACGCACAGCAAACGGCCGCGCGACTGAAAGGCGCCGAAGCGACGCTCATCGTCCTGCAACGAGAATTGACGCGCGCACGGGCCGATGCCCAAGCGTCCGAAGCGGATATGCAACGCTGGCAGGGGCTGCGACAAGTCGAGGCGATTGCAAGGGCAGCCACCGACGGCGCGAACGCGGCGCTGCGCGATGCGCTTGCCAGTCTCCATGAAGCCGAGAAGGCGCAAGACGAGGCGGACAAGCTCGCCCCCACGGCGGCAATGATGCCGGTTCGTCAAGCAGCCATGCAAGAGGCCCTGCAGCGCGAGGATGCCGCACGCCGCCGCGCCATCCAACTGCAATCCATCGCGCGTCTAGAACGCGAAGTCGCGGGAGTCGAAGCCGAACGCGCCGAGCTCATCGTGCCACCCGCGACGACGGTGCAAACTGCGCAACAGGTATGCGAGGCGGCGGCCAAAGCGACGGAACTCTCCGCATCGACGCTTGCCGTCGCCGAGTCACAGCTTCGTGAAACGATGGAAAAGTCGCGCCACATTAGCCACCTGGGCACGAAGGCTTCCTGTCCCACGTGCGAACAGTCGCTCGAAGGCCAATATGAGGTGCTCAAGCAGCGACTGGAAGGGCAGCGCGTGGACGCAATGAGGAACATCGATGCGGCCCGGGCTGCGCATGCCGCGGCGACGGCGAGATTGCAAGCCGCGCGGGACGTCCTCGCCCACGCACAAGGGCAGGAACGGGCGCGCATCCGAACGGCGGCGCACGCGCAGGCCCTCGATTCTCGCCTCGCCCAATCGCAACGCTTGCTGGCGGAGGCGCGTTCACACGTGACGCCGGAGACGCCGGTGCCTGACCTCATCGCCATTCGAAAGGCCTTGGAGGACGCACGAGGCGCGCATGACCTCTGGCAGCGTTCCCTCGCACTCGCCGCTCGCCTCCCCGCTGCGCGGGCCGGCCATCAAGTCGCCCACGAAAGCCAACAGAAAGCGCAGGCATCGCACGTCGCCGCCACGTCGGCGCTCGCGGCGAGCCCAGACCCGACGGCCCATGTCGTTGCCGTCCAGGCTGCCCTGCGGGCGGCCGAGGGCGCCGAACGCAAATCTGAACTCGCACTCCACGAAACGAGGGCCCACCACGCGGCCGCTCTTGCCGAACTCGGCCACGCCGAAATCCGTCAAGCCGAAGAAGTAGCCCGGCGAACCCAAGTCGTCGCCCTCGAACGCGAAGCCACGGAATGGGGCGCCATCGCGGGCCGCACGGGCGGTGGTCTGCTCGACAGGTTCCGCGACCACCTCGTGGACCGCGTCGGCCCCGCCGTCCAAGTCGAGGCAAGCCGGTTGCTGTCCCTGTTCACTGGTGGCAGGTTCACGGAGATCATCCTCGACACGGAGTACAACCTCTTCGTCACGGAAGACGGGACGCCGTATACCTTGGACCGGTTCAGTGGGGGTCAGCAGGACCTCGTCCACCTCGCACTGCGACTCGCCGTGAGCCGACTCGTGGCGGAACGATCCGGAGCCGAACTGCGTTTCCTCGCCCTCGACGAAGTCTTCGGCCACCTCGACCGCGAACACCGCGACCTCGTCGTGCAAGCCCTACACGGATTGGGTGGCCTCTACGCACAGGTGTTGGTGGTCAGCCACATGGAGTCCCTGCACGAAGCCCTCGACCAGGCAATCGTCGTGTCCGAGGAAGACGGGGAAGCCGTCGTGACCTTGAGGAACGGCTAGGCTCCGCTCGCCGCACTCCCGGTCGCAGAATACGCAGAACGCACAGAACCGCGGTTCTCCGGTTTCTGCGAGTTCTGCGACTCGGGCTTGCGTCCGTAACGGCTAACAGGGACACCTCCGGTCGGCAGCGGCATGGATGATGGGACAGTCCTCGACGAGGCACGCCGCCTTGGAGCAAGTTTTGCGGAAGTACGCGTCGAGACCGTGGAGGAATCGCGCATCCAGATCGAGGACGGCGAACTGCACGGCCTTGCCTCGGGGACGGAGACGGGATTCGGCTTGCGCGTCCTCGTCGGTGGCGCATGGGGGTTTGCGTCCAGCAACGACCTCGAGTCGGCTTCTTGGCGTTCCTCCCTCGAACGCGCAATCCTGCTCGCGAAGGCCGCGGCGGCCCGAGGTGCGACGCCCGTCCGCCTGGCGGACGCGCCGACGCTTCGTCGCGTCGTGCATTGGAAGGCGAAGTATGATCCGCGCAAAGTCCCCGTCGAGGACAAGTTGGCTCTGCTCGGACGCATGGAGAAGGACGTGCGAGCGGTGGACGGCATCAAGAGCATCAGCACATCTTACTCCGACTCCGTCGTGACGAAGCGCTTGCGCAACTCCGACGGAACGGACCTGACCTGGAGCCTTGTCCGCAGCGTCGCGCAGGCTCACTTCACGGCCAAGAGAGGCAGCGAACTCGCAGGCCGGTCCAGCCGCGTGGGTGCAACGAAAGGTTGGGAACTCTTCAAGGAGGAAGACCCCGCGGCCAAGGCCGTCGCGGCCGCCAAGTCAACTGTCGCAGCGTTAGGGGCTCCGACTGCTAAAGGCGGACGGCGGACTGTCGTCATCGACCCCGAACTCGCCGGCGTGTTCGCGCACGAAGCCGTCGGTCATGCGTCCGAAGCCGACCTCATCGCCGCGGGCGAATCCTGCTTCAAGGGCCGACTTGGCAAGCGCCTCGGCATCGCAGGGCTCTCCATCCGCGACGACTCCCTGGTGCCTGGCGGCTTCGGGAGTTTCCCGTTCGACGACAACGGCGTCGCGGGCAGCAGCAAACCAATCCTGGACGACGGGATTCTCGTTGGGTTCTTGTGCGACCGCGAGCACGCACACGAGACGGGGTCGAAGCCAAACGGAGCCGCACGGGCGCAGGACTACCAGAGCCGCCCCCTGGTGCGCATGAGCAATACCCTCATCGCGGCAGGCGACCACCCGGAATCAGAAGTCTTCGCGGGAATCAAGGACGGCGTCTATTGCAAGGGGTCGCGCGGCGGGCAAGTGGACACGGCCCGTGGAACATTCCTGTTCAATGCCCAGGAAGCTTACCGCATCGAGGACGGCGAGGTCACGACACCACTGCGCGACATCAGCCTCACCGGCGACATCCTCTCGACGCTGCAGAACATCACGGCCCTCGGCAACAAGGCGCGCATGGGCGACCCCGGCTACTGCGGCAAGGGGCAATGGGTCCCCGTCTGCGATGGCGGCCCGCTCGTACGCATCAAGGATTGCCTCGTCGGGGGTGCATCATGAAAGGAAAAAAGCCGGCACAGAAGGGAAAGTCGTCCGTGGGAAAATCGCGCGTCGGCAAGTCGCGCGTCGGCAAATCCATTGAAAAGTCCACGGCCTTGCGCGCGCCGAAACGGACCGTGAAATCCCATCAGGCTTCAGCACCGGCGAAGACGAAAACGAAGACCGCCAAACCGGCCCCTCGCCGTACCATCAAGTCCGTCGTTAGGTCACTGTCCTCTGTTCCCAATAACGACGACCCCGCCGGCGAGGAATTGCTGGGGCGCGCCGAACGCATGGTGGCGATGGCGGTCGCTCGGGGTGCACAGCAAGCGGAAGCATTTCTCGAATCGGGGTCCGGCCTCGAGGTCGAAGTCCAGGCTGGCCGCGTCGCCAACACGGGGGCCGGCCGGACATCCGGCGGCTCCATCCGCCTCGTCGTGGGTGGACGCGTTGGTTTCGCGTACCTGACGCGCGACGAAGAAACAAGGGGCGCCGTCGAGCGCGCGTTGCAGCAGGCTCGCCACGCTCCCGACAAAGGCTACATCCTTCCCACGGGGACGCCGCCCCGTTCGCTGCCTGGCCGCTGGGATTCGCGCGTGGCTGGCCTCGACGTGGCGGACGCGATGGACTTGATGGATGGCGTACTCGCTGGATCAAAGGAGACCGCCCCAAAGGCGACGGTCGCTGGCGCCGGCGTCAGTCTCGACGCTGGCATCACGGCAATCGCCTCGTCGCAGGAGGTCGCTTGCTGGGACCGCGCGACGATGGTCTCGTGCGCGGCGAGCCTGGTGCTTCCCGATGGCGAGCGTTCCGTTTCTGCTTCTGAATCCGCAGACCGCCACGCCTGGGGACTTGACGGCCATGCCGTCGGGCGCGAGGCAGGGATTACCGTCATGTCGCTGGCGAAGCCCAAGAAAGTGGCTGGCGGCTCTCTCGACGTCGTCTTCCGCCCCGACGCCGCAGCGGAACTAGTCACGGGCCTCGTCGTATCGGCTGCGCTCGGGGACGAGGCCATGAAGGGCAAGACGGTGTGGAGCGAGAAACTCGGCAAACCCGTGGCTGCGGCCATGCTTGACGTGCGCGATGATTCATGGTACCCGAGTGCGATTTCGGGCACGCCGTTTGATGACGAAGGGGTCGCGACGCGGTCCTTGCCCATCGTGCAGGGTGGTGTGCTCAAGACGTTCCTGTTCGATTCGTGGGACGCGCACTTGCACAGCGAAGCGACGACGGCAAGCGCCGTGCGCAGCGGCTTCAAGACACGTCCCGGAACGGGCACGCATCACTTGGTCGTCGAATCCCCCCATGCCCGACCGGCGGAAACGCTCATCGCGGGTGTCGATGAAGGCCTCCTGGTTGATTCTGTGCTTGGTGCCCACACGGCAAACGTGACGACGGGCGATTTCTCCGTGACGTCGGCAAACGTTTGGCGCATCAGGAAGGGCGCGGTCGTTGGGCCAGTCAGCGAGGTGGCGCTTTCCGGGAACCTACCCAAACTCCTGTCCTCCTTGGACGGAATCTCTAGTGAAGCGAAGGCGCGCGATGGCCTGCGGATGCCCTCGATGCGGTTCCGCGGCGTCAGCGTCTCCGTCTAGTTCTCCTCGTGGGCTGCCAACCGAGCCTATCCGTTTGCACGCGGAGAACGCGGAAGTGCGCGGAATCGGCCCGTCGGTTCCGCGTGTTCCGCGATTTCCGCGTGTTTTCAGCACGCCGGAAACGGCTACTACCCCTGTCCAAGACGACTCCAAACCAGGGGTTGGAACGCGCCCGACGATACGCAAATGGTTATCACTTGCCAGACCCGCATAGGCATAGGGACGCCGTGACGAAGATCACCCTCGATGCCGAGACCTTCAAGGCGCTGGCGAGCGCCACGCGGCTCACCGTCCTCAAAGCCCTGGACGAGCGCCGCAAGACGCTCACGGAACTGTCCCGCGACATGGACCTCAACAAGGCCACGGTCCACGAACACCTACAACTCCTCACCGCAGCCGGCCTCATCCGTAAGCGCGACGACGAAGGCCGAAAGTGGATCTACTATGAATTGACGTGGACCGGGGAACGCATTCTGCACCCGCAGGAGACGACGACTTTCAACGTCCTACTTGGCCTCGGCTTCCTCGCGGCCGGCGGCGGCGTGACGTTCTTGGGCCGCGCCCTTGGCTGGTGGCTTGAAGAGCACCAGGCAAACCAAGCAACTGACGCACGTGACCAATCGCTGGCAGGCGCACCAGAACAGGCGTCATCCGATACGCCACCCTCGAGTGGTCAGCCGCATTCGAGCGGAACGGCGACCGGTACGCAAACGTCGGCCCCCTCAACGACGGCGCCAGCGGGGCAATCGGCCGACTCGGCCTTCGGCATCGGCGACAGCGCGGAGAAAGTCGCGGTGCCGGCCCAAGATGATGGGGTCGACTTCTTCGACGACGGCGGCTGGTTGGCGTTGGCGCTCATCCTTTCGGCAATCCTCTTTGTCATCCTGGGTGGCTTGATTCGCCGCAAACTCGCACCGGAGCCCTTCGACGCGGCAGCCGCAGCGCGCGCCGAAAGCAAATCGCCTCCTTGAATCGCCGCTGGACACCCGAGAATCTCCGGCCACTCGCGCACACTATACGCAAAACAAAACGAACACGCTATACGCCAACAGGAGGGTCGTCCTGCCATGGCGTTCGAGATGCAAGTCGTAAGCCACGCCCCCCTCACTGGCGAAGGCGACGCGCGGCGGTTGGCGAAGCAGCTCTTCTCAATGATTGGCTACACAGCGCGGAAGGGGCCGGACCACGGTATTTCGTTCAAGGTGTTCTACGACTGCTTCCTCTTGCACCCGACGAAGGAGTGGAGCGTCGAGGAATTGGCCGCCGCATGCGACACGACGCTGCCCTCCATCTACCGGCACCTCAACAAATTGAAGGAACTCGACATCATCGAGGACCTCTATGTTGGCGAAGCTGGCCCCGAAGGCGATCGGCGCCGCGCGTTCCGCTTGCGGTACGGCGACTTGGGTAAAGCATGGAACTTCGCGGAGGCGCATTTCCAATTGGCCATCGAGAACTACCGCAAATCAGTGGACCACCTCGAAGTGCTGCTGCGCGATGCGCGCAAAGGCGCCTGAGTACGCGGGCAGCGTACCGCGTGAAGGCCATGCCACAGCCTCGAGCCGACGACGACGCCCGCGCCGTCGGCGGACTGCGGTAAGCCGAGTGGCCGGAAGATTCGAAAAGGCTGACCTCGCAAGTCTAGCGACCATCCGACCGGGGATTACGGAGATTTCGGGGACACTGGGTCACAGTCCGTTCCCCGTAATTCCCGGAATCATCGGCAGGTAGTCGGGAGTCATTCTGCGCACTCGGCGTAATCTGCGGATTGGTCGGAGGCCATCACGCCAATGCCGCTTCCGCCGCGAGTCGAATGAACCACTCATGCAGGCGCGTGTCATCCGTCAACTCCGGGTGGAACGCCGTGCCGAGAATGCGACCCTTGCGGATGGCTACTATGCCACGATCGTTCTTGGCCAGGATTTCCGTCTTGCCCCAGACTTTCGTCACGATGGGGGCACGAATGAAGACGGCCGGGATTTTGCCGATGCCTGCGACGTCGAGGGCGCCTTCGAACGAATCCTTCTGCCGGCCGAAGGCGTTGCGGTCCACCTCGGCGTCAAGGAGTCCGAGAAGGTCTATGTCCTTGTCCGCCACGTCGTGCGTGGCCTTGGCGGAAAGCAGAATGAGGCCGGCGCATGTGCCAAACAAAGCTAGGTCCCCCTTCTTCGCCCGCGTCACGACTTGGTCTTGCAGGTCCCCCGACCGCAACAGCCTGCTGATGGTAGTCGACTCGCCGCCGGGGAGAATCAATCCGTGAACTGAGGCGAGTTCCTCCGGTGTCCGCACGGCGACGGCAACAATGTCGAGGCCATGCTTTGCGGCGGCTCGGCGCAGGTGGTCGATGTGTTCGCTGACGGCGCCTTGCACTGCGAGGACACCGATGCGCAAGGCCACGACATCGGCGACTTGGGCGTGCGAGATAAGGGCGACGCTGGAGCCCGCCACGTTATTGGCCGCCGCGGAGGCTGCACGACGACGACCGGCCGCGGAATCCGCGGAATTTGGGGAAACCGCTTCCTTGGATTCCTTGATTCCGCGGCTCGCGGCCTTGCGCCTAGTATGGCGTGGCGTTGTCCAGCGCGTTCTCCTGCACGACTGAGACGTGGCCTGTGTACGCGAACCCGCTGTACGAGTTGACGCGGACCGTCGCTTCTCCACGCAGACCAATCGCGTCGAGGTTTGGGCCCCACAGCGTTCCCGCCTCGTCGGAGTAGGGCGACCCGATGCTCCACACAACGGTGCCGTTGGCGTCGAGGAGCTCGATGTCGATGTCGTCCTTGACGGGATTGCGGTCGTTGGTCTGGGTGAGCGTGATGGTCATGCGCTGTGTCGCGTGGCTGACGATGATGCCGACGTCTGCACGGTTGTTGTCCCCGGCCGGAATTGCCCCCGTCAGCAGGCCTTGGTTCGCTGCGATCGAGATGTCCTGTTCCTTTCCGCCTTGCCCGGGTAACCAGTCGACCGTTGGGATGCACAGGGCCTCAAAGCTGATGCTGCTGGGCGTTTCGCCGCCGTAAAGGATGTTGTGCCCAGAGCCTTCGGTCCCGTCCAAGGCGAGGTCCGTGAGAAGCACGCGGAGCCTGTCCCCTGACTCTACGAAGAAGCCGCCCGGCGGCATCTCGAGTGATGCCGTGTAGTGGTCGATGTCACCCGGCATCAGTGCGACGCTGGAGTATTCGGTCGCGTAGGACGGTTGCAACGTGCGGTCCGTGCCGAACTGGTTGAAGAAATGGTACGCCTCGCCCGGGGAACCCCCAATTGCAAGCGGCGCGGGTGAGCCCGTGCTCTCTGCCCAATAATCCAGCGTCACGATTCCGATGATGTAAATGCCCACCTCGACCGGCTCTGACAGCCATTCCTTGAGGTCATTCGTAAGGAACCCGCTGGAGAATGCGTTCCCCGGCTCCGACCCCTTGGCGGGTACAGTGCCATTGACCAAGCTGTGGCCGGCGGAGAAATAGTACTGGACGGGGGCGAGTTGAGTCGCGCACGAATCGGCGTCAGCCGTAGGCTCGCCGCCGCCTTTGCTGCCGCCCAAACAACCCGAGACGAAGGCCAGCGCGAGGACCAGGAACAGAATCCGCATGCTCGAACCACTCCCTTCCCCGGCATCAGCCTTGCGGCCCATCGGCGTTCAGGGCCGTCCAACAGCCGTCAGAGGCGCACCGGTGGCCCGTGCACCGCCCGCTTGCTGGGACAATCTGCCTTCATATCGGTGTCCTTCGTCGCCGCACCCGTGGCCAAGGGCGACGCGAAGCATCCGCTGACGTTGCTCATCGTGCAACTCCTCTTCGGCTTGTTCCCCGTCGCCGGCAAGAAGGTCTTCGCGGAACTCGACCCAATGCCTGTCCTTGGCATCCGCCTCGTCGGCGCCGCGTTCTGCCTGCTGGCACTCCACCTCATCCTCGTGCGCAACGCCGTGCCCATCAAGACGGAATGGCACCGCGTCCTGGGGTTGTCCATGCTCGGCGTCGTCGCGAACATGGGGTTCTTCATCGTCGGCCTCAGCTACACGACCGCCGTCAACGCCGTCCTCGTCATCACGACCATCCCGGTCTTCACGTACGGAATTGCCGTCATGTTGGGACGGGAATCCATGGGGCCACGGCGCGCCATCGGCATCGCCATCGCGTTGGCGGGCGTCTTCTACCTCATCGGTTCAAGCTACCAAGCCAGTCCCCGTCACGCCCTCGGCGACTTCTTCATCATGCTGAACGCCTTGAGTTATTCGGCATTCCTCGTCTTAGCCAAACCCATGACGCAGCGGTATGACCCGTTGAGCCTCACGACGTGGATGTTCCTCGTCGGCGCCATCGTGTACCTGCCAATCGGGTTGTACTTTGGCCTGCGCGGACAGCTCGCAGACGCATCCCAGGCGACGATGGGCTGGCTCATCTTCATCATCGTGGGGGCAAGCGTCATCACGTACGTCCTCAACACGCGGGTCCTCCGGCACGTCCCGGCCTCAACGGTGGCCGTCTTCACCTACGTCCAACCCATCTTCACGGCCGTCGCCGCGTTCTTCATCCTCGACGCAGCGCTGGAACTCAAGGTCCTTCCAGCCGCAGCGCTCGTCTTCGCCGGCGTCTGGCTCGTCGCACGGCGGGCACCGAAGATTCTCGACGGGCAGGTTGTGGCGGATTAGGGTCCTGGTCGCACGGCCTGTGGCAGGCCACGGCCGATCCGCAAATTTCGCCGATTGCACAGATTGGATGATGAACCGCGTTCTATGAAATCGGCGCAATCTGAATCAGCCGATGGGGAATTCATCCTGCGTCTCGAAGGTCCAGCCTTCGGGCGGGATGTAGTTGTAGAACAACGTCGTGAGGACGGTGAACTGGAAGTTCAGGGCGCGGGGAAAGACCTCGTTTTGGTCCGTGGACTCTGCGCCTGGAACGGCCGCGAATGGAATGAAGCCGCGCGCAGCCACGCGTTCGACCGCAGGGAAGGACTTGTCCTCCTTACCCTTCGCATCGTAGCGATCCATGCGACCCAGCGTCGGGCTTGCCATAACAGCGTCGAAGTAGCTGTCACTGCAATCGCAGTCTGCGGCGATGGGGGTCTCATCAACGGAGATTGACATCTACTTGACCGAGGAATCCATCCAGAACCCTTCCTGAACGATCGCCCAAGCCTCGTCGCTCACATCGATGTACTGGGTGTTGTGGAACTTCTGGACGCTGCGCGGCGCAGCCGGGGGTTGGCCGTACGACTCGTTTACGCTGTCCCACCCTGTCCGGTAGACCCAATCGCACGAATCTGTGACGAAGAAGGTTGCGTACGTGCACTCGTAGAAGCCGTCGAGCTTGTACCCAGGCGCAAGTCCCGCAAACGCGAATTCGCCAGCTTCGTTCATCGTCGTGTTCGGGCCGCCCGAGACCGTGATGCGGGCCGCTACCACAGGCGTGATGGACAGGTCGACCACTACGCCACGGATGGATCCAGTCTCTTCGGCCACGTGGTCGCCTCCGCCGCCGCCACCGGAACACCCGGCCAGCATCGAGGCAAGCAGGGTGGCAAGAACGAAAAGTACGCGCATTTCAGAGGCAAAAGTGGTGACGCGCCAATAAAGGGTTGCTGTCGGGCAGCGCCCGGCGCCGAGTAGGGCCAGATTGCGCCCCAGCAGACCCACCGCCATCCCTTCGTTTTCAACGCCATCGCCCCCCACCCACACCCCTAAATGCTTCACTTTCAGTAGCGGCGTCGTGGCTGAGACCATCCTCGCCTTCGAACGCCGCCAAGCCGGTTGCACTTCCGAAGGTGGCGCCTCCTGCCTCACCGACTTCTTCCGCCTGCTCGGCCGAGCCCACGTGCTCCCCATCCTGCACCTCGTCATCCACGAGTCGCCCGCACCGCGGCGCTTCGTCGAAATCCAGTCCCGCCTCGGCCTCAGCCCCAACACGCTCACCGACCGACTGAAGGAACTCGTCGAGGCCGGCCTGCTCACGCGCACAGCTTACAGCGAGATTCCGCCGCGCGTCGATTATCAGGCAACGGCCAAGGCCCGCGAGCTTGCCCAAGTGTTCGAAGCAATGTGCCAGTGGGCATGCAAATTCGACCTCGCGACCCCCCCTGGCGCGGCGCGGCTCCGGGCGAGCAAGTAGGGCCTCAGCCTGATACCCCACGCCGCACAGTTTTTCCCGCACGCCGGCTCCCAAGACGCGACGATGCCGCACCGCAAGGGCAAAGGCCACCCGAATCCGCAAGACTTGGACGCCGTGGCAGACGGAAACGTCGAGGCGCCTGCGAGTGAATCCACGCAGCAAGGCGAGACGCTTGCACGAATCGTGGCCCTCGAAGCCGAACTCGCCACATGGAAGGACAAGGCCACCAGAGCCCGCGCCGACTACGACAACCTGCAGAAGCGCATCGCCCGCGACGGGGATGCTGACCGCTTGCGCCACAAGGCGCGCGTCCTTGAGGGCTTCCTGCCGCTTGCCGAACTCGCGCGCATGGCCGCCCACCAAGCCGTCGGCGTCGAGGGCAACCTTGCCGAAGGCGTCGCCATGATGGCGCGCGAATTCGACCGCCTCCTAGAGCGCGAAGGCGTGACTGCCATCGCAGATGCCGGTGTCCCCTTCGACCGTTCAATCCACGAGGCGCTGGCCGAGGAAGCGATGGATGACGTGCCGGCCGGCCACGTCGCGCGCGTCGTGCAGCCGGGCTACCGGCTCGGCGACAAAGTGCTGCGCCACGCCAAGGTCACGGTCGCGGCGCCGACGACGACGCCTACACAGACTTCATGACAAAGCAGGTCCTGGCACATCAGGTCCATGTTGGCTCGGATTGCGGCGCTCGGATGCATTGGCCTGCTTGTCGCGGGCTGCGGCACCCCCGGTCCCTAGCGTGGGCGCGACCTCAACCGAACCGATCCGGCGTACGAAAGCGCGACGCTCGGACCCGGCTGGGTCGCTCGTATCGACTACGATTTGGCCGGAATCCAAGAACTGTGGTGGGACTGGTTCGTCGAGGAACGGCAAGCCATCGGCTTCGACTTGTACCGCCACTCGGCCTCCAGCATGATTCTCATCGCGTCCGCGACTGACGTCCAAGGCGATGACACATTTGTTGTGACGACGGCCGGATACCACAGCCTCGTTTGGCGCAACACCTCGGACCAGACGGTCTCCTCATGGTCCGTGTTCCATCGGCCGTCTGGAGTTGGACGTACCCCCCGGGCGAGGACTACTTGGCAAGCGATCCGTGTCCGGCAAGGACGCACGCCGGAATCCGTGAGATCAACGAGACCTGCTTGTTGATGGGGTCAAATGGCTGGGGGTAGGCCCTGCGTAGAGTTGCCACGACACTCCGAAGCGCTCTTGCATCCAGCGGCTCGAGAAACCCTTACATACCTGCAACTACAATCAATGTAGTGCCATGAGTGTAGTGAGCGTTCGACTTCCCGATCCCGACGAGGCGTACCTGAAGAAGAAGGGCATCAGCCCCGGCGTCTTGGCGCGCGACTTGGTGGTCAAGGAGGTCAAGCACATGCGCTTGACGGACTCCATCGATTTCCTGGCGGGCGTCGCCCGCAAACCCAGCAAGACCGTCGTCGACCTCGTGCGGGACCAGCGCAATGCGCACTGACGTCGTCACCATCGATGCTAGCTGCGTGGCCAAACTCTTCCTCGAGGAGGCCGACAGCCCGACCTTCCGCACTTGGTACCGCGCTATGCAGTACCACGGCGTCAAGTTCCGCGCCCCCAACCTCTTGGTGTACGAGCTAGGCAACATTATCGGTGACGAGTTCCCCGACAAGGACGAAAGGACGCGGGCCATGATCCTCGAAAGCGCACTCACCGGCATCCAGCTCAAGGAAACGGAACCGGACCACCCCTTCCGCTTCATGGCCAAGCCCAAGCTCACCTACTACGACGCGGCCTACGTTGCGGATGGCGTCGACTCCGGTTCCATTGCCAGCGCGGACAAACGCATGCGCAAGGCGGCGGCCAACACCGACAGCATGACGCACATCTGGACGCCCGAACTGCAGGCCGCAGCAGCAGCCCCCGGTTTCAGCGCGTGGCTGCGCGCGCAAAACGACAAAGGCCCCGTCGGTGACGTCAGTCGCGGCATCCGCGCAGATCCATCCACGAAGAACCTCGAAACGTACCTCGACGCGTGGCGGCATCTGGAGGCCATGCACGCATCCGATACCGCACTGGAGGCGCTCGACGGCGCTCTCACAGAATTTTTGGTATTCACCAAGTCCCGGTAGGCGCCCAGCCGCAACAAGAACGCCGCGACGTCTGTTCCCCACCGGTTGTGCCTCTAAATTGGGGTTTGAGGGTCGAATAACGGTGCAGGAGGCACCCATTTAGGTGCGCCGGGGAAAAAGGGGATGCGGAGCCACGGGCGGGAAACCCAAGACAAGGGTCGTTTGCTTCGGTTGCAGTTCCTGGGGTACCGCCCACGCATTCTCATCACGCCTGTGGGCGACGCCCCGTTGTCCACGTGCGCTTGTGCGACGGGCCGTTTGCTTCGTAGATGTAGTCGCTGAGGTAGAGGCCGAGCACGGGATGCAATTCGGCCCAGTCAGCGACGAAGTCGACCTGGTTCGTCGGGTACCCGGCATCGGCCCAAGGTTGCAGGGCCGCCATGTCGGTGTTGGAATGGAGGAAGAACCACACGTGACCAGGATTCACCCGGTGCTTCCTAACCCAGGACGTGACTTCGGAGGCGTTGTCTCCTGGGCAGAGGATGACGCCAAGGACCCAGGTGCGGCTGCGGTCAATCTGGTCCAAGTCCCCGGGGCCGATGGCGACCAGGTTGCGGTTGTCGCCGATCTTGCCGACCTCGTCGTCCCGGATCTTGATGCATGGCTGGCGGCTGGCCTGGAGGTACGCAATGCTGGAGGCCCAGTGCTGGCCAACGACGGTGCCGAAGTCCTCGGGCCGGTCTGCCAAGCCACGCTTGCGCCCCGGCGTCATGCGGCAAGCCTGGCGGCTTCGCCGCGTTGGTAGCTCTGGATGCTTAGGAAGGTCGGCACCATCTCGTGGACCTTCAGGATCGTCAACCGCCCCAGGTTGGAGAGGGCGTACACCTTCTGCTTGCTCGCCAAATCGACGCCGGGCCGGACGAGGCCCTTATTGCGCAGCGACAGGAGTGCCTTGCGCAGATTCTCGTCACCCTTACCGGCCAACAGCGGTTTGAGTTCGCTCCACCGGTGGGGCTGCCCGACCAATGCTTCCAGGATGGCCAAAGGCAAGCCGTCGCGGGCCAGGAGTTCGTGCGCGAGCGCGTACTCGATGTCCTTAACTGGGGGACGGAAGACCATAGTCAACACAACCATAGTTGTGTCAAACTGATAAGGGCTCCGGTGGCAGCGGCTCCGAGCGGAACCCATAAGCCCGTGCAGCCAGCCCCAATTTAGGTGCAGCAATCCCATTTAGGGGCACAGCCGCTACTGCCGTCATCGTCTTATAGAAGTCCTGGCTCGTGTTTTGCCAACCACAGGTGACCAACATGGGACGAATCATCGGCATCGACCTCGGCACGACGAACTCGGAAGCCGCCGTCATGGAGGGCGGCGCGCCAAAAATCATCCCCTCCGCAGAGGGCAATGTGTACGGCGGCAAGAACTTCCCGTCCGTCGTATCGTTTGCGAAGGACACGGGCGAAGTCCTCGTTGGCGACTCGGCGAAGCGCCAGGCTGTCCTCAACGCGGAACGCACGATTCAGCGCATCAAGCGCAAGATGGGGCAGAAGTACACGGTCACCATCGACGACAAGAACTACACTCCGCAACAGATCTCGGCACTGATCCTGCAAAAAATCAAGACAGACGCGGAAGCCTTCCTGGGTGAGACCGTCGACGGCGCCGTCATCACGGTTCCAGCCTACTTCGACGACGACCAACGCCAAGCCACCAAGGACGCCGGCAAGATCGCTGGCATCGACGTCAAGCGCATCGTCAACGAACCCACGGCGGCGGCCCTTGCATACGGCCTTGACAAGGACACGGACGAAGTCATCGCCGTGTACGACCTCGGCGGCGGAACCTTTGACATCACGATCATGGAACTAGGAGGCGGTGTCTTCCACGTCAAATCCACGAACGGCGACACGCAACTCGGTGGCTCCGACATGGATGACGCCATCGTCGAAGCGCTGGCAGCTGAATTCCAGAAGAAGACGGGCGTCAACGTGCGCTCCGACCGCTCCGCAATGCAGCGCCTGCGCGACGCTGGCGAACGCGCCAAGATGGAACTCTCCGGCATGACGCAGACGACCATCTCACTGCCCTTCCTCGCCGTGGACCCCAAGAAAGGCCCGCAGAACCTCGAGATGACGCTCAACCGCGCCCGCCTCGAAGACATCGTGCGCCCCATCGTCGAAAAGACGCGCGCCCCATGCGTCAACGCCCTCAAGGACGCCAAACTCACGAAGGAGAAAATCGACAAAGTCGTCCTCGTCGGCGGCCCGACACGCATGCCCATGGTGCAGGCGTTCGTCGAGGAAATTTTTGGCAAGAAGCCCGTCCGCGGCGTCGATCCCATGCAGTGCGTCGCCCTCGGAGCCGCCGTCCAGGCCGGCATCCTTTCGGGCGAGATCGAGAAGGAGATTGTCCTGCTCGACGTGACGCCGCTCACGCTCGGCATCGAGACGCTCGGTGGCGTTCGCACGGAACTCATCGCCCGCAACACGACGGTGCCGCACAAGAAATCCCAGACCTTCTCGACGGCCGCCGACCGCCAGACGCAAGTCGAAATCCATGTCCTGCAAGGCGAACGCGCAATGGCGTCGGCCAACAAATCGCTCGGGCGATTCGTTCTCGACGGCATCCCGCCGGCGCCCCGTGGCATCCCGCAGATCGAAGTGACGTTCGACATCGACGCAAACGGCATCCTGCACGTCGAAGCCCACGACAAGGGCACCGGCAAGAAGCAGAAGATCACGGTCACCGGTTCGACGAAGCTCAGCGACGCCGAAGTCGAACGCATGCGCAAGGACGCGGAGGAACACGCGGCCGACGACGCGAAACTCAAGGAATCCGTCGAGGCGCGCAACCAAGCCGATCAGGCGGTTTTCCAAGCGGAGAACCTCGTGAAGGAATCCGGCGACAAGCTCGGCACCCACAAGCCCGCCGTCGAAGCCGCCACGGCGGACCTCAAGAAGCTCCTCGAGAACAAGGACGCCTCGCCCGAGGAATTGAAGGCCGGCACGGAGGCGTTGCACAAGGCGCTCGAACCCGCCGTCATGGAGATGTACAAGGCCACGGCGGATGCCGCAGGAGCCGAAGGTACGCCCGGAGGCGAAGGCATGGGCGGCGCGCCCGGCGGCGCTTCGTGGTCAGGCAACCCGACGGGGCCGGATGACAAGGGCGGGCCGATCGACGCCGACTTCACCGAGAAGGGCAAGGACGAAGCGCCCAACAAGGCCAAGGGCGAGAAGAAGTAGGCAATCCGCTTCACCGGACGAAACGGGAATTGCGGGAATTTCGGGGACCCCGGGTACCGTCGTTTTCCCGGGTTTCCCGAAATTCCCGTTTCGTAGGCGACGTGCTGCGGTCCAGTTCGTGTTGCAACCGCATGCCGTGGACGACGCCGTCGGCGGACTGCGGTAAGCCATGTGAGCGGGGCTTCGAAAAAGCGTTCCTTTGCGCGTTGAGGGACCAGCCGACCGGGGATTACTGAGATTTCGGGGACACTGGGTCACAGTCCGCTCCCCGCAATCCCCGGAATCCTCGGTAGGCAGGCGGGCGTCGTTCCCGAAATTTCCCGTAATTCCCGCTTCGCGGGCCGGGTCGACGCGCCGAGCGAAACCCTTGCTAGCGCTGGACAGGCGGCGCGATTCCGCGCGGTGCCGGTGGAGGCGTCGTCGGCCGAGGCGCCATCGTGGGCGAGGCGGGCTTCGTGGGTTCCGCTTCGGAGACCAGGCCCCAGGCGCGCCATAGGAGCCATGCACTCAGGAGCAACACGGTCATGGCAGCCACAGGGTGAAGGGCCGCGACAGTGCTTGGCCCGTCCTCGTCCATCGTGGCCAGGATCGGCATGATGTACGTGACGACTCCCCAGATGATGGAGGGGATCCAGAACGCCTTGCCGCCTTTCAGGAAGAACGAGAGCAAGAGCGCAAGAGGCGCGACGTTGTGGGCAAGGATCCAACCCAGGTGCATGTGCATGGTACTGCTTTCCCCGGCGAAGAGATATTGGCCGATAAGGAACGCCTGGACGAGCACTCCTGCGAGGAACAGGGAGATGAGTGTGAAGTACACCCAACGGGCAACGCGGCGGGCCGTGGCGGCAGCAGCCATGCGGCACGGACCCGGGCTGCAAGGGAAGAACCTTGGCAGTTGACGTGCTGGCGTCGCGGCACCCAAACGGTCTTGGACCCCATCCTGCATCGCCGGGACATGAAGCGCTCGACGAAGCGGAAGGTGAAGCGCGTGGTGAAGTCCACGAAACGCACGGCAAAGAAGGTCGGCAAGGCCGCCGCCAAGACGACCCGCAAAGTCGTGAAAGCGACGAAGGCGAAAGCCAAGCGCGCAGCCAAGGCGACGCGCAAGGACCGCAAGCACCTCGTCGAACACCTCCAGGCCGCAGCGACCGACATCAAGGACACGGTCGTCGACGCGGGTCAGGCCTAGGTTCGCCTGGGTTTACGCGAGCCGTAGTGTGGGCGGCCTGGGATTGCACAGAAGCGACACAGATTGGGCCGCCGTCACGGACCAAGTTCGCCGGGAATCTATGAAATCCCAGGCCTCCAGTTCTAGATTGCCATGACAGCGATTCGCGAAACCAGAAGCGGCTAGTGGCCGCCAGTCGGCTTGCCGTCGGGCACGACCTTGATGTGGTGGATGACGTGCTGCAAGCAGAGGATGTTGAACGTGACGTGCTCCGGCGCCGTGCCGAAGCGGCCTGATACGGAGACCTTGAGGCGCGTGATGGCTCCGTCGCCCGCCACGTCGATGATGGAGAGGCTTGGCCGCGTCTTCGGGTCCATGAGCCAACCCTTGAGGAACGCCTCGACCTTGGACAACCCCGTGACCTTGCCGTGCGTCCACGAGGACTCCCAGTCGACGTCGGACGCGAGCGTCTTGACGGCGCGGGGCACGTCGTAGCTGCGCATGCCCTCGAAGAACTCGTGCACCGCCGTGTCGAGCAGGCCGCGGCCAATCGTCACCATCGTGGCTTCCGAGTGGGCGGCGGGGAAAAAGGCTGCGGGGTCAAGGCCGCAGGCTCAGCGGCGGCGACGCAAGACCGCGACGACCACGCCCAGGGCAACAAGGGAACCCAACAGGCCCGCTCCTGGCGAGCCTTTCTCGCCGTCGCCGGGGGCCGAATCGCCATCGGATGTCCCGGTGGAGGTCCCGGTTCCAGTTGCCGTGGAGTTGTCCGCGCTTGGCGGAGCATCAATCATGAGGGTGAAGTTGCCTTGGAAGCCCGTCAAGGTGATCGCGATGCTCCAGTTGCCCGGCGCGGCAGTGACATTGAGGGTCCGGTTCGCTGCGGCGGCAAGCGTCGCGTTCACGAGTTGGGTTGCCGCACTGTCCGTGATGACGAAATGCAGACTCCCATTGCCAACGTCGCCATCGTAGGCGATGCGGGCTGAAGTGAAGCCTGGCCAGTTGTACAGGTGGCTGCTTGATGTCGCGACGGTTGGGCTAAAGGTCCGCTCGAACACGGCCGTGGCCACGTTCTCGACGACGGGGCCAAGCCCACTGGCGCCGGCCGACGCCGACTTCACGGGCAGTTCAATGTACGACATACCCCGCGCCTCATAGCAGGCAAGGAACACGTTGTTGCCGGCCTGGACCGTGCCAGAGATTACCCATTCGACTAGGGCGCCCGCGGGGACCGCGACGTTGGCGACCGTCATGGTCCAGGAAATCGGCGTATACGTCGCGCCCTCTCCAGATGGTTGCATCGTGTGGTCCTTGGCCGCCGCGGTCGCCACGGCCGTGCCGGCGACGACGAGGCTTGTTTCGATCGAAGCCTGGGCGACCGTGAAGCTTCCTCCTCCGATGTAGGCCTGGACATTGATGGTGCCGTCGAGGACGAGGTCTTGCCCAAGCGCGGGTGTGAGGGCGATCCGCGCCGTGAACGGTTCGTCGGCGACGGGGTCCATGCCCGAGTTAGGCTCAGGTTCCCCCGTGAGGTAGTACGGCACCGTTCCCGTGGGCTCGGCGGTGTTCATCCAGACGGACAACTGGTCCGCCGCGGCCTGGCAGTACACCTTGTTCGCGCCTGCCGCAAACGCCGGAGGCGCGTCTGAATCTTCTTCTTGCGCCTCGACCGTTGGTAAGACCGCTCCCGCGACGAGGACGAGCACTGCTGAGAGGAGACTTGGCCAGCGCATACGCAACCGCCGGCCAGTCGCCTTGGTGGTGTAAAGGCCTTGCCGTCCAATGCGAACAAGAAACCTGCCAACGGCAGGTAAGGAAAGGTCGAGTGGAATGCTCTCTGCGGCAGGTGGGCGATTCCACGGCTCTACGCCTTTTGGGCATAGGACTTGCGTCCTATCATCCAGGTTTTGTTCCCCCTACCAAGCAAGCTCGGCCTCGGGTTCAGGTACACTGCAAACCTCCCGGCCTGCGGTGCGAGGAGCGAGTATGCCGCGCTCCTACTCCTGGATGGTGAGGGCCAGACCCGAAGGCCTGTCCGTCGCTTGCAACCCTTTCAGGTTGCCAGCTCACCTTGATTGGTGGGCACCCTTCTTGTGGGTTTGCATGGGGGCCGCGTGGACGCGGCGGGCATCACTTGGCACCTTCACTTCCACTGCACCCTCTTTCGGCGCCACTTAATACCCGCCGCGAAATTGTTCCACGCCCTAGGAGGCTCCTGAGCATGACACCCGGCGTTGAACTGTCCGACCTGAACGGCATGTGGCTAGCCATCGTCTTGGCGATGGTCTTCAACTTCTTCCTTGGCTTCGTGTGGTACGCCAAGTTCACGCCGATGGGCCGGCTATGGATGACGGAAATGAAGCTCGACCCTGACGTGAAACCCGCGCCGGGCGTCATGATGCGCGGCATGGTCTTGATGATCGTAGGCTCGTTCCTGACGTTTTTCGTGTTGGCGCATATCACCGTCGCCTACCATGACTCGTACATGCTCGACGAACCCGCTTACAAGCTAACCCTGATGGATGGCGTCATGGCGGGCGCCTGCATTTGGCTGGGCTTCTTCGTACCGCTCTTGTGGGGCGGCGTCGCGTGGGAGGGCAAGTCCTGGAAACTGTTCTTCGTGAACGCGGGATACCACCTCATCGCCTTGGTCGTGGGCGGAATCCTCCTCGTTAGCCTGTAGGTCAGCCTGTAGCGCCAGTTCATTTGCCGATGAACCATGCGCGGGCGGCTCAAATGCGCAGCGCAAGCAAGAACGCGCCACGCCTCCGCCACGTAAGCAAGTCTTATCGAAACGACTTGAGTGGCGCCACCTGTGCCCTCGGGAAAGCGCGACTACTACGAGGTGCTTGGCGTCGCCAAAGACGCGGCCGCCGACGCCATCAAGAAGGCCTACCGCAAACTCGCCATCCAACTCCACCCCGACCGGAACAAGGCCAAGGACGCGGAGGACAAATTCAAGGAGCTGTCCGAGGCGTACGCGGTGCTCTCGGATCCCGAGAAACGCGCGCGGTACGACCAACTGGGACACGCGGGCATTGATGCGCAATATTCCGCCGAGGACCTGTTTCGCAACGTCGATTTCGGCGACATGTTCCGCGGCATGGGCTTCGAAGGCATCTTCGGCGACCTCTTCGGCATGGGGCGAGGCAGCAGCGGCGGCCCGCACCGGGGCCGCGACCTGCAAGTGGCATACAATCTCACGCTGGAGGAGGCGTATGAAGGGACGTCCGCCGACATCGCGTATTGGCGCCTCGAGAACTGCGAACCATGCAAGGGCACCGGCGCAGAACCAGGCTCGAAAATCGACACCTGCACGACGTGCCGCGGCCGAGGGCAGGTGCAGCGCACCGTGCGAACCCCCTTCGGGAACATGAGCCAGGTCGGCGGCTGCCCAGATTGCGGAGGACAAGGCCGACGAATCATCAATCCTTGCAAGAAGTGCAAGGGCACGGGCCACGACCGGCACAAGCGCACCGTCACGGTCCAGATTCCTGCGGGCGTTGAGACCGGCCAATCCTTACGCGTGCAAGGCCAAGGTGAAGTCGGAATGCGCGGCGGACCCTACGGCGACCTGTACGTCGAAATCCAAGTCAAGCCCCACACCCGATTCCATCGCGAAGGCCCCGACCTCGTCACGGAACTACCCATCAGCATCCCCCAAGCAGCCCTTGGCACGACCGTGGACCAGCAGACAATCGACGGCGTCGTGCAGCTGAGCATCCCGCCCGGCTCGGAGACCGGCAAGGTCCTGCGTTTGCGTGGCAAGGGCATGCCGTACCTGCGCGGCTCCGGGCATGGCGACTTGCACGTCCGCCTCCGCGTCGTCGTCCCGACCAAGATCTCCGACCGTGGCCGCCAGCTGCTGCAAGAACTGTCTGCCGAATTGGACGGCGACGCCGCCGTGCAAAACAAGAAAGGCGGTTTCTTCGATTTCCTGCGCAGCCCGTGAAGCCGACGTAAAACGTGGAAAGCCAAGCCGCACCGACCCATAACATGCCCAAAGCCGCAAAGATGCGGCTTTGGGCTTTCATGATACACCGGTAAGACGTCAGCCAACTGAAGCTCGTTGACGCAAATCGGTGTCGTGGCGGG
>CAZXUC010000027.1:0-36226 GCA_964643795.1 uncultured Halobacteriales archaeon | reverse complement strand
GTTTTCCGCGCGCTCCGCGTGAAGAAAGGGAGCAGGGGAGTTCACACAAACCAGGAATACGAAATGGTCATCGTGCCAGGGTCGAGGTCAAGATTCTGTGGAAATCCGTGCAATCCCAGGCCTCCCACACCACGGCCGCGGTGTCAACGTGGAACCCGTGGACGACGCCGTCGCCGGACTGCGGTAAGCCATGTGGCCGGTGCTTCGAACACGTTGGGCGTCACGTTTTTCGCGACCAACCGACCGAGGATTACGGAGATTTCGGGGACACTGGATCACAGTCCGTTCCCCGTAATTCCCGTAATCCCCGGCAGTTTTTGGGCGTCGTGGCGGGCGAGCTTCAAAATTTCCGGATTGAGCGAGTGGCGCAGACATACAACTCCGAGCCAGTTGTTTCCGTCGTCAAGGTTTATCCTTGCCTTCGAGTGAACAGCGTGCAAGAGCGCCCAGAATGACCAGCCAATCAACCCCCCGTTTGCAGCCGCAAAAGGCCCCGGTCAGCACGATCACGTGCGACATGGAGGGCCGCATCGAGACGTTCAGTGCGGGCGCGCAGCAGATCTTCGGGTACAAGCCTGAGGAAGTCGTCGGCAAGAAACGCGTCAGCCTGTTCTCCCCCGGCGAAGTCGTCCTCGGCCACGTCCCCGCGTGGCTCAAGCAGGCGAGCACAAAGGGATCCTTTGAGACGGACACGGTCTTCATCCGCAAGGATGGGACGCGGTTTGCCGCCCACATCCGCATCACGCCGACGTTCCACGGCGGCCACACCTCGGGCCAGCAGGTTGGCTTCTGCGGCACGACGACTGTCCTCCAGGGCGTCGACCCGGCCAAGATTATGCCCAAGACGAGCCTTGCGACGCACATCTTCAAGGGCGTCGTCATCGGCCGACTGCCTTTCCTTACGGCAAGCCTCATCCCGGCCCTGCTTGCGGCGGCATGGGTCGCCGCTGGGCCGGACGCCCCCACGAGTTTCCCCTGGGGCCTCTTCGGCCTCGTCATGCTCGGGGCCGCTTTGCTCCACCTGGCAGCCAACGTGTTCAACGACTACTTCGACTGGACCTCCGGCACCGACGAAGGCAACAACGACTACTTCCTGCCCTTCACGGGCGGTAGCCGCTCCGTTGAGCTCGGCCTCATCACGCCGCGCGGCCTCTTCATTGTCGCATCGGTCGCCCTCGCGGGAGCAGCCGCGTGCGGCGCAGCCCTCGCATTCATGGACCGCCCCCTCGTCATCGCTTTCGGCGCCGTCGGCGCCCTTTCCGGTTTCTTCTACACGGCGCCGCCCCTCCGGCTCGCCGCACGCCGCGGGCTCGGCGAACTCTTCGTCGGACTCAACTTTGGCCCCCTCATGACGGCGGGCGCGGCCTACGCCCTGCGCGGCAACCTCGTCCCGGCGGACTTCCTCATCGGCATCCCGATGGGCGTGCTTACGACCGCAATCCTTTGGGTCAACGAGATTCCCGACACGCCCGCCGACGTGCGAGCCGGCAAGGTGCACTTGGTTGCAGCCATGGGCGTCTCGAAGGCACGCTGGGGCTACCTTGCGCTTATGGTGACGGCCTTCGGCGCCGCAGTCGGACTAGCCCTAGCGAACATTGTCCCGATGGGGAGCCTCCTTGTCCTGCTAGCCCTGCCCGTCGCCGTGTGGACGAGCGCCAAGGTCGTTCGCCACTACAACGACCGCAGTCTCGCGAAGGCTTCCGCCGGAACAATCGGGCTGCACTTGCTGGCCGGAATGCTGACGTGTGCTGGCCTGCTGTGGTTGGCTTAGGCGTCGCCTCAGGGGCGAACCCTCGCCTCGCCACCTGGGTTAACCGTTCACATCGGCGGTTGATATAGGCCGAGAAGCCATGCACGGCACGACGCGGCTTCGCGCTGCGCCTCGGTGTGACCTATGCAACTTGCAATGCGCGTACGGATTCTGGGTGTCGCCGTCGTCCTGGCCGGTTTGGGCGTTGCTGGAGCCGGCTTCCTGTACGGAATGCCGCAAGCCGATGACGGTCTCGCCTCGGCGCAGGCCATGTACGAAGCCGAAGGCGTGTACTTGTCTTACGACGCGAACGGAACGCTCCTCGACCGTGGTTCGCCCGAGGGCGCCCAGAAGATTATGGCCCTGCTCGAGGATGAGTACAAGTATCCCGTCAACCACGACAATTTCGACCCTGATGACCCACTCGTCAACACGCGCGACGAACTGATGTACGAGTACGCGACCATCACCTACCACGTCCTGCACAGCACCGTCGCCGTCAAGTTGACCGCCGCGGACGTCCCCATCACCTACCGCGGGGTGGAGTACACCGCGCCCGGGACGTACAACATCACGCTGGAACACTACTACGCGCACCTAGACCGGACCAACCCCATCGAGCGGCAATTGCGTGAAGCATGGTCGCCCATGGCCTTCGCGCTTACCGCGTCACTGGCCGGGGCACACGCCAACCAAGCCGCCGGCGAACTCGCCCGCATGACCACAATCGGCATTGGTGCGATTGGGCTAGTCATCGCGGCCATTGGTGCGGGCGTCGTATGGGTCGGCTTTGCGCCGCCACGAAAGCCAGAAACGCTGTGAGAGGCCGAACGCCTCATATACACCCCCAAAGTCGCCGTGCCTGGCCTCGTCTGCTGCCGGTCCCAATGGACGGCACTGGGCGCGACCCGATTCCACAGGAACGACCCTCATGTCCCGCCACGCCTCCAGCAAGCCCGTCCGCGAAGCATCCCCCGAGTGGGTCGCGATGCTTCCCCGCGAGGTCGAAGCCAAAGTCATCGAACTGGCCAAGGAAGGCAAGCAGCCGGCCGTCATCGGCATCATCCTGCGCGACTCCTTCGGCATCCCCTCCGTCCAGGAGATTACGGGCAAGAAGATCGTCCAAATCATGAAGGACAACGGCGTCTCCGGCAAGCTCCCGCAGGACTTGCAGAACCTCATCCAGCGCTCCATCGCCTTGCAGGAGCACCTCTCCGGCAACCCGCGCGACGTGCACAACATGCGCGGCCTCGAACTCATGGAATCCCGCATCCGCGCCCTGGCGAAGTACTACGTCAGCAAAGCCGAACTCGGACCGGAATGGGTCTACGCTCGTGCCTCGGCCCGGTTGCTCGTCGATTAAGCGTACTGCTTCGGGGCCAGTCTTTGCCATCCTCTAGCAGCGGCTCCGCTGCGGCAACAGGCGCCTACGCTTCCGCAGATTACGCCGATTTCGCATTCCACCTTTTCCACAGATTACGCCGATTTCGCAGAAGTTGAATCGAAGCGAGGGCTGAGATTCTGTGGCATCTGCGAAATCTGTGGAAACGGCGCGGTGCCCTTCCAAGCGCACCAGCAATGCGGCAAGCCACACGCGCGCCCCGTTCGTATCAGTATTCGGCGGGACCCAACTTCCGCCGGCGACGTCGATGGCCGCGAAGGAGGACCCGCGCAAAGACGGGGCCGTCGTCCATGCAAACTCTCATGGGCGCCTAGCCCTGGCCGGCAGGTGTGTCCCTTGCGGCGTTCCAGGAATCCGCCGCCGCGGCCGCCGCCCTCGTGCGCTCGCGTCCCCCGGGCACGCGCTGGTTCCTCGATTGCGACACGGACGCTGATGGGCTGTGCGCCGCCGCCGTGGCCGCGGAGGCGCTGCGTCGTTCCGGCCAGCGGTTCACGGTGCGCGCCAGCCGCGACAAGTCGGAAGCGCACTACCGTTTGCTTGCTGGGGTCGATGCGGATGCCGTCGTACTGCTCGATAAGGGCACGAGTCATCTCGACGTGATTTCCGCTTGGGCCGAACCATCAGGCAAGGCCGTCCTTGTCCTAGACCACCATAACATCGTCGCCGCGACGCCTGCCTCCATCACCCTGCTCAATCCCCGCGCGTCGGGACTCGACGGTTCGCGCGACGCGTCAGCCGCCACCGTCGCCGCCGCCTTCGCCCTCGCCCTGCACGGCGACGCAATGCTCGGCATGGCTCCCGTCGCATTGGCCGGGGCCATTGGTGATTGGCAACACATGGGCGGTTGGCAAGGCTGGAACCAGGAACTCCTCGAACGCGCGCGCCAAGCCGGCCACGTCCGCGACGTCGTACAGCCGCGCTTCATCGGCATCCGACTCGCGGAAGCAGTCGCCTACTCTTGGTTCGATCTTCCAGGCTTGTCGAACGACGTGCCTGCCAGCGAGGCTTTCCTCACGGGCCTTGGCCTCGACCCGGACGCCGAAGTGGAGGAGATTGGCGCCGAGGGGCAAGCGCGTCTTACGTCGGCGTGCGCGCTGCGCCTGCTTGCCGCCGGGGCTGACGCAGCGACCGTCGCGAGCCTTGCGCTGCCCACCGAACACAGCGTCAAGCACGGCACGAGCCTGCGCCACTTGTTCCGCATCGTGGACGCCTGCGGCCGCGAGGGCGAAACGGGGACGGGCATCGCCTTCCTGCTGGGGGACAAGGCGGCCCGCGCCGAAGCAGAATCCTGCTTCGCTCGTTACAAGTCGGCTCTGTCGAAGGGCTTGGAAGTCTTGCGCACGAAGGGCGTCGAAACGCGCCAAGCCGCACAAGTCGCTTGGACGGAAAACCCGGATTACACTGGCATGGTCGCTGGACTCGCGATGACGCACGTCGTCGCGGACGTTGCGCGGCCGTTGTGCGTGCTTGCCAAGCGGGCCGATGGTTTGGTGCAAGTCTCGACGCGCGGCACGAACGAACAAGTCGATGCCGGGTTGGACCTTGGCAAGGCGTGTGGCGTCGCGGCGCGCGCCGTCGGCAGCGAAGGCGGCGGACACCCGGTCGCGGCTGGCGCCGTGATTCCGGCGGCGTCGGTCGAAGCGTTCTTGGCCGTGCTTGACAAGACGCTCGTCGAGCAGCATTTTGTGGCGAAGGTGAAGGCGTGACCGAGAAGCGAAGCGCAACGCAACACACGGCCCGCGTGACGATCCGGTTTGCTTCAGCGGATGAGGCTGAACGTGCGGCCAAATCCATCGCGCCCGACAACGACGGGCACGCCGAATGCATGGTGCAGGGGTCTGACCTCATCATCACGGCGGCGTCAGATTCCATGCTCGGCCTTGTCCGCACACTCGACGACATCCTCGGTTGCCTGCGTTCGACGGGGATCCAGTAGGATTCGCCGACGACCAAACAAGGAGGCAGCGCCACCCACCGGCGACACGCGGAGGACGCGGAATCCGCGGAAACCCACGTCTGACGTAGTCAGGTTCCGCGCCTTCCGCGCGTTCCGCGTGTGGAGAGTCTGCCGCCAACCCCTTAAGACGTTCTTGCCGGTCGCCACAGCGTCCAATGCTCGACATCCGCATCCTACGCGACACCCCCGACGTCGTGAAGGCCGACCTTGCCAAACGCGGACGCGACTCTTCCATCGTGGACCAAGTGCGTGAGAAGGACCGCGAGTGGCGTGATGGCCTGAACCGTTTGCAAATGTTGCGCGCCGAACGCAACAGGTCCGGCAAACTCATCGCGGAGGCGAAAAAGGCGGGCCGCGATGCGAAGGATCTCCTGGCCCACATGGCCGCCGTCGGAATGGACCAAGTCGGCCTCGAGCAATCCGTTCCCGCAGCCGAAGCTGAACGTGACCGCCTCCTGCGCACCATCCCCAACGTCATGCACCACGAGGTCCCCGTCGGCAAGGACGATTCCGAGAACAAGGAAATCCGGGCATGGGGTGGAAAGCCGGTGCACAAATTCCCTGCCGTAAGCCACGTGGACCTCCTCACCAGTCTAGACCTCGCTGATTTGGAACGCGCCGCCCGCGCCGCTGGATCCCGCTTCTTCTACCTCAAAGGTGACTTGGTTCTGCTGGGACGGGCCCTCGAACTCTTTGCACTCCATCATCTCGCCGCGAAGGGATTCACTGCCATCGAGCCGCCGTACATGATGCGCCGTGAAGCCCTCGAAGGGGCCATCGACCTCGCCGACTTCGAGTCCGTCATCTACCGCGTCGAGGCAGGCAAGGCCGCGGAGAAGGGGGAGCCGGCCGAATTGTTCCTCATCGCCACGTCCGAGCATCCCATCGCGGCGATGCACATGGGCGAGATCATCGAGACGGCGGACCTGCCGCTCAAGTATGCCGGCGTTTCGCCCTGTTTCCGCAAGGAGGCGGGCGCCCACGGGAAGGACACGAAGGGCATCTTCCGCGTCCACCAATTCAGCAAGGTCGAACAGTTTGTCTTCTGCAAGGCGTCCGATTCGTGGGCGCTGCACGACCAACTGATCAAGAACGCGGAGGACATTTACCAAGCGCTGGGGATTCCGTACCGCGTCGTCGACATCTGCACGGGCGACCTCGGCTCCATTGCTGCCCGCAAGTATGACCTCGAAGCGTGGATGCCGGTGCAGGGGGCTTACCGCGAAGTCGTGTCGTGCTCGAATTGCACCGATTTCCAGGCGCGCCGCTACAACACGAGGACCCGCGCGAATCCCGGCGACCCGACGGAGGTCGTGCACACGCTCAACTCGACGGCCATCGCCGTGCAGCGGACGCTTGTCGCCATCTTGGAGAACTTCCAGCAAGCGGACGGTTCGGTCGTCATCCCCAAGGTGCTGCGCCCCTACCTCGCCGGCAAGGAATCCATCAAACCTGCGCCGGCAGCTACCTCTACTGCGCCGCCTGCCAAGACGCGCACCAGCTAGGGCTGCGGCTGTTCGGTCTCATACGTGGCCGGTCGTGCTTCGGAACGCAGGTTGAGGGCAACAATCTCGGCGGGCAACCCAGCAGCCGCCCGTACGGCCTCACGGAGTCCGGCGCGTGACAAGTCTTCCGGCTTCCGGATGACGACGTGGGCGACCTCTGCCTGGACGCGGTCGAAGACGCCGAAGAATTCCACCATGGCGGCGCCGTTACAGAACCCGAGGACCACAGCGGGGGCCATCTGCGCGCCGGACCCGTGTTGTGGATTCAAGTAGAACAGGTTCCGCGCCAGCATGAACGTCGGTATGCGCCACTTGATGCCCTCGCGTAGGCCCGGGACGGCCTCATGGAGGAATTCGCTCGTGATGACCAGAAGTTCCCGCACTGCGGCGGGTTGTTGCACGATGAAGGCACCCACCGGCCCTAGCCGTCGCGCGTTCGTACCGTCGTGCGTCGCGTCGTTCATGTTCACGCCTGGTCCACGCGCCACGCGGAGCGCACGATGGCCTTGACGGCCGGTTCCTTCAGGTCCTTCGCGTGGTGAATCTTGACGTGGCGCAAGTTCTTCCCAGTGCCCTCGAGGCGGCCCGTCGGGTCAGCCAGACTCGTCCCCAAGTAGAATTGCAGATTCACGTGGTCCGATTGCGGTGCAATGGCGACGACGTTGCCCTTGCCCACGTACGTAGGGTAGCTCCACTTGACGGTCTCCGTGGCTTTCGGCATCGTCTCCCGCAGGGCAGCCCGCGCAGCCGCGACGATTGATCGCATGCGTTTCGGCGTCGTCGCAACGTACTCGTCGACGCGTGGGTCGCTGTCAGCCATACGGCCCGAAGGCACCCCGGTCTTGTAACCCTACGCCGCGCCAACGCCATCCATGGCGCTCGCAACACCTTCGCAACCCCCTCGCAACTGTCTCGGAGGCGCCACACTTCAGGCACGTCACCGGATACGCTAAATACCTTGAAAGCGGGGACAGAGTCGATGAACAGGCGGATCCTGTTGGCGGTGGCGTTGACCCTGTCGGTCGCCGTGCTGGCGACCGTGCCCGTCGCTGGCCAAGGTCCCGACGTCAACCGCACGGCCGACGACCCGAAATCCCTGCTCGACAAGGTCGTGGATGGTGTCTCGGACGCTGCGCAAGGCGTAGGCGACGCGGCCCAAGAGACCGGCGACGGCGTCGGCTCCACCGCGAGCGCAGTCGGACGCGCCATCGAAGCGACGATTCGTGCGTTGGGACGCGCTGCGCAAGCGGCGGCTGGCCTACTCGTCGACGCGACCGACGCCTCCCTCACCATCCTCGCCGGCATGGGCATCGTGGTGGGCCTCGGGCTCTCCGGGGCGCTCGGCTCCCTATCCGCGGGCCTCGGCTCCGGGCTGTCCGGCCTGGGGTCAACGCTGACCGCTGGCCTCGCGTGGGGCGGCCTCGTGCTCGCCTCCGGATTCTCGCTCCTGGGCAGCCTCATCGCCGACGGAATCCTATCCTACATTGGATTCGTGGCTGGCCTGCGCCCGGAGCACATGCCGCCCATTGCATTCGGAGCCGTCGCCGTGACGGGAGCCGCCGCGAGCACGGGCGTCGGTTCGTGGGCGGGTTGGCAAGCCATCCGCAAGTGGGGCCTAGTCGGCGCTCCCATGTTGGCCGGGTTCAGCCGCATCGAGAACGACGACCTCCTCGAGCACCCGCTGCGTTCACAGATCTTTCAAGTCATCCAGACCAACCCCGGCATCCACGCCTCCGGCCTCGCCCGCGAAGTCGGAGCCGGCTGGGGCACCATCACGCACCACCTTGAGAAACTCGAACGGGGCCTTATGGTCACCACCCGGAAAGTCAACAACCAGAAGTGCTTCTTCGAGAACGGCGGCCTCGTAAGCCGCCACGACATGCAGGTCGCCGGCGCCGTAAAGGGCGACACCGCGAGCGACATCGCAGGATTCGTCGCAAGCCACCCCATGACGAGCCAGAAGGGCATGGCGGAATCCCTCAACCTCAGCCCCGCGTTGATTAGTTTCCACGTCAAGAAACTCGTCAACCTCGGCGTCCTCGACAAGGTCCGCCACGGCAAGGAGACCCTCCTCACCACGAGCGAGGCGTTGCGACGCATCATGGCCGCAGAGAAGAGTCCAATCGCGCATGCCGAGTTGCGGGACGAGTCGTTCCAGTACTCAAGCTGATTCGCCGGATTTCCGCGGATTCGCCGGATTTCGTCTAGCCCTAGTCGAGCCGGTGCCGTGCCTAACGTTTCCGCAGATTGCGCGCTCCACCTTTTCCGCAGATTTCGCAGATGGCGCAGAGAGCC
The DNA here is from genome assembly GCA_964643795.1 of uncultured Halobacteriales archaeon. GTDB lineage: Archaea > Thermoplasmatota > E2 > JACPAO01 > JAHFTW01 > JAHFTW01. The sequence continues at coordinate 27,317 of CAZXUC010000027.1, read as the reverse complement.
GCGGTCATCTCGTGCCTGTGCAATCTGTGACCGGTCCCGACCACGCCAGCAATGCGGCGAACCAAGGGCGCGCCAGGTTGGAAGCCATCTGCGACGGGACCAGATTCACTCCGACGACGGGGGCGGGCACGTGCAGGAAAAACACGGTTGCGAAGCTTGAGGCGGGGCGCGCCGCTCGCCCCGCTGGACCGCGGATGTCGCGGATGGCGCGGAACGAAGTTCTACCGCACCTCCGCGAAATCCGCGCAATCCGCGGTTTCGGTCAGTGGGCGCGGAACAAGGTTCTACCGCACCGCGCGAAATCCGCGGTTGGGCCCGTGCGTAGCCTGCTGGACCAACGTCTCGCCCGCCGCTCAAGGCTTAACACCAAACGCCTTCGCCCACGCGTGCACGAGTCCCGCGCCGTCCTCTTGTCGGGTGAGCACCCGACCTTGCCGGCCGCGGAGCTGCGCGCTCTTCTCGATGTGCACGATCCCGACGCGACGGTCGTCCTGCATGGCCTCGTGGCACTTGTCCTTCCCGGCCGCCGCCAACTCTGCGACGTCGCCTTGGGCCGCATGGCACTCGGCCACGAATGGGGAATCCTCTGGGACGATGCACCGGATTCGCCTGCCGGAATCGAGCAGCTGGCGTTGTCCGCCCGCAAGCGCGCGGATGGCCAGGGTTCTGCCGCCGTCGTGACGGAACGCCGCGGCCCAGCCAAATCGCACGGTTCCTCCGCAGTCGACCGCGCCGGCGTCGAACGGACACTCGGGGCTGCTTTGAAGGCCGCTGGCCACACAATTGACCTCGAGCATCCGCAGCGCATCCTGTCCGTTTGGTTCCTCGACGGCCGGCTGTGGATGGTGGAACGGCGCGGCCTCATGGACCGTTCGCAGCATGAAGAGCGTGTCTCGGACGAGCGTGCCCACTTCAGTCCCGTTAGCCTGCACCCGCGCCGCGCCGCGAGTCTTCTCCATCTCGCCCGCGTCCATCCCGGCGGCCGCGTGCTCGACCCATTCTGCGGCACGGGGGCCTTCGTCCTTGAGGCTGCGCTCGAGGAGTACGACGCATGGGGCTCCGACATCGACTCGTTCATGGTACAAGGCACGCTGCAGACGTTGGCAGACTCGGGTCCTCGCGCATTGGCCGGAGTCGTCTTCAAGGCCGACATCGCAGCCGTGCCCAACCTCGTCGAGGGAGTCCATGGCATCGTCACGGACCTGCCGTATGGCCGTGCCAGTTCGAGCGACGGCGAAGATCTCGGAAAACTCTACGACCGCGCCGGCGTGGCCTTTGCTCACATCCTCCCGAAGGGCCGCTACGCCGTCATCGGGCATAGCGATCCAAGGCTCCTGGCTGCAATCGACTCCTTCGGGTTCAAAGTCACGGAGCGCCATGAGGAACGAGTGCACCGGTCGCTTACGCGCCACTACGTCGTGGTTATGAGGGTCTGAAGGGTCAGGCTCGTGTCGCGATGAGCTCAAACCTCTCGGTGACATTCCTCGGCACGGGCGCCAGTTGGCCGACGGCCGAACGCGGACTCGCAGCCATCGCCGTCAAGCGCGGCGGGGAGATTCTGCTGTGGGATTGCGGCGAGGGGACGCAGCGCCAGATTCAAAAGTCGGGGTTGAGTTACCAACAGATTAGCCAAATCTGGCTCACCCACTACCACGGCGACCACTGCTACGGCGTCCCCGGACTACTCAAGACGATGGCCCTCAATGAGCGGACGGCTCCGCTCTGGCTCTACGGCCCCCGGGGTCTGCCCCGACTCGTCGAGGCATGGCGGGCGCTGCGTGGTATTCCCAAGGAATTCCCCGTCCATGTCATCGAAGTGAAACCAGGCGACGTCATCGAGAAAGAGGGCTATTCGGTGCACGTCTACCAAGGCGACCACGGCATCGACAACCTGTGCTTCGCATTGCAAGAAACCCATCGCCCCGGCTTCTTCGACAAACCCAAGGCACTCGCCCTCGGAATCCCGGAAGGTCCACTCTTCGGCAAACTCCAGCGTGGCGAGACCGTGACGACCCGTGACGGACGCACGTTCACGCCCGAGCAGGTCCTCGGCGAAGCACGTCCGGGCCGACGCCTAGTCTATTCCGGCGACACGCAGCCATGCCTGGGAGTCCTGGAGGCCGCGGTTGACGCTGACCTCTTCATCTGCGAAGCGACGTACACCCAGGACCTGGCCGAGAAGGCTCGCGAGAACCGCCACATGACTGCGCGGGAGGCCGCCGGCATCGCCGCCAAGGCCAAAGCCCACCGCCTCGTTCTGACGCACATCAGCCCACGCTACAAGGACACGCAGCCGGTACTCGCAGAGGCGCGCGAAGTCTTCCCCGAAACGCTCGTCGCCGACGACTTCACGACAGTCGAGGTCGAGGTGCGGCGATGAGCAAGGCCACGAAACCACGTCAACGGCTGGCGGCGCTTCACCATCTCCACGTTCCCGGCGCGAGGCATAGGCGACGTCGTCGGGCCCCGCGACCCATTGCAGGTCCCCTAGGCCTGCTCGCGATGGCCGTAGCGGGCGATGGGACGACGGGGCAAGAGCGACTTGCAAAGGCACGCGACCTGTTGCAAGAAGCGATTCGAAAGGGGCAGGCGGGAACGGCGAAGGGCTTCGGCGGCGTCCGCGTCGACAAGTATTTCGGCGCCAAGTTGCCGCCGGTCTGCGCCGCCCTTGGGTGCTACGTCACCGACGACGGCAAGCGCTTCTACTGCATCAACTCCGCCTGCCAGAAGCACAAACTGCGCGAGACGAAACACACACGCAAGGGCAACCCACGTAAGGCAAGCTTCGTGTACTTCCGTTGCCCGAAATGCGATTCACGCAGCGTCGAGATGAAGGTCTTGTTCAACAAGTATGTCTGCCGCACGTGCAAGTACAACTGGGCAAGCTGAGTGCGTGCCTCGTTGGGCACATCGTGGTTACGGCATTGCCCATTCTCTTTTCCGCAGATGTCACAGATTTCGCAGAAATCAAGCTGTAGAGCTGCTCTGCCATCTGTGGCATCGGCGACATCTGCGGAAACGGGGCGTTGGCCAAAGGGGGTGACCAGGAATACACGGTCACCTTGGACATGGGCCACAACGGCCGTTCAGTCGCCAATCGGCCCGACAATCTCCCCGTCTTTCGTCTCAGGGCACAGCCACATCGCGACTGCCTCCGCGTCCTTCCACGGGTCACTAGCCTCGAGTTGCACCTGCACCTCCAAGTCGCCGAGGGCATGCGGCGTCGGCGGGAAGCTGACCTTTCCAGCAAGTGCCGCCTGCTTGGACAACAGGAACCGCAAGGAACGTCCGTCCGCCGCGGCGCCGCGCAGCACTTGTCCCCGCACCGTGTCGATGATGCGCAGCTCCCACACGCGCTTACGAAGTGGACGAAGGTCGCCGCCGGAGGCAACGAGCCGCACTTGCTTTGCGTCGTCGCCGTCTTGCGTCACGACGGCCTCCGGGAAGAAGCGCCACAAGGCCTCACGCACCTTCCCTGGGTCCTCCGTCGGCTTGACGGGCGCCGAGATGGTCAACTTCACGCCCTCGCAGCGGGCCGACGTTCCTAAAGGACGCGGTGCTGTCCTGCGTCCGTGGCGCGCGAGAGCCTGGAGGCGAAGCGGAGGCGCGCGAAGGCCGTCGCACGTGCCCTCGCCATCGCGTACCCAAAATCCACCTGCGCCCTCCTGCACGAGACGCCCTTCCAACTCCTCGTCGCAACAATCCTCTCAGCGCAGACGACGGACCTGCAAGTCAACAAGGCCACGCGCGGACTGTTCGCGAAGTTCCCCACGCCTGAAGCCATGGCCGCCGCCCCAGACGGCGCAATCGAAGCCGAAGTCAACACGTTGGGCTTGTGGCGAAACAAGGCACGGCACATCCGCGAACTTTCGCAGTTGCTTGCCGAGAGATTCGATGGCAAGGTGCCAGCCTCGGTGGCGGAGCTTACCACGCTCCCCGGCGTCGGACGCAAGACCGCCACGGCCGTCTTGGGCACTGCATTCGGCATGGAGGCCGGCGTCACGGTGGACACGCATATGCTTCGCATCAACCGCTTGCTGCGCCTCTCCACGGCAACCGACCCCGACAAGATGGCCAACGAACTCGAAAAACTCCTGCCCGGCCGCGAGTGGCCGACCTACACGCACCGCATCATCGACCATGGCCGCCTAGTGTGCGTCGCCCGACGTCCCCGGTGCGGAGTCTGTCCTCTCGCAACGCTGTGCCCCAGCGCGAAGTCGCAGGAGGCCGGCTACCGCCCCAAGAATGATGACGTTGAACCAGCGAGCGCGAAAGGGTTGAGCTGGCGGCAGCGCCACGCACCCTGAGTCGGAGCGGTGGGGCACGAGTCGTTGTTTCACCCCACTCCACCTGAGGTTCCTGTAGGAGCCTTGTTTTTCCTTGGGCATGCCCCGGGCACAGGATTGCACCGCCATTGAACTCCCCGTCGTCCTTCGGGACAGGTTGGGGCGTCTCAAGGTGCATGAGCGGCAGGCTTACTACGAGGTCGTGGAGGACGCGCTGGATTACTATGAGGACGCTCTCGCAGAGGAGCGACGAAGGCCAAGCCCTGCCGCTACGGCAACTCCCGTCCATCCGGCGAATCCGGCGGTTGACTCCGATGCCGCAAAATAGGTCCGCCCAATCGAGGTGTCCTTGCGGCGAAAGGCTTCCAGGAAGGATCTGCCCGCCGTGCGCCGGCTGCTTGCCGCCGCTGACCTTCCCCTTGCGGGAGTGGATGAACACGTGGAGTCGTTGTGGGTGGATGTGGAGGACGGCGTCGTCGTCGGGGCGATTGCGTTCGAGCGGTACGGGAAACTCGGCCTGCTGCGTTCGCTTGTTGTGGACCCCGAACGCCGCGGTTTAGGACTCGGCGCTGCTTTGCTTGATGCTGGTTTGCGTGCGATGGCGAAGGCGGGCATCCATGAGGCCTACGGGTTGACGACGACCGTTGCGCCCTGGCTCGAGAATCTCGGCTGGACTGAGCTGTCGCAAGCGGGGCTGCCCCCGGCACTCGTGGCCTCCAAGCAATTGCAAGGCGCCTGTCCTGCTTCGGCCCGAGCTTTCCGTTTGAGCCTCGTGAAATCGGCCGATCGGCCCGCATCCGGCTCACCGGCGTCCGTCGCGAAGGCTTGAACGGTAGGGCGCCGTGGTGAGGCCGTGGCGCAGCCCATCGATCGGTCGGAACTGCGGGGGCTGAAGTATCGTTGCCTCGAGGATTGCGGGTTCTGTTGCACCTTCACTGCAGAGGTCGTGGAGCCTGAGCTTGCCAAGTTGCGTGGTCGTTTCCCCAAATTGCCGGTCACGAAACGCGACGGGATGATGCTCTTGGGTTTGCAGGGTGGTTGCGGGGCGTGCACGTTGTTGAAGGAGCGCAAGTGCGGTGCCTACGATCTGCGACCTGCGCATTGTAGGCACTTTCCCTTTCACGTCTATTTTGGTCGAAGGACGGAGGCCTACGTCAATCGGTCCTGCCGCGGCGTGGAGGTGGCTGCGGGCGTGAACCTGGAGGCCGAATTCAAGACGCACGTGACGGACATCGTTCCGGCGTATCGCCTGCAGCTCGAGCAGGATTCCGCCGCGAAGGTCCACCGCGAATTTGAGGCGAAGGCCCGGATGGCCGACGCGTGGGCGGACGTCGACGAGCAGATTGTGCGACTGTTGCAGCGGGGCGCCGCCTGGTTCGAGCCAAGCACTTGGCCAGCGACGCCGACGGGCGCCGACGACGAAGCCGGGTCGCCCGCCGAAGCCTGGCAAGTCGCAGTGGCACCATTCGGCGAGAAGGACCCCGTGGCACGCCCGTTCCACTTGGCGGAGGACCTGACGTGGTACGCGTTCCGAGGCGACGCGACGAGCATCCTCGTGGACAAGATGACGGAGGGGGGCGCGATGGAATTGGTCGCGGAACTCGGCGCCTTCGCGGCATGGCCAGTGCTCCCCTCGAACGTACGACAAGGCCTGTTCGATGTCCTGCAGCGCTTGTCCAAGCGCGACCTTCTCGCCGGTTCCATCTTCCACCTCGTGGACGATACCGACTACGCCTTCGGCGTCGTCGATGCCGCCGAGATCCGGTTCGCAGACATGGCGGCGAGCCTCGCGTTGCGGGCCGATATCCTGCACCGGATGGGCATTCGCTGGGAGCAAGTCGCAGCCGAAGCCGAGCGGTTCTACGATTCAGCGTTCCTGGATCATCCCACGATTGGTGGGTGGCTCTAGCCCCTGGGGCGCTAACGCCCGGTGGCGCTACCCCCCGGTTGGCCGCGACGGCATGTCAGTCAGGCCTTGCAAGACTTGGACGCCCAACGCGCGGTGTGAACTCCGGTTGGGCGGCAGAGTCGTCGTCGGATGTCGATGCTCCTTTCTCGCCACTTGAGCAACCGGCGATGACGGTAGCAAGGAGGGCCAGTGAGACCAAGTGGGCGCGCATGGGTTTGCCAGGCAGGATAGCCGGTCAAGAGGCTTGTGGCAACGTCGTCTTCGTGCGGCGGCGAGGGTCTGGGGCATCGGCGCCAGGCCACGAACCAGGCCCGGTTTATCGCTTGGATGATGCCGAATCCGGCGCATCCGGTGGAATCCGGCAAATCCGCTGGGGAACCGAGTCGGCAAGCCTTCAAGTCCCCTGCACTTCGCCGGAGCATGACCTTCAGCCTGGCCGGAAAGCGCGCACTCGTCTTCGGGGTCGCCTCCGAGGACTCCATCGCGTGGGCCATCGCCCGCGAACTTGCTGTCCACGGCGCCAAGGTCACGATGGGGTACCAGAAGCGCTTCCTCAGCCGCGTCCTGCAATTATTCAAGGACCAACCGTGGATTGAGGGGTTCTACGAGTGCGACGCGGCCATCGAGGAGTCAGTGGCGAAGTTCTTCGTGGAAGCCAACGCGAAGGCTTCAGGCTCGTCCTCGCCAGTGGGCTCGGTGGAACCCGCGGCCGCGGGCCGCGGGTTCGACATGATGGTCCACTGCATCGCTTTCGCCCCCGCCACCGCGCTGCAGGACGAGGTGGTCAAGACGACGGAGGCCGACTGGAACACGGCGCTAGGAATCTCCGCGTACAGCCTGGTCCGCCTCACGCGCCACGCCATGCCGAACATGAACCGCGACGGCGCCATCGTCAGCCTCACGTACCTCGGCGCCGACCGTTTCGTGCCCGGGTACCGCGTGATGTCCGCGGCGAAGGCGGCACTCCAGGAACTGACTCGCGAGTTGTCGTTCACATGTGGCCGCGAGAAGGGCGTCCGCGTCAACGCAATCTCTGCTGGACCCATCCGTACGCTCGCCGCCTCAGGCGTCCCGGGGTTCGACATGATCCTCGACTGGATGAAGCACTCTGCACCGTTGGGGCGCAACGTGTCGCAGCAGGACGTCGCGAAAGCCGCCTTGTTCCTCCTCTCCGACCTCGGCTCCGGCGTCACGGGACAGATTCTCTACGTGGACGGCGGCTACAGCATCATGGGCGTACCTCCGAACATCGACCAACTGACTCTCCCCGGCCAGGCCCCCAAGCCCGGGTCCGTCCCCGCCACAGCTGCGCCGCCCGCCGCGGGCCCACCCAACTTTGCTGCACGCGGAGCCCAGCCGTTGGTCTTCGGACAGAAGAAGGGTTAGCCGGCGGCGCCGACGCACGGACCGTTGCAGCCACGGCGCCGACCAACACCACGGCACCGCCGAGCCTATGCATCGCGGGGGTAACTGGCGGCCGTGCGCCTGTGGACACGACGCCGAACGGCACAGGAGTCCTGCGCGCGACGACCGACTGGACGGACCGAGACTACCTCGGGACCGAGTTGTTCCTCGCATTCAAGGTGAAAGTCCCCAACGAAACGGCGCAAGAGAAAAGCCATTGGGAATTTTGGCTCTGCCTGAGCAAGACCAACGACCAGGAACCCAAGGCGTTCCTCGGCAGTGTACGAGCCAGGGTCGAATATCTGCCCGACGTGCTCGCTTAGGGACGATACCGGACGCAATCGGACGGCACCGGACGCAAGCCCGGCGTACACGTTCTCGACCTCCGTCGTTATGAGGCCCCGGTGATTCGCCGCATCGTGCGCGTCATCGGCTTCACCGGCATGCCAGGGTCGGGCAAGTCGGAAGCCATGGAAGTCGCGAAGGCGAAAGGCATCCCCGTAGTCCGCATGGGGGACTTGATTTGGGAGGAAGTCGAACGCCGCGGCTTGCCCCGCGACGCGACGAACGTCGGGACCGTGGCGAACGCGATGCGCGAATCGAGTGGCAAGGACGTCTGGGCGGTCCGGACGGCAGCACGGGTACGGGAATTAGCTCGTTCCGACGCCGACTTCGTCGTCCTCATCGACGGAATCCGCAACATCGAGGAAGTCGAGACGTTCCGCCGCGAACTCGGCCACGACTTCACCCTAGTCGCCATCCACACTGACCCGGACCACCGCTTCGAACGCATGGTGAGGCGCGCGAGGGCCGACGACTCCACCGACGAGATGGTGCTGCGCGCCCGCGACGAACGCGAGATGAATTGGGGTATCGCGCGCACCATCGCCCTCGCGGACGAAATGGTCGTCAACGATTCGACGCTCGAAGCCTTCCGCAGCAAAGTCACGCAACTCCTGGCCAAACTGGCCCGCTCCCCCTGAGCGCGCCATCCTGCGTCCGCCTCCGTTCGGCTTGCGTCGTCCCGGCCTTACCTGGCGCCGCGGCTTCAGCGCCGTGTGTCTTCGGCCGCCTGTCTGCGCCGTTCCGCCTTCTCCCGCGCCATGCGGCGGATGAGCTCTTCGCGGTGCGGGTCGTCACGCAAGTCACGAACGCCTTTGGCCTTCGGGAACGACGGCTCGGCCGGCTCATCATCGCCCGGTGAGTAAGTGGAGTCGGGCTGAGGCGCCAGGCGCGTTGCGGCTGCAAGCGTCGGCGTCGCCGCGCGGCGAACCGTCTCCGCGGTGGCCTCTGGACTGGCCATTGGCAGCGGCGCGCCTGCGAGGACGGCACCGGGTCGAGGTTGGGCTTGGAGCGTCCCGTCGCGCCACTTCTTCCGGAGCGCATCTTGCGCCTGCTCGAACGTGTTGCCTTTGATCTTCGCCGCGACCTTGCGGGCGGGGTCCCACTTCCACATCTCGACGCCCGAGGTCGTGAGAATCCCGGTCGCAAGCGGGTCTGGGTACTCCTCCTCGAAGACGACACGCTTGATGCCGCAGTTGGCAAGCATCCGACTGCACTGGGTGCAGGGCTGCGTCGTGCAGAACAGGTCGGCGCCCTCGATGCTGACGCCCGTCGTCGCCGCCTGTAGGATGGCGTTCTGCTCCGCGTGCAGGCAGGGACAGATGTCGGCAAGCATGCCCTTCGGGACCTGGAGTTCGTCGCGCAAGCATCCGACGTCGATGGGGTGCGGGAAGTTGCGTGGCGCGCCGTTGTAGCCCGTGGTGAGGACGCGTTTGTCCTTCACGATGACGGCACCCACTTGGCGGCGAGGGCATGTGCCGCGCGCCTTCACGAGGTGCGTCATGTCCATGAAGTACTGGTCCACGGAGGGACGGTCTGCCGCCACGCGTCGGCCACCAGCGGGGAGACTATCAGGTTTGTTCTGGGCGCCAACCTTACGTTTCGGCAGATTACGCAAATCGCGCAGGACGCCCGACTCTTGTGCGCCAAGGCGTTCCTGCAATCCGGTTGCGCGACGGCGCGCGTGTCGGAAGCTCGCCTCAACATGGATTACTGCAGTCCGCCGCCGGCGTCGTCCACGGGTTTCAGGTTGACGCCGCGGCCGTGGTGTGGGAGGCCTGGGATTGCACGGATTTCCACAGAATTTTGACCTCGACCGTGGCATGAGGACCATTTCGTATCCCTGGTGTCTGTGAAATCCCAGGCCTCCCTTTCTTCGGCCGGTGTGACTGCGGCGCGCGGCGCCGCCCTCCTCGCCGACACGATTGAACCTTTCGCGGCCGCCTACGCCCAGTCGCAGAACGCGCAGAAACCGCAGAACCACGGTTCTGTGCGTTCTGCGATTTCTGCGACCGGTCGGGCCGGTTCTGCGACCGGTCGTTGCGCGAACCTCCGCTGCCTCCGACGCCGCAAGCGGAAGTCGGCTCCATTCGAAGTTTGACTCGAACGCGGCGCGCGCTTGGCTTGCCGCATTGCTGGTGCGCGTGGAAGGGCACCACGCCGTTTCCGCAGATTTCGCAGATGCCACAGATCCTGTGGCCTCGCATCGATTCAAGTTCTGCGAAATCTGCGAAATCTGCGGAAAAGATCGGAGGCGAAGCCCAGGAGCAGCCGAAGACGAAGCCTGCCGATGTCCTGGCCGAGGCCTACGCCTTAATCTCCGCCAGACTTTTCCCCATCGTCGCTGCGGAGTTGGCCAGGGCTGCCCGTTGCAACGCTGCTTGCGCCGTCTTGACGTTGGCAGCCTTTCCGGCCCATGCCTTGAGCGCCGCGTCCTGGAGGGCGCGGCCGTAACTGAAACTCAATTTCCATGGGTGCGGGCCGAGGGTGTTCATGATGCGCAAGTGCTCCGTCGCCTGTTGGGGCGACTGGCCTCCTGAAAGGAAGACGATGCCGGGGACGGCGGCTGGCACGTTGGCGCGTAGCAAGCGCACGGTCCGTTCGGCGACTTCCCTAGCCGAGGTCTGCGTCGGCGATTTCTTGCCGGAGATGACCATGTTCGGTTTGAGCAGGATGCCCGATAGGTGGACTCCCATCGTCTTGAGTTCTTGGAACGTCTCACGCAACGCGGCAATCGTGGCGGCTTCGCATACGTCGATCGTGTTGTCGCCATCCATGAGGACTTCGGGTTCAACAATTGGGACGAGCCCGGCTTCTTGCGCGAGGGCCGCGTAACGAGCAAGTGCATGCGCGTTGGCGTGCAGGTTCGCCGGCGTCGGCAACTTCACGGCTGCGTTGCGTCCGATGGTGACGACGGCACGCCACTTGGTGAATCGTGCGCCCAATTTGACGTAATCCGCGAGCCGCTCACGCAAGCCGTCGAGTCCCTCGGTAATCTTTTCTCCAGGGTATCCCGCCATGTCCTTGGCGCCCGTGTCGACTTTGATGCCGGGGAGGATGCCTTGCTTCGTCAGGACTTGGGCCAGCGGAGTCCCGTCCGGTGCCTTCTGCCGCAGCGTCTCGTCGTAGAGGATGACGCCGCTAATCGCCTTCGCGACGTCGGGACTCGTGAAAAGCAGATGGCGGTAGTCGCGCCGGTTGGTCTCCGTGTTCTCGACGCCCACGGATTCGAATCGCTTGGCGACCGTGCCAGTCGATTCGTCTGCGGCGAGGATGCCGCGCTGGTCTGCTACGAGTTGCCGCGCCGTGTCTTCAAGGCGTGCCTGGAGGTCCTTGCTGAGTTGCATGGTCGCCGCCATTGGGCGCAATGGCATAAGCGTTGCAGAGGCGGATGGTCGAGGCGTGGCGGCGGTGGACAGGCACGGACGGCGACGGACGGCGACGGACGGCCACGGACGCCGACGGACTGCGACGGGAGTGGCGGACGGCGACGTGGGCGACTTACGACGGAGGAAACGGAAGGCAACCTTTACGCAGGACGGGGCGCCTGGGGAGCCATGGACGGGCGTGGTGTGGCGTGGATTGGCTACATTCCGGTGCCTGGGCTGTCGTTCGTGCCCGTGCTCCTGCGCCCCGATGACCGGTTGACGCGCTACCATGCCTGGCAGTCTGGCATGCTCGTCATAGGATTGTGGTTTCTTCTGGGTCTGACGGGGTTCTTTCTGCGCGTATCGGAGGCCGAAGCATTCCGTTCCATCGTCGGCGTCATCATCTCGCTCGTGTTGCTCGTGGGCCTCGTCCAACTGGGATGGGGCGCGGTCCAGGCTGCCCGTGGAGCGTATCCGCGTCTGCGGCCGGCGTGGGACCTGGCGGCGATGGTCCGGCGCTAGGAGCGTAGGTCGGCGGGCGTGAACGACACCCACTGGGGACGTGGATTGCTAAGCTGACGAGCCGGACCCGATGCGTACTTCGTATCCTGCTTCCCGCAAGACGCGTTGCAGTTGGGCGATGTGCTCAGTCCCCCGCGTCTCGACGTGCACCTCGAGGCCGGTCCGGTTGAGCGGCAGGTCGGCGCGGTCGCGGTCGTGGTGCAAGTCGATGACGGAGGCCTTGTTCTTGCCGAGGAGTTCCAGGAACTTCGCGAGGCTGCCCGGTCGGTCGGAGATGGTCGTCTCGACCACCGCAATGCGACCTTCCTTGACGAGGCCGCGCTGCATGATGCGTCCGATGAGGTTCATGTCGATGTTGCCGCCCGAGATGACCGCGCAAGCGGTGCGCCCTTTGAGGTTGACTTTGCCGTGCATGGCGGCAGCCAGGCTCACGGCCCCCGCGCCTTCGACGACGGATTTGGCGCGCTCCAACAGGAAGAGGATTGCGCTTGCAATCTCCGCTTCCGAGACGGTGACGACTTCGTCAACCAACTTGCGGATGATTGGTAGGGTGACTGCGCTGGTCTTGCGCACGGCGATGCCGTCGGCCATCGTGTTCACGGCGTCGAGTGTTACCGCGACGCCCTTTTCCAGGCTGGGTGCGATGGTGCTAGCTCCTTCGGCTTGGACGCCGATGACGCGGATCTTGGGGTTCAGGCCTTTGAGGGCAGTCGCGATGCCGGCGATGAGCCCGCCGCCGCCGATGGGCACGAGGACCGTGTCGAGTTTGGCGACGTCTTGGTGCATCTCAAGGCCCAAGGTGCCTTGTCCTGCCATGACGAGCTGATCCTCGAAGGCGTGCACGAAGACGGCGCCCGACGCTGCTTGGTGGGCGAGGGCGTGCTCGTACGCTTCCTGATAGTCCTTGCCCGCGAGCCGAACGCCCGCTCCGTATCCACGCGTGGCCGCGACCTTGGCGAGGCTTGCATCTTCCGGCATGAAGATCGTCGACTTGACGCCCGACTTCGTCGCCGCGTAGGCGACGCCTTGCGCGTGGTTACCGGCGCTTGCCGCCACGACGCCCGCCTTGCGCTCGGCGGCCGTCAAGTGGTGGATTCGGTTGAGGGCGCCGCGCACCTTGAAGGATCCAGTGCGCTGGAAGTTCTCGAGCTTGAGGTAGACCTCGCCGCCCGTCATGCTGCTCAGACTCGAGGAACGTTTGACGGGCGTGTGGCGCACCTGGTCCTTCACGACGCGCCACGCCGCCTCGACATCTTGCAGGGCAATCCCGGCCACGCCGCAGCGAGCGGCGACGCTTCGTTAAGGCTTCGCAACGACGCCGCCCGGCAGCGGGGGCCCGGCCTGTGCGGCTTGGACGCGGGCGCGATTGACGAGGATGACTCCCGCCATGACGAGCGCAGAGCCGGCGAGGAACCATGCGGTGACTTCCTCGCGCAGGAAGAGCCAACCGACAAAGGTCGCGACGACCGGGTTGAAGTACACGTACACTGCGACCTCGCTGGCCGAGCGTGATTTCAACGCGTGGTTCCACATGGCGTATCCAAGTGCCGTGGACAAGATGGCCAGGAAAAGCAACCAAGCCCAGTGGCGTGGTTCCAGGGCTGTCAACGGTGCAGTCCCGTACGCAATGCCAAGCGGCAACAGCATCAGCGTGCCAAGCGACATCGTAACGCCCGTCACGAAGAGGCCGCCGTAGCGTTGGATAAGTGGGCGGCTGTAGATGCTGTACGTCGCCCAGCACAATGGTGCGAGCAAGACAATCAGGGCCTTTCGGGCAAGCACGAACTCGACGTGGCCGCGGCCGAGGAAGACGACCACGAGGACGCCGACGAAGGCCACCAAGGAGCCGATTAGGGCGGCGAGGTTGAGCCGTTCGTGCCCGGTGGCCGCCGAGATGAGAAGTGTCCAGAGCGGAGAGGTGGCGACAAGAATTGCGCCGGTCGCCGCCGTGACCGCTACGCCGTCGCCGGAATCGTGCAGACCCCAATTCAACGGGAAATGGTACCCGATGACGGCCAACGCGCCCAGGGCCGCCATGAGCATCCAATGTTTCCCCGTGACTTGCGCGAAGAAGCGGCGTCGGTTCGTTGCGAGCCAGATGCCATACAGGACCGGGAAGGGCGCGTAGCGGAACCAGGTCATCTGGTACGGGTCGAGGACTTCGCCGAGGACCTTGAGGCCGGGGAACGCGGTGCCCCAGATGAGAATCAGCGTCGCCAGCAAGGCGTCGGTCCGGTCCAACTGGCGCACGAGCGGCCCACTTGGCGGCCGTAGTTCACGCTTTTGCGGCTTAGCCTTGGCCTTTGAAACGACCCAAGAAAGGCCGCGCATCCGACCTACCAGGAGCCCAGGTCGACCCAAAACGGCTATCAGGAACAGGCCGTGTCGAATGCCACCGGACAGGCCGCCATGACCGACACGAATGCCGAAGTCCCGCGCGGCGACCTCCTCGACCGCTTGCCCTGGTACACTGCCCCAGCACTGCTCATCGGCATCCCGCTGCTCTTGGGCATCGTGGTCGGCATCGACAACGCCGCTGGCGAACCCCTGCACGTGTATGACAAACTCGTCTGGCAGTACTATTGGGGACCCATCAAGGCCGACGCGGAGAACTATGATTCTCTCACCCACGACGGCATCCGGGCCCAATCCGGCTACAATATCTTCAACACGCTGTCATGGGCCGCGCTGCTCGGTTTGTGCATCCTGGGCGCGGCACAGATGCTGCGCCGCTACAATGAGCCCATGCGGCAACGCGTCGTCATCGGCGCCACGGCCTGGGTCGTGACGGGTTCCGTCGCTCACGTCCTGGAGGACGCGGGCCTCTTCGCGACGCCGCTGCAGTACTTCTTCATCACGCCCATCATCTACCTCGTCTTCGCCGCCTTCGGCATCCTAGCCTACGTCATGGGTATGGAGCTCGGCCGCCTCGCCGAACGCACGACGCTGAACCAGGGCCTGCGCCTGCTGTGGATTTCGCACGTAGCGCTCGTCCTACTCTACACGGCGTTTTGGCTCAAGCCGTGGGACCAAATCACGCACTACGTCAACCCGCTCTGGGTCGCCGGCTTCGCGGCCGTAACCTTCCTGCTGGCACGGGCGCGCGCGCTGCACGTCGGCCGCATCGACGGCGGCGACACGGTCCTCATCCTCAGCCTGGGTTGGTTCCTGCTGACCATCGCTTACGCCATTAGTTTCGTGCGCGACCCTTGGACGCGAGTCGCCGACAACGCCATGCCGTCCGCCCTATTCTGGGCGCCGGCCCTGGCGGGGGCCTTGGTGCTTCTCGTCGTGTTTGCCTGCCTCATGATTCCGCGCGCCCTCGCGGACAACGTCTTCATGCGACCCGTCAACCTGCTCCTCGTCTTCAGCCAAGGCCTGGACGGATTTGCAACGGCACTCGGCATCGACATGGCAGGCTACGAAGAGAAACACGTCCTCTCCGCCCGGGTCATCGACTCGTTCCGCGACTTTGCCGTCGGCCACGGCTGGGAATTCGGCGCCACGTATCCCACGTTCCTCGCCTTTGTGCCACTCAAGTTCGCGCTCAGCCTGCTCGTAGTGGCCGCCATTGACATCTATTCCAAAGACGACGCCCGCGACCGACCGGCCCTCATCGGCCTCGTCAAGTTCAGCATCATCATGGTCGGCATGGGGCCAGGTGTGCGCGACTTCGTCCGGCTGGCCCTTGGCGTCTAGAACCGGCACCGGACGCAAGCCATGCGCCAAGTTACGCCCTTTCCACAGATGCCGCAGATGTCACAGACCCTTGCGGTCGCCTCGTGCATTGCAATCTGCGACCGGTCCCGCTGCTTCAAGCAATGCAGTCGTCCAAGGGCGCGCCGCGTTCGAATCAATCTGTGAATGGAGCCGACTTTCGCCGGCTAAGTCAACGGCCGCGGAGGTTCACGCAATGACCCATCGCAGAACCCGCCCAACCGGTCGCAGAAATCGCAGAACGCACAGAACCGTGGTTCTGCGGTTTCTGCGCGTTCTGCGACTGGGCGTAGGCGGCCGCAAGATGTTCAATCGAGTTGGCGAAGATGGTGGCGCCGCGCGCCGCAGTCACACCGGCTGAAGAAAGGGAGGCGGGTGATTTCACAGACACCAGGGATACGAAATGGTCCTCGCGGCAGGGTCGAGGTGAAGATTCTGTGGAAATCCGTGCAATCCCAGGCCTCCCACACCACGGCCGCGGTATGAACCTCGAACCTGTGGACGACGCCGCCGGCGAACTGCGGTAAGCCATGTGGCCGGGGGATTCGAAAGCGGGAGCCGCCGAGATTTGCGCACCGCCGAAACGGGAATTACGGGAAGACTTGGACCAGTCGTTTCCCGAAATCCCCGTAATTCCCGTTTCACAGGGCGTGCGGGCAACAATAGGCTCCCAGTAATTCCCGGAATCCTCGGTAGGCAGTCGGGCGTCGTTCTACGCATTGCAGGACTGCAACAAAGAAAGATATGTGGAAAAGGTGGAGAAATCGAGACGGTTCCGAGGCCAGTTGGGAATCTAACCCTGGACCTTGATGCGGCGGGGTCCGGCCGTCGGTTGCACCTTGGGCAACACGATGGTCAAGGTGCCGTTGCTGATCGTCGCCTTGACGGCGCCAGGTTGGATGGCGTTTGGCAACGCGATGGTGCGCTGCTGCGTCGTGTTGCTGCGTTCGGCTTGGACGAGGCTTGCCACGTCTGCTTCCGATTCGCGGGACGCGTAGATTGACACGGCCTGCTCGGAGCACAAGACCTCGATTTGGTCGGCGGTGACGCCGGGCAGGTCGATTACGCAAACGAACTGCGTGCCTTCATCTGCGACGTCGCAAGCGAGAGTGCGGCTAGCCCATGCTGCGGCGCTGGCGGCGCCCGCGGGCCAAGCCAAGCCTGCGGCCGGGACGAAACCCGCAGACGCGGGGGCGAACTCGGGTGCCGCGCCAGCGAATTGCGTCGCGTACGGGGAGACAAAGTTCGCGGCGAGCGACGGCGGCGTTGCGTAGCCGAAGCCGGCTGAGGCAATCGGGGTCCCGTTTGCTGCGTTGGCCGCGTGGCTTGCCTGCACGAGGTTGTACAGGTTCTGTTCGGCGCGAACCAGGCTCATGTGGACGTCGCGCAAGGCATCAGCGTTGGCCGTCGCAATGCGCGACGAGTCGACGATGCGGATGGGGTTCGAGCGGCGGACCTGCGTGGCTTGTTCCTTTGTGGTCTGTTCTTGCATGGGGTTCAGCTCCAATGCCGCGCCATCCCGGTGGCTTGCGGCTGTATTGCTCGCGAACGACGTGGTGTACTTACGCAGGGCGCACGACGAACATGTGGGGGGTTCGCCCTGCTGCAACCCGCCGCGTGCGTGTGCCGTTGCCTGTTCGTGTCCCAGAACTTCCTTATCCTGCGCATGCCAAGCAAGCCACGCTTGTCGCCAAGCACCGTGCACCCATGACGAATCCCACGATTCCCGACGCATCCCAGCAGTCCAGCCCTAGTGCCCGCTCACGTCCGGCGGGCGAACGCGGAGGCCACACGGTTCAAGACTGGGAACAAACCGGGGCCCACCACGACAATCCGGTCCTCGAGTCATCCAGCCGCTTCACTCCCGTTGCACGATCCGCAAGCGCGACCGTTGAGGTCGTCCAATCCGCCGTCATTCCCGTTGAATCCGTCCAGAGTCCCGCCGAATCCGCCGCGATTCCCGTTGAATCCATCCCCGGTCTCTTCGAATCTGCCCCAAATCCCGCGGTCACACCCATCTACCTGCGCCCCGCCGTCATCCCTGTCGGAGGGCAAACCCCATCGACCGCCGAGCCAGTCACGGCAGAGGCCGTCGCGGCGCCCGTCGAATCCCTTGCGGATGCCATCACGCGCAACGTCATGGAGTCGCTTACGACGTCGCTGCATCAGGCTGTAATCTCGGCCGTGCGCGCCTTGGCGCCGAACATCACGATTGGATTCCCAGCGACGGCAACAACGGCCAAGCCGGTCGTAGCGCGCGGTGCAGACGAGGATATCGACGTGGCGTCGGCTCCAAACGTCGCCTAGAGGCGGACGCATTTGCTCGTGCCGAGTCGCGTTGAGCCGTCGCGCCAAGTGTGGGAGGCTTGGGATTTCACAGACATTCACAGAGCTTTGACCTCGACGCGCCGGGCACCATGCCGATCACGCGGAGAACGCGGAAACCCGCGGAGTCGAATTCCGCGTTGCTCCGCGTCCTCCGCGTGAAGGCCGAAGCTGGCCGACGACGCGGCTCTCTGCGTGCCGGTGACCGTCTTGAGCGCAATTGCAGCAAACCAATTCTACCGAGCCTCGGGCCCTACCCTTCTCGAGCGGCCTATGGTTCGCCCGTCTTGCGGCGTCGGGTCCGTCCATCGGCGACGGTCTTCCCATCGACTGGCTCCTCGAATCCGATGCTCACGGCAAGCACGAGGTACGGTGGCCTGACGCGTTCAACTAGGGTGCCTTCCCAGTGGGCGTCGGCGTGTCGGCCGAGGGCACTGAAGCTGGTGCGGTCGAGGGCTTCGTTTACCAGTTGGACAAGGTCCGGTCCGTAGAGTTCACATTGTGCGTCGGTGACTGCGAGGTAGCCGTGCATGTCCTGCTCGGCGAGGTCCTCGAGGGCGAGGTGAATCTGCTTTTCGACGTGGGCGCGCTTCTCGCTCGGGCTGCCCGTGGCATTCGTCTCCCAGACCCAGCACACCGCTGGGCTGACGTGGGCGACGATCATGCCGGTGGAATCCTTGTTGCCTGGCTTGGGAGGCACGGGGTGCTCGATGGTCCGGCACCCGATGCGGGCGTCATGACGGCTGCGAAAACGCGTCAAGGCCGACTGGCGGCATTCCTTGAGGAACGCCTTGGCCGAGACTTCCATGCCTGCGGGTGCCGTGGGATCGGCGAACTGCACACAGGCGTGGCGGGGTTTTGGATCGTTCAAGTTCGACATTCCTCCTCTATCATCCGGTCTTCCGCGCTCTAATACTCCCAGGGACAAATCCTCGGGGACGGTTGCCTCTAGCCGTTCATGTGGCGGAAGGCGGGTTTGACAGGAGGGAACGAGGCAAGCGTTTGGGTACGAGGCGAGCAAAAACCAGGGCCCAAGCGACGAAGAAAATCCAGCCCGCCTGGGCGTGGACGCGAATGAGGGCTTCGGGGCCCCATTGGTAGCCGACGAGGAACAGTACGGCCAGGCGCAGCAGGTTCGCCACATAGACCCCTGCCAGGCCGATGCAGGACCAGAGCAGCAGGCGCCGGCCACCGGGGCGTTCGGCAATCAGGTAGAGGGCGAGGACGCCGGCGAACAAGGCCATCGCTTGCACACCCGAACAGGCGGCGCCCACTTCGAGTGCAAGCGGGCCAGCACGTGTTGCGTAGGTGACCGTCTGGCCCTCGATTTGAGGGTGGAATCCAATGGCGTGCAGGAAGCCGCCGAGGGGGATGAGCAGCGCAAAGCGGACGAAGGCCTCGATCGGCGTCGTCCCGACGATGTCTTTCGTGACGGCTTGGAGTGTCCAAACGGCAAGCGGCGCCCCCAAGACAGCGAGGAGGCCGACGACGATTGACGCCACCGTGACGCTGCGACCGTTTCGACCTACAGTAAAGCGGCGAGCGAGGAACGGAGCTGCGGCAACGAGTGCCACGCCCAGCAACAGCAGGGTGAGCTTAGGCAAGTCGAACGCGGCGCTGAAAGCGGCATTGTATCCGAGGACGGCGGCCACCACGGCCAAACCAGCGCCGGCCACGAGTGGGGCAGGCAGTCGTCGGAATTCCGGTAGGCGCGGCGCCGTGGCGAGCAAGGCGAAACCAAATGCGCCCAGGCCTGCCCCGATGAATCGGTCTTCGTGCGGCGTCACGCCTAGGAGGATTGAGAGGCCCCACCCCAGCAACGCCAGGCCGAGGTAGGCTCGTCCTACGCCGGGTTGCGGTGTGGTGTCGTTCGGCGGCATGCATTCATGATGTCGCCACGGCCGCACATGTCGCTTCGGGGACAATTCGCCGGATTGACTGGACCGTGGACCGTTGAAATGGGATCCGTCCCGGACCGCCACCCCCCAGGGGACGGTCAGGGCACGGTGAGTGAAAGGTACGAGGGGTGAAGGAAGGAGGGGGCGAAGGAACGAGGTGGTGAAGGGGGAGGACCACCACTAGCGAGGTTGGCTGGTCTCAGTCGCCTCACAACCGCCGGCGGAACATCAGGAAGGCCCCGCCGAGGGCTCCGGCGACACCGAGAATGAGACTCATTCCCGACGGGAACACCGGGATCGACGTCGTCGGGGGCGCCGGCGCAGTCGACGGCGGCGCAATCTCAGTCGGCGTCGATTCGTTGGTGCTCGGCGGCGTCGGAGGCACCGTCGGTGTCGAGTTATCGGCCGGAGTTGGCGTCGGCGTCTCCGTCGGAGTCGGCGTTGGCGTCGGAGTGACGAGTTCGCAGTCGTTTGCGAAGGTCGCTTGGCCCTGGGCGTTCCAGTTTTGGGAATAGACGACAAGGTCGTAGGTGAACGGCGGGATGATGTCATCGCCGTCTTGGTGCCCGGCGCCCAAGTGTCCGTTGTAGACGCCCTCGACGGAGATCGTGATTACCACGAAGGGATTGCTGGCCGAGCCCGTCGCATGGCAGATTGTGTGCATGACGGGCGAAGGCGTGGGAGGTGGCGTGGGCGTCGGAGTCTCCGCCGGGGTCGGCATCGGCGTCGGCGGGGCGCAGGTGGAGTCCCCACCATTGTCCGCATCGATCAGCCGGCCCTGGTCGCCATAAAAGTTGTTGGAGCCCGCCGGGCCGAGTTGCTGGATCACGGCGCCGAAGACAAAGTCGACCTGGAAATTGCAGCTCGGGATGTCGACGTCCATCGTATGGGCGCCGGCGTCGAAGGAGCCGGTCTCGGCGCCATGGACCGTCTGCAGGTGCGCCGTGTTCACGTCGAACGTCGGGCCCGGAGCCTTGTAAGAGACCAGCGACAGCCGGATGTCCTCACAGCCCGGCGCGATGACGAAGTCCACTTGGACATGGTCGCCTTCGTCGACGTTGTTCGTCAGGTCCGCGTGCGGCACGCCGTCAATCAGGTACGAGTAACCGGTCATGCGGGCGTCGCCGGCCGGGCACTGCGGGGGAGTCGGAATCACTGGCGGAGTCGGAGTCGGCGTGGCCGTCGGAGGCGGCGTGGGCGTCGCAGGCGGCGTGGGCGTCGGCGTTGGGGTTGGCGTCGGATTGCAATCGACGCCGGCGTTATCGAATCGTTGTCCTGCCCCGGAAGGCGCGTCGCCGTCGATGCCGTTGCTTCCGCTCTTCACCCAGACGCCGACGATGAGCTGCGTCTCGGTGTGGACGAACGTGAGGCCGCTCAGCCCATCATCCTTGTGGGGAATGCCGGTGCAGAACTCGACGATGACGTTTGAGATGTCTTTGTTCGAAGTCACCGTGAAGCCCATGTCATCGGCAGTGAAATCGACGGTGATTCCGTCCGCCGGAGTCGCCGCAGCGGAGAAAGCCAGCACGCCCGTCACCAGCAGGAATCCAGTCGCGATAGTGAGGGTACGTCGTGGGAGGGGGCTATGTGTCATGCGGGCGCCTACCCGGACATGTCGGCCCGGCGCGAGTTAACGGGTCAGGGACACAGGCGCTCGGACAAGATTCGTTCAACCGGCTCGGGGCCGAGGACAGCCGGTCGTCATGGGGCACATCGCGGGCGCTGACGAACATCGCACGCTTGGGTTATCGAAGCGTTCGCCGACATGATCTCCGCTCGCCACGACGACGCTCGAGATACGTTGCGTTTCCGCGTGCGTGAAGAATCGTCCGTCCAGGTCGGAGTGGCGATGCGTCTTGCCGCACATCTCGATGAAGACGCTAGCGATGTCCTCGTTCGATGTGACAGTGATTCCTTTGCCATCGGGCGAGAACGTGACTTCGATGGTGGTGGGCGCGGAGCCGGCAGTCGTGATGGCGAAAACCGAAAGGCCCACGACCAGGAGGACGACGGTCGCTGCGATGAATTTGCTTGGTGTTGAGAGTTTGGCGTTCATTGTGGACCTGGACGAAGGCGGATCTGGAGGAAGGCGGAGGGGGAAACCAAGGGGCGGGGCGGAGGAAGGAGTAGTGGCGGGAGTGAGGGGAGGAGTGGGGGCGGAGTGGGCGAGCAAGGAGGGGGGAGTTGGGGAGGCCGTGCGAGGAAGGCCCCGCCGGTCACAATCTGCGTCGCAGCAACACCAGTGTGCCGACAAGGGCACAGATTACGGCAAGGCCGAGGGCGGCGCCGGCCGGGAAGAATGGGAGCACTGCGGTGGGCGTGACGTCGGAGAAGTTGGCGTTCGAGGTCGTCGCGTTGACCGAGCTCGGTTCCGTTGCGTCGTCCGCGCTTGAATCCGTGGCGTCGTACGAGTTTGATTCGGTCGCGTCAGCCGCGGGCGAATCTGCGGTCGCACTCAGGGGCATGAGCAGGACGACAGCCAAGGCGCAGCCGATTCCCAACAAGGTGACCCGTAGGAGGTGGCGGGCAACCGGGTTGGTTAGCGGCGTGGACATTCAGGGCCTCATTCAGCCCATGTGGCCCGACCCCGTCATGGCGCGATTGGGACGTTTGCGGTGTGGGGGAACATGTCGGCACGGCTGCGGCGGACGAAAGCGAGGCCAGCGAAGACGAAACATGCCACGGTCACGGCCACTACGATGGAGGCCGGACGGAAGCCGCCGGGGAGGATCGCGGTCGCAAGGGCAAGCAAGCCGACGATGGCTGGGCTCAGGCCCACGGCGACGCACGCCCGCATGACACGAACGCGCCGCTCGGCCGAAGGCCCGACCGAGGCCTCGATGAGCAGGTAGCCGGGAATGAAGAAGAGGACAGTGAGGGCGAGGGCAACGCGCAGGGCGGAGCCGTCCGAGCTCATCATGTAGGCCAAAGCCGCCAGCGCGACGACGGCGCACGACAACACGAGGTCGAGCGAACCGTTCCAACGCAGCACGGAGATACCGGAGTGCCGTTGCCCGTCATGCTGTCCACGCTGCTTCCCGTTTTGCGCCATGCCCCCAGTGTGCCACGGGCGACGATAAGGGCTCTGCTCAGTTTGTCCCAACGTCCTGTAATCCTTGCACGTACCAGTATGGTTTGTCCGGGCGGGCCAGTGGCTTGTCCCCCAATCGGCTTAGTGCAGCAAAGGCCAGCGAATCGTTGTGCTGCTCCATTCCGTCCAGCGAGAACGCCGCGCTGCAACGGCTCTGACCGTGGTCGCCGTCGTCGCCGTGTCTCTTACCATCGCCCTAGGCGCAGTCCTGCGTCTGTCTGACCCGTTGTCGTCCCCCGTCGTCCCGGCCGAAGACCCGTACACTCACATGGCCCTCGTGCGCGAACATCTGCGCACGGGCGAGCTTAGCCCCCTCAACACAGAATCGCAACTCTACCCGCCCGGCTTGCACGCGTTCCTCGCCGCCGCATGGGTCTACACTGGCACGGACCTGTACGACCTCGTCTTGTACGGCCCCGCTATTCTTGGTGCAATCGGCATCCTCGGCATGGCCGTGCTGCTGTGGCGCAACGCTGGCCCTGTCGCCGCATTCGTGGGAGCCCTTGCCATCGCCGTTGCTCCGGAAGCGATCTTCCGCACGACGATGATGAGTCCCACGGCCCTCGACCTTGCCGTGGTACCATTCTTCCTGTACGCGTTGCTCCGCATCCTCGCGGGCCGCCTCGGCTGGACAGCAGTGGCAGCTCCCGTCGCCTTCTTCCTGGCGCTTGCCCACCCATGGCTTCTTGCCATCCTGGCCGCCGCCGGCGTGGCGTTCCTCATCTCGGTGCTCTTGTTCCCGTGGCCGGCCTCCCGCGCGCAACCCCTCTCGACGCGCGGCGTCGCTGCAGCCCTCGCTGTCCTCGGCGCGGCGCTCGGCGTGGCCGTCATGATGCCGACGTTCGGAGGGTCCGTCAACCTCCCGCAGGGCAACCTTGTCTTGCTCGGGTTCGCAATCCTCGCCGCGTCGCTCGCCCCGATTGTCATCTTGCTGGTGTCGCGAAAAGGCCGCGCCACCATCGGTTTGCTGTCGCGTGCACCGCCGCACCTAATCGTGCGACTCGGCCTGAGCGCTGCAATCGCGGCGACGCTCATCGTCACAACGTTCGTCGCCATCCAGCACGGCATGCCGATGCACGTTGACGTCCCCCGCGCATTCGGATGGCCGATGCTTCTCCTCGCCTTCGCGGCCCTCGTCGCCTTGCCCTTCATCGCGAGTCCGATCGCCAATTTGTCGGCGGCGTTGTTTGCCGCCACCGCGCCATTCGTCGTCTTCAACCCGATGCAGAGCGAATTCTTGCCCCACCGCACCGCCATCTTCCTCGGCATCGCCTTGGCCGCTCTCGCGGGTGTCGCAGCCGGAGCCCTTGCGCGCCGCGGCGGCCCGCTGGCCCTTGCATGGTTGTCCCACCGTCCGTCCCGCATCTCTTCGCCCACTGCAGCGACTTCGACCGCCTCGCCCGCCTCGGCTGCCCCAGCCGCTTCGGTTCCCTCGACCTCGTCACGGCGCCACGCTCGCCCCCTCCTGTTGGCAGCAATCCCCGCCCTCGTCGTTGCGATCTTGCTGGGCGGTTCCATCTACACCGGCACCCCGGACGGATACCCCGGCGGCTGGTACCGCCTCTACACGCCATGCGAACTCGACGCCTTGCGTGACGTCGCCGACGAAGCAAATGCACGCCCCGCCGCCGTCATCGTCACGGGCGACTGGCAAGCCAAGCTCGTCCTGGCCGCGCTCACCGACGACGCCGAACGAGTCTGGTACAAGGGCGACGCCTTCACATCGGAGGAGGAACGCGGCGACCTGGTCGCGACCATGGGCAACAACGGCCGCCCCGTCATCCTCGTCATGGACCGCTACCTCAATGTCGAGACGCCTGACGCCGAGACCGACTTCGCGCAATCTGCCCCATGGCAGCCCCTGGGTTCTTGGTGCAGCGGCATGGGCTTCGAACAGCCGCGGATGACGGCCTACATCGCAAACGGTGGTGCGTGATGACGGCCGGCTTGGTCACGATCGTCGTGCCCGCCAAGAACGAGGAAAGCGGCATCGGTTCCATGCTCCTATCGCTGCCGCTTGCGGCGCTGCACGCATCCGGCTTCACCACTGAAGTCATCGTCCTCGATGGACACAGTCGCGACGCGACGCGCACCATCGCTCGCCGCTGCGGTGCCCTCGTTCTGCCGGACAACGGCCACGGCAAGAGTGCCGCCTTCCGCGAAGCCCGTTCGGCGTTCCACGGCGATTACGTAGTCATGCTCGACGCAGACGGCACATACTCTCCGGATGCGATTCCCCGCGTCGTCGCTCTTCTTGCAAGTGGCGGCGCAGATGTCGTCATGGGCGACCGCATTGCCCACGATGGAGCCATGACCGCGTTCCACCGAGCTGGCAACGCGATGCTCTCCCTCGGCGCGACGCTCCTGTACGGTACCAGGGTCCGCGACCTGTGCACTGGCCTGTGGGGTTTCCGCAGTGACGCCCTACGCCGCATGCCCCTCAAGAGCGAAGGATTCGCCCTGGAATCGGAGCTCTTTGCCCTCAGTGCCCGCATGCACTTGCGCATCCGGCACACGTCGGTCGACTACCTGCCGCGCACGGGGGAATCCAAGATCACCACCGGCGACGGCTTCCGCATCGGCTGGTGCCTTGTCCGCAACCGGTTCGTTCCCCTGACCCAGAAAGCGCGCCCCGCGCCGACTCCTGCCGGCCGAACCCCCGCCGCCCGAACGACCGCCGCCCGTGCCACCCGCACAAGCGCCGCCCTGGCGTCGCCTGAACCCGATGTCGTCCCTATCGTGAAGACCACCACAGCCAAGCCCGAGAGGCAGACTTAATGACACGAACATTCGCCCCCATGGGAGTCATTGCATCCAGCGCACTGGTCCTCGCCTTGCTGGCTGGTTGCTCCGGTGGAACGCACGGCAACCCAGGCTTCGTGCCCGCCGACGCCCAATCCTCGCTCGGCACGGCCCGCGCTTGGCAGCCCAGCCTCATAGGGGGCCTGGGCGATCCCCGGACGTCAGGCCTTGACGACTGGACTTCGCCCTTCGATGCAGCGCCAACCGCCTACGACATCAACGGGGACGGAACTGACGAACTCATCGCTCTCTCCCGCGACGCGAAAGTGTACGTCTTCGATGCCCTGACCGGGGAAGTGCTTGCCATGCTGCCGACGACGCTGCCACGGGCTTGGCACATCGAGAAGGTCCTCAATTCCGTCTCAGTCGGCGTCCTCAACCCGGGAGAGGCGCCGACCATCGTCGTAACAAACCCCGCCGCCTACGTCGCAGGATGGCGCTACAATCCGAGCGAGAGCGACAGCCATGATTTCGTCTTCGAACGTCAATTCGATGTGCGCACGACGGCCTGCTACAAGAGCCCCGGCATGGATGCCAAGCCGACCTTGGGCGACCTCGACGGCGACGGCCGTCTCGAGATAGTCGTGCAGACGGAGGAGATCGGATTCTACGCATTGCGAGCTGATGGTTCCACGCTGTGGAAGCAATGCTGGGGCGGCGGCAACTCCGCGCCCATCATCGCCGACCTCGACGGCGACGGCAAGAACGAGGTCATCGTGGCCTCCGATGGCGGCTTCCTGTCCGTCCTGAACGGCCGCAATGGCGATCCCCTGTGGACTTTTGACGCGACACGCTTCGGCATCACGCCCGCCTCCATCGTTGTCTCTCCCACCGTGGCGGACCTCGACGGCGTCTTGCCCCTCGAAGTGCTCTTCACGGCTCGCCATGCACCCGACGGCGACGCGGACACGTACGCCGACAACCACATGGCAATCTTCGCAGTGCACCAGAACCTTCGCACGTACCAATCCGAACTGCTTTGGGTGCGCCAACCGGCGTGGGCCAACCCGCTCAGCGACACGCAACTCGTCGTCCACGACGTCGACGGCGATGGCTCCGCCGACATCTTCGGCATGGATTGGAACACCATCGGCCACTTCCCCGGCGACTGGGAACGCCTCGGGCCCGCCCACATCTTCCGTCTCGACGCCAACGGAAACGACGTCTGGGTGCGCGAAATTGACACGTGGTGGTCCAATCAGGAGATTGCCTTGGCCGACCTCGACGGCAATGGCGCGTTGTCCATCCTCGCAAACGGACCCGCCGGACCCTACGACGGCATCTGGCGACTATCCGCGGCAACGGGAGCGGCAGAAGCATTCCTGCCCCTCGGCGACTGGAAGGTCGTGCGCGGCCCGCAACTTTTCGACCTGCGCCACGATGGGACCATGCAACTCGTCTTCCCGGTCGAACCCCTCGACACCGAGAAGCAGCGCGGAGCCATCGTCGTCTACGAGCTCGGCGTGCCTTTCGATGCGCCCTGGACCGGCTCGAGCTGAGCCCAACGGGGCTCGCGAGGTCTCGCGTTTTCGAATCCTTGGTCACACGGCTTACCGCAGTCCGGCGACGGCGTCGTCCACGGGTTCCATGTTGACACCGCGGCCGTGGTGTGGGAGGCCTGGGATTGCACGGATTTCCACAGAATCTTGACTT